>NZ_JBEZVN010000010.1:0-167109 GCF_040636995.1 Streptomyces sp. NPDC032161 | reverse complement strand
GATCTCGTGCTGCTTCAGCCAGTTCCGCAGCGTCTCGCGGGAACCGATGCCGAGCTTGTCGGTGACCGCCTGCAGAGCGGCCGTCTCGTTCGGGTGGTCGCCGCGCACCTCGGCAACCATGCGCACCGCACGACGACGGAGCTCAAGCGGGTAACGGGAAGGTCGTGCCATGACTCGATCCTTTCATGAAATCGAGTCTCCATTCGAATCGGGGCGGTTCACTCCGACTCAGCTCCATGGCTGAATGGGGCGATTGTCGTGGCTCGTAGGTTCCATGCGTGTTCCGTGGTGGTGCGTCGCGGTGACCTGGTGCACGTCCGTGGCCAGTGACTCGCGGTGCGTGGATCACGCTTGGATCGCGTCGCGACGGGTGTTGTGTCGCTGCGTTGACCTTCGAGACGGGGCGCCGATGCGGCTGCCCGTCTTCATGCGGCTGGCAGTATCGCGGTGAAAGAAACTGCCAGGTGGGTAACTGGTCGACGGTCACCGACTCCAATGTTGAGCTGCGGCGACACCTCAGGGAGCACAACATGGCGTCCCCGTGCACGAGTTGCGTACTGTTGCGTGCTCCACCGCATTACCGAGCACTCCGACACGGACACCGCGTACGAGGCCGAGTGGCTCTGGTGCGATTGGTCCGCCGAACCTTCGACAGGCTGCGCGAGTGTCGACGTCGAGTGCGTGAGCCACACTGGACGCAGTGAGCACAAGAGCTGGCGGCGCGTCCGCAAATCGTCAACCGTGGTCGTTCGGTGAGCCCCGCTGGTGGCAGGCCCGCGATGGGCTTGGTCAGCCCTCACTCGGCAGAGCCACAGGCGTTCCGTCGATCTCTGTAACCCCTTTCGGAGAGTTCCCGGCCGCCTCCCTCGGGACCATGCTCGTACACGATCAGAAGTCTGGTTCTTCCACAACGGAGCCCCGGCGCGTCCTCGCGTCGGGGCTCAGCCATGCCCGTGAAATCCATCACTGCTACACGCCAGCCGCTACTGATCACGCGCACCGGCCGACCGGACGCTCCCGCGTCACCAGGTCCGTATGGCCCGTGGTCCCAAGGACACGGGTCAGCCCACCTTCTCGAGCAGTTGAAGGCACCCATCACTCCAAGGTGCAGAGACCGATGCCGTACCCGTGGAAGACCCAAAGCCCGTGGTCAGACATGGAGCTGACCACGGGCAGAGGGTGAGAGACAGGCTCAGCGGCCACGTGGCGCGGGGCCACGCGGGTGCGTCAGTGCTGCTGGGCCTTGCGGCGGCGGATCATCAGGAAACCGCCGGCTGCGACGAGCGCGGCAGCCGCTGCGGAGAGCAGGCCGACCGGCGCGCCGGTGCCGGTCTCGGCGAGGTCGCCTTCGGCCCCGGCGGACGGGGAGGACGAGGGCTTCTCGGCCGAGCCCTCAGGGGCGGACGTGGCGGGCGACGCGGTCGGCTGCGTCGAGCCGGACGGGGCGGGCGTGGACGGGCCGGCCGGCTCGGACGGGCTCGTCGGCTCGGACGGGCCCTCGGGGCTCGGCTCGCCGGGGGTCGCCGACGGGGAGGGCGGGGTGGCGGACCCGCCGCCCCCGGGGTTCCCCTCGTCCTCGCAATCGACCCAGAAGACCTTGTGCTTGGCCTTGCCGTGCTCGCCGTCGAAGTTCCAGAACAGCTTGTAGTGGCCGTCGGGCAGGGACTGGTCCGGCGAACGGCCGTGGCCCTTGGCGTCGAGCGCCAGAGAACCGGACTTCACGATCTCACCCTTGACCTTGGCGGTGGAGGGCCAGGCTTCGATGCGCCAGCCGATGTCCTGGCCGGCGTCGAAACCGAAGGCGTCGAGGTAGAAGGCGCACGCGTGAGGCTCGTTCTTGCGGAGCTCCTCACCCGTCGCAGCATCGTGGATCTTCACGGTGCCGTTGTCGCCGGGAGCGGTGGCGTACGCCGTAGGGGCAAGCAGCAGGGCTGCCGTGGCGGCGGCCGTAAGCGTGCATGCGGAAGCAACTGTGCGCATGAGAAATCCAACGGTTGAGAGATGGCTACCGTGGGGGGACTGCGTCACCTTCCTTCGGCAACACACACCCGTCAAAGACCTTCCGACCACATCTGTCACGCAGAGTGAAACTCACCCCATAAGTTCCCCATAACGATTCAGGCCAGCCTCTGGCCGATATCGACGACTTGACTCGCCCCTACATATCGGGAAAGTTAGATGCGTACCATCTGCCACATGGAGAGGCGAACGCGATGGACCCCCTGGCCGTGCACAAGGCGCTCGCCAACCCCGCGCGACTGCAGTTCATGCGGTGGCTGAAGGAGCCGGAGAAGTACTTCGACGAGGGCTCCTACCGGCAACAGGGGCTCGGCTTCCACATCGGAGTGTGCGTGGGTGACATCCAGAAGCGCTCCGGACTGGCGCAGTCCGTCGTGTCCGGCTATCTGCAGACGCTCAAGGACGCGGGGCTGCTCGCCTCGGAGCGCATCGGCAAGTGGACGTACTACCGGCGCGACGAGGCCGCGATCGCGGAGTTCGCCGCACACGTCCGGGACACCCTGTAGGGCCCCACGCCCCTCGCTCCCGCCCCCTCGCTCCTGGCCACGGCCGCCGCACGGTCGAACATATTCACATTTCTAGATTTGATGAAGGGTTGCGATGGAGAGGACCTCCCTCACCGTCCTGGTGCTCGCCCTGGGCGTGTTCGGGATCATCACCACCGAGATGGGCATGGTCGGCGTGCTCCCCCAGGTCTCGGCCGAGCTCGGCGTCGCGCCGTCCGCGGCGGGATGGCTGGTGGGGGTGTTCGCCCTGGTCATCGCGGTGTCCGGGCCGTTCACGACGCTGCTGGCCTCCGGTGTCGACCGCAAGAAGGTGCTGGCCGCGGCGATCGCGGTGTTCGCCGTGTCGAACGCCGTCTACGCGGTCACCTCGCAGTACGAGGTGATGCTGGCCTTCCGTATCGTCCCCGCCCTCTTCCACCCGGTGTTCTTCGCCGTCGCGCTGGCCACCGCCGCGCGGATGGTGCCCGCCGAGGACGCGACCCGGGCCACGACGACCGTCTTCGGCGGGGTTACCGTCGGATTCGCCTTCGGGGTGCCGCTGAGTTCGTATCTCGCCGAGCATGTGTCCCTGGCGTCGGCGTTCTGGTTCGCTGCGCTCGTCAATCTGGCCGCCTTCCTCGGCATCCTGCGGTTCGTCCCGGCCATGCCCGTCGGCCGCCGGATGTCGTACGGGGCCCAGTTGGGCATCCTCAGGCGATCGCGTACGTGGCTGACGATCGTGTCGGTCGTTCTCGTCTTCGCGGCGATGTTCTCGGTCTACGGATACTTCGCCGAGTACCTGGGACAGGTCACGCACATGGACGGCACGTGGGTCAGCGCCATGCTGATGACGTTCGGCATCGTGATGATCGCCGGGAACTTCGCGTTCGGTGCCTTGTTGCGGCGCAGTCTCATAGGCACCGCGGTCGCCTATCCGGTGTTGTGTCTGGTCGTGTACGTGCTTCTGTACGCGGTCGGTCCATCGTTCGCGCCGATGGTGGTGGCCGTGCTCGTCTGGGGCGCGGTGCATTCGGGCGGGCTCGTGGTGAGCCAGAGCTGGCTGGGGCGCGACGCCACCGACGCCCCGGAGTTCGGCAACAGCCTCTTCATCTCGTTCTCGAACCTGGGCATCACCGTCGGCACCGCCGTCGGCGGATGGGTCATGAGCGGCTACGGAACCCGTCGGCTCACCTGGGCCGGGGCCGCGTTCGCGGTCGCCGCCGTGCTGGTCATGGGGCTGCGGCTGAGCATGGACCGGATCGGTACGCGGCGTGCCCCCGCGCTGCCCGACCCTGCCGGGCCGGTGCTCGGAGAGGTGCGCACGGCCTCCCGCGAGACCTCCTAGGGTGGGCGGCCAGGAGCCGACCGAAAGGCGATGTCTCATGGGAACGACAACGGGTGGCGAGGACGTACGCGACGGGGAGCGGGAGGACCTTCTGGCCATCGTGGCGGATCAACGCGGCAACTTCCTCTACACGCTCACGGGCATCACGGAGGAACAGGCCGCTCTCGCCACCACCGTCAGCGAGTTGACGCTCGGCGGTCTGGTCAAGCACCTCGTCGACATGCAGCGCACCTGGCTCGCGGTGATCGACGGCACGGCGCCCGCGGAGGTCGGCCAGGACGCGCTGGATCCCGACCGCAATCGCATGACCGGGAACGAGACCCTGGCCGGGCTGCTCGACGCCTTCCACGCGACGGCAGCGGAGTTCGATCGCACCCTGCGGCAGGAGCCCGATCTCGACCGGGTCCTGACGCTCCCGTCGTATCCGTGGGCGCCGGAGCCGATCACCTGGACCGTTCGGCATGTGCTGCTGCACGTCTTCCGGGAGATCGCGCACCACTGCGGGCACGCCGACATCATCCGCGAGGCGTTGGACGGTGCCAGCACCACGACGCACATGGTCGAGGCCGCCGCGCGCGGCAACCGTGCGGACGGAGACGGAGACGGAGACGGAGACGGTGCGGACGGCGGCGGAACGGGAGGCGACTGACCGCGGGCGTACCCGACAGCGGTACGCACGAGCGGTACACGCACGTGGTACGGGTTGGCAGCAGGCACCGGGGCGGGGAGTGCCCGCCCGGTACGGGCCCGGAGCGAGGCACCAAGCCCTCGCTCCGGGCCCGTACCTCTTCGCGTGACGACACGTGTGCCAGGGCCCCCGTATGTCGCTGCCTCGGGGGTCGCCATGCGGCCGAACGAGTGGCTCCTGGCCGGCTCCTGGGCGCACGGCGGTGGAATTCAGGAGACTGGCCGTCAACGCGGCGGTGGGCGCCCGACAGTTTGTACCGAACGTCGATTTCCGGCCACAACACAACGCCCCTTACGCTGCACCACATCAGTCACCAACAGTCGGCCGGGAGAGAAGGGCGACAACATGACCCCCGAGACCAGCACACTTGGCACCATCGATGCCACAACTTCCCTGTTGCAGGCGGAACTTCCCCGTCTGGAGCAGCACCAGCAGAACCTGCAGAACGAACTCGCCGCCGTCACCGAGCGGCTGGAGTCGGTGCGCACCGCACTGACGGCGCTGCGCGCGCTGTCCTCCACCGCCCTCCCGTCTTCGGACGCGGCGCCGCGGGCGATCGAGGCCACGACCGCCTCGGAGCAGAAGGATGCCGAAGCCGCGAACGTCGCCGAGGTCGGTGCGACCGACGGGGCCGACGAGGCACCGGCGAGTGCTGCCGCTCCGCTGATTCCGCAGCAGGCGCAGGAGTCCGTCGACGCCGTCGCCCCTGCACAGGCCCCGCAGGATCCTCAGGACTCGCAGGAGTCGCAGGAGTCGCAGGCGCAGGCGGAGGTTCCGGAGGAGGAGCGTACGGAAGCCGAGCCGGAGCAGGAGGCGGCTCCGGCTGCCGCACCCGCGCGACGCACCGCCCGTAAGGCGGCCGCGGCCAAGGGTCGCAAGCAGGCGGCGGCCAAGCCGAAGAACGAGCGCGCGCAGACGGCCGAGAAGGCCACCGGTTCCAGGGCCGCGGGTTCCAAGGCCGCCAAGTCGGCCTCCGCGGCCAAGACGGTCGGAGCGAGCAAGGCGACGGCTTCCGCCAAGGTTTCCGCCTCCGCCAAGGGTTCTGCCTCCGCCAAGGGCTCCGTTGCCGCCAAGGCGGCGAAGGACACCAAGGACGCCAAGCCGACGAGGGCCAAGGTGTCGAAGAAGACCGCGGCTCCCGCGCCGGCCGCCGACGACAACGGCAGCCTCACCGAGATGGCCATCAAGGTGCTGGCCGCGTTCGGCGACACCCCCGTCCGCGCTCGCGAGGTCACGAAGGCCCTGGGGCGTGAACTCACCCCCGGCAGCATCAACACCGTGCGCAGCACCCTCGACCGGCTCGTCGCCACCTCTCGCGCCCACCGCGCCGGCCGGGGTCTCTACCAGGCTCCCGCCAACTGAGCAGTCGGCTGGTCCACCAACCGGTTCTTCTCCCGCGCCTTCGGAAATCCGGGAACCTCAAAAGCCCGGAAGCCCGGAAGCCCGGAAGCCCGGAAGCCCCGGGAGAACCCTGCACCGCGCTCGCCCTCGTCACGCCGTTCTCCGGATCCGTGCCGAGGGCGAGCGCGGTGTGTGACGTTGTGGCAGTACGTGGCACGGTGGAAAGCCCTGGACGCCCCGCAGCAGCCGTGAGTCCATGGTCCGTGGTCGTCGTGGTCGTGGCTGGTTGTTCGCACTGCTCGGCCGCTTCCTGCACACCACGGACACCCTGGTCAAGATGTTGCTGCTACCGGTGTGCGACATCGCCGTGGGCTGCGCAGTGAGCCTCGCGCGCGGGTAGTTGGAGCCGACTCCTCGGGGCCGGGTAAGGGCCGGGGCCGGGCCGGGCGCCGCCGACGGATGCCGGGGTGGTGTCAGCGGTAGTCCTCCGGGTGGCCCTGCATCCAGGTGTTGATGCGGCCGCGGGTGCCGAGCAGTTCGGAGCGGTGCTTCTCCAGGTTCTCCGTGGAGGCGTCGCCCTTCAGCGTGCCGCGCAGGGCATCGATCCACGCCAGTGGTTCCTTGAAGTGGCCTGGGCCCTTCGAGTCCGCCTTCATCGCCCTGTCCAAGCGCGCGAGTTCGTCGTTGGCGCGGCCCAGGAAGTGGGCACAGCCCGACGATCCGGGCGTGCAGGTGTCGTTCAGCGTGGCCTGGAGGCCCGCGAAGGCGTCGCGTACCGCCTCCGGCCTGTTCCCTGCGGCCCCGGCCGCGTCGGCGGACCCCGGACCCGCCCCGCCCACGGCGTCGTTCGACGGTTCGGCGTCGTCGGCCGTGCCTCCCGCCACCGCGGCGCTCGCGGACGGTGACGCGGCGGCGACGTCGTCCCTCGGCTCCCGCGAAGTCCGCGTCCCGGCGCAGCCGGTCAGGAATGCCCCGAGCAGCACGGCGGTGACGGCCACCGTGGCGGCACGGCCACGAGCACGCGTACGGATGAACATGAGGCCCCCTCATCCGGTTGTCCGGGGACCCTACCGTCCCGGGCCCGTGCCGTCGGCCGCTCGTCCCGTGATGAGCGCCTGGAGCGCGGGCGCGTACAGGTCCGCGATGTGCTCGGACGTGGCACGGGCGCCCGCGCCCTCGCGGTGGAGGCTGAGGGTGGCGCCGAGGCCGAGGAGGTGGCCGGCGATCAGTTCGGCGCGCAGCGCGGCCTCGGGGCCGTGGAGACGGGCGGTCAGTGCGTCGGTGACCTGTTCGTGGAAACGGTCGCGGAGCAAGGAGCGTTCGTCGCGGTTGCCGAGCGAGAAGACGACGCGCAGCAGGGGGTCGGACTGCCTCTCCCGGCGGCAACTCACCAGCGTCAGCACCATGTGGCGGCCCAGCGTGCCGAGCGGCGCGGCGAGGAGTTCCGCCGCCGCGGGGCCGAAGTCGGCGACGGTGTTGAAGAGTTCTTCCTTGCGGCCGAAGTGCTTCACGACCAGGGACGGACTCACCCCGGCGTCGGCGGCGATCCCCCTGATGGTGACATCGGCGTACGGGCGTTGGGTGAACGCCCGGCGGGCGGCACGCAGGATCGCGTCCCGTCCGGTGCCCGGATCGACGGAGGACGTGCCGGAGGCATTAAGAGCCGTGCCCGGATCGGTGGAGGACGAACCGGAGGCCCTGAGAGCCGTGTCCGGGTCGGCGGAGGACGTACCAGGGCCCGTGGGAGCCGCACCCGGATCGGCGGGCGTCGTGCCCGGATCGGCCGCGCCCACGACCGGCTCCGATTCCAACCCCGACTCCGGCCCCGGAGCCGGAGCCGATTCCGGCTCCGTGCAAGGCCCCTGCCCCGGTCCCGGGCCGGGGGCCTGGGACGGTGCGGTGGCCTGGCCGCTGGTCATGCGTTCTCCTGGATCTCCTCGGCCTCACGGACCTCACGGACCTCACGGGCCTCGTGGACCGGCGCCGACCGCATGCCCTCCGTACGGGCCGCCGGGGTGTCGCCGCTCTCCTCGACCGTACCCGCCGCGGGTGCACGGCCGCCCGGCAGGCACAGGGTGACCAGCAGTGCCGCGAGCGCCGCCCCCGCCGCGATGAGGAAGACGAGCTGGTACGCGTGGAGCGTCGGGGCCGCCCGGCCGCCCACCCGGAACGTGAGACCGGAGAGGACCGCGGCCACCGTCGCGCTGCAGCATGCCTGCCCGATCGACCGCATCAGGGTGTTGAGTCCATTGGCCGCGCCCGTCTCGCTCACCGGGACACCACGCATGACCAGCGCGGGCAGTGCCGAGTACGCGAGGGCCGTGCCCGAGGCGACGACCGTCGCCCCGGCGATGATCAGCCAGAGGCTGTGGCTGGTGAAGTACCGCACCACGTAACCGGCCGCGATCACCCCGCCCGCCAGGGCCAGGCTGACCTTCGGTCCGTACTTCCTGGAGATCCGGGCCGAGACCGGCGAGAGCGCCACCATCATCACGCCGCCCGGCAGCAGGCAGAGCCCGCTGACGACGAGCGAGGCGCCGAGCCCGTAGCCCGTCTCCTTCGGCTCCTGCACCATCTGGGCGGTGACCAGGGAGTTCGCGTAGAAGGCGAAGCCGATCAACAGGGCCGCGACGTTGGTGAACAGAACGGCCGGACGGGCGGACACCCGCAGGTCGACCATCGGTGTCGGGACGCGCAGCTCGTACCGGCCCCACGCCAGGGCCACCACGACGGCGGCCGTCAGCAGACCGACGGTCCGGGCCGAGGTCCAGCCCCAGTCGGCGCCCTGGGTGACGGCGAGCAGCAGACAGACCAGGGCGGCGGACAGGCCCAGGCCGCCGATGGCGTCGAACCGGCCGCGGGTGCGGAGCGGGGACTCCGGCACGTAACGGAGCACCAGCAGGATGTCGATGACGCCGATGGCCCCCGAGACCCAGAACATCGTGTGCCAGTCGAAGTTCTCGACGACCAGCGCGGCGACCGGCAGCCCGACCGCCGCGCCGATGCCGAGCGTCGAACTCATCAGCGCCACCGCGGACAGCACCCGCTCGGGCGGGAGTTCGTCGCGCAGGATGCTGATGCCCAGCGGGGCGACGGCGAGCGCCGCACCCTGCAGCGCGCGGCCGGCGATCAGTACGCCGATGTGGGAACTGACCGCGCACAGCACCGAACCCAGCACCAGGACCATGAGAGAGGCGACGAGCACCCGCCGCTTGCCGTACATGTCGCCGACCCGGCCCAGGACGGGGGTGAAGACGGCACCGGTCAGCAGCGTGACGGTGACCAGCCAGCTCGCGGCGGCCGGCGTGGCGCCGGTGAGCTCGGGGATGTGCGGCAGCAGCGGTACGACGATCGTCTGCATGACCGCGACCACGACACCGCAGAAGGCCAGCACGCCGACGGCGAACCGGGGATGCGGGGCGGCGACGGCGGGCGGGGTCGGGGCGGGTATGTCCGCGGGCATGGTTCTCCGTACGGTGCGTCGGCGGCGGCATGGCTTCGGGCGGAGCCCAGCGCGAGGATGACGAGGTGCACACTTGTTCACCCTCAGGGTAAACGCCTGTGCACCCCCTCGGCGACCGGATCTCCTCGGACCGCGTTAGCCTCGAAGTCCCGGGCCGACGGCCCGGACGACACGGATGAGAAGGCGAAGGTGGCTGCGATGGCGAAGGTTCCGGCAGCGGCGGTGGCGGCGAGCGGGCTGATCGGCGGGTACGCGGTCGCACGGTGGACCAAGAAGCGTCCGCTGGGCGGGGCCGCGCTCGCCGCCGCGGGCAGCGTCGCCGCGTACGAGTGGAACCGGCAGGCCGGGCCGCGCGCGGCCGCCGGACTGACCGCCGCCTACGTCGCCGCGTTCGCCGGCTCGCACCCGCTGGCCAAGAAGATCGGCGCCTGGCCGTCCGTCTTCGCGGTGGCGGGCGGCATGGCCGCGGCGTCGTGGGCGGTCACTCGCTGCCGCTGCTCCGGCTGAAACCGCCCGGAAGCGACGCGGCCCGGGCGGTCCGCGGGCGGTACGGGTCCGCCGGAATCAAGCGGTACGGCCCGGCCGCCCGATCGGTACGCCCCGGGCCGCCGAAGCGGTACACCCCAGGGGGCAGGCATCGCCGGGCCGCTTCAGCAGCCCCGCCCCGGCCCGCCTGGGGCCGACCGGCGCACCCGGCCCGCCCGTCGTACACCCCCGGGACCGCATCCCGCGCCCCGTCGTGATCCGCCGTCGCCGACCACCGACCGCAGCCCGGGACGCCGCCGGGCTATGCCCCCAGCACCCGCGTCACCGTATGGATCAGCAGCCCCGCCAGCGCACCCACCACCGTGCCGTTGATGCGGATGAACTGCAGGTCACGGCCGATGTGCGCCTCGATCTTCTTCGACGTCTGCTCCGCGTCCCAGCTCGCGACCGTGTCACTGATCAGTGAGGTGATCTCCGCGCGGTACGTCGTCACCACATAGACCGCCGCGTCCTCCAGCCAGCCCTCCAGCTTGGCCTGCATCCGCCCGTCCGTCGCCAGCCGCGCGCCGAACGTCAGCAGCGAGGCCCGCGCCCGCAGCCGCAGTTCGCTCTGCTCGTCGTCCGCCGCAGTGATGATCATCGCGCGGACCGACGCCCAGGCCGACGCGATGACCTCCTGCACCTCGCTGCGCCCCAGGATCTCCGACTTCAGCCGCTCCACCCGCGCCCGGGTTTCCGAGTCCGTCCGGAGGTCGGCCGCGAAGTCGGTGAGGAAGGTGTCGATCGAGGCGCGCGCCGGATGCCCCGGCATGTCCCGCATCTCCGTGACGAAACGCAGCAGCTCCTTGTAGACGCGCTCCCCCACCCGCTTGTCGACGAAACGCGGGGTCCAGCCCGGCGCCCCGCCCTGCACCGCCTCCATCACCGAGTCGCCGTGCAGCACCAGCCAGTCGTGGGCCCGTACACAGATCAGGTCCACCACTCGGCGATGACCGCCGTCGGCGACGACCTTCTCCAGCATCTTGCCGAGCCCGGGCGCGATCTCCGCCGCGTTCGCCCGCCGGGTGATCGCCTCGCCCACCACGGCCTGCACATCGGAGTCGCGCAGCACCGTCAGCGCACCGCGAAGCGCGGTCGCCAGCTCGGCGGTGACCCGGTCGGCGTGGGCGGGCTCGGCCAGCCAGGAGCCGAGCCGGCCGCCGATACCGAGAGCGTGTATACGGCTGCGCACCACGTCGCCGGAGAGGAAGTTCTCGCCGACGAAGGACCCCAGGGACTGCCCGAGCTGGTCCTTCTTGGTGGGAATGATCGCGGTGTGCGGGATCGGCAGGCCCATCGGACGCTTGAACAACGCCGTCACGGCGAACCAGTCGGCCAGCGCGCCCACCATCCCCGCCTCGGCGGCCGCGGCGACATAGCCCGGCCAGCCGCTCACCCCCGCGCGCTCCGCCCAGGTGGCGAGCACGTACACCAGCGCGACCAGCAGCAGGAGGCCCGTGGCCGTGGCCTTCATCCGGCGCACACCGCGCCGCTTCTCCTCGTCGGCCGCGGTGTACGCGAACGAGGCGAGCGGGGCCGGTCGGCCGCCCGGTCCGGGACGGGCGGCGCCCGTCACCCGCTCCGGGGCACGCCCCGGACGCCCCGCGCCCCGTTCCCCGGGGCCGCCGGCCCCTCCCGTCCCGTCCGCCCCGCCGGTTCCGTCGGTCCGTTCCATCGCTCCACCCGTCCGCATACGCATCACCCCCCGGTGTCCGTACGCATTGTGCCTGTCTGTCCTACTCCCACGCCGCACGTGGAGTTCCCGACGCCTGCTTCATCATGGGACCAGCCCGACACGTACGAGGAGAAAACACCGTCCATGCCCAGGCTCCGGGGACGCGCCCCGCTCATCGCCCTCGTGGCGGCCACCGCCGCACTCGCCGCCGGGGCGGCGTCCGCCGGTCCGCTGCTGTTCCCCGGTGCCCCGTCGCTCACCGGTCGCCCGCCGAGTTTCGGCTCCCTGCCGGGTTCCGGCCCGGATACCAGTGGTACGCACCCGCAGCCGATCGCTGACCTGGAACACCACGAATCGGTCCCGGACCGGCTCTGGCAGTGGGACTGAACGGATTGGTCGGCGCGGAACAGCCGCAACGGAACGGCCGGGACGGGACAAGTACGGGCCCGCACATCGATTGCCGTTCCCGACCCGAGCGCCGTCATACTCCGGCATGAGCAGAATCGCACAGGTCATCGTGCTGGCGCTGTACGCCGACGAGGTCATGGAACCGCTGACCCGGCCCGATGACTCACGCAGTTGGCGAGGCACGTTCCGATCGCTGGACCTGTTCGCAGGTGGGTGGGTCATCGAGTTCGACCGCATGAGGCCGCGTACAGGCCTGCTGAGGCATCTGGAGTCGCTTCCCTGGCCCGATCCCCGCATGGTGCAAGTGCTGATCCACGACGAGGAGGACGATGTCTTCGGACTGTGGATGATGCGGGACGGCGCACTGGCCGAGGTGCCCCTGCCGGGCACCCGGCGCTACCACGGCGCGGCCCCGCCGACCGACGAGTACCCGCCGAGCCCGGGGTATCTCTGGCTGGCGAACGGCCCCGAAGCCGAACGCGAAGACCTGTTCACGGAGCCACAGGATCCGCGCCCCGCCTGGTAGCGGCGGGTGACTCGGGCAGGGAGTAGTCACATGCCCGGCCGGACAACTCCCGAGGGTCGTCCCGTAATCCGTGGCGGATCGGCGCGCGGCGTGGGATGGGACGCATCGCAAGGCGGACGGGCGTCCGCGCACGGGATGCACGTGGGGGTTCCGACAACGCGGCGAGGCGCCCCATCCGACGCCGCGCGCCTGGGGATCACGGGACGTCCCTCAGCCGTCCCGCCCCTCGCCCTTCTCCAGCCGTCCGCGCCCGCGCCCCAGCTCCCGCTCCCGCTCCGCCTCCTTGAGCCGCTGTCTCTCCGCCTTGCTCCTCTTGCGTTCCACTCCGACACCGCCCATCAGCGCGAACCCGGTGATCCGCACGCGAGGCGCGTCCGGCGACGGGACGCCTTCGTCCTTCGAGCTCTCCCCGAAGCCGCCCATGATGCCGATGCCTCTGACCTCGACGTTCAGCTCCGGCGGAACCGTCACATGGATGCCGCCCATGATCGTGAAACAGCGGATGACCACCTCGCGGTCCTCGAAGTTCGCCTCACGCAGATCGATGTCACCGCCGCCCCACATCGCGAAGCCGGTGAACTTCCGGCCCACCGTCCAGTTGCCCCGGCGGCCGAACCCGCCCCAGAGGGCGAACCCGCCGCTCGACGTGGCCGGCTTGCCGATCCGGTCCACCCAACGCAGCTCCGAACCGGTCGCCGCAGGGGCCTGACCCACCGGGCGCACATGGGTGCCGGGGGCCGGCAGATCCCGGACGAGCGGCTCCAACTCCCCATGCGTACGCGCCTTGTAGGTCGCGTCGAGCCGCTGCTCGAACTCCTCCATCTCCAGCCGACCCTCGGCCACCGCCTCGCGCAGGGTCTCGGCGATGCGCTCACGCTCGGCGTCGGAGGCACGCATTTCAGGAAGCTCACTCGTCATACCGCGCAGCCTATTGAACCCCACGTGGTTCCGTCACCGATCCACATGCGTCCGCACGCCGTCGGCCGACGCGTACATCTTCGCGATCACCGCCTCGATGTCGGGCTCCCGCACCGAGAGATCGACCAGCGGATGATCCGCGGCGATCCGGGCGACCAGTGGCGCGGCCGACTCCGAGGCCGGGAAGGACAGCCACTGACGCGGCCCCTCCACCTTCACCGTACGCACGAAGGGCGCCGACTCCAGCCGGATGGGCGGGAGTTCACGCTCCAGGTCGACCACCAGCATCCGCTCGCTCTGCCCCACCGCGTGCAGCCCGGCCAGTGCGCCGTCATACATCAGCCGACCGTGGTCGATCACCATCACACGCTTGCAGAGCTGCTCGATGTCGGTCAGATCGTGCGTGGTCAGCAGCACCGTCGTACCGCGCTCCGCGTTCAGGTCCCGCAGAAAGCCACGCACCTTGGACTTGGAGACGACGTCGAGGCCGATCGTCGGCTCGTCCAGGTACAGCACCTCGGGATCGTGCAGCAGAGCCGCCGCGATGTCGCCACGCATCCGCTGCCCCAATGACAGCTGCCGTACAGGAACGTCCAACAGCTCGCCCAGATCGAGGAGTTCGACGCACCGGTCCAGGTTCTCGCGGTAGCGGGCGTCCGGGATCCGGTACATCCGGTGCATCAGCCGGTACGAATCGCGCAGCGGCAGGTCCCACCACAGCGTGGTGCGCTGGCCGAACACCACACCGATCCGGTGCGCCAGCCTCGTGCGCTCCCTGGACGGGTCGATGCCCGCCACCCGCAGCCGGCCGCCGCTCGGGGTGAGGATGCCGGTCAGCATCTTGATCGTGGTCGACTTGCCGGCGCCGTTCGGGCCGATGTACCCGACCATCTCGCCGCGCGGGACACGGAAGCTGATCGAATCGACCGCCCGCACCTGACGGCGCTCACGCCGCAGGAAACCGGTCCTGCGGCGCACGTCGAAGACCTTCTCGACGTTGTCGAGCACGATGAAGTCGGCCTCTCCACCGCTCTCGGCGCCGGATTTTCCAGCGACCTCGGCGGTGGCCTTCGCACCCACTCCTCCACCGGCCTTCGCGCCGGCTCCTCCACCGGCCCCGGCGCCGACAGAGCCACCGGGACGGCCCCTTTCCCCCGCACGGGCGCCCTCCCCCGCCGCCATCCCGGCCCGGGCCTCCGCCTCCGCCTCCGCCTCTGCGTCCATCTCCGATGCCCCTGTTCCTGTCCGTGTCCCGGCCCTTGCGGCTGCGCCCGCGTCCGTACCCGTGTCCGCGTCCGTGCCCGCCCCGTACTGCTCCTGCCTCACACCTCTCGGCCTACGTCTCCTGCCCCCTCCGCCCCTCGTCCCCTCGCGCCTCGCCCCTCGTGCCGTCCCCGCCGCGCATCCCGGTCAACTGCCCGTGCTGCGGTACGCGCGCAGGCCCTTGCGCCAGGCCAGGCCCGCGCCCACCCAGCACAGGGCGGCCACCGCCGGAGGCAGGAACGCCACCCACTCCGGCAGCCCCAGCGGGTACTCCCGGCCCAGCACGTACAGCGCGGGCAGCCAGTTCACGAACGCCAGCGGCACCACGAACGTCACCCCGCGCACCAGATCCTTCGCGAAGATCGACGGCGGGTACTGGAGCAGTGTGTTCCCGCCGTACGTGAAGGAGTTCTGCACCTCGGAGGCGTCCTGCGCGACGAACTGGAACGCCGCCCCGGCCACGAACACCGCCGCGAAGATCGCCGCACCGCTCAGCAGCATCAGCGGGACCACCGCCACCTTCAGCGGTGTCCACCCGATGTCCAGCACCACCAGCGCGTACCCGAGGACCAGCACGCCCTGCGTGATGCGCCCCAGCCTGCGCAGCGCGAACCGGTCCGCCGCGACCTGGGCCAGCACCGGCACCGGCCGCACCAGCAACGTATCCAGCGTGCCGTCGCGCACCCGCCGCCCCAACCGGTCCATCGAGCCCATGACCAGGTCGGCGAGACCGAAGGCGGTGCCCGAGGCCCCGTACAGCAGGGCGATCTCCGGCAGCGAGTAACCGCCCAGCGCGTCGACGTGCGAGAACATCAGCATGATCGCGACGAAGTCGAAGGCCGTCACAGCGAAGTTCCCGAACGCCGTCATCGCGAACGAGGCCCGGTACGCCATGGTCGAGCGCAGCCACATCGTCGCGATCAGCCCGTACGCCCGGACCCCCTCGACGAACAGCGACCGCTCGACGAACACCACCGCGGGCCGGTCCGCCCCGGCCCTCCCTGCCGCCTCAGCCACCCTGGACCACCACCCTCCGCGTCGCCACCGACTGCAGCAGCCGTCCCGCCAGCAGCAGCGCCAGCGCCCAGCCGCCCTGGAACGCGTACGCCTCCACCAGCCCCCACCCCGTGCGCTTGCCGAGGAGCACATCGGCCGGCACCTGGAGCAGCGACGACCACGGCAACACCCGAGCCACCTCGCCCAGCGCCCCGGGAAACAGCGTCAGCGGCAGCAGCATCCCGGAGAAGAACAGCCCGGCCAGGGACGTCATCTGCGACACCCCCGCCCCGTCCAGCAGCCAGAACGCGGAGAGCGCCACCAGATAGCGGATCGCGAAACTGACGACGACGCCGAGCGCCACCGAGACGAGAAAGGCCGACCAGACCACCGGCGAGGTCGGCAGAGCGAGTTCGAAGGCGAGCGAACCCAACAGCATCGGCGCCACACCGCGGCCCAGCAGATGGAAGGCCGCGCGCCCCAAGTCACCCGCGAGCCACCACAGTTGGAGGTCCGCCGGACGGTAGAGATCGACCGCCACATCACCCGTCCGGATGCGCTCGATCAGTTCCTCCTCGAAGCCGCCGCCCATCATGGCGCAGGTCATGAGCAGTGCCTGCCCCAGCCATACGTAGGTGAGCGCCTGGGGCATGTCGTAGCCGCCGAGCCGCGGGCGCTCGTCCCACAGGGCCACGTAGGTGTACGTCATGATGAAACCGAAGACGGTGTTGGTGAACACTCCCGCTGCCGTGGCGGTCCGATATGTGGCGTAGCGCCGGAAGCCACCCGCCGCCACCACCGCGTACAACCGCACCTCATCGCTCCCGTCACCCGGGTGCCGAGCCCCCGTCAGGCACCAAAGCGCATGACATTAGCCCCGAGTGGGCGGTCACCGCGAGCGCTTTTCGGTGGTCGATCCGGTGCGTATTGGCCAGAAATGTGCACTATGGGGGAAGTGACCGCGGCCGAGGAGTCTGCACCGACATGAGCGACGAGCCACAGCAGCCGGGCGGAAGACACGAACCCGGCAACCAGCCCTCCGGGGCCCCGTCCGCCCGCGCCGACAGCAGCACCGGCACCGCCGGAGTCACCGACACCACTGGCACCGCTGACACCGCTCGCATCACCGATGCCGTCGGCACCGCAGGGACCAAAGGTGCCGCTGGTGGCACAGGCACTGCCGGCAGGAACAACAACACCGACACCACCGGCAGCGCCGACCCCGGACAGCACGACGACGGCAGCGGCACCGACGAGCCGAGGGAGAGCGACGAGGCGCAGGAGGACGAACACCCCGGGCGGACCGGCCGACGCCGGATCGCCGGCGCCCTGCGCACCGCCGTCGGCGCCCTGCTCCTGGTGGCCCTGCTCCTGCTCGGCGGCCTCATCGCCGGATACGAACTCGTCGACATCCCGGCCGCCAACGCCAACGCCACCGCGCAGTCCAACGTCTACCTCTACCGGGACGGCAGCGTCATCGCCCGCTCCGGCAAGGTCAACCGGGAGAACGTCAGACTCTCCCAGGTCCCGCTCACCGTCCAGCGCGCCGTCCTCGCCGCGGAGGACCGCGACTTCTACTCCGAACGGGCCATCGACCTCAAGGCCATGACCCGCGCGGCCTGGAACACCCTCACCGGCAAGGGCACCCAGGGCGGATCGACCATCACCCAGCAGTACGTCAAGAACTACTACCTGGGCCAGGAACGGACCGTCCCGCGCAAGGTCAAGGAACTCTTCATCGCGGTCAAGCTCAACCGCGAACAGCCCAAGAGCCAGATCCTCGAGGGCTACCTCAACACCAGCTACTTCGGCCGCAACGCCTACGGCATCCAGGCCGCCGCCCTGGCCTACTACGGCAAGGACGTCGAGCAGATCACCACCGCCGAGGGCGCCTACCTCGCATCCCTCCTCAACGCCCCCAGTGCGTACGACGTCGTCGTCCACCCCGAGAACAGGACCGCGGTCCTCGCCCGCTGGCGCTACGTCCTCGACGGCATGGTCAAGGAGAAGTGGATCAGCCCCGCCGAACGGGCCGCCATGAAATTCCCCGTACCGGGCAAGGTCAGGCCGCCCACCGGACTCTCCGGACAGCGCGGCTACATCGTCCAGGCCATCGACGACTACCTCACCGCCCACGGCGTCATCGACGAGAACACCCTGGCCACCGGGGGCTACCGGATCACCACCACCCTGGAGAAGGAGAAGCAGAACGCCCTCGTCAAGGCCGTCGACGACAACGTCACCTCGCAGACCAGCACCCAACGCGACATCGACCGCCACGTCCGCGTCGGCGGCGCCTCCATCGACCCCGCCACCGGCCGGGTCGTCGCCATGTACGGCGGCTTCGACTACACCAAGCAGTACGTGAACAACGCGACCCGCCGCGACTACCAGGTCGGCTCCACCTTCAAGCCGTTCGTCTTCGCCTCCGCCGTCGCCAACGACTCCACCACCCAGGGCGGCCGCCGCATCACCCCCGCCACCATCTACGACGGCACCACCAAACGTATGGTCCAGGGACGCAACGGCTCCACCGGCTACGCCCCCGCCAACGAGGACGACCGCAGCTACGGCCGCATCACCGTGAGCACCGCCACCGACCGGTCCGTCAACGCCGTCTACGCCCAGATGGCCCAGGACGTCGACCCCGCCAAGGTCGGCCGGACCGCGGTCGCCCTCGGCATCCCCGAGAACACCCCCGACCTCACCGCTTCACCGTCCATCGCCCTCGGTGTCGCCACCGCCAGCGTCCTCGACATGACCGAGGCGTACGCCACCCTCGCCAACCACGGCGTGCACCACGCGCACATCCTCGTCGACAAGGTCAGCAAGGACGGCGAAGACCTGGCACTGCCCGGCCGGAGCACCGGACAGGCCGTGCCCCGCGAAGCCGCCGACACCACCACCTGGATGCTACGGAGCGTCGTCGAGGACGGCACCGGAACCGCCGCCCAGTCCGCCGGCCGCCCCGCCGCGGGCAAGACCGGCACCGCCGAGGAGGACCGGGCCGCCTGGTTCGCCGGCTACACCCCCGACCTCGCCACCGTCATCGCCGTCATGGGCCAGGACCCCAAGACCGGTGCGCAGAAATCGCTCTACGGAGCACTCGGGCTCTCCCGCATGAGCGGCGGCGGACCACCCGCCCGGATCTGGGGGCAGTACACCGGCGCGGCACTGCTCAACGGCGCGGCCAAGAACTTCGACCTCCACCTCCAGAACGGCTTCGACGAAGAAGACCTCGACTATGCCGAGTGGGAGATCGAGGATCCCTACGACCACGGAAGGTACGGCACCAGAAGACCGTACGAGAACCTCTACGGCCCCCCGGCCCACCGCGGACCCGCCCCGCCCGCCGCCAAACCGCGGAAGCCCGGAAGCGGCGCACCCACCGGCGGCGGGACGCAGGTCCCCGGGACGGGGCACGCGACCGGGAACGGCAACGGGGGCGGGGGCGGGGGCGGCGCCGGAACCGGAGGCGCCACAGAACACGCGCCCCGCCCGGGCACCGGGGTCACTCCCGCACCCCCGGACACGCACACCCCCCGGTCCACGCCCCCGCCGCACACCACCACGGCACCGCGTCAGTGACCGGACGTCGCCTTCAGCCCCACGACGGCCACCAGCAGCAGACAGACGAAGAAGATCCGGGCGGCGGTCGCCGGCTCCCCCAGGACCACCATGCCGAGCACCGCCGCACCGGCCGCACCTATGCCGACCCACACCCCGTAGGCCGTACCGATCGGCAGCGTCCGCGCCGCATGGGACAGCAACAGCATGCTCGCCACGATCCCGAACCCGGTGAACACGCTCGGCCACAGCCGCGTGAACCCCTCCGTGTACTTCATACCGATCGACCAGGCCACTTCCAGGAGACCGGCGAGCACCAGCAGAACCCACGCCATGACGACACCTCCGACGAGACAGAACACGCGAACTACCAGGTGCGTCGTCTTTGCGAATCCCGGTACGGCGCGTCTCGTCGGGTGGCTCCACCGTAGCAAAGCACACGCAAGAGGCCCGGTGACCTCGGTCACCGGACCCCTGCACCACACACGGCACTCACACCCCGCGCGCCAGGACAGCGCGGAGTGAACGACGCGAGCCGCGGATCGGACTACAGATGTCGGGCTACAGATACAGCCCGGTCGAATCCTCCGACCCCTCGAACCGGTCCGCCGCCACCGCGTGCAGATCCCGCTCACGCATCAGCACATACGCCACACCGCGCACCTCGACCTCCGCACGGTCCTCGGGATCAAACAGCACCCGGTCCCCCGGCTCCACCGTCCGCACGTTCTGGCCCACGGCGACCACCACCGCCCAGGCCAGCCGGCGGCCGACCGCGGCCGTCGCCGGAATCAGGATCCCGCCGCCCGAACGCCGCTCGCCCTCCGGCGCATCGGACCGGACCAGCACACGGTCGTGCAACATGCGGATGGGCAGCTTGTCGTCGGTGTTGTTCTCGCTCACGACCCGCAACCTACCTGCCCGGCACCGCTCCGCACGCCTCCGGGGTGCACAGATCGCCGCATCAGTTCTTCCGGCGCTTCCTCGACGTCGCGATCAGCCCCACGAGACCGACCGCGAGCAGCGCCACCGGCACGACACGCTCCAGACGCGGCGCCCCGTCCTCGGCCACGAACTGCGCCTTGACGTCCGACACCGCCCGGTTCACCGCGACGAAAGCCCGACCGGCCGTCCGGTCGACCGCCTCGGCGGCCCTGGCCTTCGCATCGTCCATGATCGTCTTCGGGTGCACCCGCACCCCGATCTCGTCGAGCACCACCGCGAGCTGCTCACGCCTGCTGATGATGTCCGCCTCGATCTGCGCAGGGGTCCTGGCATCCGACACCGCGCCGCCTCCGTGATACTCGTCCGTCAATCTTCATCGACAGTCTGTCAGCTCGACCGCCCACGCACCCGGCGGCACCCCTATTACGCTCGGTCCCGTACACCGCACGCGCCACCTGAGGAGAACCATGAGCGAGCGACTCCAGCCCGGCGACACCGCCCCCGCCTTCACCCTTCCAGACGCCGACGGCAACGAGATCTCGCTCGCCGACCACAAGGGCCGCAAGGTCATCGTCTACTTCTACCCGGCTGCCCTGACCCCTGGCTGCACCAAGCAGGCCTGCGACTTCACCGACAACCTGGCGCTGCTCGCCGACGCCGGATACGACGTCATCGGCGTCTCCCCCGACAAGCCCGAGAAGCTCGCCAAGTTCCGCGAGAAGGAGAACCTCAAGGTCACCCTGGTCGGCGACCCCTCCAAGGAGATCCTCACGGCGTACGGCGCCTTCGGGGAGAAGAAGCTCTACGGCAAAACGGTGACGGGAGTCATCCGTTCCACGATCGTCGTGGACGAGGACGGCAAGGTCGAACGGGCCCTCTACAACGTCAAGGCCACCGGCCACGTAGCCAAGATCATCAAGGACCTCGGCATCTGACCCCGTCACCCGATCCCCGGCGGCCGGTCCCGGCCCCGGCATCGGGCCCGGCGCCCCGGCTGTCACCCAGGCCCCCCGAACGGCCCAACGCGGATGAGGAACACCCGCATGCCACGGGAACCGTCCGCATGTGAGGGACGTCGCATTCGGCCGCCGCACCGGTTTGAGGCCGCCATGACCGCGCAGAAGCCCTTCCTGGAGCACCCCCGAGGAAAGGACCCGGTCATGGCGGCCCGACCCGAAGTTCCGACCGGGGAGGACCGCGCGTGAGGTCTCCGCCGGAGAGCGGAACGGAATGGTCCGCACCACTTCAACCGCAGCTGAAGCGGCATGAACCATTCCATATCTTGTCGGATATAGGACGTGACTCTCCGACAAACGGACCGTTACTCCGTACGAGACCACGAACGCGCGGTCGGATACGGAGGGGATCGATGACCCGTCGATACACACGAGACCTGCTCGAAGAGGCGGCACGCGAGACAAACAGCTACGACGAAGCGGTCCGTTGGTGCGGAGGCACGCCGACGACAGGCAGCAGGCGTTACCTTCGGCAGAAGATGGCAGAGGCGGACATCGACACCTCACATTTCGCCAATACGCAACTACGTCACACCGATGAACGGCTGCGGGAACTCGTCGCCTGCTCCAAGAGCGTCAATGAGGTGGTGCGCCGACTTGGCATCAATCCAGTGGGAGGCAACCAAGCCCACATCGGCCGCAGAATCGCCGCACTGGGCATCGACACATCCCATTTCCTTCGCACCGCTCATCCCCACCCAAGGGGTTCTCGCGAAAGCCGACTGGTCATGGGCTCGCCCGAGAACGGCAGGGTTACCGGCTCACGCCTGCGTCGCGAGTTGCTTGGCATCGGAATCCGGGAGGAATGTGCCGAGTGCGGCATCGGCCCGGAGTGGCAAGGCATGCCGCTCCGGCTTGAGGTCGACCACCTCAATGGTGATTGGTGGGACAACCGACCGGAAAACCTGCGCCTTCTCTGTCCCAACTGCCATGCAACCACAGACACTTATCGCGGGCGTAAGCGGGGGACAACCACGTGAGCAACCAGGGCAAGTACCCTCGCGAGTTGCTGGCGCGAACAGCAGCGAGCGCCACCAGCCTCGTTGACCTCCTTCGTCAACTGGGCGCCCCGTTGGGCAGCCGCCCGGCCCGCTACCTCCGGGATCGTCTGAAGCACTACGGGATCGACACCTCTCACTTCGTTGAAGAGCCGCTCCCAAGGCGTGAGCCACGCGCCTACACAAGGGAGCTCCTCGCCAGAGCAGCGGCCAATTCGCACAGCATTCGCGAAGTGATCGAGTTCATGGGCTTCCCTCCCAGCGACAGCCCATACGACTACATCAGGAAGAAGCTCGACCGGCTCGGGATCGACACCTCCCATTTCACCAGCGGCCGCAGACACGGAGTGCGCACTCTGCCCCGGGAAGAACTGACCTCCGCCGTCAATACTTCCCAAAGCCTGGCCAGCGTATTGAAGCTTCTCGACCTGCCCGACACGGGAGCCAACCGCACACGCGTGAAGCGGAGCATCGACGTGTACGGGATCTCGACCAGCCACTTCGCAGGACAGGCGCACTGCCGGGGCACACGTTCCCCGTACCGCAAATCAGCGGCCGAGATCCTTCGATGCCTGGACCCCGGCTCGTCACGTACACCAACCGCCCTCCTGCGAAGGGCGCTCGACGACTGCGAAGTACCTCACGTCTGCACGAAATGCGGCACCGGAGACATCTGGCGAGGCAGGCGTCTCGTTCTGGAGATCGACCACATCAACGGCAACAGAACCGACAACCGTCGCAAGAATCTGCGGTATCTGTGCCCGTCATGCCACAGTCAGACCGAATCCTTCTCGAAGCGGCACGGGCGCGCACAGTAGAGTGGGGCGCGCGGGTCCGTACCCCAGCTGGCCAAGAGGGCGCCGGTTTAGGTCCGGTGTGTCGTGGGTTCGAGTCCCACCGGGCCCACAGATGAAAAGGGGCCGTCACCTTCCTTTGAAGGTGACGGCCCCCTCTCGTCACCCCACCAGCTCCCGCACCACCGGCACCAGGGCCCGGAACGCCTTGCCGCGGTGGCTGATCGCGTTCTTCTCGGCCGGGGTCAGTTCCGCGCAGGTGCGGGTCTCGCCGTCCGGCTGGAGGATCGGGTCGTAGCCGAAGCCGTTGGTGCCGGACGGGGTGTGGCGCAGGGTGCCGGTGAGTCGGCCCTCGACCACGCGTTCCGTGCCGTCGGGGAGGGCCAGGGCCGCCGCGCAGGCGAAGTGGGCGCCGCGGTGGGGGGTGTCGATGTCGGAGAGCTGGGCCAGGAGCAGGTCCAGGTTGGCCCGGTCGTCTCCGTGGGTGCCTGCCCAGCGGGCGGAGAAGATGCCGGGGGCGCCGCCCAGGACGTCGACGCAGAGGCCGGAGTCGTCGGCGATGGCCGGATGGCCGGTGGCCTTCGCGAGGGCGTGGGCCTTCAGGAGGGCGTTCTCCGCGAACGTGACGCCGGTCTCCTTGACGTCCGGGACATGGGGGTACGCGTCCGCGCCGACGAGTTCGTGGTCGAGGCCGGCGTCGGCGAGGATCGCGTGGAGTTCGGTGATCTTCCCGGTGTTGCGGGTGGCGAGGATGAGACGGGTCATGCCCCCAGTATCGGGGGTGGCGCGTGGAGCCCGTTCGGCGCGTCAGGCCCGGTCAGGGCGTGCAGATCTTGCCGATCTCCGTGGCGGCGTCGACGACCGGGGTGATGTCGGGGGCCGTTTCGCCCTTCTCGATGGCGTCGCGGATGTTGCCGACGGCGGTGTCGAGGTGGTCGACGGCCTTGCCGAGGTCGGCGTCACCGGCGGTGTCGCCGAGTTCGCCCAGTTCCTTCTCGATCTCGTCGAGGGCTTCGGATGCCTGGGTGGGGTCGTTCGAGGCGTTGGAGGCGGCCTGTTGGAGGTTGTCGACACTGGTGGCGATGGCATCGGCGGTGCGTACGCAGTCGAGTGCCTTGTCGACGGCGCCGCAGCCGGCCGCCGCGCCGAGGGTGAGGGCGACGGCGGTCAGGGTCAGCGCGACGGTGGTGCGGCGGTGGCGGGTTGCCTCGGCCATGGTGCGGTTCCTCCCCGGGTGCGGATACGCGGACGGGCGCACGGTTCGATCCGTGCGCCCGTGCTCGTAACGACGCCTTGTGGTGCGTATGTGGTTGCTTCCTCACTCGCCGGTCGTGCGGGCGAGGGCCTCGGTCTGGAGGGCGGTGAGCTCGGTGCAGCCCGCGGTGGCGAGGTCGAGGAGGGTGCCCAGTTCCTTGCGGTCGAAGGGGGTGGCCTCGGCGGTGCCCTGGACCTCGACGAAGCGGCCGTCGCCGGTGCAGACGACGTTCATGTCGGTCTCGGCTCGGACGTCCTCCTCGTAGCAGAGGTCGAGGAGGGGGGTGCCGTCGACGATGCCGACGCTGACGCCGGAGACGGTGCCGGTCAGGGGCTTGCGGCCGTGCTTGACGAGCTTCTTGCCCTGGGCCCAGGTCACGGCGTCGGCGAGGGCGACGTAGGCGCCGGTGATGGCGGCGGTGCGGGTGCCGCCGTCGGCCTGGAGGACGTCGCAGTCGAGGACGATGGTGTTCTCGCCGAGGGCCTTGAAGTCGACGACGGCGCGCAGGGAGCGGCCGATGAGCCGGCTGATCTCGTGGGTGCGGCCGCCGATCTTGCCGCGTACGGACTCGCGGTCGCCGCGGGTGTTGGTGGAGCGGGGCAGCATCGAGTACTCGGCGGTGACCCAGCCTTCGCCGCTGCCCTTGCGCCAGCGGGGGACGCCCTCGGTGACGGAGGCGGTGCAGAAGACCTTGGTGTCGCCGAAGGAGATGAGGACGGAGCCTTCGGCGTGCTTGCTCCATCCGCGTTCGATGGTGACGGGGCGGAGCTGTTCGGGGGTGCGGCCGTCGATACGAGACATGGTGTCGACCCTATCGGGTGCGGGAATGGCGCCCGTTCGGGTGCGGTGCGGGGCCGGTCGGGTGCGGTACGGGCCTCCGGGGGCGGAGCGGCCCGGCCCCGTCCTCGCGGGTGGTCCGCACGGAGGTCCGAAGCCGTGGTCCGGGGAAGCGGTCGGCCGGGTGCGGCACAGGCCCCGTCCGGCGGGGCGGGGCCTGTGATGACGCCTGGCGGTCCGGCTCAGCCGAGGGGCCGGAGGCGGCGGGCTCGGCGGGTGGTCCCGTGTGCGGTCGCGGTCGTACGGGAGGTGTCGCGTACGGTCCGGCGTGCGGTCGCGCGGGAGGTCCTGCGTGCGGTCCGGCCGGTCACATCATGTCTTCGATGTCGGCGGCGATGGGGTCGGCGTCGGTGCCGATGACGACCTGGATCGCGGTGCCCATCTTGACGACGCCGTGGGCCCCCGCGGCCTTGAGCGCGGCCTCGTCGACCTTGCTGGGGTCGTGGACCTCGGTGCGGAGGCGCGTGATGCAGCCTTCGATCTCGTCGATGTTGTCGATGCCGCCGAGCCCGGCGACGATCTTCTCGGCCTTGCTGGCCATGGCGTTCTCCCTGCTTGTTCACGTGCGTGCGACGGCCCACCCTGGGTCCGTTTCGTCACCGTAACGCACGTTTGGCCCAGCTTCGCGGGCGAGCGACCGGTCCATCCTCAATGATGACGACCACCGACGCCCTGTCCGCCGGACGGGTTACGCACCGTACCTCAAGTGGTCTACACCAGTTTGCGCCAGCCGGTGAACGCGCCGGTTCCGGGGAGGACACCGATGAGCTCCAGCAGTACCGCAGCACCGCGGAAGACATGGTGGAACAGCTTCTTCCAGGGCCTTCAGAAGATGGGGCGCAGCCTCCAGCTCCCGATCGCCGTCCTGCCCGCGGCGGGCATCCTCAACCGGCTGGGCCAGCCGGACGTGTTCGGCGACGAGGGCCTGGGCTGGGACAGCGTGGCCAAGGTGTTCGCGGCGGCGGGCGGTGCGCTGCTCGATTCGGGACTCGGTCTGCCGTTGTTGTTCTGCATCGGCGTGGCGATCGGCATGGCGAAGAAGGCGGACGGGTCGACGGCACTCGCCGCGGTGGCGGGCTTCCTCGTCTACTACGCGGTGCTGCACGCCTTCCCGGTGGACTGCGCGCCGGGTTCGACGTTCACCTCGGGCGGCACCTGGTCGGGGACCTGCGTCACGAAGGACGCCAAGGTCACGGCGGCCGAGTACCAGAACCCCGGGGTGTTCGGCGGCATCGTGATGGGGCTGCTGTCCGCCTGGTTCTGGCAGCGCTACCACCGGGTCAAGCTGGTGGACTGGCTGGGCTTCTTCAACGGCCGCAGGCTCGTACCGATCATCATGGCCTTCGTCGGCCTGCTCTTCGCGGCGCTGTGCGCCTGGCTGTGGCAGCCGATCGGGGACGGTCTGACGAGCTTCTCCAAGTGGCTGGTGGACCTGGACTGGGCGGGTTCCGGCGTCTTCGGCATCGCCAACCGCGCGCTGCTGGTCATCGGCCTCCACCAGTTCCTGAACACCTTCACCTGGTTCCAGTTCGGCGACTTCACCAAGCCGGACGGGACGGTGGTGCACGGTGACATCAACCGGTTCCTGGCGGGCGACCCGACGGCCGGGCAGTTCACCTCGGGCTTCTTCCCGATCATGATGTTCGCCCTTCCGGCGGCGGCACTGGCGATCCATCACTGCGCCAAGCCGCATCGCCGCAAGGCGGTCGGCGGCATGATGCTCTCGGTCGGGCTGACGTCGTTCGTGACGGGTATCACCGAGCCGATCGAGTACTCGTTCCTCTTCGTCGCGCCGCTGCTGTACGGGATCCACGCCGTGCTCACCGGCGTCTCGATGGCGGTGACCTGGGCGCTCGGGGTCAAGGACGGCTTCAGCTTCTCGGCGGGCCTGATCGACTACGTCATCAACTGGAGCCTGGCGACCAAACCGTGGCTGATCATTCCGATCGGCCTGGTGTTCGCCGCCGTCTACTACGTGATCTTCCGGTTCGCGATCACCAGATTCAACCTCCAGACGCCGGGGCGGGAGCCCGAGGAGGTGGCGGAGGAGATCGAGGGGGACCTCACGAAGTAGTACGGCGAACGGGCCTTTCGGCCCGCCCGGAGAAGGCCCTCGGACTCTGCCGCCCGGGGGGCTCCACACTGCCGCCCGGGGGGCTCCACACTGCCGCCCCATGCACGGAATCACGATTGCGAATAAATCCGGAATCATAGGTTCCTTATCTGGCCCACACCGTGTTACAACTGGTCTAAACCACTGAATGGTGCAGACCACGTGGCGCTCTGCCGCGTTCTCCGAGTCGCCGCCCTTCCCCCCTCGTCGATGGCTCCTTCATCGACGCCGCGGGCCGCGCCTTGCCCCCATGGAGGAAGTTGATGTCCACGGCAGACACCGTCCCCGCGGCCACCGGGAAGCCCTCGGCAGGCAAAAAGAAGGGCGCCGGTGCCATGGCTGTCATGCAGCGCATCGGCCGCAGCCTCATGCTTCCGGTCGCGGTGCTGCCCGCGGCCGCGCTGCTGGTCCGCCTCGGCAACGACGACATGCTCGGCAGGGAGTCGTTCCCCGGCTTCATCACCAAGATCGCGAGTTTCATGGCCGCGGGTGGCAACGCCATCCTCGACAACATGGCGCTGCTGTTCGCCGTCGGCATCGCGATCGGCTTCGCCAAGAAGTCGGACGGCTCGACCGCGCTCGCGGCCGTCACCGGTTACCTGGTCTTCCAGAAGGTGCTCGCCACCTTCACCGACAGCAATCTTCCGCAGGTTGCGAAGGTGGTCGACGGCAAGATCGTGATGACGGACGCCCCGGTGGACGCGAAGGTCCTCGGCGGTGTGGTGATGGGCCTCGTGGTCGCGCTGCTCTACCAGCGGTTCTACCGGACGAAGCTGCCGGCCTGGGCGGGCTTCTTCGGCGGTCGCCGCCTGGTCCCGATCCTCTCCGCGTTCGCGGGCCTGGTCATCGGCATCGCCTTCGGCTACATCTGGCCGGTGCTCGGGACCGGGCTGCACAACCTCGGTGAGTGGCTGGTCGGTTCCGGCGCGGTCGGCGCGGGCATCTTCGGCGTCGCCAACCGTGCGCTGATCCCGGTCGGCATGCACCACCTGCTGAACTCGTTCCCGTGGTTCCAGGCCGGTGAGTTCAACGGCAAGAGCGGCGACATCAACCGCTTCCTGGCCGGTGACCCGACGGCCGGGCAGTTCATGACCGGGTTCTTCCCGATCATGATGTTCGCCCTTCCCGCGGCCTGCCTCGCGATCGTCCACTGCGCCCGTCCGGAGCGTCGCAAGGTCGTCGGCGGCATGATGTTCTCCCTCGCGCTCACCGCGTTCGTGACCGGTGTGACCGAGCCGATCGAGTTCACGTTCATGTTCATCGCCCCGGTGCTGTACGCGGTGCACGCGGTGCTGACCGGTGTCTCGATGGCCCTCACCTGGGGCCTCGGGATGAAGGACGGTTTCGGCTTCTCGGCGGGTGCGGTCGACTTCCTGCTGAACCTGGGAATCGCGACCAAGCCGTGGCTGCTGGTGCTGGTCGGGCTCTGTTCCGCGGTGGTCTACTACGCGGTCTTCCGCTTCGCGATCACCAAGTTCAACCTGCCGACGCCGGGCCGCGAGTCCGACGAGGAACTCGCCGAGATCCTCAAGGCCGAGGCGAAGTAGCCGGACCGAAGCAGCCGAGACGAAGTTGCCGAGCGAAGCGGGCGCGGCGAAGTTGCCGAAGCCGCCGAAGCGGAAAATGCGGAGGCGAGGCGGCGGAGGCGGGCTGCGGGCGCGGCACGGTGGCCATCTGGGCGCGGCAGCCGTCGGGGCGCGGTCTCGGGGCGCGGTCTCGGGGCGCGGTCAGACCTCGTAGACCGCGCCCGCCGCCGCCACTGACGCCGGGCCGTCGAAGGCCGCGCGGGCGTCGGCCAGGTTGCGGTCGGCGTCGGTCCACGGCGGGATGTGGGTGAGGACGAGCCGTCCGACTCCGGCGCGGGCGGCGATCTCGCCCGCCTCGCGGCCGTTGAGGTGGAGGTCCGGAATGTTCTCCTTGCCATGGATGAACGATGCTTCGCAGAGGAAGAGGTCGGCTCCTTCGGCGAGCTCGTCCAGCGCCTCGCAGGTCCCGGTGTCGCCGGAGTAGGTGAGCGAACGGCCGCCGTGCTCGATCCGGATGGCGTAGGAGTCGACCGGGTGGCAGACCTTCTCGACGCGTACGGAGAAGGGGCCGATCGCGAACGAGCCCGGCTTCAGCGTGTGGAAGTCGAAGACCTCGCCCATCGCCCGCTCGGACGGGGTGTCGCCGTGGGCCGTGGTCAGCCGTTGTTCGGTGCCGTCGGGACCGTAGACCGGGAGGGGTGCGGGGCGGCCGCCGAACCGGTAGTAGCGGACGACGAAGTACGCGCACATGTCGATGCAGTGATCGGCATGGAGATGGCTCAGGAAGATGGCGTCGAGGTCGTAGAGACCGATGTGGCGCTGCAGCTCTCCGAGGGCGCCGTTGCCCATGTCGAGGAGCAGCCTGAAGCCGTCGGCCTCGACGAGGTAGCTCGAACACGGTGAGACCGCGGAGGGGAACGAGCCGGAGCAGCCGACGACGGTGAGCTTCATGGAGCGTGAACCTCCGGGACGTGGGAACGGGGAGGGTTCGTACGGTCTGTTGAGCGGTCCGACGAGCGTAAGGTGCGAAACCACCGGTCGCTCCTCCGTGGCCGTCCGTTGTGGGGGAACTCACCTGTGCTGTCACCGGTTCGACGGAAGGGCCCGGGGCGCCGGTACTGTCGGGGCATGAGCATGTCCTGGTGGTGGATCGCGTTCGGCGTCGTCGTGCTGCTCGCGCTCGTGGTGGCCGTGGCCGACGGGCGGGGTCGCGGCGGGCGGCGGCCCGGTCGTTCGGGTGGTCCGGCGGGGGCGCGCAGCGGCGGTCGTCCGGGTGGGCGCACGCGTCCTCCGGCGGGACCGGGGCGTGGGCCGGAGCCGGGGCGTGGGCCGCGGCCGGGTGAGATCTGGTGGGCCGAGGTGCCGTACGAGGACGGGCCGGGGGCGAAGGACCGGCCCTGTCTGGTGCTGCGGGTCCGGGGTGGCTCGGCGCTCGTCGCGAAGATCACCAGCAAGAACCACGAGGGCCGGCCGGGCGTGATCGCGCTGCCCGCCGGGGCGGTGGGGGACGCGCGGGGGCGGGCGAGTTTCCTGGAGACCGACGAGTTGCGGGAGGTCACCGTCCGGGTGTTCCGACGCCGGGTGGGGGTCGTCGACCCGGAGGTGTGGCAGCGGGTGCGGAAGCTGGTGTGAGGCGTCGCCCCGCCGCGCGTGTGACGGGTGAAGCGTTGGTGCTCGTACCGGACGGGACCGATGACCGGTCCGGACCGACGGGCCGTGGACCGACGGCCGGCCCGTGCGGGCCCGGACCGACCGCGGGCTGTGCGGGGGCACCGCGCCGACGACCGGCTTGTATCGGGCCGACCGGCTGGTACCGGGACGGGCGAGCTTCTCGTAGGCGGCGACCGGCTCGTCCGGGACCGGGACGTGCCGGTCCCGGACGGGTCCGGTCCCTATGCCCAGAGCTGGCCGTGCAGTGTTTCGATGGCGGCCTCGGTCGTCGGGGCCGTGTAGACACCGGTCGACAGATACTTCCAGCCGCCGTCGGCGACGACGAAGACGATGTCGGCGCTCTCCCCCGCCTTGACCGCCTTCTTTCCGACTCCGATGGCCGCGTGGAGTGCGGCGCCGGTGGAGACGCCCGCGAAGATGCCCTCCTGCTGGAGGAGTTCGCGGGTGCGGGTGACCGCGTCCGCCGAGCCGACGGAGAAGCGGGTGGTGAGGACCGAGGCGTCGTAGAGCTCGGGAACGAAGCCCTCGTCGAGGTTGCGGAGCCCGTAGACCAGATCGTCGTAGCGCGGCTCGGCGGCGACGATGCTGACGTCGGGCTTGTGCTCGCGCAGGTAGCGGCCGACGCCCATGAGGGTGCCGGTGGTGCCGAGACCCGCGACGAAATGGGTGACGGACGGGAGGTCGGCGAGGATCTCCGGGCCGGTGGTGGCGTAGTGGGCGCCCGCGTTGTCGGGGTTGCCGTACTGGTAGAGCATGACCCAGTCGGGGTGCTCGGCGGCCAGTTCCTTGGCGACGCGCACGGCGGTGTTGGAGCCGCCCGCCGCCGGGGAGGAGATGATCTCGGCGCCCCACATGGCGAGCAGGTCGCGCCGTTCCTGGGAGGTGTTCTCCGGCATGACGCACACGATGCGGTAGCCCTTGAGCTTGGCCGCCATGGCGAGCGAGATGCCGGTGTTGCCGCTGGTGGGCTCCAGGATGGTGCAGCCCGGAGTCAACCTGCCGTCCTTCTCGGCCTGTTCGACCATGTGGAGGGCCGGGCGGTCCTTGATCGAGCCGGTGGGGTTGCGGTCCTCCAGCTTGGCCCAGATCCGGACGTCCTCGGACGGCGACAGCCGCGGCAGGCGGACGAGCGGGGTGTTGCCTACCGCGGCGAGCGGGCTGTCGTACCGCATCAGCGCATTCCCGCCCGTCGCCCGACCACCGCCCCGACCGGACGGGGCTTCGCCTCGGCGGCCCCTCCGGCGACGGCCGGGAGGATGGTGATGCTGTCGCCGTCGCTGAGCTTGGTGGAGATGCCGTCGAGGAAGCGGACGTCCTCGTCGTTGAGGTACACGTTCACGAAGCGGCGGAGCTCGTCGCCGTCGACGATGCGCTCACGGATGCCGTTGTGGCGGCTGTCGAGGTCCGTGAGGAGGTCGGCGAGGGTCGCTCCGTCGCCCTCGACGGCCTTGGCGCCGTCGGTGTAGGTGCGGAGGATGGTCGGGATGCGGACCTCGATGGCCATGGCGTGGGCTCCTGTCGGAAGCTCGGAAGCGGAGAACGGAGAATGGTGAACGGTGAACGGGGAGGAGCGGGGGTGTGGCGGTGACACGGGGCGCGCGGCTCCAGCCCCGCGCGGGGGCGTCGCGTCGTGACCGGGTCCTCGGACTGCAAGCCCCCGGTTCAGGCCCTGCGGCCGCAGGACCGGCGGTTCGTACAGATCGCGCTGGAGAGCCTGCACAGGTCGACGTGCAGCCGCGCGACGAGCAGCATGCCCGGCGTCTTGTCGCTCACGTCATGGGGAACCATGCGGTCATCGTATCGATTCCCGGTCGTCGAATAAGAGTGTGATCTCACCTGGTGGTTGGATGACGCTCGACAGGTGGACAGGACCGTGGCGGGACCGGCCCCGTCCAGCCTGCGGAGTGCCGGGTCAGGCGGGTTCGTACGCCTCGACGACCTGGACGTCCTCCTCCGTGATCTCACCGTTCACGATGCGGTAGGAGCGGAACTGGAAGGGGCCCGCGTCGTCGGTGTCGGCGGTGGAGACGAGGACGTAGTGGGCGCCGGGCTCGTTGGCGTACGTGACGTCGGTGCGCGAGGGGTACGCCTCGGTCGCGGTGTGGGAGTGGTAGATGATCACCGGCTCCTCGTCCCGGTCGTCCATCTCCCGGTAGAGCTTGAGGAGGTCGCCCGAGTCGAACTCGTAGAAGGTGGGCGAGCGGGCGGCGTTGAGCATGGGGATGAACCGCTCGGCACGGCCGGTTCCGACGGGTCCCGCGACCACGCCGCACGCCTCGTCGGGATGGTCGGCGCGGGCGTGCGCGACGATCTGGTCGTAGAGCGCCTGGGTGATGGTCAGCATGGCGCCAGGATAGGCATGCGGTCCATGCCGTATCGAGGGACGGTACGACGGAGCCCGCATCGTGGACATCACGGGCGTCCGCGGGCCGCACCGACGGAGGCGCGGCCCCTGAGCGTCCGGTACGAGAGGCCGAGGACGACCGCCCAGAGCGGGGCGCAGTACAGCGAGATCCTGGTGTCCTCGTCGATGCCCATCATCACGACCACGAGGCCGATGAAGGCCAGCGCGAAGACGCTGGTGTACGGGGCTCCGGGGGTCCGGAAGGAGGATTCGGGGAGGGCGCCGCGGTCGGCGAGGCGCCGGTAGCGGAGCTGGCTGACGAGGATCATGATCCAGGCCCACATCCCGGAGATGGTGGCGAAGGAGACGACGTAGGTGAAGGCGTCGCCGGGCCACCGGTAGTTGATCCAGACGCCGACGAGCATGAGGGCGGCGGAGAACGTGGTGCCGACGAGCGGGGTGCCGTTACGGGTGAGCCGGGTGAGGCGCGCGGGACCCTGTCCGTTGAGCGCGAGGTCGCGGAGCATGCGGCCGGTGGAGTACATGCCGGAGTTGCAGGAGGAGAGGGCCGCGGTCAGTACGACGAAGTTGACGATGCCTGCGCCGAGGCCGAGGCCCATCCGCTCGAAGGCGGCCACGAACGGGGGGACGCCGGGCCGGAACTCGGTCCAGGGCACCACGGAGAGGATCATGACCAGCGCGCCGACGTAGAAGACGGCGATGCGCCACGGCACGGTGTTGATGGCCCGGGGCAGCACGGTCTTCGGATCCTTGGACTCGCCCGCGGTGACGCCGACGAGTTCCACGGCGAGGAAGGCGAACATCACGATCTGCAGGGTCATCAGGGTGCCCTTGACGCCGTTCGGGAAGAACCCGCCGTCCGCCCAGAGATGGGTGACGGAGGCGGTGTCGCCCGCGTCGGAGAAGCCGAGGGTGAGGACGCCCGCGCAGATGAGGATCATGCCGACGATGGCGGTCACCTTGACCATGGAGAACCAGAATTCGAGCTCGCCGAAGACCTTCACGGAGATCAGGTTCACGCCGTAGAGGACGACCGTGAACACCAGCGCCGACACCCACTGCGGGATGCTGAACCAGTACGTCATGTACTGGGCCGCCGCGGTGACTTCGGTGATGCCCGTGACGACCCAGAACAGCCAGTAGGTCCAGCCGGTGACGAAGCCGGCGAAGGGCCCGACGAACTCGCGGGCGTACTCCGAGAAGGAGCCGGAGACCGGGCGGTACATGAGGAGTTCACCGAGGGCACGCATGATGATGAAGATCACCCCGCCCGCGAGGACGTAGGCCAGGACGAGGCTCGGTCCCGCCTTGGAGATCGCCTTTCCCGCGCCGAGGAAGAGCCCGGTGCCGATGGCTCCGCCGATGGCGATCATCTGGATCTGGCGCGCTCCGAGCGTCCGCCGGTATCCCTCGCCCGTCGGGCCCGCGTCCGTGACCACCGCGACCGGTCGGCCGCCCTGCCCTTCGTCCACCCGCGCCGATGCCATGTACCGCGCCTTTCTCCCCGCCGGTCCGTGCCGCCGCGATCGCGCACCGGGTCCCGGTTCCGATGGACCGACTCCGGTTCCGGTACCGGGTCCGACTCCGGTTCCGAGACCGGTGCTGCCGGAGTACCGGCGGCGGCGTGCCGGACGCACAACGCCTTCTGGAACAGCGTGGCGCCGTACGGACGGTCGTGAACGCCCGTCACGGGCGGGCGGGCGGTGGTCCGGACGGCTGTCCGGCTTGCGCCACGGGGAGAAACGGGCGGTCACGCCCGGTGTCGCGGAGACGGCCGTTCAGGTGACGAGGGGCGCGGCGAGGGGTTGACGGGGACGCGCGGGGCCGCGTCGCCGGTGCTCCCGGCGACCGGCCGACGGGCACAAGAGGGAGGGCGTGCCCGCTACGGCGTCATCGTCTCCACGAGGGTCTCCTGGAGGGCGCCGAGCCAGAGGTAGGCCATGACCATCGGCTTGCGCGGATCGCTGTCGGGGAGCCGGTAGAGCGAATCGGCCCCGCCCTCGTCCTCGTCGGAGACGTCCAGTCGGGTGCCGATGGTGAGCCGGAGGTCGTTGAGGGCGCCGAGCCAGTGGCGGCACTCGTCGCCGGAGAGCGTGAGCACGGCGCCGCCGTCGCCGCCGACGGTCAGGGCGTCGAGGGTGCGTACGACGGCGAGCGCGTCGTCCCGCTTGCGGGCGCGCAGGTCGTTCTCGGTGAAGCGGCGGAACTCGGCGGAGGCGGCGCGCAGTTCGCTGTCGTCGTCGCCGTACGCGTCGGGGAAGAGGCGGGCCAGGGCGGGGTCGGCGGGCCGTTCGCTGGGGCCCTCGGCGAAGAGGGCGGCGAGCGGGTCCGCGCCCTCGGCCGGTTCGTCGCCGGGACCGACGAGTTCCAGCAGCTGGACGGCGAGGGAGCGCAGGATCGCGATCTCCACCTCGTCGAGTGCGACGGCCGCGCCGCCGTCGGGGGTGGCCTCGAAGTGGCCGGCCATGTGTTTACTCCGATGGTGGTTCGGGCGGGGCGGGGCTCGGGCTTGCCGGACGGGCGCTACGGAAGGGCACGGCCCGCGCGGGCGGCACCGGCCGCTGGAGGGGCACTCCCCGCACGGAAGGTACCGCCCGCACGTGATGCGCCGTCCGCGCGGGAGACGGCCCCCGCACGGAAGGTGCTGTACGCGGGGAGGGCACTATCCGCGGTCCTGGGTGAGGGTGGCCCACAGCCCGTAGCCGTGCATGGCCTGGACATCGCGTTCCATCTCCTCGCGGCTGCCGCTGGAGACGACGGCACGGCCTTTGTGGTGGACGTCCAGCATCAGCTTGTGGGCCTTGTCCTTGGGGTAACCGAAGTACGCCTGGAAGACATAGGTCACGTAGCTCATGAGATTGACCGGGTCGTTGTGGACCAGCGTCACCCAGGGGACATCGGGCTCGGGGACGACAACGCTCTCCTCGGCCGATTCGGGACGCTCGATCTCTGTGGGGGCGACGCTCACCTCTCCCATGCTGCCACCCGGGAGGGGGCATCGCACAAACGACCCCGACATCTCGTCACTCTGACGAAATAGGGGTAGCATCCGGAGCATGAACTCTGCGGACCTTGGCCGACGGGTCGGTGTGCCGTCGACCGCGCTCTTCACCGACCAGTACGAGCTCACCATGGTGCAGGCCGCGCTGAAGGCCGGCACGGCGGACCGGCACTCGGTCTTCGAGGCGTTCACCCGCCGGTTGCCCGAGGGGCGGCGCTACGGCGTCGTCGCGGGCGTCGGGCGGGTGCTGGACGCGGTGGAGAACTTCCACTTCGACGACGAGATACTCACCTTCCTGCGCGAGCGGAACGTGGTGGACGGGCCCACGCTCGCCTGGCTCGCCGACTACCGCTTCAGCGGTGACATCTGGGGCTACCCGGAGGGCGAGGTGTACTTCCCCGGCTCGCCGGTCCTGCGGGTCGAGGGTTCGTTCGCCGAGTGCGTGCTGCTGGAGACGGTGATCCTGTCGATCCTCAACCACGACTCGGCGATCGCCGCGGCGGCGTCCCGGATGTCCGTGGCGTCGGGCGGGCGCGCGCTGATCGAGATGGGTGCACGGCGCACCCATGAACTGTCCGCGGTGGCCTCCGCGCGCGCCGCCTACGTCGGCGGCTTCGACACCACCTCCGACCTGGCGGCGGGCTTCCGCTACAACATCCCGACCGTCGGGACGAGCGCCCACGCCTTCACACTGCTGCACGACACCGAGCGCGACGCCTTCCAGGCCCAGGTGGACTCGCTGGGCCGCGACACGACCCTGCTGGTCGACACGTACGACGTGGCCGAGGCGGTCCGCGCGGCGGTGGAGGTCGCGGGGACGGGACTGGGCGCGGTACGGATCGACTCCGGGGACCTGCTGCTGGTCGCGCACCGGGTGCGGCAGCAGCTGGACGAGCTGGGCGCCACAAGGACGAAGATCGTGGTGACGTCGGACCTCGACGAGTACGCGATCGCCTCGCTGGCCGCGGCACCGGTCGACGCGTACGGGGTGGGCACGCAGCTGGTGACCGGCAGCGGGCACCCCACGTGCTCGATGGTGTACAAGCTGGTCGCCCGGACCGACTCGGCCGACCCCGCGGAGCCACTGCGCCCGGTCGCCAAGAAGTCGCTCGGTGCGAAGTCGTCGACGGGTGGTCGCAAGTGGGCCGCGCGTCGGCTGGACGAGCACGGGGTGGCCGAGGCGGAGGTGGTCGGCACCGGTCCCGTACCGGCGGACCTCGCCGACCGGCAGCTGCTGGTCGAGCTGGTCAGGGGCGGCGAGGTGGTCGCCCGCGAACCGCTGGACGCGGCGCGTGAGCGGCACATCACGGCACGGGCGGGGCTGCCGATGTCGGCGACGCAGCTCTCCCGGGGCGAGCCGGTGATCCCGACCGAATTCGTGTGACGAGCGGGGCGGTGCCCGTGGCGGAGGGGCGCACCGCCCCGGCCACGGGCGCCGCACGGGTTGCCCCGCACCCCTCCCCCGGCCGCTCCCGAGTCCCTAGGCTCGAACGCACACCCACCCGACCGCCGACCGCACTCCCACCCCACCCCCACCGAAGGACACCCGCCATGCACCGCGCCTTGATCGTCGTGGACGTCCAGAACGACTTCTGCGAGGGCGGCAGCCTCGCCGTGACGGGAGGCGCCGACGTGGCCGCCGCCATCACCGACCTCATAGGCGACGCCCAGCCGTGCTACCGCCATGTGGTGGCCACCCGCGACAACCACATCGACCCGGGCGACCACTTCGCCGAGCGGCCGGACTTCGAACACTCCTGGCCCGCGCACTGTGTCGCCGGTACGGAGGGGGTGGGCTTCCACCCGAACTTCGCGCCCGTGGTCGCCTCCGGAGCGATCGAGGCGGTCTTCGACAAGGGCGCCCACTCGGCGGCGTACAGCGGTTTCGAGGGCGTCGACGAGAACGGCACCGGGCTGGCCGACTGGCTGCGCGCCCACCACGTCACCGACGTGGACGTGGTGGGCATCGCGACCGACCACTGCGTACGGGCGACGGCGCTGGACGCGGTCCGGGAGGGCTTCACGACCCATGTGCTGCTCGACCTCACCGCCGGAGTGGCCGAGGAGACCACGGACCGGGCGTTGGAGGAGCTCCGCAGGGCGGGCGTGAAGCTGACCGGCGAGCCGGTCGTGCGCAAGCCGGCGGTGTAGCGGGGCGGGGTGGTGTGTGCCGTCGGCTGCCGACCGGCACGGCCCCGCCCCTCACGCCCCTCTCGCGCCGTCCGCGCGTCGCAGACCGTCGGCCGCGCGTCACGGGCCCCGCCCGCGCGTCACGAGCCGCGGGCTCCCCCGCCCGCGTTCAGGCCGGGCGGCGGACCGGCGCGGCGGGCAGGCACGGGAGGCGCCCCGTCGCGGACGCCGGGGCCGTCGTGGCCGCACGGTGGGCCGGTGCGCCCGACGCGGCGGACGTCGCGGGCCGGAGCAGGGCCCGGATGGGGTGCCAGAGCTCCTGGGCGCGCTCCGGTCTCGCTCTCCAGAGCATCCCGTCCGGGTGGTGCAGCACGGCCGTGATCTCGTCCGGAGTGGGCGGCTCGGCGTTGCCCCGCAGATAGACGGCCCGGAGCCCCAGATTGCGCAGCCGGGTCAGCGCGCGGGCCCGGTTGCCCGCGTGCACCAGGACCCGGACCAGGCTGCCCGGTCCCGCTCCGTCCGTGGGCCGGGGCAGGGTGATGGCCACCACCACACTGCCGTTCGGCAACTTGCTGAACCCTCCGCATGCCATGTTCCGCGCTCCCCCGTGAGACGTCGTGTCAATAAGGATGTGGTCAAGACGCACCTAAACACGATCGACCGCCGCCCGCTAGAGGGCGACGGTCGATCAAGCTCTGACCTGCGGCGTTGTAAAACTACTTCCCCGAAGGCCCAACCTTGACGGTGATCGTCGAGCCGTCGCGCGGCTGGCTCACGATCGAGATCCGGGTGTTGGTGTCAGTGACCTGGACACTTCCGGTCTTGTTCTCGGCGTACCAGTAGGTTCCCTTGTGGTCGTCGAAGGCCGGGATGCCGGGCCGCGACGGGATCCGCACCGGCACGTCGGCGTTGTGCAGCGTGAAGGCGTCCGTCCGGTAGCGGCTGAAGGGCGCGTCGAAGGGCTGGATCTTGTTGCGGATGACCGTACCGTCCGCCCACTTCAGCGGCTTGGCGTGCGCGTCGACCGGAAGGATCAGGCCCTTGCCCGGGTGGGTGGAGACGTTGTTGTCCTTCTGGGAGGTGTCCCACTGCCAGACGAGCAGACCGGTCTGGTACGGGTAGTGCTCGACCCAGTCCGGGCGGGTCTGGGAGAAGCCGAAGTTGTACGGGCCGACCTTGAGGGTCCGGTCGTAGCTGACGTACTGGCGGTTCTCCGCGATGTAGAACTGCGCGTAGTCCTTGGTGAAGGACTCGCCGACGCGGGAGAAGCCCTTGGCGGTCCAGCCGTTGTCGTCGCCCTCGGCGTTGTCCGTGAACAGCGCGGTGCCGTCGGCGTTGACGGAGATGGTGTCGGCCGCGAAGCCGATGCCGCCCGCGCCGCCGTCGGTGGTGTAGCGGAAGCGGATGTCGATCTTCTTGCCCGCGTAGGCGTCCAGCGGGTAGGAGAGCTTCTTGTACGCGTCGGAGACGCCGGTCAGGGCCGGCTTGTCGCTGGCGTCGCGCGGGAGGGCCTTGCCGTCGGCCGTGCCGTCGAGCGCGGTCCAGTTGGCACCGCCGTTCTCGGACACCTCGGCGTAGAGGAAGTCGTAGTCCTGCTCGATGTCCCACCAGCCCGCGAGGTCCAGGGACGCGGTGGTCCTGCCGGTCAGATCGACGGAGCGGGACAGGGTGTTGTTCAGGTTGTCACCCATGTCGCTCCACCACTGCTTGGAGCCCTCGGCGGGCTTCGTGACAGCGGTGCTGACGGCCTTGTCCGGCAGCTTGACCAGGAGGGCCTGCTTGTCCTTGGTGTTGTACTCGGACACGCCCAGCTTGTGGACGGAGTTCGTCGCGGCCTTCGCCTCGGCGTAGTTGAGCCAGCCGAGCTGGAGCTTGTCCCAGGCGGTCATGTCGCCGGGCAGGTCACCGATCTCGTTCTTGCCGGTGCCGAGCCAGGAGCCCGCCGACATCAGGGACCAGAAACCGACCGAGTTCTCGGCGGTGTTGGTGGTGTCGTACAGGTCGGGCAGGCCCAGGTCGTGGCCGTACTCGTGGGCGAAGACGCCCAGACCGCCGTTCTCGGGCTGCGCGGTGTAGTCACCGACCCAGATGCCGGTGTCGCCGATCTCGGTGCCGCCGGCCTTGTTGAAGGACGGGCCGGTCGCACCGACGTCGGTGCCGTACGCGTACCAGCGGTGCGCCCAGACGGCGTCCTTGCCCTGCACGCCGCCGCCCGCGGACTCGTCCTCGCCGGCGTGGACGATCTGGAAGTGGTCGATGTAGCCGTCCGGCTCGTTGAAGTCGCCGTCGCCGTCGTAGTCGTAGCGGTCCCACTGGTCGTACTGCGCCAGGTCGGCCTTGATCTGGTCCGCGGTACGGCCCTTGGCCTTCTGGTCGGCGACCCAGGCGTTCACGCCGTCGCGGACCATGTCCCAGACGTTGGCGCAGTTGGACGCGCCGCAGTAGTTGGAACCGTAACGGGCCTCGTTGTACGGGACCTTGACCCAGTCGGAGACCTGGCCGTCGACGGAGTAGCGCCCCGATGAGGTCTTCTCGTAGTACGTCTTCAGCGAGTTCTTGCCGGTGCCGGTGCCGAAGTACAGGTCCTGGAAGTGCTGCTGGTTGTAATCGGCCTGCCAGGCCGTGCTGTTGTCCTTCTTGCGGTCCGGCTGCGCGATGGAGTTGTGGAGCGGGCCGGGATCGCCGCCGTACTTCTTGACGGGGGGCTTGGGGCCCTCGCCGTCCGGGTCGTACATGGTCGTGTTGTCGACCTGGTCGCCGAACTCGACGAGGACCGTGAAGATCTTGTCGGTCTTCTCGCGGCCGAGCTCGACGTACTTCTTCTTGTCGAGCTTGACGACCTTGGAGCCGTCCCGCTTCGATATCTTCTTCTCGCCCGACAGGACCTGCTCCAGGGCGGCCTGACGCTGAGCGTCCTGCTGCTCGCTGAACGGCCCCTGGAGGTCGTGCGCGTTGCCCTTCCCCGTTCCCGGGTCGCGGCGGTCGACCACGGTGCTCCGGGCCCCTGAGCTCTGGTCGTCGGCCTGGGCGGTGGCGAAGGCCGACGCGGTGGCGGCCGTGGCAGCCATGGCCACGACAATCGCTGCGCAGCGCAGCGCCCGTCTCTTCGTACTCACGTGATGCAGTCCTCCCCGGCGTCCGCGGCTGCGGCCTGGGAGTTGGATGAGGGCCGCGCGCGGATACGCGTCACAAGTGACGACATTCGACCGGAGGTGCAAAGAAAAAGACAGACCTTGACTTGGACAGACCAAGTGCACTATGCAGGAGCCGCTTTCCGATATCCGGACGTTCACCCTGTCCGGAAACGAAGCGTCAGATATGCCCTTCGGGGCACGGAATGACTCCGTGCGCCCCCTGTGCACCGGCGTCGCGCTTCGGGCCGTGCTTAGTACCAGCCACTCTCGGGCATCCGTCGTCGTAGAGTCGCCAGGGGTTGTCCGACCGTGTCGAGGACGGCCCATCCGATGCCCCGAGGACGGATACCGCCATGCCGCGTATCACTGCCGCACAGTTCTCCTACGGTTCGGTCACCGTCGTCTTCTCGACCCTCGCCATGCTGCTGCTCTCCCGTACGGAATCGGGGATCGGCGTCGCCGTCATCGGCACCGCGGCGCTCGCGCTCGGTCTGCTGGTGGCCGTGACGGTACCCCGTCCCGTCCCGGCGACGACAGGGAGGTCCGCGCGGACCGGGGCCGCGGCTCGTACGCACCGGGACGCGGTCTCCGCCGCCGTCGAGACCGAGGGGCTCGCCCTCGACGAGCTCCGGACCCCGGCCCCTTCTCCCCACGGGAACGGACGGCCCGTCACGGCGCGCACGGAGCCCGCGGACGACCACCGGGACGAGCGCTCCCTGCGGCGCTGACTCACCTCGCGGCACACCGGCCCGGCGGGGTCCTGCTCGGCCCGGCCAAAGTCGACCGAGGCGAGAGCCAACAGGACGGAACAGGGCGGGATTCGGGAGGACATGACCGCGGTCCTTCTCCCGGCTCCGGGTCGCGAGCAGGCCGGCCGGTCCGCCGCGATTCGACGTACTCCTCGTCCACCTGACGGCCGGTCGCGATCACATCGACGTCTCTATGCCGCCTGACGCGGCAACGACCGCCCGCCGCGACCACTCGCGGCCCCGGGTGACGGCGCGGGCGGGAAGGAGCCGGCCGGCCGGGGCGTCAGGGACTGTCTTCGCGCACGGACCGGGCCTCGCCCCCGGCCCGAGGTCCTCAGGTCGTCTGGACGACCACCGTCTTCGCCGCCTTGTCGTGGAGGCTCTGCCGGTACGGCTTGTCCGTGAACATGAACACGATGAGAATCAGCCACCACAGGCACGGGCAGCACAGCAGCGCCGGCAACCACAGCACCACCGCGCGCAGGAACGACGTCCCGGTGTCCGGCACCCGGCCGTCGTTGAGCATCGCCACGCGCAGCTTCATCAGCCGCTTGCCGATGGTGCGGCCGTCCTTGTGCGTGAAGTACGTGTCGTAGGCGACATAGGCCACCAGTCCGATCAGCGACCAGATCATCTGGTGACCGCTGTACGTCTGGCTGAAGAGGTCGCCGACGTCGGCGTTGCCGTTGGTGGTGTTGCCGTTGTTCCTCACCTCGACGGCTCCGCCCCACGGCAGGGAGATCAGATAGAGCGGGATCGAGATGATGAGGAAGTCGACCAGTCGGGCCAGGATCCGTTTGCCCGGTTCGGCGAGCGGCGGCATGCCCGCCAGCGGGTCCACGCCCCCGTACGGCCCTCCGCCGCCGTAGGGGCCGGGGCCGTACGGCGGCGGAGGGGGAGGCGGCATGCTCCCGTAGGGCGAACCCGACGACGGGCCGGGGCCGGGGCCGGGGGGCGGACCGGGCGGCGGCCCCTGGGGCTCCTGCGGTCCGTGCGGCTCCTGCGGGCCCTGGGACTGCCGCGGTTCGGACGGCCAGGACTCCGACGGCCGCGGCTCCTGCGGCTTCTTGCGGAACGGGTCGTCCTCGGGCGGCTCTCCGGACGTCGGCTGATCGTTGCTCATGGGGGCAGTGCATCCCGGCCCGGGACCGCCCGCAACGGCTCAGGTGCGTTCGGGGGAACGCCTGGGCCTCCGGCGGCTCACCCGATGGGCCGCCGCCCGGAGGAGTGGCCTCCGCAGGGCGACGGCGCGCGGGACCCCGCCCTCCGTCCCGCCCCGTGGGGGCCGTCTCAGCCCGCGACGAAGGTGTGTGCCGCCTTGTCGTGCCAGCACTGGCGCCACGGACGGTCGAACAGGCACCACAGCACGTTGGCCACGCCGATCACCAGGAGTCCCAGTACCCCGTACACCAGCCAGCGGCGCAACGCGGCGCCGAAGGACGGGGACCCGTGCGACTCGATGTCCCGTACTTCGAGTCCGCAGAGCTTCTTGCCGAGCGTACGGCCCCACTTCGCGGTCGGCAGCGCCTCCAGCAGGACACCGAGGACGAGGAACGCTCCGAGCACCGCGCCGAACAGACCGGCCGTGGTGGGGTCCACCAGCCAGACGGTGACCGTCCGGCCGGACATCCTCGCCGTGTCGATCTTCGCGTCGATGTGGTCCAGCGCCCGTGAGACGAGCGGGAACCCGATCGCGCCGACGAGAGCGCCCAGCACCACCGTGTCGACGAGCCGGGCGACGAACCGCTTCCCGAGTCCGGCGGGCCGGGCCGATGCCTGGGCCCGCGCCAGTTGCTGGAAGGGGTCGTCGACCGGCGGCTTCCAGGGCGTGACGGGCTGGTCCGGCTGTTGCCCGCCCCCCGCGCCGGGTTGCTGATGCGGATGGGACTGCTGGGCCTGGTGCGGGAGGTGGGGCTGCTGGAGGTGCGACGGAGGCTGGAGCGGCGACTGGGACTGTTGAGGATGCTGGGGCTGCTGCGCTTGGAGTTGCTGAGGCTGGGGATGCTGGGGTGCCGCCGGGGCCGGCTGGGCGTTTCCGTGGGCCTGGGCCCAGGGGGTGCCCGCCCCGCCGGGACCCGGGTTCGCGGGCGCGGCGGGGCTCGGGGCCGGGGCAGTGGCCGACGCCGGGCCCGGAACCGCCGGGCTCCGGACCGGGTTCGGATTCGGGTTCGCGGGCGCGGCGGGGACGGACACCGGGCCCTGGGCCGGGACGGGTCCGGGGCCCGTGCTCGGGGTCCGGGGCGCCGGTCCCGGCGCGCCGGGACCGGGAGAGAGCGGGCGGATCGCCATCGTCCCGTTCTCGACCGGCTGCCCGGGAGTCCGGGAGGCGGACGGCCGGTTGCCCCGGTCCACCGCGCGGAGGGTGACGGTGTTCTCGGGCGCGTGATCGTCCCCGCCGCGCATGCCGGGCAGCGCGCCGTCGGCCGGGGCCCGCGAGGCGGGCTGCCGCGGGTCGGCGGGTACGGGATCGACGGGAACGGGGTCGACGGGCGCGCGCGAGGCGGGCACCCGGTCGTCCGGCGGCCGCTCGGCCGACGGACCGTCAGCGGGCGTGCGGTCGGCCGGTACCGGAGCCGCGGGCGTACGCGGCTCCTGACCGGCCACCGGCCCCGGGCCCGCTCCGGAAGCCCCGGAAACCGCGGAAGTCCCGGAGCCGGGCAGGGGCATGGGCCCCGACGGCAGCCCCGAATCTGTACGCCCACCCGGCTCGCCCCGGCCGGTCGGCAGCGGGGCGGCGCCGGGCTGCGGCTGGGCGCCCCAGGAGACCCGTCGGTCGTGTTCGCCGCCGAAGCCGGCCTGGCGGGAGGCGTCGGCCTGCCAGGCGGTGGCCGGTTCCGGTCGGTTGCCCGCCTGCGGCTCCTCGTCGAGGAAGACCGGACCGGTCTCCTCCATCGGCGTCTCCGCCGAAGCGGCGGCCGGAACGGACGGGTCCGACGGGACGGACGAAGCGGACGAGGCGGACGGGACCGGTGAGTCCTGCTGCTGCGGCCGGTGCTGTCGGCCGGCGGGCGACGCGGGCATCGGCTCGCCCTGCTGCGGGGCCGGGCGGCTCGTACCGGGCACCCACGAAGCGCCGTTCCAGTACCGGACGTATCCAGGGATGGAGGGATCGGGGTAGTAGCCCTCACGGGGGCTTTCGCCACCGGGTGCCGGGGTTGGGGCGCTCATCACCGTGGTCCCGTATCTCTTCGAGGCCTCAAATCAACGGGTCCACATCTATCAGACACCCGCCCGCCCCCGGGCCGGTCCAGGGGTTTGGGCCACTTTCCGGCCTTCCTGAAATTTTTTTCCCGAAGTCGCGTAATAGTTGGCGTGGAGTGCGCTCTCTCCAGTGCGGGCCGGTCATGGGACCGGTTCACGGACACCGAGAGGACGCCCTCATGAACACCGTCGTGGAACACGATCTGGAGCTCAAGCTGGTTCTGTCGCCCGAGCGCAGCATCCCCGTCCCCGCCCGGTTGACGTACCGCGCGAAGGACCCGTACGCCGTGCACATCGACTTCCACATCGGCTCCGAGTTCCCCGTCCACTGGACCTTCGCCCGCGACCTGTTGGTCGAGGGCGTCTTCCGGCCGTGCGGGCACGGGGACGTGCGTATCTGGCCGACCAAGATCGAACGGCGCAACGTCGTCTTCGTGGCGCTGTCCTCCCCCGACGGCAACGCCCTTCTGGAGATGCCGTCGGCCGCCGTGGCCGCCTGGATGGAGCGGACCCTGCGCATGGTTCCGCCGGGCACGGAGACCGAGCGGCTGGGTATCGACGAGGCGCTCGCCGAGCTGCTCGCCCCGCTGCCCGCCGACGACGTGTGGCTGAGCGATCCCTGGCTCTCGGACGAGTCGCAGGACGGTGACGCATGAGCGCGCGGAACCGGGGCACGCGGAACCCGGAGCACGACGGGTCCGGGCCCACGGCGCCCGAGCCCGCGCGGCCTGAACTGCGACCGAACGCGCCCGGAGCGGGCGGCCGGTGTCAGAACACCTTGCCCGGGTTGAGCAGCCCCAGCGGGTCGAACGTCTGCTTGATCCCCCGGTGCAGCTCGACGCCCACCCCGCCGATTTCCCGCGCCAGCCACTCCTTCTTCAGGACGCCGACGCCGTGTTCACCGGTGATCGTGCCGCCGAGCTCCAGGCCGAGCGCCATGATCTCGTCGAAGGACTCGCGTGCCCGTCGGCTCTCGTCGGCGTCGGTGTGGTCGAAGCAGACGACGGGATGGGTGTTGCCGTCCCCCGCGTGCGCGCAGACACCGATGGTGAGGGCGTACTTCTCGGCGATGGCGGCCGTTCCTTCGAGCATCGCGCCGAGCTTCGAACGGGGTACGCACACGTCGTCGATCATCGTGGCCGACGCGACGGTCTCCAGCGCGGTGAGCGACATCCTCCGTGCCCGCAGCAGCAGTTCGGACTCGGCGGCGTCCTCGGCGGGGACCACCTCCGTGGCACCCGCGGCGGCGCACAGTCCGCCGACGGCGGCCAGGTCGGCCGACGGATCCGGGGTGTCGAAGGCGGCGAGCAGGAGCGCCTCCGTGCTGTCGGGCAGGCCCATGGCGGCCATCCGGTTGACGGCCCGGATCGTCGTACGGTCCATCAGTTCGAGGAGTGATGGGGTGTGACCACGCTCCATGATCCGGCAGATCGCGTCACAGGCGGTCGCCGCGCTCGGGAACTCGGCGGCCAGCACCAGCTGCCGCGGCGGTCGCGGCTTGAGCGCCAGCACGGCCCTGACGACGATGCCGAGGCTGCCCTCCGAACCGACGAACAGGCGGGTGAGGTCGTAGCCGGCGACGCCCTTCGCGGTGCGGCGACCGGTGGTGAGCAGGCGCCCGTCGGCGAGGACGACGTCCAGGCCGAGTACGTACTCCGCCGTGACCCCGTACTTCACGCAGCACAGGCCGCCGGACGCGGTGCCGATGTTGCCGCCGATGGTGCACATCTCCCAACTGGAGGGGTCCGGCGGGTAGAAGAGGCCGACCTCGTCGACCGCCCGGGACAGTACCGCGTTGACGACGCCCGGTTCGACGACGGCGATCCGGTCGACCGGATCGATCTCCAGAATCCGGTCCATCTTCACCAGGGACAGCACGATGCAGCCGTCGGAGGCGTTGGCCGCGCCCGACAGGCCGGTGCGGGCTCCCTGCGGGACGACCGGGACGCGCAGCGCCGTCGCGGTGCGCATCACGTGCTGGACCTGTTCGACCGTACGCGGAAGCACGACGACGGCGGGTGTGCCCGCGTCGCAGAAGCTCGCCATGTCCCGGGCGTACGAGGCGGTGACGTCCGGATCGGTGATCAGGGCCTCGGCGGGAAGTCCCGTACGCAGTTGTTCGAGAAGTCCAGTCATGATCCAAGACTGGCACCCGGCCCCATTGGTGTGAACCCGTCGACGGCGACCTCCGGACAGCGCAGCGTGATCATCTTACCGACGCAGAGTGATCGGCATGGATGCCACGCCGCAGCAGCCTCCGAAGCCGCAGCCACCTCCGAAACCTCAGCCGCCCCCGAAACTCCCATGGCTCCTGAAACCCCGATGGCCGCTGAAACTCCAGCCGCCCCGGCGACCCGAGAAGTCGAAGTCGCAGAAGGCTCAAAAGCCTCATGATTCGGCCGCGTCGCTGCGGTGGGCCGCCACGGGCCTGGTGGCGGGTGCGTCGCTGATGGCGGGCGTGGTGGTGGTCGCGCCGGACGACGGGGAGGAGTCCGCGCCGCCCGCCCCGGGGCCGGTCGCGCGCGCTCTGAGGGCCGCGGACCTGGGTTATCCGGTCTCGCTTCCGGATCTGGAGGCGCTGATCGAGAACCACCGGCAGCGGGTGGAACGGCATCCCTCCGACGCGCGGTCGTGGGCCGTCCTCGGCACCGCGTACGTGGAACGGGCCGGGCGCTCCGCCGACGCGTCGTACTACGTCCGGGCCGAGCAGGCGCTGAAGCGCTCGCTGCGCGCCGAGCCGGACGAGAAGGGGAACGCCGCCGCCCGGGTGGGGATGGCGCGGCTCGCCGACGCCCGGCACGACTTCGCCGCGGCGAAGAAGTGGGGCGAGGAGGTGCGGGCGCGGCATCCGGAGGAGTGGGCGGTGTACCCGGCGCTGGCCGAGGCGTACGAAGGTCTCGGGGACCTCGCCTCCTCGCGCGCGGCGGTACGGCGGTTCGCGGAGCTGCGGCCCGGGGTCGAGGCGCTGCTGCTGACGGCGCGGACGCAGCAGGGCATGGGCCGGGACGAGGACGCGGTGGCGAGCGCGCGGGACGCGGCGGACCGGGCGGACACTCCCGCGCGAAAGGTGGAGTGCCTGTATCTGCTGGGCGAACTGGCGTGGGAGCGGGGCGAGCCACAGGAGGCGGTGGCTCAGTACGGCGCGGCGCTGGCGGTCGAGCGCGATCACCGTCCGTCGCTCGCGGGCCGGGCCAGGGCGCTGGCGGCGCTCGGCCGGGCGGACGAGGCGCGGCGCGGCTACGAGGCCGCGCTGGCCGATCAGCCGAGCCCCACGTTCCTGCTGGAGCTGGGCGAGTTGTACGAGTCGCTGGGCCGGAACGCGAAGGCGCGGGAGCAGTACGAGCGGCTGCGCTCGTCCCTCTCGCGGGACCAGGAGCAGGGCGTGGACAACACGCTGCTGCGTGGCCGTTTCGAGGCGGCGCACGGGGAGCCGACGGCGGCGGTGGCGCTGCTGACCGCCGAGTGGGCGCGGTCGCACCGCAGTGCCGCGGTGGCGGACGCGCTGGGCTGGGCGCTGCATCTGTCGGGCGACTCGGTGGCGGCACTGCCGTACGCGGAACGCGCGGTCGCCGCCGGTGCCCGGAACGCCTCGTACGTGTCCCACCTCGGGGCGATCCAGTGGGCGTTGAAGGACTACGGACCGGCACGGCGCCATCTGACGGAGGCCCTGCGCACCAATCCGCACTTCTCGCCGCTGGAGGCCCCGGCCGCCCGCAGGGCGCTGGACGCCCTGGACGGCCTGCCGACGGTCCTGCCGCGCGGTGTGCTCCCCGCCCCGGCGCCGGCGGACGAGTCGGTCCCGCCCACGCCCGCGCGGCCGATGCCGCGACCGACCACGCCCGCCCCCGCGCCCGCACCCACGGCCCCCGGGCCGCAGCGGCAGGCCCCCGCCGGGCCCCCGGTACCGCGCGCCGCGAACGGCGGCTGACGCCCGGCGCCGACGCCCGGCGACCCGAGGCCGACGGCCGGCCCGAGGGGGTGGTCGCCGTACGCGAGGGGCGGGGCCCCGGATCGCCCCGGTGGCCCCGCCCCTCGTCCGTACCGTCGGCTTCGCGACCGCGGCCCGTACGGCTTCCGGCGCAGCGGTCATGCCCTCCGGGTCAGAGGTTGCCGCGCCTCTCCTGTTCGCGCTCGATCGCCTCGAACAGGGCCTTGAAGTTGCCCTTGCCGAAGCCCATCGAGCCGTGGCGCTCGATCATCTCGAAGAAGACGGTCGGCCGGTCCTGGACCGGCTTGGTGAAGATCTGGAGCAGGTAGCCGTCCTCGTCGCGGTCCACGAGGATCTTCAGCTCGCGCAGGATCTCGACCGGCACCCGGGTCTCGCCCGCCCACTCGCCGAGGGTGTCGTAGTAGGTGTCGGGGGTGTCCAGGAACTCGACTCCCGCGGCCCGCATCGCGCGCACCGAGGCGACGATGTCGTTGGTGGCCAGCGCGATGTGCTGGACGCCCGCGCCGCCGTAGAACTCCAGGTACTCGTCGATCTGGGACTTCTTCTTGGCGATGGCCGGCTCGTTGATCGGGAACTTGACCTTGAGCGTGCCGTCGGCGACGACCTTGGACATGAGCGCGGAGTACTCGGTGGCGATGTCGTCGCCCACGAACTCCTTCATGTTGGTGAAGCCCATGACCTTGTTGTAGAACCCGACCCACTCGTTCATCCGGCCGAGTTCCACGTTGCCGACGCAGTGGTCGATGGCCTGGAAGGTGCGCTTGGCGGGCGGCTCGACGATCGGGGAGGCGGCGACGTAACCGGGCAGGTACGGACCGTCGTAGCCGGACCGCTCGACGAGGGTGTGACGGGTCTTGCCGTACGTGGCGATCGCGGCGAGCACGACCGTGCCGTGCTCGTCCTTGATCTCGTAGGGCTCGTCGATGCCGCGGGCGCCGTGCTCGACGGCGTACGCGTAGGCCGCGCGGGCGTCCGGGACCTCGATGGCCAGGTCGACGACGCCGTCGCCGTGCTCCGTCACATGGTCGGCGAGGAAGCGACCGCGGTCGGTGGACGCCTTGATGACGGAGGTGAACACGAAGCGGGCGGAGCCGTTGGTCAGCACGTAACTCGCGGTCTCCCGGCTGCCGTTCTCCGGCCCGGAGTAGGCGACCAGCTTCATGCCGAAGGCCGTCGAGTAGTAGTGCGCGGCCTGCTTGGCGTTGCCGACGGCGAAGACGACCGCGTCCATTCCCTTGACCGGGAAGGGGTCGGCCTGCCGGGCAGTGTCGGGGGTGGTGTGCAGAGTCTCAGTCATGTGCGAAGGCTCTCGCCGCTTCGCAAGGTGCGCAACAGTTCGCGGAATCGCTGGGCAATCTGTACAGCGCATGGGGATGATGGCCGGGCTATCTGTACATGATGACCATCACAGTGACCCCCGGAGGCGGACCATGGCGATCGATCATCTGGACGGCCGGCTCATCGTACTTCTGGCCCGTGAGCCCCGCATCGGTGTACTGGAGGCGTCGCGGCGACTGGGCGTGGCACGCGGAACGGTGCAGGCGCGTCTGGACCGGCTTCAGTCGAATGGAGTCATCCGCGGCTTCGGCCCGACCGTCGATCCGGCGGCGCTCGGCTACCCCGTCACCGCGTTCGCGACGCTGGAGATCAAACAGGGGCAAGGGGCCGACGTACGGGCCCACTTGGCCGGCGTCCCGGAGGTGCTGGAGCTGCACACCACCACCGGGCGCGGGGACATGCTCTGCCGGCTCGTCGCGCGTTCCAACGCCGATCTCCAACGGGTGATCGACCGGGTCGTCGGTTTTGATGGCATCGTCCGGGCCTCCACGGCCATCGTCATGGAGAACCCGGTGCCGTTGCGTGTCATCCCGCTCGTCGAGCAGGCCGCGGGGGACGCCGACTGACGACCGAGCCGAGGCCGAGGAGTGGCGTGTGACCTTCTGGGAATATCTGGGCAACCGCCACCAACAGCTGCTCACGGACGCGTTCCAGCACGTCAGCGCCGTGTTCCAGTGCATGGTCATCGCCACCGTGCTCGGGGTCCTGATCGGCGTCGTCACGTATCGCAGCGGCTGGGCGGGGTCGCTGGCCATCGCGTCGACGGCGACGGTGCTCACCATTCCCTCCCTCGCCGCGATCGGTCTGCTCATCCCGCTGGTCGGGCTCGGGGTGGCGCCCACGGTGATCACGCTGACGCTGTACGGGCTGCTGCCCATCGTCCGCAACTCCGTCGTGGGGCTGCGCGGCGTCGATCCGGCGCTCGTCGACGCGGCGAAGGGCATCGGGATGTCGCGGCCGGCCCGGCTGCTGCGGGTGGAACTGCCGCTGGCCTGGCCGCCGATCCTCACCGGCATCCGGGTGTCCACACAGATGCTGATGGGCATCGCCGCCATCGCCGCGTACGCGTCCGGCCCCGGCCTGGGCAACGAGATCTTCCGCGGCATCGCCTCGCTGGGCAGCGCCAACGCGATCAACCAGGTGCTCGCCGGAACGATCGGCATCGTCGTCCTCGCCCTGCTCTTCGACGCCGCGTACGTCCTGCTCGGGCGGCTCACCATTCCCGGGGGGATCCGTGCCTGAGACCGCCGACGCCCACTCCGCCGGTTCCGGCGGCAATGCCCGCTCCGGTGGCAACGCCCGCTCCGGTGGCAACGCCGGTTCCGACGGTTCCACCGGTCCTGGTGGTGACGCCTCCACGACCACGGCCTCCGGCAGTACGGCCGCCGACAGCGTCGGATCCCCGGAGCGGGCAGGGGCGGGGACGGCGGAGTCCGCTTCGGGTGCCACCATCCACCTGGACAACCTGACCAAGCGGTACCCGGGCCATCCGAACCCGGCCGTGGACAACGTCACGCTGGACATCAGGGCCGGCGAGACGGTGATCTTCGTCGGCCCCTCCGGCTGCGGCAAGTCCACCACGCTGAAGATGATCAACCGGCTGATCGAGCCGACGTCCGGGCGGATCCTGATCGGTGGCGAGGACGTCACCGACATCGATCCGGTACGGCTGCGCCGCAAGATCGGGTACGCGATCCAGTCGTCCGGACTCTTCCCGCACATGACGGTCGCGGAGAACATCGCCCTCGTACCGAGGATGGTCGGCTGGTCGAAGGCGCGGGTGAGGGACCGGGTCGAGGAGATGCTCGACCTCGTGGGGCTCGACCCCAGGGAGTTCCACGGCCGCTATCCCCGCGCGCTCTCCGGTGGTCAGCAGCAACGGGTGGGCGTGGCACGGGCGTTGGCGGCGGATCCACCGGTGCTGCTGATGGACGAGCCGTTCGGCGCGGTCGACCCGATCACCCGGGACCACCTCCAGGACGAGCTGATCCGGCTCCAGCACGAACTGCACAAGACCATCGTCTTCGTCACCCACGACTTCGACGAGGCGATCAAGCTGGGCGACCGGATCGCCGTCCTGCGGGAGCGCTCGCACATCGCCCAGTTCGACACCCCGGAGGCGATCCTCACCAACCCGACGGACGACTTCGTCTCCGGGTTCGTCGGTGCCGGGGCCGCGCTGAAGCGGCTCAACCTGACCCGCGTACGCGATGTGGAGGTGGCCCGGTTCCCGACGGTGACGGTCGACGACCCGCTCCAGTCGATCTTCAACAAGCTGCGCATCGGCCCGCACAACGAGATCCTGATGCTGGACCGAAGGAACCGCCCGTACAAGTGGCTTCGGCGCGGCGACCTGATGCGGGCGCGCGGTTCGCTGGCCCGGGCCGGGCAGTTGGTGCACGACACGGTGACGCGGGACGCGACACTGCATGACGCGCTGGAGGCGGTGCTGACCGACAGCGGCGGGCGGGTCGCGGTGACCGGGCGGCGCGGCGAGTTCATCGGGGTCGTCGACATGCACACCCTGATGAACTCGGTGCACGAACTGCTGGAGGCCGACCGGCTGGCCGCCATCGAGCACCAGCACGATCTGGAGGTGCTCCGCGCCCACCAGACCGAGCAGGAGCTGGAGGGCGGTGCCGGCACATGACTCCCGATTCCCCGTCGAACCCCGGACCGTCGCGGGCGAACCACGGACCGGCGCAGTCGAACCACGGCCCCGCACAGGCGAACCCGGGCCCGCCGCACCCGAACCCCGGACCGGCCCGGTCGAACCACGGGCCCGCACGGAACCGGCGTGCCGGCCGCCCCGCGCGTTCCGCCCGACCCGGGCGTTCCGAACGGCCCGGCCCCTCCTCCGACAAGGACCGCCCGCCCGGCGAACACGACGTCAAGGGCCATGCCTTCCGCGACGAGGAGGAGGAGCCCCCGCCCCCGCCGTCGAAACCGCGCCCCCGGATCACCTGGCGCAAGCTGGTGGTGCTGCCGGCCGTGCTCGTGGCGGTCCTGGCCGTCACCTATCTGTGGATCACGAACATCCACCTCGACTCGATCGCGCGGAACGCGCTCACCGGTGGCAATGTGCGGCTGCGCTGGTGGCAGCACGTGGAGCTGACCGCCATCTCGACGTTCTGGGTGCTGATCATCGCGATCCCGCTCGGCATCGCGCTGACCCGGCGCGGACTGCGCAGGGGCGCGCCGCTGGTCACCGCGATCGCCAACATCGGGCAGGCGACCCCGGCGATCGGTCTGCTGGCGCTGCTGGTGATCTGGCTGGGCATCGGTCCGTCGACGGCGGTCATCGGCATGGTGATCTACGCCGTGCTGCCGGTGTTCTCCAACACGGTGGCCGGGCTCAGGGCGATCGATCCGAACCTGGTCGAGGCGTCGCGCGGTATCGGCATGTCGCCGATGGGGACGCTCACCAGGGTCGAACTCCCGCTCGCCGTACCGCTGATCCTGGCCGGGGTGCGGACGGCGCTGGTGCTCAACGTGGGTACGGCGACGCTGGCGACGTTCGTCGGCGGTGGCGGGCTGGGCGACCTGATCACCTCGGGCATCCAGACCCAGCGGATGCCGGTGCTGGTGCTGGGATCGGTGCTGACGGTGGTGCTGGCGCTGCTGGTGGACTGGCTGGCCTCGCTGGCAGAGGTGGCGCTGACCCCGCGCGGACTGGAGGTGGGGTGAGATGGGTCCGCGCGAAAGGCGCCGCGGACGCGGGGAACGCGGGATGCACGGGGCGCACGAGGTGCAGGGGTCACACCCTGTTCGCGGGACGCACCGGGTGGGGACGGCACTCCGGGTGGCCGGGATAGGCCGGATGGACGGGGCGCGCCGGGTGCGCGGTCGGCTCCTGCGGGCGTTCGCGGCCGTGGTGGCCCTGACGTCGGCGCTCTCCGGGTGCGGGCTGAAGAGCGGGTCGCCGATGGCGGACGAGGTACGGCCGGGTTCGGTCGGCCGGGGCCGGCCGCTGGAGGGCGCCTCGCTGACCGTCACCTCGAAGAACTTCAGCGAGAACATCATCCTGGGCCAGATGATCGGCCTGGTGCTCAAGGCCGCCGGTGCGGAGGTGCTGGACCGGACGAACCTGCCCGGCTCGATCAGCGCACGCGAGGCGATCGTCAAGGGCGACGCGGACACCATGTACGAGTACACGGGCACCGGCTGGATCACCTACCTCGGTCACGCCGCACCGATCCCCGACCCTGAGAAGCAGTGGCGGGCGGTGCGGGACGAGGACCGCAAGAACGGTGTGACGTGGCTGCCCCAGTCCACGCTCGACAACACCTACGCGCTCGCCGTCAGCAGGAAGAACAACGCCAGGTACCACTTGAGGACGCTCTCCGACGTCGCCGCGCTGGCGAAGCGCGACCCGTCGGCGGTGACGATCTGCGTGGAGAACGAGTTCGCCTCGCGCGACGACGGACTGCCGGGCATGCAGAAGGCGTACGGGATGTCCCTCCCGGCCGGCAACATCAAGAAGATGGACGCCGGGATCATCTACACCCAGGTCTCGAAGTCCAACTCCTGCCTGCTCGGCGAGGTGTACACCACGGACGGCCGGGTCAAGGCCATGAACCTGGAAGTGCTCGTGGACGACAAGCACTTCTTCCCCAACTACAACGCCGCGCCCGTCGTCCACACGGAGACGTTCCGGCGGTACCCGCAGATCGCGGAGCTCCTCGACCCGGTCACCAGGAAGCTGACGACCGAGGTCGCCCAGGAACTCAACGCCAAGGTGGACGTGGACGGGCAGGACCCGCACCAGGTGGCGAAGGACTGGCTGATCCGCGAGGGGTTCATCAGGAACGGCTGACGCGGAACGGCTGGTGGGTGGGTGGGGGGACACCGACACGGAACGGAGCAGAACGGCGGACGGCCGACGGCGGACGGCCGACGGCGGACGGCCGACGGGGAGTTGCAAAGAAGTCGATGCAAAGAAAAGCTTGCAAAGCTTTCTTTGCAAGCCTACGGTTGTGACATGCCCGCGAAAAAGGACGGCGACGACCGCCCCGCCGACGAACTGAACATCCACATGGTCGACACCCGCACCCTGCGAGCGCTCGCCCACCCACTGCGCCTGCGCCTGCTGAACGCACTTCGGGAGTTCGGCCCCGCCACCGCCTCCGGCCTGGCGGACCGGCTCGGCGAATCCAGCGGCGCCACCAGCTACCACCTGCGCCGGCTGGCCTCGTACGGCTTCGTCGAGGACGACCCGGAGCGCGGCAAGGGCCGCGAACGCTGGTGGCGCGCCGTCCACGCGGGCACCGCGTTCAACACGGGCCTCTTCGTGAACCACCCGGATCCCGACGTGCGCGGCGCCGTCGGCGTCGTGCTCCACGAGATCGCCGACAACCACGCCCAGGAGCTGAGCACCTGGCTCGGCACGATGCACGAGTGGCCCGAGGAGTGGCATCGGGCGTGGGAGGCCAGCGACTTCAAGCTGCGCCTGACCCCCGACCTCTCCGCCGAGCTGATCACGAAGATGCACGAGCTCATCGAGAGTTACCGGGACCGGGTTCCGGAGGGCACCGAGGGCGCGGTCACCGTCCGCAGCCACCTGCACCTCTTCCCCCGCCCCACCGACTGACGCCCCCCACCGGACCACGGCCGCCCGGCCTCGGGGAACGCCGCACCACCGGCCGGCCATCGGACACCGGCCGCCAGCCGCCGAGCAGCAAGCAGCAAGCAGCAAGCAGCAAGCACGAACAACCCCACCGACCGGAAGGACACGTCATGCACCCCGAGGCCCACCTGTTGCTGCACCACCAGCGCTCCACCGAACTCCGGCAGCAGGCAACGGAGTTCCTCCTCACCCCGGCCGAACCGGGCACCGGGCTGCGCGCCCGACTGGGCTGGTTCCTCGTCGAGTCCGGGCTGCGCATCCTGCCCCGTCACTCCGGGCACCCGGGCCACGCATCCGCCCTGCCCGGCACGGCATGAGCGGCCGGATGCCCCGGAGCCGTGTCCCGCTCGCCGCCGTACTGTCCGCCAACTCCATATCCACAGCCGGGACTTCGCTGACGTTGATCGCGGTCCCCTGGTTCGTGCTGGAGACCACGGGCAGTGCGGGACGGGCCGGCGTCGTCGCCTTCTGCGCGACCCTGCCGATCATCGTCTCCGCGCTGATCGGCGGACCCGTCATCGACCGCCTCGGCCGCCGCCGGGTGTCCGTCGCCTCCGACCTGGTGTGCGGCCTCGCCGTCGCGGCCGTACCGCTGCTCCACCGGACCGGCCTGCTCACGTTCTGGATGCTGTGCGCGTTGATGGCGGTCAACGGTCTGCTGCACACCCCGGGCAACACGGCACGTTACGTTCTGGTGCCGGACCTGGCCGAGCACGCGGGCACCACCCTCGCCCGTGCCGCCAGCCTCTTCGACGCCGTCTCGCGCGGCGCCCGGATGGTCGGGGCGGCACTGGCCGGTGTACTGATCGCCCTGACCGGTGCGGAGACCGTACTACTGCTGGACGCCGCCACGTTCCTGATGTCCGCACTGCTGATCGCCCTCGGGGTACGAGGGGTGCGCGCGGCCGAGCCCCGCCGGACCGCGACCCCCGTCTCGCTGCGGGCGTACGGCAGCGAACTACGCGAGGGCTACGCCTATTTGACGGGCCATCGGCTGTTGCTCGCGATCGTGCTGACGGTCCTCTTCATGAACGGCACCGATCAGGGCTGGAACGCCGTCCTGCTGCCGGTGCACGCGTCCGCGGAGCTGGGCGGAGCCCGGGACATCGGACTGCTCACCGCGCTGTTCGGCGCGGGCGGGCTGACCGGGGCGCTGTTGTACGGGGCGTTCGGACACCGTTTCTCGCGGTGGGCCGTCTTCACCGTGTGCGTGGTGCTGTGCGGCGCGCCCCGGTACGCGGTCGCCGCGCTGACCGGGACGACGGCGCCGCTCGCGGTGACCATGGCGCTGAGCGGCATCGCGGGCGGGGTGCTGAACCCGGTCCTGACGACGGTGATCTACGGGAGCGTGCCCGACGCGCTGCGCAGCCGGGTCTCGGGGGTGCTCACAGCGGGCGGCGAACTCGCCATGCCGGTGGGCGGCCTCGCCGCGGGCCTGCTGGTGGAGGGCGCGGGCGCACGGGGCGCACTGCTCGCCATGGGCGGTGTGTACCTGCTGGCGACGCTGAGCCCGCTGGTGTTCCCGGTGTGGCGCACGATGGACGGGGCGGCGGCGGACGCCGTCCCGCAAGGGGCGGAACCGGAGCCGGAGCCGACGACGGCGAAGTCGAAGGAATGAAGGAACAGGGGAACAGCGGAACAGCGGAAGAGGGGGGAAGGAGGCCGCAGCGAGGAAGACCGCGGGGAGGCAGGAGCCGGAAGGGCGAAGACCTGGGCGAACCGCGAGGTCAGCAGCTCGGGACCTTGTGTCCCCGTTCCAGCGCCCGGAGCGAGGACACCGCGTCGTTCAGGGTCGTGACCGGGATCAGTCGGAGACCCTCGGGGAGTTCGGCGCGCGCCTCCGTGCATTCGGCCTTCGGGACGAGGAAGACGCTGGCGCCGTCGCGGCGCGCCGCTTGGGTCTTCAGCGACACCCCACCGACCGGCCCGACCTTGCCGTTCGGCTGGATCGTGCCCGTGCCCGCGATCGTGCGACCGCCGGTGAGATCGCCTCCGGAGCCGTCGCCGTCGAGCTTGTCGACGATGCCGAGCGCGAAGAACAGCCCCGCGCTGGGGCCGCCCACATCGGCGAGGTGCAGGGTGACGTCGACCGAACCCTTGGGCTTGCCGAGGTGGTTCAGGGCCGCGTCGACGGCGGAGTTCTGCGACTTCCTCATGTCTTCGAGGTTGTGCTTCTCGATCTCCTTCTCGGAGCCGCCGGTCGGGTAGACCGAGTCGCGGGGCAGGACCGCACGGTCCGTCCGGAACCAGCTGTCGACCACGTCGCCGATGCCGATGTCGGCGGTGGGCGCGGTCGCGACGATCGTCGTCATCCTCAGCTCGCCGCTGGTGGTGCGGGTGGGCGCGCCCTTGATGCTGATCACGGGGGTGCCGTGGTCGTTCCCGAGCACGTTCGCGGTCGTACCGGGCTGCGCCAGCGTGAACGGCAGCGGTGTGAACGCGGCCACGCCGAAGAGGGCGAGGACGGGCACGGCACACAGGGCGAGGGCACGGGGGCGTGAGAGACGAGTGAGGCGAATGAGCACCCGCCCAATCTAACCGCCCGCACGGGGCGCGGGTCGGCTCGGTGATGCGGGCGGGTGCTCCCGGGTCCCCTCCGCTTCCGCCTCCGGGTCCTCTCCGCTTCCTCCCCCGGGTGCTATCTCAGCGCCTCCGCCACCTCCCGGGCCGCGTCCACGACCCGGGGTCCGACCCGTTCGGGTATGGAATCCGAGAGCATCACCACGCCCACGCTGCCCTCGACACCCGTCACCCCCACCAGCGCGGCCGCCGCACCGCTCGCCCCGGCCTCCAGTTCGCCGTGGGTGAGGGTGAAGGCCGCCCCGCCCGTCGGCTTCTGCCGGGCCGCGAGGATGGCCCGGCCGGCGGCGCCCCGGTCCAGCGGGTGACGGAAGCCGGCCCGGTAGGCCACGTGGTAGTCGGTCCAGGTCGGTTCGACGACCGCCACCGCCAGCGCGTCGTTGCCGTCGACCAGCGTGAGGTGGGCGGTGGCCCCGATGTCCTCGGCCAGGGACCGCAGCGCGGGCAGCGCCGCCTCCCGCACGAGCGGATGCACCTGGCGGCCCAGGCGCAGCACCCCCAGGCCGACCCGGGCCCGGCCGCCCAGGTCACGGCGTACCAGGGCGTGTTGTTCCAGGGTGGCGAGCAGACGGTAGACCACTGTTCGGTTGACGCCGAGTTTGTTGGACAACTCGGTGACGGTCAGGCCGTGGTCGGTGTCGGCGAGCAGCTTGAGGACTCTCAGTCCCCGGTCGAGCGTCTGGGAGGTCTCAGCGGTCACGACGCCCTCTCCTCTTGTGGTGAGCGGCGGCGGCTGGTTCCCACGGTCTGTGCGGCCACCGGTCCCGTCGGCGGCGCACGGAGAGGCCGCCTGCCTGGCCAAGACACCGGCTGCGCTCCGCGGCGGCGCTGCCACGGTGCGTTCATTCCGGGGGACAGTAGCGAGCGAGTCCGCTCAGCGGAAGACCTCGTCCAGAATCCGGGCGTGCGCGGGGAGCGAAACCCGGCGCGCGGGCATATGCGCCGGTCAGCGCGGCGGCGGCCGGATCCTGGACGTCTACGCGCGTCCAGGTCGACCGACGCGGCGAAAACACTCCGTGCACAAGATGCGAACGATCGTTAACTCACCGCGAACGAGCGCTGGATAACTTTTCCGTTCACAAGGACTTCGCAGGCTCTGATGGACTTAGTCGCCGGGTCGCGGACCGTGAAGTTGAGGGCGAAGGTTCCATCGAGTCCGACGACCCGGGTGACGTAGGAGTCGGAGGTCTGCTTCCCGTCCGCGGTGCGCCCGGTCACCGAGACCGTGGCAACGGGTGCGAAGCCCCGGCCGGTCACCTGGACCACCGTGCCGACGGGCCCCTCGGGCGGGGAGAGCGCGAACTCCGGCCCGGCGGGGACGGACCCGTCCTGGACGGTGAACGCCGCGGTCTCGGTCCGGGGGTTGACGAGGACTTCCCGGACCCGGATCGCGACGGTGCCGGCGTCCTTGACGGTGAAGGTCTGCGAGAACGCCCCGTCCAGCCCGACCACCTTGGTCCGCACCGCGTCGGACGTCTGCGACCCGTCGGCCCGCAGTCCGACGACGGACACGGTGGCGACGGGCGCGAAACCCTGCCCGAGGACGGTGACGGCGGTTCCCCTCGGGCCCGCGGACGGGGTGAGGACCACGAAGGTCGGGGCCACGGCCAGCGGGGTGAGGGCCTGTGCGCCACCTGCGGTGACCTGGAGCGCGTACGTGGCGCGCGGGGTGGAACCGGCCACCGTGACCGTACCGGTGAGCTTCCCCTCCCCGTCGATCCGCAGGGTCGAACCGCCGATCCCGGCACTGTCGCAGGCGCTGCCGTCGGCGGCGCACAGCGCGGCGACGGGCGTGGTCCCGGACGGCCAGTCGCCGCCCGACACGGCGATCGTCCCTCCCGGCTTGACCTTCGCCGCGCCCGCGGAGAGTGTCGCGGCGGCGTCGGTCACGGTGAACGGCATGGTCAGTACGGTCGCCGGATCGTTGCCCTCGTCGACCTGGATCGCGGCGATGCCCGGGTCGGAGACGGTGAAGTCGGCGGTGAACGTCCCGTCGGGGGTGCTCCTGGCGTAGACGGCGGTGTCGTCGAGCGTCACCCCGTTCGCGTCCAGGCCGACGGTGTTGATCCACCGGTCCTGGTGGTAGTTGTCGCCGGTGACCCGGATGACGCTGCCGAGCGGCGCACCGGCGCGGGAGAGCGTGATGGCCCTCGGCCCGCCGGGCACGTACGCCTTGACCGTCAGGGGCGCGGTCGCCTCCTTCGTGCCGTCGCCGACCTTCACCTGGTACGAGCCGTCGGGCACCGCGCCCGCGTCGGCGAGCACCGCGCTCCCGGTCAGCTCCCCCGAACCGCTGATCACGAGCGTGCCGGAGACGAACTTGCCGGTGTCGCACCCGCCGCCGTCCGCCGCGCACAGCGACGGCACGGGGGTGGCCCCGGCGGTCCAGAGGCTGCCGGACAGGGCGACCCCGGTGGACGGCCGCACGGCGGTGGCGGGGGCGGTCAGGGTGGCGGGCAGTCCCGCGGTGCCCTCGGCGTCCACGGTGCCGACGGACCCGCCGCCGCTCACCACGGCGCAGGGGGTCTCGTAGGTGGCGCCGAGCACCTTCGTACGCGTCAGGTTGCGTACGGGGGTGAAGGAGATCGGCCCCTTGGCGTCGGCGGGGATGAGGAAGTCGCCTTCGTAGGGCGGTATCTCGATCGGCTTTCCGGCCGGGATGTCGAGGCTGACCTGGGGTCCGGTGACGGTGACCGTGCCGGTCGCGCCGCCCGACATGGCGAGGTCGATGCTGGGGGTGGTCGGCACGTCGTTCAGGCTGAGCCCACTGGTGGCGGGGGACGGTCCCAGGGTGACCTTCGCATGGACCCTGCCTCCGGGGTCGACGACGGCGGGCGAGAGGTCGACGCTCATCTGCTGCGGCCCGGTCGCCTCGCCCTGCCCCGCGGGCAGCGTGCAGTGGACGGTCGGGGTGACCGTACCGGCGTGGGCCGGGGGCGCGAGCGCGACGGTCCCGCCGGTCCAGACGAGGACGGTGCCCGCGGCGAGGGCGACGGCGCGGCGCAGCACCGTGTCCGGCCCCTTCGGTCCTCTCGGTCTTCCCGGCCTCTGTCGGACGGACGATCTCTGTCGGACGGACATACGACTCCTCCGTGGTCGGGCGTGGCTGGGGGTTCTCTTCGCACGTGACCGGAGTCACGTGACCGGGATTCCGCGGGCACGCAACCGGGATTCCGGGGTTACGCGACCCGGCGTTCCGCAGGCACGCGACCGGGATTCCGCGGGCGCGCGACCCGGTGTTCTGTTCCCCTCGCATACGAAAGGGCGGCGCCCGCCCGCTCCCTCGCGAAGAGCGGGCGGGCGCCTCCGGGACCTTCCTCCGACGGATCTCGGAGAGGACGGATCTCAGAGAAGAGTGAGGGTCAGGGTGGCGCTGTAGTCCCCGGGCCTGGTGAATCCGGGGACCGTCAGCGTGAGGTCCGCGTCGGCGTCGAACCGGCCGCCGGTGAACGGGCGGGACCCGTCCGGGTTCATCCGGCAGAGGCTCGCCGCCCGGCTCCCGAGCGTGGCGGGCGATCCCGCCACCGGCGTCCCCACGCTGCCGTCCCGGGCCGCGCACCTGGGCGTCCACCGGACGGCGTCCGCCGGGATGGTGCCGCCGTCGGCGCTGGTGAAGCCGGTGAGGGTGGCGGTCAGGGACCAGCCGCTGTCGACGCCGCGGGCGTCCTCCACCTCGACCCGGTTGAGCCGGGAGCGCTGCACACCGCTGCCGGTGCCCAGGACCGTCGTGCCGAAGTCCACCACGTCCCCGGCCTGGACCATGGACAGGGTCCCGGCCCGGACCGAGGCGGTCAGTCTCTGGTCGGCGCTGCCGCCCCCTCCCCCGCCGCCGTCCGTGGAGACGGTGAACGGGACGGTCCGCACGGTCGCCGGGTCGTTGCCCTCGTCGGCCTGGACCGCGGTGATCGCGTCGGAGACCACGGTGAACTCGACGGCGAAGGTGCCGTCCGGGGCGCTCTTGACGTAGACCGTGCTGTCGTCGATCCCGGTGCCCGTCGCGTCGAGGCCGATCACGTTGATCCAGCGGTCCGGGTTGTAGTTCCTGCCGCTGACCGTGATCACCGTGCCGACCGGTCCGCTGTCCCGCGAGAGCGAGATCTCCCGGTCGCCGGCCGCGACGGCCTCGACGGTGAGAGGGGCGGTGGCCTCCTTCGTGCCGTCGTTGACCTTCACCTCGTACCTGCCGTCCGGCACCGACCCCGCCGGAGCGAGGGTGGCCGTGCCGTGCAGCGTTCCGTGGGCGTCGATGCCGAGGTCGTTGCCGCTGAACTTCAGCGGATCGCAGCCGCCACCGCCCGCCGCGCAGAGCGACGGCACCGGAGTGCCGCCCAGGGTCCAGCCCGAACCTCCCAGCGTCACGGGGGTGTTGGGGCGTACCGGCTCGGCGGGGGCGGTCAGGGTGGCGGGCTCGGAACCGGTGCCCTCCACCGTGACGGTGCCGATGGAACCGCCCCCGTCGACCACGTCGCACGGCGTCTCGAAGACGGAACCGAGCACCTTGGTCTGCGTCAACGTACGGACCGGGGCGAAGGAGACCGCACCTGACGCGTTCGCCGGGACGAGGAAGTCGCCTTCGTACGGCGGGAGTTCGATGGGCCTGTCGGCCGGGACGTCCATCGTGAACTCGGCGCCCCGCACGGTGACGGTGCCGGTGGCCCCGCCGGACATCGCCAGGTCGAGACTGGGGACGGTGGGCACGTCCTCCAGGGCCAGCCGGCTGGTCGCGGGGGACGGCCCCAGTGTGACCTTCGCGTGCACCCGGCCACCGGGCGCGACGACGGCGGGTGACAGTTCGACGGTCATCTCCTGCGGCCCGGTCGCCTCGCCCTGGCCGGCGGGCAGGAGGCAGTGGACGGTCGGGGTGACCGTACCGGCGCCCCGCCCCGCGGCCGACGGGCCGCCCGGCCCGGCCTCCCCGGCCCCGGCCGCGGCCCCGACACCGCTCAGCAGCAGTACGAAACAGGCGGCGAGCAGCCCGGTCGCACCGGGTCTTCGTCGTCGGATCACCAGACACCCCTCCATGGCCCGTTGATTGCGCACATTGAGGAGGGCACGTGCGGAGAAGTCAAGAGAGAAACGAATGATCCTTGTTCGAAATGCCCGAAAGGCATTTCGCGAGGATTTTTCATGCACTGGTCGACATCTCTTGACATCTCTGAAGATCATGGTTTCACTCACCCGAAATGCCGAGCCCGGCAGGAACGAGCGAACACTCGGCAGGCAGGCAGGCAGGCAGGCAGGCAGGCAGGCAGGCAGGCAGGCAGGCAGGCAGAGAAAGATAGCCGAACGCACGGAAGATCGCGTCCCACCATTCACAGGAAGCCTTCGTCACACCCCACGCATCCGCGAAGGCGCGAATGCGTGAACACATGAATGCGTGAATGCGTGAATGCGTGGACCACGAATCACGGAACCGCGACCCGTGAATCCATGAGGCTGCGGTTCCGTGAATCCACCTCTTCATGATTCCGAAATCCCGCCATTCCATGGCTCCACAACTCCGCAGCTCCGCGCACCTTCGAGTCTGCGGATTGAGGATCAGCGGACCTTCGGGTCCTCGAATCCAGTCGAAAGGGGTTCACCCCATCATGTCGATCATTCCCGTACCGTCGCCCACGTCAGGAACGCCGAGCCGAAGACACGTCTGCGTCCCGGTGGTGCTGGCCGCGGCCTGTTCCGCGGCCGCCGCGCTGGCCCTGGCACCGACGGCCCACGCCGTGACCCCGCTCACGGCGACGGCCACGTACGACTGCGGCGCCTGGGGCAGCGGCCTCGCCACCCTGACCGCGGCCGACTCGGGCACGTCCAAGACCATCAAGATCACGTCCACCGCGATCACGATGCCGCCGGGCACCAGCGCGGACCCGAACAGCATCACGACGACGCTCAAGCTGACCAGGACCTCGGGCGGTGCGACCAGTCAGGTGCAGTTCTCGGGCAAGACCAACCCGGGCATGAGCGGCGGCAGCCCGATCACACTGGGCCCGCTGAAGCTCACCTCCGGCACGCTGGCCGCCGGTGACCGCACCGATTCCGTGGTGCTGTCCACTCCCCCGAGCACCACCAACTGGTCCCTGCAGATCGTGGCCTCGTCCCCGACATCGGCCACCGTTCCGTGCGTGGCCACATCGGCCCAGTCCACGGCGTTCACCTGGTGAACACCGGCCGGGCGCCCACCGCCCCGGCACCCATCGGTCCGATCCTCCGCCCCACCGATCCGGCGTCCGCCGGTGCGCCGCCCGCACCCGCTCCGCACCGCGTCCGTCCCTGACGCATGCCCCCATCCGCACCGACGACAACGGCCCGGGGCGAGGACCGCCGTCCCCTCCCCGGGCCGTTGCACCAACGATCCCGGCCGACGCGCCGGACCGTCCCCGGCGCCCCGTCACTGCGATCGCGTCACTGCGGCCACGTCATTTCGATCACGTACTGCGGTCACGTCACGTCGATCACGTACTGCGGCCACGTCACTTCGGACAGCCCCTTCAGCGGCGGTCACCTCATACGGGTGGCCCACTCCTGGACCTTCTTGATCCGCTGCTGGATCTGCCCGGCCGTGGCCTCCGCGCTCGGCGGCCCACCGCACACCCGACGCAGCTCGGTGTGGATCACACCGTGCGGCTTGCCGCTCTGGTGCGTGTACGCCGACACCATCGTGTTGAGCTGCTTGCGCAGCCCCAGCAGCTGCTTGTGCGTGACCACCGGCCGCGCCTCGGCCGGCTTCTCCAGCAGATCCGCCTCGCCGGCCGGCTTCTGCCGACTGTGCGCGATCTGCCGGGACTGCCGCTTCTGGAGCAGCAGCTGCACCTGGTCCGGCTCCAGCAGCCCCGGAATCCCCAGGTAGTCCTGCTCCTCCTCGCTGCCGGGGTGCGCCTGCATCCCGAACTCGGCACCGTCGTACAGCACCCGGTCGAAGACCGCGTCCGACTCCAGCGCCTCGAAGGGCAGCTGGTCCTCGGTCTCCTCGTCCTCCGCCCGCTCGGCGTCGGCGAGGAGCTTGTCCTCCTCCGCGAACGGGTTCTCCTCGTCGCTGCCCTTCTTGGGCTTGTCGAGGACGTGGTCGCGTTCGACCTCCATCTCGTTCGCGAAGTCGAGCAGCATCGGAATGGTGGGCAGGAAGACCGAGGCGGTCTCGCCGCGCCTGCGCGAACGCACGAAACGCCCGACGGCCTGCGCGAAGAAGAGCGGCGTGGAGATGGTGGTGGCGTACACGCCCACGGCCAGGCGCGGCACGTCGACGCCCTCCGACACCATGCGGACCGCGACCATCCAGCGCGAGTCGTCCGCGCTGAACTGGTCGATCTTCTTCGACGCGGCCTTCTCGTCGGAGAGGACCACGGTGGGCTTCTCGCCCGTGACCTTCTTCAGGAGCTTGGCGTACTCGCGCGCCGAGTCCTGGTCGGTGGCGATGACCAGCGCGCCCGCGTCCGGGATGCCCTTGCGCACCTCGGTCAGCCGTTTGTCGGCGGCGGCCAGCACATTGGGGATCCAGTCGCCGGTGGGCGAGAGCGCGGTCCGCCACGCCTGCCCGATGGCGTCCTTGGTCATCGGCTCGCCCAGGCGGGCGGCGATCTCGTCGCCGGCCTTGGTGCGCCAGCGCATGTTGCCGCTGTAGCTGAGGAAGATCACCGGCCGGACGACCCCGTCGGCGAGCGCGTTGCCGTAGCCGTACGTGTAGTCGGCCGAGGAGCGCCGGATGCCGTCGTTGCCCTCCTCGTACTCGACGAAGGGGATCGGGTTGGTGTCGGACCGGAACGGCGTACCGGTGAGCGCGAGCCGACGCGTCGCCGGGTCGAACGCCTCCAGGCACGCCTCGCCCCAGGACTTCGAGTCACCGGCGTGGTGGATCTCGTCGAGGATCACGAGGGTCTTGCGCTGCTCGCAGCGGTTGCGGTGCAGCATGGGACGGACGCCGACACCCGCGTAGGTGACCGCGACACCGTCGTACTCCTTGCTCAGCGGGCCCGCGCTGTAGTCCGGGTCGAGCTTGATGCCCACCCGGCCCGCTGCCTCGGCCCACTGCTTCTTCAGGTGCTCGGTCGGCGCGACGACGGTGACCTGCTGCACGACGTGGTGGTGCAGCAGCCATGACGCGAGGGTCAGCGCGAAGGTGGTCTTCCCCGCGCCGGGGGTGGCGACCGCGAGGAAGTCGCGCGGCTGGTCCTGGATGTACTTCTCCATGGCGCCCTGCTGCCAGGCTCGCAGCTTCCCGGCCGTGCCCCAGGGGGCGCGGCCGGGAAAGGCGGGTGAGAGGTGGTGGGAGGCGGTAGTAGTCACGGTCTCCGGTTCGGGTCTCTCGGGTACGTGGGTGCTGTCCGTACGGGCCGGGACGGACCCGCAGGCGATACGACAACCGGGCCACCCTACCGGTGGGCGGGACGGAACCGCGTACAGGCGAACGGCGGTTCGTCCGCGCTGAGACCGCCCTCACAAACGTCACAAAACGCCGTCATGCGCGGCGAGTGCGGGGAGCCTCTCCGCGATCCTCTGCCTGTCGAGAGCCCGCTGGGACACGTCCAGTACGAACTTCTCGGCCTCGTCGACATCGAAGCCCGCGCTCAGCCGATGCCCGTTGACATGCGGAAAGACCCGGGTCGCACACCAAGCGACGCGTCTGCGAGCGCTGCCGACCTCGCCGAGCGGTGCCGGGCCGCGCCGGACTGTGCCCGGCCGCGCCGGACGGTGGCGGGCCACAGTGACCGATACCGGACCGCAGTGACCGATACCGGACCGCAGTGACCGATACCGGACCGCAGTGAGCGATACCGACCGCAGTGAGCGACGCCGGGCCGGGCTAAGCCTTGGCCCGCACCCGGGACGCCACCCACGCCCCCACCAGCGCCACCCCCGCCATCGGCAGGAAGACCGCCGCGAACGCCCCCGGATGCGAGCCGGACCCGCCTGCCTCCACCGCCTCGTGCACGGCACCCACCGTCCCGCCGCCGAGCGCCGCGAAGGCGGCCCCGCCCGCGGCGAGCAGCAGGACGTTGGACAACCCGTCGGAGATCTGGAGGGCGGCGGAGTTCGCCCCGGCCTCCTCCGGCGCCGACAGCTTCAGCAGCAGCACGCTCGTCGACGCGATCACCATGCCCATGCCGAAGCAGCCGAAGGCCCAGGCCACGGCGAGGGTCCAGACCGGCACGGCGTCGATCAGCACGGACGGCGCGGCGGCGATCGCGGCGGCGACCAGCACCATGCCGCCCACCATCAGCCGCTCCCGGTACGGCTCCAGGCGCGGCCGGGACTGCACGAACGAACCGAGCGCCCAGGTCCCGCCCCCGGCCGCGAGCGAGAGCCCGGCCAGCGTCGGGCTCAGCCCGCGCTCGGTCACCAGCATCAGCGGTACGAACGACTCGGCGGCGATGAACGAACCGGCCGCCACCCCGCGCAACAGCACCACGGACGGCAGTCCGCGCGCCGCCCGGCCGGTACCCGGCGGCAGCAGCCCGCGCACGGCGGGCACGAGCAGGGCGAAGCCCGCGGCGGCCGGCAGCAGCGCGAACCAGTTCCGCTGCTGCCCGGCGTACTGGAGCAGTCCGGCGCCCAGCGAGATGCCGAGCGCGAGCAGGATGCGACGGCGGTCGTACGGTTCGGCGCCCGCCGAGGGGTCGGGCGGCCCCGAGGCCCGGCGCCGGATCGCGGGCAGCGCGAGCGCCAGCGGGAACACCACCAGTACGGGGATGCCGATGAAGACCCACCGCCACCCCAGGTGCTCGGTCACCGTGCCGGAGGCGAGCGGCCCGACGACGGACGGGATCACCCAGCTCGCCGCGAACGCCGCCATGATCGACGGTCGCAGCCGCTCCGGATAGGCCCGGCTGATCACCACGTACAGCGCCACGATCACCAGCCCGCCGCCGAGCCCCTGTACGGCCCGCCCCGCGACGAACAGCCACATGGTCCCCGCGGTCCCGGACAGCAGCAGCCCGGCCCCGAACGCGCTGATCCCGGCGGCGAGCGGCCCCAGCGGCCCCCGCCGGTCGGCCCACTGCCCGGACAGCACCATCGCGAACAGGCTGGTCGTGAAGTACGCGGAGAACGCGAACGCGTACAGCGGAATACCGTCCAGCTCCCGCGCGGCCACCGGCATCGCGGTCCCCACGGCGGTCGCCTCGAAGGCGATCAGGAACACGACGGAGACGATGCCGATGCTGAGCGCCCGGTACGACCGCCCGAGCACCCCGCCGGTCTCGGCGGGCGCGGTGGAGGACAGGGCCGAAGCCGGTATGGAGGGTTCGTCGGTGGCGGTGCCGGTATCGGCGTCTCGGGGTTCCAGGGCACTCATGGCCCCAGGGTAAGGGGCATACGCGCAGGTGGGCCCTGTCGGGAGGAGGTCCCCCGCTAGACCGTTGGTCGTAGGACCGGAACCTCCCGTTCGTGAACGCCGTATGGCAGTCCCGTTGCACCCCGCCCCGCGCCCTTGAGCCGCCCCGGTCCGCGCCCCTACGGTCGGACCACGACGAGGAACACACGACCGTGTGCCCGAGTGGTTCAGGGGCTCGACTGCAACTCGAGTTACACCGGTTCGAATCCGGTCACGGTCTCCATCGGGAGCACAAGGAACGGCCGCCCTCATGGCGTGGGGGCGGCCGTTCCGCTGTGCCCCGGGTCTACGCCGGTTCCAGCGACGGCTGGGCCTCGAGCCATCCGTCGCCCTCGCAGCCCAACCGTTCGCCACGGTCGGCGCCACGGAGTGGGCGACGGTCGCGTAGGCCTTCATCGGCGCCTCGGCGTCACCTTCGGGTCAGGACAGCCCTTAGGCACAATACCGGTGACTTAGCGTGCCATTGACGGCTCTGACGCGCGAAAACGTCGTGCACAGAGGCTCTGTCGGGCGCCAAGGTCACCGGTATTGCCCTTAGGCATTGTCGCCCGCTGCAGCAGCCCGGCAAAACAAGTACCTGGTAACGCGGAGTTCGTAGAAGGGCGTCCCGACCGGGGCAGAGATGCGACCTTCAGAGCCTTCCCCGCCTCGACGGAAACCGCGGCACCTCCGCAGAGCCGCTCGGGGAGTACGGACTGTTCCCAGGCTGCCTCAACACGATCGTCCCCCTCCTCTCTGCAGCCGACGGCACCGACGAGGAGCGCGACAGCAACGGCGACAGCGGGTCATGGACCGCCGGCTTCGGCCCCGGACCTCCACCGCCATCAGCCGATCTCCGGGTCACTGCCCGGCCGGCCCTCCCGGTCGTCGCCGGACGCAGAGCGTGTTACTTCGGCTTGAGCACGGGGGCCTTCGGCAGCCCGCCGTTGTTCTCGCAGCCGAGTTCCTTCACCAGCTTGAGCGAAACGGCATGCAGGATGGCCATGTTCAGGTTGCGGTACTCACGCGTGTCCGGTGCGTCGCTCTCACCACGCCCGAAGCTGCCATGGATGCGTAGAGGGGATTTGTCCGAACCCTTCAACTGGGGGGTGGCACACTCGAAATAGATTGTCGCGTTGCTTCGCCCGACAGAGGATTGCACGCCCATGGTGTACAGCTCATGGCCGGCCGGAAGCCCTTCGTCCTCCACATCCTGTGGCGCATACATGGAGAACTTCACTCCCCCCTCATCCGTCTGCGTCGCACCCTTCGGATGCAACAGGCAGAGCACGTCCCCCGCAGCCCATGGACGCCCGGACTCATACCCTTCCTTGAGTGCCGCGACAACTCTCTCCATGCCCTTCGGGCTCTTCGCGAAGAAGAGTTTGTCCCCGGTCACCTTCTCGACCATCTCCGCCAAGGGACCGGCGAACACGTCGCCGCAGACTTCCTCGGCCCCGACGAACGTCTTCTCCTCCTTCTTCTCCGAAGCGCATGCCACGCTCCCGGCGCCCAAGGTCATCACCAGACCGGCGGCCGTCAGCCATCGCCTCACCCGTGCACACCCACTTCACTCATCCCGGCAACCCTTCTCGTCATCAGCTGATTCGTCAGCCGTCGGCCGACCGACGTGCACGACGCCCGCACATTCCGGCCCAACGCCGCTCCATCCCGAAACGACCACAGGGCCTCCGCTGCCCGTCCAGCACCTCAGCGCCCCTGCCTTCGCCACGAACAATCAGGACGCGGGACCGACACCCTGGACGCGCGCGCGAAGATTCCCGTCCCCGTAACCGAGAAGCCTCGAGTCGTCCAGGTCCTCGGCGAGGGATCCGCCCGTCCTGGCGTCGAGCCTGCCGATCTCCTCCTTGTGGCGGGCAATGAAATTGTCGACCGGATTCTCCGTATAGCTCTCTCCCGCCTTATAAATGGCTTCCTGCTGCTCAGCGGTGAGATCGTCGACCTTCTCCTTGTTCTTGTCGATCGCGTCCTCCCCCATACCGCCGACCACATCTCCGATGACCTGTTCAGCGGCTCCGGTCGCCACATCGGTGAACATAGGCACCAGGAGCGCACCGGCACCGATGACTGGAGCCGCAGGCAGGAAGAAGGCGGCCGTCGCCACTCCGGCCCCCAGTGCGGCGGTGCCACCGAACTCAACCCAACCGGACCGTTTCTCCGCAGCCTTCTCGTATTTCTCGTGCTCCTTGACGCCGTCGACCACAACTTGATCCGCACGCGACTGGTCCAGCATTCCCTGAACCTCGGCTCCGATTTTCACTGTCCGCCGGACGTCACCCGTGTCGATTACGCCGTTCTTGTCCACCTGCGCCTCAAGTGCGCTGCTCGTGTAGACCTGCTCGGCAGCGCTCAAAGATGCGTAGGCGTCCGGGTGATGCCCCAGAGCGCTGAGGAATTTCCTGGTGATGTCACGGCCGCTGGAATCGAGGGTGTCGGAGAAGTCAAGGCGGCCGTCCCTGTTCCCACTGGGCGCGAAGACGCTGTCCTCCTTGTTCTTGTCCATCGCCCAGTTGATGTCATCGATATACCCTGCACCCATCGCGCCCAGGCTGTCGGACAATGATTCCTGGGCCTTGAGCAGCTTGGCATCCGAGTACTTCTCCATCACGTTCCGCATGATCTCGGCATTACCACTGTCCCTCACAGCATTTACGTCGGGGTGGCCTGCGGGATATCCGAGCGTCGCCGATTCCAGCGCATGCCCGAGAGCATCCGGCAGGTAGTTGAGGGACGCCTTGAGTTCGCTCTCGTCGAGCGAGTCGACATCCCCGTAGGTATCCCACTTCTCGGTACCGAAGAAGTCGAGGTAGTTCCGGACTTTGTTCCCGTCCTTGTCCTTGCCGAGATCGGCCGTGGCACCCTGGTTGACGGTGCCGTCCTCGTTGTACGCGGTCGGTACGTCGTGGAAGAAGTGCTTCGCCGCATCGGGGCTGTTACCGAGCGCCTCCAGCATGGACACGGTCGGGTCGTAGCCGGAGCCGTTGACCCCCGAGGGGTTGAACGGGTTCTTGAAGGGACTGTTCACCACCTTGTTCCCGGCGAACATGTCCGGGTCCTTCTGATGCAGCTGCGCCACGTGCTCGGCGATCGGCTTCAGGAACTTCGCATCGTAGTTCCCGTACCGCATGATGCCGCCGAGCAACTGGTAGCCGAAGGGGCCGTTGCTGTCGTACTTGGCCAACGGGATGCGCTCCGTGCCCAGCTTGCGCAGCTCCGGGCCCCACTTGTCGCTGAACTCCTTGTCGTGAGACGCCATGGCCAGGTTGAGTCCCAGGTTTTTCTGGAGATCCTGGACGTCCTTGAGCCGCTCCTTGTCGACCTTTCCGTACTCGTACGTGTCCGTCGAGAGCTGCCCGAAGAACGCGAGGGACTTCTCCGGGCCGAGCTCCTCGTAGAAGTTCTTTGCGAATTCCGGCGATCTGGCGTTGTCGCGAAGCAGTTCGTTGAGTGCCCGGAGTTCGGCGTGCGTGAGGTCGCGCCCCTTGGCCGCGAATGCGGCAGCGCGGGCCGCCTCCTCCTGGTCCAGGCTCGTGTACTTCGGCGCGTTGAAGTCCTGACGGTCGGTGACGTTGGCCTCAAGCGCGTTCTTGAAGGCGACATCCGTGTCGTTGCAGTTGTCGACGATCAGATCGATCTTCTTCTGCCACGCCTCGATACTGGCCTTCTCCTTGCGCAGGAGCTCGGAGTAATCGGGGTCGTGCCGTGCGGCCGGGATCTCCGAAATAGGGTTCCGGGCCGTGACCCTTCCCTTGGCGTCGACATGGATCCCGGCCGCCGGCCCCTCGTCGTCCCGGATGCCGATCAGGTCGTCCTTGGCCTTCTTGATGGCCGTGTGGGCGTCCTCAAGGATCTGCTTGACACCCTTGGCCTCGGCCGCGGCGTCCTCGAACTCCTTGACCGTCTTCCCGATGAACGCCTTGGTGACGCCGGCGTTGACGCCCTCCCACTCAGCCTTGTCGGCCTTGGCCTTCATGCCGTTGCGGGCGTCCTCGGCCAGACGATCCAGTTTGGTCACCATCTCGGCCCAGTCATCGGCGGCCGTCTTCAGCTTGCCCACGGACGCGTCGACGATGTCCTCGAACTTCAACATGTGCCCACTCCCCCGACGTACTACTTCAGATACTCGTTCAGCTTGGAGATCGAAGTCAGATCACCGGCGATCTGGACGTCGTCCTTCGCATGGGCGGACTTGCTGTAGTCAAGATGGTTTGAAATCTGCGCGCAGGAATTCAGAAGCGTCCTCAGATGCGTGTTCCACCGGTCATGGACCTTCAGCAACGCTGACCCGCTCGAAAAGTTGCCGTTGGTCAACGCGAGCGACGCCTCGAACGTCGAAGGCCGGGCATGGTCACCGTCCTTGGAAAGCCGGGTGTGCAACCCGTACGCCTCATGCCCGATGGAACCCAGATTGTCCTGATTTACCGCCAGGTCTGCGGCTCCCGACCCACTTGACTGCCCGCTGCCGCCGTCAACGCCGTTCAGTCTCATATCGACACGTCGCGTCGACTCCGCCCGCAGCGCCGCCCACTCCGCATCAAACGCCATAAGTCCCCCCACAATCTCGCACGGACCTCGCCTCAGCTCCAAGCGCGGTCACGCGTCGGCCAACTCTCAATATAGCGACCCGGATTTGCCTGCGGGAAGGTATGCAAATACATGCATTGGTGCACTATTTCCGATCAACCCGGCGCGAATCCACTCGGCCCCGACGCGTGAGCGGTTACGCACACAACTCAAGGCCGCACACCCGTCACGTCGTCGGACCTGCCCGCCGCCTCGCCCTCAGTCGGCGCCAACGGCACTGCGGAACTCGTCCATCGTCATCGTCTGACCCTCGGGCGGCATGGATATGGTCTTCTTCGCCTCGAAGTCGGTGTACATGGCGCTGCTGCCCCTCCCATCCCGCGCCGCCTCCTGCTTCAGCAGATAATCGGGGGATTCGGCACTGACGAAATAGACGCAGCTGATGCACCTGCTGCCCACCAGATACCCGTGACTCGTGCCCCCGGTTTGTGATTCGCGTCTGTGACCCGCGTACGAGCCCGGGCCGGCCCCCGAGGTGCCGCTGCTTCGCAGAAGCATCGCACGAGGAACATACCGACACCACCCAGCGGAACGGCCCGTACTGCCTTCGTTCGCCTCACCACTTGGACGGGCGCTCAGCCCGTCACCCGTGCCCGCTCCAACCCATCCAGCACCGCGTCGACCGTCTGGTCCACACTCTGCCCGGTCGTGTCCAGCCAGAGACCGACCCTCGGCGTCTCCTCCCGCAGTACCTGATCCAACGCCTCGACCGTCCACCCGGCCCCGTACCCGCTCTTGGTCCGCCCGGCCTCTCGCTCGGCCACAGCGCATGTTTCGGGAGCAAGCACCACGGCATACAGCGGTCGCGTGCGTACGAGGTCGAGGTACGCGTTCAACTCCTCGCCCAGCACCACGTCCTGGACCACGGCGGTCCACCCCTCTTCCGCGTACGTGTCGGCGGTCATCGCGGACAGCCGGTACCGGAGCCGGAGTTGCGCGGCGGCCTCCTCATACGCCCCCGGCACCATCTCAGCCCGCCCCGAAACCACCATCCGCCGGAAGACATCGCCCCGCACGTGCACGGCCCGTGGCAGCCGCTCGGCGAGGGCCTGGGCAACAGTGGACTTCCCGGAGGCCATCACACCGGTGATGAGGATGACGGCGGGGCCAGGCCGTTCGTGTTGCGCGCTCTCTTGGCTGCGTGCGGACTTCGCGGTGCCCATGTCGTGCTCCATTTGGATGCTCTTGCCGACGTTCGAGGATCGCCCCGGATTCACGCGTTGGGGTTGCCCTGGTTGAGAGTGCCGCCGTAGGTCGAGTTGGGCTCCGCGCTGCTCGGCGGCGGAGCGTAAGGCGCGTAGGGCGGCTGTTGATGTGCCCGTGGCGGCTGCTGATAGCCCTGTGAGGGCGGTGCATAGCCGTGCGGCGGCTGGTACGAGGGGGGAGGCGGGGCCGCGGCCGCGGCCCGCCGCCGGCGAGAGCGGATGACGACAAAGGTCACCACACCACCGACAAGAGCAGCCAAAAGGATGCCCGCGCCAACCCAGAGTGGCGTGTTGTCGCCCTGATCGTCGGCAGCCGGAGACGCGGCGGCGGGCTTGCCCCCGTCCTTGGCGCCGTCGCCGGCCTTCGACGGCTGGGCGGAAGGAGACGGGGAAGCCGCTGCGGCTAGGTCGGGGAGCGGGTACTTGTCTGCGGGACCGGGGTCGCCGGGGTTCATCAGTGCGCGCCGGGGTCGGACGGCTCCGTAGCCGATGTGGTCGTTACGCAGGGCGCCACTGGTCGGAGCGCCGACCGTGTTGAGCAGGACCCGCAGGACCTGATTGTTGGTCCACTCCGGGTGCTTAGACCAGATCAGCGCGGCGGAAGCGGAAACGATGGCTGTGGCATCGCTGGTGCCACTGGTTTTACACATTTCGGTGCCCCCGCTGCAACCGTGCACAACGTCCACGCCTGGGGCCGCAAAATCAACCTGCGGGCCAAACTGGGAGAAGTCTGCCCTGTGCAGATCCTTCCCGATCGCCCCCACACCAACGACTCCTGGGGTCGCAGCAGGATACTCGATCTGATTTCCCTTGTCACCGCTGTTCCCCACAGCTGCGAAGATAAGTGCGCCCTTCCCCAGGGCATACTTCACGGAATCCGCGAGCTGCTGCGAACCCCCAAGGTTGTTCCCGATCGAAGCATTGATGACTTTCGCACCGTGATCAACCGCGAAGCGAATCGCCGCCGACAAGTCCTCATTGAAGTACGTGTTCGCTCTTCCGCCGCTCACCTTGCCACGGGTGTCTCTCAGCCGAATCGGAAGGATCTTCGCCCCCGGGGCAAGCCCGAAAGAACCACCACCACCACGCTCGTTGCCGCTTCCGGCGATGATGCTCGCCATCCCGGTCCCGTGGTTGTTGTAATCCGTGCGCTCATCTCCTGGAGAATCCTTCGCCAGATCCAACCCCTTGAGAACCCGCCCCCGGAGGTCCGGAATGGATGAGTCCACACCTGAATCGACAACAGCTACGGTGACACCTTCACCGGTACTCATTTTCCAGATCTGATCGGCGCTCATAGCATCCAGGTACCACTGCTGTGAACGGATGGAGTCCGAATACGCGGGACCGGCTCCCACCAGCAGTAGCGCCACTGCGCACGAGAGGGCCATTCCACGACGGACAGCCACTGCACTGCTGGTACGCATCCCATTCCCTTTTCTGATCGTTGCTGCTCAGTCGATCACCGGCGGGACGACCCGCCGGTCGCCCTGCTGCCAGGTTTCCTCATCCTCGACGAGGTAATCCGGGCGCTCCCGCTCATCGCGGCGTTGGTCTCCGGCTCGGAAGCTATTGGGGCCCCCACGCCCCACGGGACCAACGCCTCGGCTGCCCTCTCCCGTTGCCGTGCCCCGCACCAGGCCGGTTCCACCGGGTGTGAAAGGGCGATTCCCCATGCGACCAGCCTGTTGAGAGCGGCCCCCTACGACACCGCCCGTCTCGCCCGCCAATCGGCGGCCGCCGGCAACTGCGCTCTGGCCGCCGCCACCGACTCCGCCCATTCCAGCACCATGACCCATCACTCCGCGACCGGCGTTAGTGCCTTCACCACCGACCACGGTGCCGCGTGGAAGACCGGCTGTGGGACGCCCGGGAGTCTGCGTAACCGAGCGGCCACCCACGATTCCAGAATCCCCGGAAGGCCTCGCTATGGGGCCTGTCACCGGGCTTCCTGTGATCGAAGGCATCGGGGGACGAGAAATACCCGTTGCCCTGCCGCCCGCATTCGACGACGGGGGCAGCGCTGTGGTTCTGCCCCCGAAACTGGGCGGCAGAACGCCAGGCGATACAGGCAGGCCTCCATCGGGCCTTCCGGGGAGCGGCACTTCAGGCTGGTTCACAGAGAGGTTCGGTGGAGCCTTGGGTAGCGTCGCGACACCGTCGATCTCCATGTCCACCGGGTGCGGCCCAGTGCCGCTGACCGGAGCACTCACACTTGCGTGCGTAGTTGAGGGCGCTGACGCCCAACCAGTCGATTCATGGCCGCGTTCAGGCACCGAAGCATTGTTCGGCACCGCTCCGACACCGCCCCCTTCCGTACCGGAGGCGCCCACGGCCGCGCCCCCTCCAGAGACATAGCCACCCCTGTTGTCCCGCCCGAAAAACGCGCTGTCCGGCGAAATCACCTGCGGCGGCGGAGGAAACTCCGGCTTCTTCAGCGAGCCGATCCGCTCCGCCGACTGGTTGTACGCCTGGGAGAGCTTCGTCATCTCCCTGGCCATGGCGTCCTTCTCCGTGCGCAACTCCCGCGCCAGCAAGACCGCGTCCGGGTCGTTCGGCGTCGAGAGAGCCGCCTTCAAAGAGGCCTCCGCACCCGCCTTGGGGCGCGGTGCCGCCGCCTTGGCCGCGGCGATCGCCTGGGCCGCCTCACCGAGGCGCTTCGACGCCTCCTTGCTGTACAGCCCCAGCCTCAGAGTGGCATTGGCCAGATCCGCACTCCAGGTGCGGAAGGAATTCGCGCCCTCACCCTTCCACTCCACCATCTGCGGACGGACCTTCAGCTCCTCGCCGATCTTGTCGATCTCGGTAGCCGCGCTCAGCAGACGGTCGGCCGCCCCTTGCACAGTCGCGTTGTCGGCCTTGTCCAGCCAAGCAATCATCCGCTCGTGCGGCATGTCGTCGAACGATGTCGTACCCATCTCACTCCCCCGTCCCGCCCGATATCGAGCCAACGACCTTCATCAAGAGATGTCCCCGGTGCCCGCCGTGTCGCCATCCGGCTTCGCGGGAGCCGGTGGCTTACCAGCGTGCTTCCCCTCCTCGGGGACAGGGTTGTACTCCCCCTTGTAGTGCGCCTGTGTGTCGTTCTTGATCGCGAGCATGCGTTCGCGGATATCCTCGTCGAGGTTCTCGTAGCCCTTATGCGCCGCCAGAACCGCGATGCTCAAGCCCTCGATGGAGTCCGACAGCAGCTTCGAGAGGGTTTCCAGCTCCTTGATGATGAGGGAGTACGACGCGTAGAGGCCGTCCGCCTCCGCCCACTCGCCCTTTACGCCGCCGAAGTGATCGCGCGAGGCGCGCTCCTCGCCGACCTTGTGCGGCCCCGCCGGCGAAGCCTTGAGGTCGCGCAGGATCTCCTCGATCCGTTCACGGAACTTGGTGAACGACGAGAGCTCGGTGACCAGGTCGCCCACCGCGGTCTGGGCGACGGCGCCGATCGGGCTGATGGCGCCCAGGGCTCCGAGACCGCCCATGACGGCCGATGACAATGGCGAAGACTCGACTCCCGGTTCGTTCTGTCCCACAGCAACCCCTCCCCCGTCCGGCAACAGCCGATCACTGCTCAGGTGTTCACCTTAGTCAACCCCCATGACAGCGTGCACCTCCGGGTTGCACCTGCAACCCGGATCTCGCCAACGGTGCGGGGATCAGGAGTTGGGGGTCACCACCGCCGACTGGGGCCTGATCGGGAGGCGGTTGACGGGGCGGCCGGTGGCGGCCCTCACCGCTGCGGCGACGGCGGCGGGAGAGGTCACGACGGGGACCGCGGAGGCCGGCTTGGCGCCGAAGGGGGCGACCACGTCGCGTTCTTCGAGGAGTTTGACGATGCGAATGTCGGGCGCGTCCAGGGCGGTCGGGAGCGAGTAGCCGGTGAGGTCGGGGTGGCGGACCAGGCCACGAGTGGTACGGAGGTTCTCGGTGAGAGCCGCGCCGATGCCCTGGGTGACGCCCGCCTCGATGCGGGCGGCCAGCTGGGACGGGTTGAGGATCCGGCCGACGTCCTGGGCGACCGCCATCTCCACCACGCGTACGGAGCCCAGTTCGATGTCGACGTCCACCACCGCGCGGATCGCGCAGAAGGCGAGGCCGACGAAGGCGTCGCCCTGGCCCGACTCGTCCAGGGGCTCGGTCGGGTGGGGGCGGCACTGGGCGGTGGCCCAGAGTTCCTTGCCGTCCATGGCCTCGGTGACCGTCGTGGACAGCACGCCGTCGTACGACGTGATCTTGCCGTCGTTGATCTGCAGCAGTTCCGTGGACATGCCGAACTTGTGGGCCAGCGGCTGGAGAAGCTGCGTACGGACCATCTTGGCGGCGCGCTCCACCGCTCCGGCGGAGACCCAGGTGTGGCGGCCGTGCGTGGTCGGACCGGCCGGGGGCTGGTCGGTGTCGACGGGCGCGACATGCACCTCCTCGACGCCCAGGGTCTCCTGGACCACCTGGCGGGCGAGGGTGGAGAAGCCCTGGCCCGTCTCGACCGCCGCGCAGATGACCGTGGCGACGCCGCCATGGACCTTGACCGTGGCCGTGGAGACCTCGTCGGCACCCTCCGCGCCGAGCATGTGGACCATGCCGAGCGCGTAGCCGACGCCCCGTCGCACCGCGCCGGGTTCGCCCGCGCCCTCCGGACCGCCGGGGAGCAGCCAGTCGGCCTCCGGGGTGTCCTTGGGGAGAGTGGGAAGAGGGAAGTCACGGACGGCTTGGAGGAGTTCGGCCACCGGTGCCGGACAGGTCACCGTCTGGCCGGTGGGCAGGATGTCGCCGGTGGCCAGGGCATTGCGCATGCGCAGTTCGGCCGGATCCATGCCGAGCTTGGCGGCCAGCTTGTCCATCTGGCCCTCGTACGCGGCGCACACCTGCATCGCGCCCTCGCCGCGCACATGGCCGGACGGCGGGTTGTTCGTACGGACGGCCCAGCCCTCGATGAACGCGTGCGGCACGACGTACGGACCGCAGGCGAACGCGACGGCCGCGGCCAGCGATTCGGACGACGAGTCGGCGTACGCCCCCGCGTCGAGCAGGATCTGGGCCTCGACCTTCACCAGTCGGCCCTCGGTGTCCGCGTGGTGGCGGTAGCGCAGGAGGGTGGGGTGGCGGTGGGCGTGGCCGAGGAAGGACTCCTCGCGGGTGGCGGCCAGCTTGACCGGGCAGCCGGTGCGCAACGCGAGGAGTCCCAGGGGCAGTTGGAAGCCGGGGTCCTCGCGGTCACCGGTCGCGCCGGGCACACCGGTGACGACGACCTTCACCCGGTCCGGTTCGAGGCCGAAGCAGGCGGCGGCGAGATCGCGGTCGGTGTGCGGGTCGGTGGAGGCGGTGTAGATCTCCACGCCGCCGTCGGGACGGGGCACGGCCAGTCCGGCCTCGGCGCCGATCGGGGCCGGGTCCTGGCGGCCGATGCGGTACAGGCCCTCGACGACGACGTCCCCGGTGGCCTCCGGATCGCCGTAGCGCAGCGGGATGTGGCGGATCAGGTTGCCGTCGGGGTGCAGCGGTTCGGCGGCGAACGCCTTCTCCGGGTCGGTGACCGGATCGAGGACCTCGTACTCGACGGCGATGGCCGCGGCGGCGAGGCGGGCCGTGTCGGGGTGGTCGGCGGCGACCGCGGCGATCGGTTCGCCGTGGTGGCGTACGACGTCGGAGGCGAAGACCGGACGGTCGACGACCTTGCGTCCGTACGTGCCCTCCCCCGGTACGTCCGCGTGGGTCACGACGGCCCGTACCCCCGGCATCCCGGCGGCGCCCGAGGTGTCGATGGAGACGATACGGGCGTGCGGATGCGGGGATCGGAGGACGGCCGCCCACAGCAGGCCCTCGGCCCAGAGGTCGGCGGCGTACGGGAAGGTGCCCTCGGTCTTCGCGCGCGCGTCGGCGGGCATGAGGGAGACACCGAGGCCGAGCGCGGCCGGCTCGGTGTCGGTTCCCTCGGCCTGCGGGGTGGCGATCCGTGTGCTGGTCGCGGTGGCCGCGGTGGCCGCGTCCTTGCTCACGCCATGCCTCCGTCCTGCGGGAGCGGCTGGACACCGGCGGCGCCGGGGGCCGCCTGGTGCGGGATGTGGGGCTCGTCGGACTCCGGGGACGTGGAGTCCGACGAAACGGGGGCGGCGTGCGCTTCGCGGCCCGCGATGACCTCGTTCACGGCGTCGAGTACGCCGCGGTAGCCGGAGCAACGGCAGAGATTGCCGCAGAGCGCCTGGCGCGTCTCCAGTTCGCTGGGGGCGTGGTTGCCCTCCAGCAGGTCATGGACGGTCATCGCGATGCCCGGGATGCAGAAACCGCACTGGACCGCACCGCACTTGGCGAGGGCGCGCTGGACGTCGGACGGTTCGCCGTTCACGGCCAGGCCCTCGACCGTGCGCACTTCGCTGCCGGCCGTGGTGGCCGCGGGAACCAGGCAGGACGCGACCAGGCGCCCGTCCACCTGGACGTTGCAGGCACCGCACTCGCCCTGCGAGCAGCCGTCCTTGGCGCCCGCGAGGCCGAGACGCTCGCGGAGTACGTAGAGCAGCGACTCGCCGATCCAGGCGTCGGTGACGGGACGGTCGGTGCCGTTCACGTGCAGGACGTAGGAGACGGCGGGATGCTCGTCGGGAACGCCCGACGGCTGCGGGTCGGTCTGCTCGGAGGCGGCGGACTCCGTGTCGGCGGGCCGCGGGTCGGCCGACTGCGGATCGGCCTGCTCGGAGTCGGCGGGCCGGGGGGCCGTGGGCTGCGGTTCGGCCGGGTCTGATCCGGTCGGCTCCGGATCGGTCGGCTCCGGGCCGGTCGGCTCCGAGACGGCGGGCTCGGCGCCGGTGGGATGGAGATCCGTGGGGTGGAGATCTGCGGGCCGGGGGTCGGCCTGTGGGTGCGGCTCGGCGGAGTCCGCCCCGGTCGCCTCCGCCCCGGTCGCCTCCGCCCCGGTCGCCTCCACCTCGATCGCCGCCGCCTCGGTGAGGCGGGCCTCTGCGGGCCGCGCGTCCGGCGACGGGCTCTCCGACGGAGAGGCGTCCGGCGGGGTCTCCGGTGACGCCGTGCCGGGTGACGCCGTGTCGGGTGACGCCGTGTCCGGTGACGCCGTGTCGGTGGGCGCGCCGGAAGCCCCGCCCGACAGCGGAAGGGCTGTTTCCGCAACGCGCTCGGCACCGGCACCAGCACCGGGCTCGGTGTCCGCATCGTCGCCGGGGACCGCGGGCTGCGCGGAGTGCGCCCCGGGAACGGGCGCGTCCGAGGCAGCGGGAACGGAAGCGGGACCGGGATCGGTGACGGGCGAGGTTCCGGCGGCGGGACCGGGGCCGGAGCCGTCCTCGACGGACACCTCCGGGGCCGCCTCGGCCGTCCGAGGGGTGTCCTCGTACGCAACGGGCGCCGCGTCGGAGTGCACGGCGGCGCTCGCCCCAGGAGAAGCTGCCGTGGGGTCGGGGGCGGTCGGCTCCGTCGCGGGTGCGGCGGCACTCTCCGATGTCCGTTCCGGTTCGACAGCCTCGCCGGGCGCGGACGCGCCGGGCATGGGCGTTCCGGGCACGGGCGCGGGGACCGGTTCGGGCTCGGACGCGTGGGCCGACTCGGTCGCGGGGCCGGTCGCGGGCTCGCGCTCGGCGTGGGGATCGGTCCGGACGTCGGTACGGGGCTCGGGCTGGTGCGGGGCGCGGGCATCGGCCTCGGCTGCAGGGCCCTGCTCGGGCTCCGCCGGGTGCTGAGTCGCCCATGGCGCGGGCGCGCCGCCCGGCAGCGTGGCCGGCGGGGTCCGGTCCGCGTACCACTGGGAGGCCAGCGCCGAGGCCGCGAACTCGCCCGACTCCTCCGGCAGATCGCCCTCGGCGACCGGAATCGTCCACTGGCCGGTGTGCCCGGAGCCACCGACATGACCGGTCTGGCCGGTGTGGGACGTGTGACCGGTGTGGTCCGTGTGGTCGGTGCGGGGGCCGCTGAGGGCCGACTGAACACCGGAGTCGGTCTGACCGTTGTGACCGGGGTGTTCGACGTGCTCGGTGTGGTGAGGGGTGTGATCGGTGTAGCCGATGTGGTTGGCGTGATCGTGGTGATCCGCGTGAGTTGCCGGGTCGCCGTGGCTCGCAGGAGCCGCTTGCGCACCCTGACCGGCGGCCCCGCCGTATGGGTCGTAACCGGTGTAGCCGTCGTAACCGGAAAGGTCCGTGTGCCCAGTGTGACCAGCGTGGTCGACGTGACCAACGTGGTCAACGTGACCAGCGAGGTCGACGTGACCGGTGTGATCGACATGTCCGGCGTACCCACCGGGCTCGACCTGTCCGACGGACCCACCATGCCCGCCATGCCCGCCAGGCTCGGCATTCCCGGCGGACTCGGCGTCAGCGGCCTCGTGGAAGTTCCACTGGCCCGTCGCGGCCGGGTCCTCGTACTGCGGCGTCTGCGGGTATCCGTATCCGTACGACGCCTGCTGCTGGTTCGGGTCCGGCCAGTGCACCGCGTCCGGCGCCGTCGGGGCGGGCTGCTCCGTTGACGGGTCCTGTTCCTGACGGCTCTGCGGTTGCGCGACCCAGTTCTGCGTGGTCGCGGGGTCGAACCCGGCGGCGGGGGTCAACGGCACGATCATCGGCGGTACATAGCCGTGGCCGGGCGCGGCCAGCGGAATGTTCGCCAGGTCCTCCGGCGACAGGTGGACGAAGGCGGTCGCCTCGGTGTCGAACTCGCCGCCCTGCGGCGTCGGCTGCCAGCCGCCGTGCTGCGAAGCCGGCCGGGGCTGCTCGCCCTGCCCGTACTGCTCGCCCTGCTGGTACTGCTCCCCCTGACCGTACTGCTCGTGCTGCTTGTTGCGGTCCTCGTTGCTCACGACAGTGCCCTCCCCAGCGCGCGCCGGGCCAGTGCGGCGACGGTACGCCGCAGATGCAGTACGGCGGGGGGCAGCGGTGGTGCTTCTCCCCCCTCGACGGGCGGTGCCTGGTCCGGGACGCAGGCGGCGGCGACGTACTCGCCGAAGGCGGCCAGCGCCTCGGGGGCCAGGCCCCGGGCACCGTCCCAGTCGATCAGTGAGGCGATCCAGTGCTCGGCCTCCAGCGGGCGCAGCGGCATCGGCGCGATGGCGCCGACCGCGCAACGCACCCCGCGCCGGGCCGGGTCGAGGACTATCGCGACGGAAGCGGTGGCACGGCCGGGGCCCGTGCGGCCGGTGGCCTTGAGGAAGACCTGGGGGGCGTGCAGCAGCGGTACGCGGACGAAGCCGATCAGCTCGGCCGGTTCGAGCATGTCGCGGCCGGCCAGCAGGTGCGAGACCGGGATCTCCCGTCGGGTGCCGTTCGGGCCCGCGATGACGAGGTCGGCCTCCAGGGCGGCGAGGACCGGGAGGGAGTCGCCGGTCGGCGCGGCGGTGGCGATGTTGCCGCCGAGCGTTCCGGCGTTGCGGATCTGGGGCGGGCCCGCGGCGCGCGCGGCCGCGGCCAGGGCGGGGATGAGGGCGGCGAAGTCCGGCCGCCCCATGCGCGCGTGGGTGAGCCCCGCACCGAGCAGGGCGTGGCCGTCCTGGTAGTGCCAGCCGCGCAGCTCGCTGATGCGGCCGAGGCCGACCAGCCCCGAGGGACGCAACAGCCCCTTGTTGACGGCCGACATCAGGTCTGTTCCGCCCGCCACAGGAACGGCGGCAGGCATGGCGCCGAGTGCCGCCACGGCCTCGTCGAGCGAGGCCGGCAACGTCACGGACTGCGTCGCCTGCGGTGCGTGCGTGGTCAACCCAGCTGCCCCTTCCCGGTGTCCCGGCTGTCCGGCTTGTATCGCCGTACGGTACGTGCTCGAAGCCTGGACGTGGCAACTCTGGCACATCTTCCGACCGGGCCGACGCGAGGGTCCACGAAGGGCGTATCCGTCCGTGAGCAGGGGAATTATCCCGATTCGCTCTGCTTCGGCGTGGAGGAGGAATTGCCACTGTTCGGCGAATTCCGTAGCGCTCGTCCTGTACGCCGTGCTTCTCGTACGGCCGGCTTCCGTACGCCGGGCTTCCCGTACGAGCCCGTCCCGTACGAGCCGGTCCCGTACACCGCCCTTCCGTACATCGCCCTTCCCGTACGCCGTCCTTCCTGGAGACAGCCCTTCGCGTACGGAACGTCCCGCGGCGGCCGGGCGCACGACACGGGAACGCCTCCGGCCGTCACGCTCCTACGGGAGGGGCGTGACGGCCGGGGACGGGGCGAAGGCCAGGATCACACGTTCGGGGGCGGTCCCTCCAAGGGGCGTCCGAGCACGCCCGGGCGCTGCTGCCGGGGCAGCGGGCCGGACGGCGGCCGGTAGTCGACGCCCAGCGCGTCGAGTCGGGCATAGTGCGCGGTCATGCGCCGCTCGAAGGCGGCGAAGTCCCGGTCGGCGGAGGCGGGCAGCGGCGACCAGGCGACCTCGGCGAACGCGGCGAGGCGCGGGAAGACCTGGTAGTCGACGCGGGCCCGGTTCTGCATGACCTCGGTCCAGACGTTGGCCTGGGTGCCGAGGATGTGGCGGGCCGCCTCCTCGGAGAGGCCCGGGGGGACGGGCTCGAAGCGGTAGACGTCCTCCAGGGTGCGGATGAAGCCGATGGGCATCGGCTCGTCGGGGCCGCCGTCCTGACGGTGGTCCAGGTAGACGTGCTGTTCCGGACACATCACGACGTCGTGGCCGGCCTCGGCGGCGGTGACGCCTCCGCCGTAGCCGCGCCAGGACGAGACGGCGGCGCCCGCCGGGAGACCGCCTTCGAGGATCTCGTCCCATCCGATGAGGCGGCGTCCGCGCGCGGTGAGCCAGGTGTCGAAGTGCCGGATGATCCAGGACTGGAGTTCGTCCTCGTTGGCCAGGCCGAGTTCCTCGATCCGGGACTGGGCGACCGCGGAGTCCTTCCACTGCTCCTTGCGGCACTCGTCGCCGCCGATGTGGATGAAGGGCGAGGTGGCGGCGGGGAAGAGTTCCAGGACCTCTTCGAGGACGCCCTCGAAGAAGCGCAGGGTGTTGTCGGTGGGGGCGAGTACGTTGGCGTTGATGCCCCAGGTGTCCCAGACGGAGAGGGTGGTGGTGTCGATGACGTCGGTGTTGCCCAGTTCCGGGTACGCGGCGATGGCGGCCTGCGAGTGGCCGGGGATGTCGATCTCGGGCACGACCCGGATATGCCGCTCGGCGGCGTACGCGACGATCTCGCGGATGTCGTCCTGCGTGTAGTGGCCGCCGTGCGGGGTCTCGTCCCACAGCTCCGAGGCCCGGTGGCCGTGCTTGGTGCGTGACCGCCAGGAACCGACCTCGGTGAGCCTGGGGTGGCGCTTGATCTCGATGCGCCAGCCCTGGTCGTCGGTGAGGTGGAAGTGGAAGACGTTGAGCTTGTGGGCGGCGAGGAGGTCGAGGTAGCGCAGCACGTCGTCCTTGGGCAGGAAGTGCCGTGCCACGTCGAGCATCATGCCGCGCCAGGGGAAGCGGGGTGAGTCCTCGATCCGCGCGAAGGGGATGACGCGGCGCGTACCGGGGTTGACGGGCGCGCGCCGGAACGCCTCGGGACCCAGGAGCTGACGCAGCGTCTGCGCGCCCCAGAAGACGCCAGCGGGGCTGCCTCCGGTGATCTCGACGCCGTCGGGGGTCGAGGCCAGCCGGTAGCCCTCGGGCTCCAGGGCGGGGTCGAGTCCCAGCCGGATCGTGCGCGCGGCGTCCTCGCCGCCGGGGGCGAGCGGGAGACCGAAGGCGGCGCCGAGGGTGGAGCGCAGCCAGCGTTCGGTGTTCTCGGTACCGGGGGCGGCCGTGATGGTGGTGGCGGAGTCCAGCGGGAGTCCGTCCGGCGCCCCGTTCCCCGTGCCGTCGGCGCCTGTGGGGTCACCGGCGCCGACGGCGCGCACGGGGGCCGGGATGAGATCCATGTCCATGACGTCAGTCCTTTACCGCCCCGCCCAGTCCCGAGACCAGGCGGCGCTGTACGAGTACGAAGAAGACCAGCACGGGAATGGTCATCACCGTCGAGGCGGCCATGATCCCTCCCCAGTCGTTCTCGTCGGGTTTGAAGAAGACCAGCAGCGCCATCGGGAGCGTCGACTGGGAGGTGTCGCTGATGATGAACGACTTCGCGAACAGGAAGTCGTTCCAGGTCGAGATGAACGAGAAGACGCTGGTGGCGACCAGGCCGGGGAAGACCAGCGGGAAGAGGATCTGCCACAGGAAGCGGGTGCGGCTCGCGCCGTCGAGACAGGCAGCCTCCTCCAGGGCCTCCGGCACGGCGCGGACGAAGCCGCGCAGCATCCAGATCGCGAACGGCAGCGAGAAGGCGAGGTGCGGAAGGATCAGCGAGCCGAGCGTGTTCAGCTGCCCGAAGTCCCGCATCAGGAAGAACAGCGGGATGGTCAGCGCCTCCACCGGCACCATCTGCGCGACCAGGAACATGATCAGCAGCGTGGTGCGGAACCGGAAGCGGAACCGTGTCACGGCCGTCGCCGCCAGGAAGGCGATCGCCGCGGAGACGAGGACGACCGTGCCGGCGACGATCACGCTGTTGAGGAAGTACCGTCCGAAGTCCTGCTGTTCGAAGACCCGGCGGAACGAGTCCAGGGACGGCGACAGCGTCCAAGGGCGCGCTTCGGTGGACTGGATCTCCCCGGCCGGTTTGAAGGCGGAGAGCACCATCCAGTACAGCGGGAAGGCGACCGCGGCGGCGATCAGCAGGGCCGCGGCCTCGGCGGCCAGCCGGCCGGGCCGACGGACGCGCAGCGGGTTCGACCGGCCGGACCCACGGACGCGGAGCGTGTTCGGCGTGCTCACAGTTCCTCCCCCCGGCGCCGCATCAGGCGCAGGTAGACCAGCGTGATGGCCAGCAGGATCAGCAGCATCACGACGCCGATCGCCGAGCCGAGGCTGTACTGCGAGGACGCGAACGCCTTCTGGTACGCGTACACGTTGAGCACCAGGTTCTGACCGGCGATGCCGCCGCCGTTGGTCATGACGTAGATCTGGGTGAAGACCTTGAAGTCCCAGATGATCGACTGGATGGTGACGACGAGGAGGATCGGCCGCAGCATCGGGGCCATGACCGACCGCCAGATCCGCCACTGCGAGGCCCCGTCCAGCGCCGCCGCTTCGAGGACCTCCGTGGGGATCGCCCGGATACCCGCGTACACGGTCACCATCACGAACGGGAACGAGCACCACAGGACTTCGAGGAGCACCAGGGCGAAGGCGCTGTAGCGCCCGTACGTCCAGGAGAAGTCCCCGAGCCCCAGCACCCGGTTGACCGGGCCGAAGTCCGGGTCGAAGAGAAACACCCAGACGGTGGAACCGGTGATCGCGGGCGTCGCCCACGCGCCGAGCGCGGCCAGCATCAGCACCAGCCGCGGCACGGCCCGGATGCGGGTCAGCAGGACGGCGAGCGCGCAGCCGACCAGCAGCGTGGCCACGACGCAGGCCGCGGCGAAGACCACGGTCGCCAGGAGGACCTGCCAGAACTGGCCGTCGCCGAAGAGCGTCGCGTAGTTCCCGAAGCCCTGGAAGGTGGTCGGCTCGCCGCCGCTCACCTGGGCCTGGGTGTACTCCAGGAACGAGATCAGGCCGAGCTGGTAGATCGGGTATACGAGCAGCCCGCCGAGGAGGACGAGGGCGGGCAGCAGGTAGAGCCACGGGGTCCAGCCGGAGCGGTGGGCGGGCGAGGCGGGGCGTCGGCGGGGCCGGAGCGGACGGACGCGGGCCGTGCCGGTCCCGCCGCCGGCTCCGGACGCGCCGGGCGTCTTGTACGCCGTGCCGGTCGCGGCGCGTGTGCCGGTCGCGGTGCCGGACGACGCGCCGGTCGCGGTGGTGTTCGTGGCGCCCGCGCCGGTGACCGCGCCGTCCGGCCCGTCGCCCGCCGCGCTGCCCGCGGCGTCGTTCGTCGTGTTCGAGGTCATCGTCAGCCCGCGTCGGCGAACGCCGCGTCCATCTTCTTCGCCGCGTCGTCCGAGGCCGCCACCACGTCCTTACGGCCGCTGACGATCTCCTGGAACATCGTCGGCAGGACCAGCGAGGAGTCGATGGAGCCCCAGCCGGGCGAGGCGGGGACGAACTTGGCACCCGCGCCGAGCGCCTTGACGAACGGTTCGACGAACGGCTCCTTCTTCGCGACCGTGTCCCGCACGTCCGTGTACGTCGGCAGGAAGCCCATCGCGTCGAACATCTTCTCCTGGGTCCCCTTGCCGGTCAGGGACTTCATCAGGTCCACGGCGAGGGTGCGGTGCGGGCTGCTCTTGAGCACGCCGATGTTGTTGCCGCCCGCGAACGCCGGAGCGACGGAGCCCTCCTCGACTCCGGGCAGCGGCACCACCGCGTACTTGCCCTTCACGGCCCCCGCCTCGACGGCCGCGTGGCTGAAGTCGCCGCCGATCGCCATGGCGGCCTTGCCGGAGGCGAACGCGGTGACGGTCGCGTTGCCGCCCATGGACGCGCACTTGGCGGCCGGGCAGTTGTCGTCGCCGAAGAGGGAGGTGTACGCCTCGATGCCCTTGCGGGCCTTGTCGCTGTTGATGGCCGCCTCGTACGTGCCGCCGCTCTCCTCGGCCAGTTCGCCGCCGTTCGCCCAGATGAACGGCATCGCGCCGTAGGTGTACGCGCCACCGACCGCCAGCCCGTACAGGTCCGGCTTCTTCTGGTGGATCTTCTTCGCGGTGGAGATCAGCTCGGCCTGGGACTTGGGGGCCTCGATCCCCAACTCCTCGAAGACGTCGGTGCGGTAGTACAGCGCCCGTACGCCGACGAAGAGGGGCGCCCCGTAGACCTTGTCGCCGACGGTGACGGACTGCTTGGCGGTCGGATCGATGTCCTTGGCCTCGTCCCAGGCGGCGAACTCCTTGCTGACATCGGCGAGTCCGCCGTCCTTGACGTATCCGGCGGTGTCCGTGTTGCCGTACTCGATGACGTCGGGGGCGCTCTTCGGGTCGTTGAACGCGGCCTTGATTCGCTGGGCGCGGGTGTCGACCGGGATGTACTCGACCTCCACCTTCGCACCCTTGTGTGCCTTCTCGAACTCGGCGACCGCGGCGTCGACGACCTGCTCCTTGGGCTTGTTGCCGACCTCCTGGAAGAGCCAGACCCGCAGCGTGCCGGTCTTCTCGTCCCCCTTGGCACCGGTGTCGGAGGTCTGCGGCGCGCAGGCGGTGGCGGTGAGCCCCGCCAGCACAAGCGCCGCGGCCGGGGCGGCGATTCGGGCAGAAAGCTTCATCCGTGAACTCCTACGCCAGGCGTTGCAACATACGCAACGCGCGTTTCGTTCTGCACAACTGGCAGGAGAGTAGGTGCGCACGCGCGACGCCGACAAGTGGTCTCAACCACTCTGTGACCCAGGGACACAGCCCGCGCAACGCATGCAGGTAACACATGCAGACCGTGCAATGCGCACGGATCGAGCAATACGTGCAAATCGCCTGATGGAACCCGGACCGCGCGACGGGTGAACGCGATCTGTGCGACGCGGGAGGCCCCGCGTTCCCGTGCCTCGACGCAACGCAAAGGGTCCCCGGGGCGTGCGTCGACGCACGCCCCGGGGACCCGAAGCCCTGGTGCCCGAACGTTTCCGAACGGTCCCGGAGAATTCCGAACTGCTCCAAACGGTGTGCGGACCGCTCGGCCCCTTCGGGGACCGCTCGAACCCCTCGGGACCGCTCGCCCCTCAGGGACCGCTCGAACCCCTCAGGGAGGACCGCTCACGGACCGCGGCGGACTACTTCTTGTCCTTGCCGCCCTTGTCCTTGCCGCCACCGGAGCCCATGGACTCGTAGATCTCCTTGCACAGGGGGCAGACCGGGTACTTCTTGGGGTCGCGCCCCGGTACCCAGACCTTGCCGCACAGTGCGACCACGGGGGTGCCCTCCAGGGCACTCGCCATGATCTTGTCCTTCTGGACGTAATGGGCGAAGCGCTCGTGGTCGCCGTCGCCGTTCGACACCTGCGGCGTCGGCTCTACGAGGGTGCCCGTACCTGCCCCGCGCTCGGGCTCAAGAGTGCTCATAGAGGCCAAGGGTACTGAAGGCCGGGGACTTCAGTTCAGCGACGGGTCGTCGGGATACGTGGCGATCATGGCCAGTTCGCTGCGCTGGCGGCGCAGAACCGCCCGCCAGAGGTGCTCCGGACGCGGCGAGGAGACGTCTCCCGGCTCGGACTCCACGACGTACCAGGCACCGCCGTTCAGCTCCTTCTCCAGCTGCCCGGGGCCCCAGCCGGCGTACCCGGCGAAGATCCGCAGTGAGCCGAGGGCGGCGGCCAGCAGCTCCGGCGGCGCCTCCAGGTCCACCAGACCGATCGCCCCGTACACCCGGCGCCAGCCGAGGGGCCCCTCGTCGCCGGGGATGACGGCCACGCCGAGCGCGGAGTCGAGCGAGACCGGGCCACCCTGGAAGACGACGCCCGGTTCGCCGGTCAGTCCGGCCCAGGACGTGAGGATGTCGCCGACGCCCACCGGGGTCGGCCGGTTCAGGACCACGCCGAGCGAGCCCTCCTCGTCGTGGTCGAGGAGCAGCACCACGGCGCGGTCGAAATTCGGATCCGCGAGTGCGGGTGTGGCCACGAGCAGTCGCCCTGTGAGCGAGGACACCTCGGTCATGGCAGAAATGATCCCGCATCTCGGCCCCCGACGGGGAGCGGCCGGGCCCGCCGGTCGCCGAGCCGGGCTCCACGCGCAGCTCAGGGCGCACGGATGCACGAGGAGCGCGCGGGCCGGCGGGCCGGACGACAGGCGCGACGGAGCGAGCCGGAAGCCTAGCGGACGGTGACCCTCCGCAAGAGCGGAGAAGCAGAGCGTGTTGTGGCGAATTCATGACGTTCGCGCACCCCCGGCTCCCTGCGGGAAGGGGGACGATGGGCCATTACCCTTTCGTTTGGCCCCTGCCCGACCACTCCGGAACGCGAGATTCATGACCGGCACAGACGATGTCCTGCTTGTCCACGGCGGAACCCCGCTGGAGGGCGAGATCCGCGTCAGAGGCGCCAAGAACCTGGTGCCGAAGGCAATGGTCGCCGCGCTGCTCGGCAGCGGGCCCAGCCGACTGCGCAACGTGCCCGACATCCGCGACGTGCGGGTGGTGCGGGGTCTGCTGCAGCTGCACGGCGTGACGGTGCGCCCGGGCGACGAGCCGGGCGAGCTGGTCCTGGACCCGACCCATGTCGAGAGCGCCAACGTCGCCGACATCGACGCCCATGCGGGTTCCTCGCGCATCCCGATCCTCTTCTGCGGCCCCCTGCTGCACCGGCTCGGCCACGCGTTCATCCCCGGGCTCGGCGGATGCGACATCGGCGGCCGGCCGATCGACTTCCACTTCGACGTGCTGCGGCGGTTCGGCGCGACCATCGAGAAGCGCGCGGACGGCCAGTACCTGGAGGCTCCGCAGCGGCTGCGCGGCACGAAGATCCGGCTGCCGTACCCCTCGGTGGGCTCCACCGAGCAGGTGCTGCTGACGGCGGTGCTCGCCGAGGGCGTCACCGAACTGTCCAACGCGGCGGTCGAGCCGGAGATCGAGGACCTCATCTGCGTGCTGCAGAAGATGGGCGCGATCATCTCGATGGACACCGACCGGACGATCCGGATCACCGGTGTCGACCGGCTGGACGGTTACACGCACCGGGCGATCCCGGACCGCCTGGAGGCGGCCTCCTGGGCATCCGCGGCGCTGGCCACCGAGGGCAACATCTACGTGCGGGGCGCACAGCAGCGCTCGATGATGACGTTCCTGAACACCTTCCGCAAGGTCGGCGGCGCGTTCGAGATCGACGACGAGGGCATCCGCTTCTGGCACCCCGGCGGCGCGCTGAACGCCATCGCCCTGGAGACGGATGTGCACCCCGGTTTCCAGACCGACTGGCAGCAGCCGCTGGTCGTGGCCCTGACCCAGGCGTCGGGCCTGTCCATCGTCCACGAGACGGTGTACGAGTCGCGGCTCGGCTTCACCTCCGCGCTCAACCAGATGGGCGCGCACATCCAGCTCTACCGCGAGTGCCTGGGCGGCTCGGACTGCCGCTTCGGCCAGCGCAACTTCCTGCACTCGGCGGTGGTGTCCGGCCCCACGAAGCTCCAGGGCGCGGACCTGGTCATCCCCGACCTGCGCGGAGGCTTCTCGTACCTGATCGCGGCACTGGCGGCACAGGGCACCTCGCGGGTGCACGGCATCGACCTGATCAACCGCGGCTACGAGAACTTCATGGAGAAGCTGGAGAAGCTGGGCGCGAACGTGGAGTTGCCGGGCGGCGCGCTGGTCTGAGCCACGGCGGTCCGTGCCGGGACCGGTGCCGGCCGGACCTCGGTCCGGGTTCGGCGGCGGGCCGATGCCGGCCCGGGTTTCCGCGACGGATCGGCGTCGGCCCGGTGCCGGGCCGGGTTCCGCGCGGTCGACGGCTGCTGACGGGGGTTCGGGGCGCTGCCCCGGGCCCCCGTCCGGCGTACACGGACCCCTCCCCCGGAAGCGTCCGAAGCTCCCGGACCCCTCTCACGGGCGGTGTCCGGCGTGCACGGGCCTTTTCGCGGACGGTGTCCGGCGTACGACGTCCGTCGCCGCGGAGGCGGCCTCCGCGGCGCCCGTGGACCCGGTCCGGAGCCTCTCGGCCCGGCCCGGGCGGTGTGCCTCGCGGCTCGGGCGCCGTGCCTTCGACCACCGGATGGGCGGCGAAGGGGCCGCGGATGGCCGACGGCGGGACGCAACGGCCCCTCTCGGGCCGGTACACGGAAGGGCGGTCACCCTGGTCGGGTGCCCGCCCTTCGTCGCGTCCATGAGGGCTTACTTGCCCTTGGCGGCTTCCTTGAGCTTGGAGCCCGCGGAGACCTTCACGCTGTAACCGGCCGGGATGTTGATCGGGTCACCGGTCTGCGGGTTACGAGCGGTGCGAGCGGCACGGTGGGTGCGCTCGAAGGTCAGAAAGCCGGGGATGGTGACCTTCTCGTCGCCCTTGGCGACGACCTCACCGACGGTCTCGGCGAGCGCGGCCAGCACGGCGTCGGCGTCCTTGCGGGTCACCTCGGCACGGTCGGCCAGGGCGGCCACCAGCTCACTGCGGTTCATGTTGTTACTCCCGTGTTCTTCTTGCCTGTGAGGCGTGAGATCGAAGCCGATGCTGCCAGGGCCCTCGGACAGTCCCCGGACCCGGGTCTTTCGTCAGACCCTCGCGCCCGATTACGCATCCTGCCCCCACCTGCGGCGGGAAAGCCAATCCGGCACCCTCCGGAGTCACACGAAAAGCACCACTTCCTCGCCGTGGTGACGTTCCGTCGACGCCGCGGAAGCGGTCCGCAGCGGGTGCGGGGCTGTGCGGGACGCGCCGCCCGCCCACCCTAAAGGGGCGTTTGGGGCGTCGCGACCCGCGACGCGCCGTAGGCCGGTCCGACCTGGGTCAGATCGACGTGGGGCCCGTCACAGCGCCTCCCGCGGCCCTCGCCGCGTCACGGACGGCACCGGCGACCGCGCCCGCCACCTTGTCGTTGAAGACCGACGGGATGATGTAGTTCGCGTTCAGCTCGTCCTCGGCGACGACATCGGCGAGCGCGCGGGCCGCGGCGAGCATCATGTCCGTGTTGACGGCGCGGGACTGGGCGTCGAGCAGGCCGCGGAAGACGCCCGGGAAGACCAGCACGTTGTTGATCTGGTTCGGGAAGTCGGAACGGCCGGTGGCGACAACTGCGGCCGTCTGACGGGCGATTGCCGGGTCCACCTCGGGGTCCGGGTTCGCGAGCGCGAACACGATCGCGCCGTCGGCCATGGCCGCGACGTCCGAGCCGTCCAGGACGTTGGGGGCGGAGACGCCGATGAAGACGTCGGCGCCGACGACGGCCTCCTTGAGGGTCCCGGTGACGGACTCGGGGTTGGTGTTGTCCGCGATCCAACGCAGCGGCGAGTCGGGGGCGGCGGAGAGCAGGTCCTCGCGGCCCTCGTGCACCACACCGTGGATGTCGGCGACGACGGCGTGCTTGACGCCCGCGGCGATGAGGAGCTTGAGGATGGCCGTACCGGCCGCTCCGGCGCCGGACATGACGACCCGTACGTCCCCGATTCCCTTGCCCACCACGCGAAGCGCGTTGGTCAGCGCGGCCAGCACCACGATGGCGGTGCCGTGCTGGTCGTCGTGGAAGACCGGGATGTCCAGGGCCTCGCGCAGGCGCGCCTCGATCTCGAAGCAGCGGGGCGCGGAGATGTCCTCCAGGTTGATGCCCGCGAAGCCGGGCGCGATCGCCTTGACGATCTCGACGATGGCGTCGCTGTCCTGGGTGTCCAGGCAGATCGGCCAGGCGTCGATGCCGGCGAACCGCTTGAAGAGGGCCGCCTTGCCCTCCATCACGGGCAGGGCGGCCTTCGGCCCGATGTTGCCGAGGCCCAGCACGGCGGAGCCGTCCGTCACAACTGCGACGGAATTGCGCTTGATGGTGAGGCGGCGCGCGTCCTCGGGGTTCTCGGCGATCGCCATGCAGACACGGGCCACGCCCGGGGTGTAGATCATCGAGAGGTCGTCGCGGTTGCGGATGGGGTGCTTGGACGCCATCTCGATCTTGCCGCCGAGGTGCATCAGGAACGTACGGTCGGAGACCTTGCCCAGGACGACGCCCTCGATGCCACGCAGCTTCTCGACGATCTCGTCGGCGTGAGCGGTGGAGGTGGCGGCGATGGTCACGTCGATCCGCAGCTTCTCGTGGCCGGACGCGGTCACGTCGAGGCCGGTGACCGAGCCACCGGAGGACTCGACGGCCGTGGTGAGCTGGGAGACGGACGTGCCGCTCGCGGGCACCTCCAGCCTGACCGTCATCGAGTACGAGACGCTGGGCGCCGTTGCCATGGCCGAGTCCTTCGCTTTCCTTAGCTTCTTTGCCGCGCGGCCGGGGCGCTCGCCTCGGACGTGCTTTCCGATCGTCGCACCTACCGACCAGTAGCCGGTAATGACTGCCACATCCCGGAAAAGGGTTTCCACCATACGAGATGACATGGCGGGGCGGAAGGCCGGCCCCGGCGAGACCGCCCGCTCCGCACCGGATCGGGCACGTCCGATACATCCAGCACATCCGGCGCGTCCGGTACGAGCCGGATGCGGCCCGGGACCGTCCCTGTGAACGAGAACAGACCCGCGCCACCAGGAGGTGACGCGGGTCTGTCATCTGCTTGAACGGCACCGACCCGCCATGCTCGCCTCGCGGCAAGTGGTCGCTCGAAGCGACGAAGGTTGGGCCCGGGGGCTTGGATCGAGCCGGTGCCGCACACCAGGCTAACAAACACCTCGGAAAAGCGATTCCCGGAGCCCGGCACGAATTCCGATCCGGCCGATCCGGTTCCGATCCGGCCTCGGGGAACCCGATCCGGCTCCCGGAACCCCGTACGGCCGGGGCCCGACCGGTTCCCGGACCCCGGCCCGCCCCCCTGCCGTGCCGAGCACGCCCCCGGCCCCGCGCGCCCTCAGTCCCGCAGCAGGTCCGGGACGCCGTCCTCGTCGGGCAGGTCACGCTCGCCCGAGACCACCGTGAGCTGCTGCGTCGCACGCGTCAGCGCCACGTACAGCACCCGCAGGCCGGCCGGGGACTCGTCGGCGATCTCGGCGGGCGAGACGACCACCGTGGCGTCGTACTCCAGGCCCTTCGCCTCCAGGCTGCCCAGCGCGACCACCCGATCGCCGAGACCGGCGAGCCATGCGCGGGCCTGTGCCCGGCGGTTCATCGCGACGACCACGCCGACGGTCCCGTCGACCTCGGCCAGCAGGCGCCGCGCCTCCTCCCGCACCGAGGCGGCCGGATCGCCGTCCCGTACGGTCGTGAAGCGCGGCTTCACCCCGGTGGAGCGGACCGCGGCCGGTGACTCGCTCCCGGGCATCGCCAGCGCGAGGACCCTGGCCGCCAGCTCGGCGATCTCCGCCGGGTTCCGGTAGTTGACCGTGAGGGTGAAGTGGCGGCGCGGCCGGGTGCCGAGCGCCTCGTCGCGCGCCCGCGCGGCCTCGTCCGGGTCGGACCAGGAGGACTGGGCCGGGTCCCCGACGATCGTCCAGGTGGCGTGCCGGCCGCGGCGGCCGACCATGCGCCACTGCATGGGCGTCAGGTCCTGCGCCTCGTCGACGATGACGTGCGCGTACTCCGTGCGCTCCGCCGCCAGCCGCTCGGCCCGCTCGCGCTGGGTCTCCTCGCGCCCCGGCATCAGCTCCTCCAGGCCGCTGAGCTGGTCCAGCGGGTCCAGTTCGCGCTTCTTCTTCGGCCGGGTCGGGGTCCCGAGCAGCACCTGGAGCTCGTCGAGCATCGCCACGTCGTGCACGGAGAGCGGGCCGTCGCCGTTCCGGTCGAGGCGCTTCAGGGAACGGGCCAGGCGGCGCACCTCGCCCTGGTTGAGGACCCGGCGCGACCAGCGGCCGAGCCGCCTCTCGTCGGCCATCGCGGCGAGCACCCCGCGCGGGGTGAGCTCGGGCCACCAGGCGTCCAGGAACTCGATGAAGGGGGTCTCGGTGGAGACGTCCTCGTCGAAGGAGGAACGCAGTTCGGCCACGAGTTCGGGGTCGGTGTAGCGGCCCCGGCCGGACGACTTGTTCCACAGGGCGTCCAGAAGCATTCTGCGGGCGCGCGGGCGCAGGAGGTTGACCGGAGCGGTGCCGCCGAGCACCGACTGCCGGATGCGGCGCAGTTCGTCGGCGTCCAGTTCGATGCGAGCACCGAACGCGACGACCCTCAGCCGGGTCGGGGTGGCCGGGGGCGCACCGGCGGTGCCGGTCGCCGCATCGGTCGCCTCGTGCGCGTCGGTCGCGTCGGTCATGTCGCCGAAGGAGAGCTGGCCGCCGTCGCGGCCCTTCGCCCCGCCCGGGGCGCCGGGTCGTTCCAGCGCGCCGCGCGCGGCCTTGCGCAGCACCTGGAGCATCCGGGAGGAGCCCTTGATCCGGGCGACGGCGGGTTCGTCGTAGACGGTGGCGCCCTCGGGGCCCGCCGCCTCGTCGGAGAGCGAGCCGACCGCGCGGATCGCGACCTGCCCCTCCTCCCCCAGTGAGGGCAGCACGCCTTCGGTGTACGCGACGAGGAGCGGGGTCGGCGAGACGACGAGGATGCCGCCCGCGTAGCGCCGGCGGTCCTGGTAGAGGAGGTACGCGGCGCGGTGCAGGGCGACGGCGGTCTTGCCGGTGCCGGGGCCGCCGGACACCTCGGTGACGGAGGCCGCGGGGGCCCGGATCACCAGGTCCTGCTCGGCCTGGATGGAGGAGACGATGTCCCGCATGGTGTGGCTGCGGGCCTGGCCGAGCGCCGCCATCAGGGCGCCGTCGCCGATGACGGGAAGCCGCTGACCGTCCAGGTACGCGGTCAGCTCGGGACGCATCAGGTCGTCCTCGACGCCGAGGACCCGGCGGCCCTTGGAACGGATGACCCTGCGGCGCACCACCCGGCCCGGGGCCTTCGGCGTCGACCGGTAGAAGGGCGCGGCGGCCGGCGCACGCCAGTCGATGACCAGGGGCGCGTACTCGGAGTCGAGGACGCCGATCCGGCCGATGTGCAGCGTCTCCGCGATGTCGGCCGAGCCGTCCTCGCGTACGGCGTCGTCGGCCGGCTCGACCGAGGTGTACGCGCCGTCGGGGCCCCGCTCGCCGTCCTTGCCGAGCAGCAGGTCGATGCGTCCGAAGAGGAAGTCCTCGAACTCGCTGTTCAGCCGGTTGAGGTGGATCCCGGCCCGGAACACCTGGGCGTCGCGCTCGGCGAGTGCTCCCGGGGTGCCGACCTGCCCCCGCTTGGCGGCGTCGTCCATGAGGAACTCCGCCTCGTGGATCTTCTCCTCGAGGCGACGGTACACACGGTCGAGATGTTCTTGCTCGACACCGGTCTCCCGGTCCCGCAATGAATCGACAGCGGCATCCTGCGCGGCCACCGAGGCCCCCTTCTGACGTGCATCGGGCAGCCGTCAACCATATGCGACGGGGGCCCGCCGCGCACCTGCCGCACAGGAGAAGGGCGTGGCGGGCCCCGTTCCCCCGCTTACTCCCTCACCGTGCTTCGTCTCCGGGCTTGCGTGCTAGTGCCGTGACCGGCAAGGTTTGCCCGACGCGACGGGGCAATACGACTAGCGCCCCGTTCTCGGTGGGACGGCGCCGCCGCTCCTTGCCGTCACGCCGGATCGGCGTCCGCGACCGCCGTGACGGCCGCGGCCGCCGCCATCCGGCGCCGGTGACGGGCCACTCGTTCCCGGTTCCCGCACACCTCGCTGGAGCACCAGCGGCGCCGGTGGCCGCGCGAGGTGTCCAGATAGAGCCGACGGCAGTTGTCGGCCTCGCAGCGACGCAGTCCGGCCCGCGCCACCGGGTCGGTCAGGAGTTCCACGGCGTCGCGGGCCACGGCGGCCAGCAGCGCCCCGCACTCGGGGTCGCCGTTCAGTGTCCGTATCAGCGTGCCGCCCCTGCCCCGTACGGCCCGGAGGCCCGGCGGGGGCTCCGCGGCGAGCGCGTTGACCCGCTCCAGGGCGTCCAGGGCGCCCTCGGGCCTGCGCCCGCCGCCGATTTCGGCGGTCAGCAGCCGCTCGACGCCCGTCCTCAGCTGGCGGAAGCGCACCACCCAGCTGTCGTCCACGGCACCGAGGTGGGTGCCGTTCGGTACGAGTCCGGTGGCGAGCAGCCAGTCGGCGAGCCGCTCGGCGCCGTCGAGCAGTTCGCACGCCCCGGACGTGCCGGTTCCCGTCGCCACCAGGTCCAGGCAGGGGCGGCCGGAGCCGAACCGCCAGTCGTACGCACTCTTGCCCGCTGCCATGTGCGTGTCACCGCCTCGGGGTCTCCGCCGGAGGTCTCCCCCAGAGTGCCCCTCGGCCGACCGGCTCGGAACCCCTGGCGCCGTACGGGGCCGGGGAGGGATGCCCCGGGACGGCTATGGTCTCCGGGTGCCCGACGAACGCCGTGCCACCGCTCTTGAGGCCGACGCGCTCCTGCTCCGTCCCTGGCTGCCCGACGACATGCCGGACGTGATCAAGGCGTTCCGCGATCCCTCGATGCGCGCCATGCTGCGCACGCGGGTGACCGACGAGGCCGAGGCCGAGCGCTGGTTGAGAAGGCAGCAGGAAGGCCGGGAATCCGGCAGCCGTTTCTCCTTCGCCGTGGTCGATCGCGCGTCCGCCGGTGCGCTTGTCGGCAATGTGGCGTTCAGCCGCCCCGCCCTGGACGCGGCGAGCGGGGAGGTCGGCTACTGGACGGCCCCGTGGGCGCGCGGCCGAGGGGTGGCGCCGCAGGCGCTCGGGGCGCTGACCGACTGGGTGTTCGAGGCGTTCGCCGAGGACGGCCTGGCGCGGCTGGATCTGCTGCACCAGGTGGACAACGACGCTTCGTGCCGGGTCGCGGAGAAGTGCGGCTACGACCTCGCGGAGGTCCTGCCGACGCGGCCGCCATGGCCGCGGGAGGGCCATCGGCACGTACGGTTCCGCCCCGGGGGCGCCGGGCGACGAGCCTCCTGAACACCCGCCGCCCGCGCCCCGGGGCTTTCCACGGGAGCCCCCTGGAGCCGGGGCTCAGTCGGTCGGCGGGTCGTCGTGCAGGATCCGCTGGAACAGCCGGTGGTCGCGCCATTCGCCGTTGATGTGCAGACAGCGCGGGGCCATCCCGTACTCCTCGAAGCCGCACTTGACGAGCACCCGCTGGGACGCCACGTTGTCCAGGAGCGTCCCCGCCTCGACCCGGTGCAGCCGCAGGTCGTCCCTGGCCGACTCGCAGATCCGGCGCACGGCGGCCGTGGCCAGCCCCCGGCCCGCGTACTCGACGTCCATCCAGTAGCCGAGCGTGCCACTGCGGAACGGCCCGAGCACGATGCCGTTGAGGTTGAATCCACCCATCACGCGGTCCTGCTCGTCCGCGAGCACCCACGACATCGACCGCCCCGCGTCCCGATCCGCGAGCATCCCGGCCAACCGCTCCCGCTGCCCGTCCTCGGTGTAGAAGGCCTCGGGCCGCACGGGCTCCCAGGGCCGCATGTACGCGCGGCTGCGGGTCAACGCCGCGGCGAGGGAAGCGGCATCGGCCATGGTGGCGGGGCGGAGTCGTACCTCCGCGTCGAGCTGATGGGAGTCGTTGATCATCCCTTCAGGTTATCCCCGTACCGCCGAACGGCCCCGCTCCGCGGGCCTCACCGCGCCCTCCTCCTGCCTTTCCCACGTGCCGGTCCTCGCTCCGCCCCGCCCGCCGCTCCTCACTCCTCCTCGTGCCGCGCCCTCGCCAGGTCCACCAGCCGGTCGAACGTGCGGTTCAGCTCCGCCCGCCGGGTCTTCTTGTACTCCTCCTCGGGTTCCAGACCGTCGATGGTCCGTTCCCACACGTCCATGAACGTCCGCTTCCACGCCTCGGCCACCGCCGGCTCCGGCACCACCGCGCCGACGTATCCCCGCTCCGCGATCAGGCACAGCAGATCGATGTCGCACGGCACGACCACCCCCCAGTAGTCGTCCGGCTCCAGACCCACCGGATCGCCCGCCATCGCCTCCTCGATCTCCGAGAGGAGACGCCCGGTGATCCCCGACAGGTGGTCCGCCGCCGTGTCGCTGTCGAAATTCCCGCTGCCCCAAGTGCCCATGGTCTTCCCCTCGCCGGTCGTCGTCGCGCACGTGTCCCCGCTGCCTCCAGGTTCTATCGCACGGCACTGACAACGCCGGTCGGACCAGGTGCCGTCACGCGCCCCGGAGGTCCGGGGGCCCGGTGTCCTCGGCCGGGTCCAGCTCCAGCCGGTAGCCGCGTTTGACCACGGTCCGAACGAGCTCGGGTACGCCCAGCGCGGTGCGCAGCTTCGCCACGGCCGTCTCCACCGCGTGCTCGTCCGTGCCGCCGCCGGGCAGCGCGCGCAGCAGGTCGGCGCGGCCCACCACCCGGCCCGGCCGGCGGGCCAGGGCGTGCAGCAGGGCCGTTCCGGCGGGCGGCACCGGGCGCGGTTCGCCGTCGACGATCACGGCATGGCCACGGATCTGGACGCGGTGCCCCGCGACCGTCAGCACCGGTGCCCTCGCGGGGAGTTCGTGACACAGCAGCTGGACGAGCGGGGCGAGCCGGAAGCGTTCCGGCTGGACGGTGTCGATCCCGAGCGCGTGCAACGGCCGCGCCGTGACGGGCCCGACGCAGGCCACGAGCACGTCCTCGCGCAGCGCGCTCAGGAGTTCCGGCGACTGCCCGCGCCTTCCCGCCCGTCCGAGCAACGAGGTGGCGGCCGGGGCGCTGGTGAAGGTGAGCGCGTCCACGCCGCGGGCCAGAACGGCGTCGAGCAACCGGTCGAGCGGTGCGATGTCCTCGGGGTCCGTCCAGCGGTAGACGGGTGCGGCGACGACCTCGGCGCCCGCCGCTCGGAGCGGCTCGATGAAGCCCTGGAGAGGCTCGCCGTGCAGTTGGAGGGCGATCCGGCGTCCCGCCACGCCTTCGGTGAGGAGCCGGTCGAGCACCTCGTCCATGGATTCGGAGGCGGGTGACCATCTCTCGGTCAGCCCGGCCGCCCGTACCGCGCCCTTGACCTTGGGGCCGCGGGCCAGCAGTTCGGCCCCGCGCAGGGCCGCCGCCAGCCGGTCGCCGAGGCCCCAGCCGTCGGCGGCCTCCATCCAGCCCCGGAAGCCCACGGCGGTGGTGGCAACGACCACGTCGGGGACGGAACCGATGACTTCCCGGGTGGCGGCGAGGAGTTCGGTGTCGTCGGCGAGCGGCACGGTCCGCAGGGCCGGTGCGTGCAGGACGGCGGCGCCCCGCCGCTCCAGCAGCGCCCCGAACTCCTCCGCGCGGCGTGCGGCGGTGACCCCGACGGTGAACCCGGTGAGGGGTTCGTGCTCTTCACGCATGTGCCCTTCCCTGCTCTCGTTCCGGCTGCCGTCCGGCCGACTGTCGTCCCGCCGTCCCTTCGGCCGTCCACCCGTCGCCCTGGGGGCGCACGGAGGGCAGAGCCTGCCAACGGCACGTGACGGACCCGGTTCCGCCGTGTTTCCCGCCCGTTGCGCCGTTCGTCGATGTCATCCGCGCGTCAGCATCAGCGCGGCGTCGGCCTGGGGCAGCCAGCTCCCGGCCGGCCGCTCCAGCCAGCCCTCCTCGGCCCCCAGCCGGGCCGCGGCCTCGCGCAGGGCGTCGAGGCCCGGATGGCGCAGGTCCCTGCGCCACACCATCAGCAGCGGGGAGACCGGTACGGGCCGGACCAACGGACGCACCACGGTGCCCGGCAACGGCGGGAAGCCGACGACGCACAGCACCGGGTTCGCCGACTTCGCCATGACCCGCTGGAACTCGGCCACGCCGACCGCGAGCGGAACCGGAGGCGCGAGTTCGATGCCCCACTCCGCGAACAGCAGCCGGGCGAGGTCCGTCCACTCCCCCGTACGCGGATTCCCGTCACCCGCGTAGACGATCTCGCCGGCCAGGTCGCCCGGGGCGACGGCCTCCCGCCCGGCGAGCGGGTGATCGGCGGGCAGCAGAACGGCCATCGGCTCGTACCGCACCGGCAGCACGCCGAGCCGCGCCCGTACCGCCGGATCGAGCCCTGCGGCACGGCCGAAGGAGACGTCGAGCCGGCCGGCCAGGATCTCCCCCGCCGCCCAGGTCAGGCCGCTCTCGAAGCGCGCCATCAGCTCGCACGAGGGAATCAGTTCACGCGCGCGGGCGAGCACCCGGGCCGCCGTCATGCCGTCGGTGTTGAGGTCGACGAGGAGCGGGCGGGCCGCGGCGTCCCCGAAGGCGGCGGCGAGGTCGGCGTGCGCCTCCAGCACCCGCCGGGCGTACGGGAGGAGTCGTTCCCCGTCGGCGGTCAGGGCCACCTGCCGGGTGGTGCGCACGAAGAGTTCCGTGCCCAGTTCGCGCTCCAGCCGCCGGACGTCCCGGCTCAGTGCCTGCTGGGCGATGAAGAGGCGGGCGGCGGCACGGGTGAAGTGCAGGTCCTCGGCGACGGCCACGAAGGCGCGGAGCAGCCGGGGGTCGGTGTCGCCGCGGCTGCTCGTCCGACTGCCCGTTCCGGCACCGTCATGGGGAACCATGCCGAGAATTTACAACACAGACGTGTCAATCAGCGCACAGAAGGTGTTGGACCCCGCGGGCCGCGCGCCCCGAGGGTGATCCCATGCCGTACGAGAGAAACCCGCCCTCCGCTCCCGTGTTCGCCCTCTCCGGGGACCTGCTGGTCATCGCTGCCCGTGCCGCCCCCTCCCCCGCCCGACGGGCCTCCGCCAACCCGTATCTCCGGCTCCTCGCCACCCCCGGCGCACGCGCCTTCACGGCGGGCAACCTCCTCGCCCGGCTGCCCATGGGCATGTTCAGCGTCAGCGCGGTGATCATGATCGCCGGCTCGCGCGGCTCGTACGCCCTGGCGGGGGCCGTCACCGCGGCCGGGCTCGCCGCGACGGCGGTGGTCGCGCCCTGGACGGCACGCCTCGTCGACCGGTACGGACAGGCCCGGGTGGCCGTGCCGGCCACCGCGATCGCCGCACTCGGATCACTCGCGCTGCTGCTCTGTGTGCACTACGGCGCCCCGGACTGGACGCTCTTCGCCTGCTACGCCGCGACCGCCACCACCCCCAACACCGGCGGGATGTCCCGGGCCCGCTGGGCCCATCTGCACCGGGGCGATCCGGCCGCCCTGCACACGGCGAACTCCTTCGAACAGGCCATGGACGAGCTCTGCTTCATGCTCGGCCCGGTCCTCGCCGCCCTGCTGTGCGGCTCACTCTTCCCGGAGGCCGGAACGCTCGTCGGGACGGTCCTGCTGATGACGGGCGTGCTGATCTTCGCGGCCCAGCGCGCCACGGAACCGCCGGTCGCTCCGCGCACGCATGCCGACTCCCCGCTCCGCGCCCCCGGCATGCCCGCCCTGCTCGCCGCCTTCCTCGCCACCGGGGCGATCTTCGGCTCGATGGAGGTCGTCACGATCGCCCACGCCGGGGGCGCGATCCTGGCCCTCCAGGCGGCCGGTTCGTGCGCGGCGGGGCTGCTGTACGGATCGCTGCGCCCGGCCCCGGACATCAGGCGGCGGCTGCTGGGCTGCCTGGCGGGGATGACGGCGCTGATGTCACTGCCGCTGCTCGCCGCCTCCTGGGCCGATGCGCTGCCGGTACTCGCGGGCGCGCTGCTGCTGGCCGGTGCGGCGACCGCCCCGACGATGGTCACCGGGATGACACTGGTCCAACGCCTCACTCCGGAGGGGCAGTTGAACGAGGGCATGACGCTCGCGGTGACCGCGCTGCTGGGCGGGATCGCCGCGGGGGCAGCGACCGGCGGCTGGATGGTGGAGCACACGGGCCGGGTGACGGGCTACGTCGTACCGGTGTGCGCGGCGGCTCTGGCGCTGGTCGTCGCGGCGGCCGGGGTCCGCGTCCCAGGAACCGGCGCACGGACACGACACCCGGGATGACCGGTACACCCCGATGACCGGCCCGTCGCGCAGGAACCCGGCGCGTAGGGACCCCAGGACGCACGGACCTGGGACACACGCACGAGGACCCCGCTGCCGGGCGGGCAACGGGGTCCTCGTTCACATGGGAATTGTGGAGATGGCGGGAATCGAACCCGCGTCCAACGGTGCGGAATCAGGGCTTCTCCGTGTGCAGTCCGCTGCGCTTTTCTCAGCCCCGGAGATCACGCGGACAAGTCTCCGACGGGCTCAGTCACTGTTTGATTTCCTTCTGGGCCCCGTGACCGGGTCTAGAAGTTTAGATCCCTTGATGATGCCAGGATCCGGGTCGGGATCAACCCCGGGCTGACACTTCGCAAGTCGCTACTTAGGCAGCGAGGGCGAAGGAATCGCGCTTGGTGTTGGCGATTATTGGTTGCGACATATGGTTTACGAGATCATTGCCGCTTCCTCGACACGCTTCCCCTGCTTCGACAGCCGCTGTCGAAACCGATCATCCCCATGTTGTGTTTTCAATGCGTGCACCCGCTGTGAGGTGCGATGCCATCGTACGTGACCAACGCACGACCATGCCAGCCTATTCCCGCGGGCCCGGCCGTACGCCTTCCGTCGCCGACCTCCGCCGCCCCCGGGCTTCCGTTCTCCGGGCCCCGGCCGGGGCCCGGCGTGCGCGCCCCGGTTCAGTGGGTGCCGGGTTCAGTGGGTGCCGCGCTGGCGCCGCCGCGCCGCCGCGATCGCGCGGTTGGTCTCCCGCAGGTCCTGCTTCTCGCGCAGGGTCTGCCGCTTGTCGTACTCCTTCTTGCCCTTGGCGAGCGCGATCTCGACCTTGACCCGGCTGTCCTTGAAGTACAGCGCGAGGGGCACGATCGTGTGGCCGGTCTCGCTCGCCTTCGACTCCAGCTTGTCGATCTCGGCCCGGTGCATCAGCAGCTTGCGCTTCCGCTTCGCCGAGTGGTTGGTCCAGGTGCCCTGCACGTACTCCGGGACGTGGATGTTGTGCAGCCACGCCTCGCCGCCGTCGATCTGGACGAAACCGTCCACCAGGGATGCCCTGCCCAGTCGCAGCGACTTGACCTCGGTGCCCATGAGGACGAGACCGCACTCGTAGGTGTCGAGGATGTGGTAATCGTGCCGGGCCTTCTTGTTCTGCGCGATGAGCTTGCGCCCCGTGTCCTTTTCCTTAGCCATAGTGCGGCCATTTTCGCACTAAGGGCTGCCTCCGAGGCCACTCAATACCGTCTCGGCCCGCTGCTCGGCCCGTGAGCCGACCACGAGGTCCGGGGTGATGCCGCGGCCGTCGACACCGCGGCCCGCGGGGGTGCGGTAGTGGCCGACGGTCAGCTCGGCCACCGCACCACCCGGGAGCCTGCTGGGCATCTGGACCGAGCCCTTGCCGAAGGTGCGCGAGCCGACCGTGACGGCGCGGCCCCGGTCCTGGAGCGCGCCGGTGAGGAGCTCGGCGGCGCTCATCGTGCCGCCGTCGACGAGGACGACGAGCGGGCGGTCGGTGTCGCCGCCCGGCTCCGCGTAGAGGGCCCGCTGTTCCCCGCGCACGTCGTAGGTGGCGACCAAGCCGCCGTCCAGGAAGGCGGAGGCGGCGGTGACGGCCTCCGCGACCAGGCCGCCGGAGTTGCCCCGCAGATCGAGCAGCACCCCGGCCCCGGCCGGGGCCCCGCGGACCGCGTCCCGTACCTCGGCCCCCGATCCCCTGGTGAACGAGTCGACGTCGATCAGCACCGCCGCGGAAGGCGTGGCGGGCGCGGAGAACGCGGAACGGTCCGGTCCGATCCGTCGCACGGTGACGGCCTCGGTGCTGAGCCTGGCCCGGCTCAGCGTCTTCGTACGGAGGACGGAACCACGCTGGACGCCCAGGACCACGGTGCTGCCCGCCGCGGCCTCCGTGCGGTCCCCGCGCAGCAGGGCGACGGCCTCCGCGACGGGGCGCCGGTCCACTCGCCGGCCGTCGATGGTGCGGAGCAGGTCGCCCGGCTCGACACCGGCCAGGTCGGCGGGGCCGCCGGGCTGCACCCGGGCCACCTCGACCAGCCCGTCGGCCGAGCGCTTCGCGGCGATCCCGACTCCGGTGTACGAGCCGTCGAGTGCCTGCTCGAACTCCTCGTACTGCCGCCCGTCGTACACCGCGCCCCAGCGGTCGCCGCTGCGGCTGACGACCCTCTCGGCCGCTTCCGTACCGGACTTGCCGTCCGCCACGGCGCGGGCGGCGGCCGAGACGACCTCGTCGCCGTCGACGGTGGCCCCGGCCGCGGTCGCGGCGGAGGCGACGGGGGCGACGGAACGGGCCGCCGGAACCGGAGACTTCGCCTTGTCGCGCGGCAGCGAGCCGGTGGCGGCCGCGGTGGCCAGCACGGACGCGAAGACCAATGTCAGGGCGGCCCCGCGGCGTACGCCGCGGGGCCCGAAACACCGTACGGGACCCGACATGGCGCTGAGTCTAGGACAACACCCCACGGAGGCACGGACGGTTGGCCGTTCACCGCGGTGGGCACTCGTCACACCTTCAGGTACTTGCGGAGCGCGAGGAGAGCGGCAACGGCGGGCATCAGCAGCCCGATCGCCAGCACCAGGGGCAGCTTGGTGAGGACCGCGTCCCAGCCGATGAAGTCGATCAGGGTCAGCTTGCTCTGGAGTGCCAGACCGCCGTCGATCAGGAAGTACCGCCCGGCCAGCAGCATCACGCAGGCGAGCACACCACCGATGAGACCGGCGAACGCGGCCTCCATGATGAACGGCATCTGGATGTAGAAGCCGGAGGCACCGACCAGCCGCATGATGCCGGTCTCCCGCCGCCGGCTGAACGCGGACACCCGGACGGTGTTCACGATCAGCATCAGCGCGATCACCAGCATCAGCACCATCACGAAGACGGCCGCCACGTTCATGCCGTTCATCAGCCCGAAGAGGTTGTCCAGGATGGACCTCTGGTCCTGGACGGACTGCACCCCGTCACGACCGGCGAACGCGGTGGCGACGACCTTGTACTTCTTCGGGTCGTGCAGCTTGACCCGGAACGACTCCTGCATCTGGTCCGGCGTGATGTTGCCCGCCATGGGCGAGTCGCCGAACTGCTCCTGGTAGCGCTTGTACGCCTCGTCGGCCGACTCGTACGTGACCGTCTGGACGGCGTCCATCTTCTTGAGATCGGCCTCGATCTCCTTCTTCTGCTGGGCCGTGACGGCCCCCTTGGCGCACTTGGGCGTCGAGGTCACATCGCTCTTGCTGCAGAGGAAGATCGAGACGTTGACCTTGTCGTACCAGTAGTCCTTCATCGTGCTGACCTGCTCGCGCATCAGCAGCGCGCCGCCGAACAGGGCGAGCGAGAGGGCGACGGAGACGACGACGGCGAAGGTCATCGTGAGGTTGCGACGGAGGCCGACGCCGATCTCCGACAGGACGAACTGGGCGCGCATGGCGTCCTTTCAGTGCTCGATGCTCAGTGCTGGTAGCCGTAGACGCCGCGGGCCTGGTCACGTACGAGACGGCCCTGCTCCAGCTCGATGACGCGCTTGCGCATCTGGTCGACGATGTTCTGGTCGTGGGTCGCCATGATCACGGTGGTGCCGGTCCGGTTGATCCGGTCCAGCAGCTTCATGATGCCGACGGAGGTCTGCGGGTCGAGGTTACCGGTCGGCTCGTCCGCGATCAGCAGCATGGGGCGGTTCACGAACGCCCGCGCGATCGCCACGCGCTGCTGCTCACCACCGGAGAGCTCGCCGGGCATCCGGTCCTCCTTGCCGCCGAGGCCGACCAGGTCGAGGACCTGGGGCACCGCCTTGCGGATCTCGCCACGCGGCTTGCCGATGACCTCCTGCGCGAACGCCACGTTCTGCGCGACGGTCTTGTTGGGGAGGAGCCGGAAGTCCTGGAACACCGTGCCCAACTGGCGACGCATGTGCGGCACCTTCCAGTTGGACAGGCGGGCGAGGTCCTTGCCCAGGACGTGGACCGAGCCCGTGCTGGCGCGTTCCTCGCGGAGGATGAGTCTCATGAAGGTGGACTTGCCGGAGCCGGAGGAGCCCACCAGGAAGACGAACTCGCCCTTCTCGATATCGAGCGACACATCCCGGAGAGCGGGACGGCTCTGCTTCGGGTAGGTCTTGGAGACGTTGTCGAATCGGATCACGGATGCACCACGGTCGGCCGGGAGTAGGTGTGCGTGACCATACGCGAACCCGGCTGACGCGTGCAGGCGCACGTCCTGCGATGGGCGATTTATGGCGGAACGGCAACAGCCGCGGGCGGGGCGCAAGCGCTACGGAACGGGTGATCCCGGACGGGCCGCGCCGAAATCCGCAGGAGCTGGCACAGTGGGAGGGGGAACGGTTGCGTTTCCGTGAGCGTTGTGCGGAGAGAAGGCACATGCGGCTCCGCCGCGCGGGAGGAGGAAAGCGCATGACCTATGACCGACTGGTGTGCGCGAACTGCGCGGCGCCCGTGAGCGAGGGCCGCTGCCCCGTGTGCCGGGCGAGCCGGGAGCGGCTCCAGCAGGAGCAGGGCGTCCTCGCGGGGCTGAGTCCGGTGACGCTGGTGGCCCTGCTGGTGGTGATGCTGGGCGCACTGGCGCTGCTGGCGCACCAGACCGTGTAGCGCCGGTCCGCCCGCCGGAGCGAGTGACCACGGCGGGCGCGTACGGACTGCGAGCGGGCGTGCACGGTGGGTGCGCGCCAGGCGTGTACGTGAAGGGGCCTGGGATGCCGATGGACATCCCGGGCCCCTTCGCGCTTACGCGTGGTTACGCGGTGCGGTCACCGTCAGGCGACGGTACGACCGCTCACCAGGCGCGGCAGGATCCGGAAGCCGATGCCCCCGGCGATCATCGTCGCGGCGCCGACCAGCAGGAACGTGGTCTCGGCGGCGCCGGTCTCGGCGAGCTCGTCCTTGCCCTTGCCCTGCTCCACCGGCTGGTTGCCGGCGGAGTCCGGGGTGGTGTTGTCGGCGCACTTCGCGCCGTCGAGGTCGACGGTGCAGGTGCCGGTCTCACCGGTGGAGGAACCGGTGTCGCCGCCGCCGGCGGTGGTGCCGGAGGAGGCGTTGCCCGTGGTACCGGACGAGCCGCTCCCGGACGTGCCGGAGGAGCCGTTGCCGCCGTTGCCGTTGCCACCGGACTGCTGGCCACCGGACTGGTTGCCACCGTTCCCGTTGCCACCCGACTGCTGACCGCCATTGCCGTTGCCGCCGGACTGCTGGCCACCGGACTGGTTGCCACCGTTCCCGTTACCGCCGGACTGCTGACCGCCGTTGCCGTTACCACCCGACTGCTGGCCACCGTTGCCGTTGCCGCCGGACTGCTGGCCGCCCTCGTTGGTACCGCCCTCGTTCGCGCCACCCTCGTTGGTGCCGCCCTCGTTGGCGCCACCCTCATTGGTGCCACCCTCGTTCGCGCCACCTTCGTTGGTGCCGCCCTCGTTGGTACCACCCTCATTGGTGCCGCCCTGGTCGACACCACCGGGGTCCCCGCCGTTGCCGCCGTCGGCCTCGCCGGTGAGCCCGGCCTGGGCGCTGATCGCCGTGTCGTCGGCCTCCACGCCGATACCAAGGTCGCCGCCCATGGCCTGTGCCGCACCGGCAGCGGTGAGCGAGGCACCTGCGGCGATCACCGCACCGGCGGCGATCCGCGCGACGCGTACTCGCGTCTTCTTGGTCATCTGTTGCTACCCCCAGTAGCTGTTCTCGTCAGTGGAGCAGCCATATGTGGGCCTCGGCTCCGCAGGGTTCGCTCCGAACGGCGCCACATCGAGTCGTAGCCATGCCGCCCGCCCCCGTTCACACCCGTCCCGGACATACGCATGCTGCTCTAGCACCCTGTCCACAGTTAAGAATTACGTCAAGGCCGTTCCAAGCAATGTGCACCGGTTTGCTCGTAGTTGACCGTCATTCAGCAGCGAGACTGTGACGCACTCGCCAGACCGCCGCGTCAAGCCGCCCGTGCGGCTCCCGGCCCCAACTCCCCTTCGGGACCGGCCCCGTGAACGGCCCCGACGGAAAAGCGGCCGGTGCCCGAACCCCGCGGGGGATTCCGGGACCGGCCGCTCCTTCGTCGGTCGTTTCTCCGCTCGCCGCTACTTCTCCCGCTGCTTGCGCCAGCGGATGCCCGCCTCCAGGAAGCCGTCGATCTCACCGTTGAAGACCGCTTCCGGGTTGCCCATCTCGAATTCCGTACGCAGGTCCTTGACCATCTGGTACGGGTGCAGGACGTACGACCGCATCTGGTTGCCCCAGGAGTTGCCACCGTCACCCTTGAGGGCGTCGATCTTGGCCTGCTCCTCCTGACGACGGCGCTCCAGGAGCTTCGCCTGGAGGACGTTCATCGCGGACGCCTTGTTCTGGATCTGCGAGCGCTCGTTCTGGCAGGAGACCACGATGCCGGTCGGGATGTGGGTCAGGCGCACCGCGGAGTCCGTGGTGTTGACGCCCTGGCCGCCGGGGCCCGAGGAGCGGTACACGTCGACGCGCAGCTCGGACTCGTCGATCTCGATGTGGTCGGTCTGCTCGACCACGGGCAGCACCTCGACGCCCGCGAAGGACGTCTGGCGGCGGCCCTGGTTGTCGAAGGGCGAGATCCGGACGAGCCGGTGGGTGCCCTGCTCGACGGAGAGCGTGCCGTAGGCGTACGGGACCTGGACGGCGAAGGTGGTCGACTTGATGCCGGCCTCCTCCGCGTACGACGTCTCGTAGACCTCGGTCTTGTAGCCGTGCTGCTCGGCCCAGCGGAGGTACATGCGCTGGAGCTTCTCGGCGAAGTCCGCCGCGTCCACGCCACCCGCCTCGGCGCGGATGTTGACCAGGGCCTCGCGGGAGTCGTACTCGCCGGAGAGGAGCGTACGGACCTCCATCTCGTCCAGCGCCTTCTTGACGGCGTCCAGCTCGGCCTCTGCCTCGGCCAGCGTGTCGGCGTCGCCCTCGTCCTGGGCGAGCTCGAAGAGGACTCCGAGATCGTCGATGCGGGCGCGGAGGGCCTCGGCCTTGCGGACCTCGGCCTGGAGGTGCGAAAGCCTGCTGGTGATCTTCTGCGCCGCCTCGGGGTCGTCCCAGAGGGAGGGCGCGGCCGCCTGCTCCTCGAGCGCGGCGATGTCCGCCCTCAGCGCATCCAGGTCCAGGACGGCCTCGATGGACCCCATGGTCGAGGAGAGGGACTTCAGCTCTTCGGAAATATCGACGACTGCCACGGGTCCAGCGTAACGGCTGTCGGAGCGGACCTTCCCCGGGCCGCATGATCACGTCTCGGTGACGCCGCCGACCGCGTCCCGCCGACGCCGCCCGTCGCATTCCCTTCGGCGCCTCCGATCACGACTCCGTGACGCCGCTCGTCGCGTGCCGTCGGCGCACGTGGTCACGGCCGCGGTCACGGCTCGGCGGCCGGGTGCACCACCCGTGCGACGGATCCGGCGGCCCGGCTCAGGGGATCGCCGGGGCCGAGCTCTCCGTGTCCTGCGGGGGCGCCTCCGAGGAGTCGCCGCTCAGCGCCAGCCAGCCGCCCACGCCCAGCGCCGCCGCCAGCACCAGGGCGGTGGCGCCCAGGGTGAGGCGGCGCTTGCGGACGGCCGCGGACTTGTTGCGGGCCGAGCCGGGGCGGGGCGCACCCGGGGAGCGCGGGGCGCGGGCGGTGCCGCGGGGGCCGCCGGAGAGCTCGTCGGGGGCCGGGACGCGCATGCTGGTGTGGGTGTCGCGGCTGGAGTCCGTGGACGAGCCGGGGACCAGCGGGACCGCGCCGCGGCGGCGGGGCTCCTCGGAGGCGGGGGCGTGCGGCTCCTCGTCGTACGTCCGGGGCTCGGGCCCGGTGCCGGGCTCGTCGACGTCCAGCGGCGGGATGCCTGCCAGTTGCGGGAGCGTCTCGCGCAGCCGGGACGCGAGCTCGGAGGCGCGCAGCCGGGAGGCCGGGGCCTTGGCCAGGCACTGGACGAGGAGCTGCCAGAGTTCCTCGGGGATGCCGGGGAGGGGGACGACCGTCTCCGTCACGTGGCGGCGCAGCACGGCGCCGGGGTGTCCGCCGCCGAACGGGGTGAAGCCGGCGAGGAGTTCGTACAGGACGGTCGCGAGGGCGTAGATGTCGACTGCGGCGCGGGGCGGGAGGCCCTCGACTATCTCGGGGGCCAGGTAGTCCGGGGTGCCGATGATCTTGCTGGCTCTGGTGCGTCCCGGGGTGTCGATCAGCTTGGCCACGCCGAAGTCGGTGAGCAGGGCCGGGTGCGCGTTGCCGGGGCCGAGCGGGCCCTCCATGTCGAGGAGGATGTTCTCCGGTTTGACGTCGCGGTGGACCACTCCGGCGGCGTGCGCGGCGGCCAGGCCGTCGGCGACGTCCGCGATGATCGCGACCGCGGCCTCGGGCGCGAGGCGGCGTTCACGGTCGAGGCGGGTGCGCAGGTCCGTGCCGCGCACCAGGGTCATGACCAGGGCGAGGTCGTTGCCGTCCACCACGAGGTCGCGGACGGCGACGACGTGGGGGTGGTCCAGGCCGAGCAGCGCGGTGCGTTCCTGGACGAAGCGGCCCACGAGCTCCTGGTCGGATGCGAGGTCCTCGCGGAGCAGCTTGACGGCCACCGGGCCCTCGGGCCCCTCGCCGAGCCACACCGTGCCGGCGCTGCCGCGCCCCAGGATCTGGTGGGCGGTGTACCGGCTGCCGATTTTCCGTGCCAAGACTGCTCCCTCAGCGGCTGGCGATGGACCGTCGCTCATGACCCCCGGTCGACAAAGTTACGCGTCGGCCGGGGGGTTGAGTGCCCGGGATGGTGCCAGCCCTCGCTTCCGCGGGCGAATTGCGGTGGAATCACGGGGGATTCCGTCCCGCGGAAGTCGACATAGCTACAGAGTTGATGATGTGCCGACGCCCGTCGGCGCGTCGGACGACGGCTCAGGGGCCGGTGCCTGCACCGCCGTTGCCGCTGTCGCTGCCGCCGAGCTTGGAGATCCAGTCGGTGATGCTGGAGACCGTGTCGGTGATCGCCTGCCAGTAGCTCTTGCCCTGGCCGATCCAGTCCTGGAGCGGGGTCAGTTCCCAGATCAGCCAGCCGGCGACGAAGAGCAGGACCAGGGTGAACAGGCAGCCCTTGAGGCAGCCGAGGCCGGGGATGCGCATCGGGTTGGCGCTGCGCTGCCGCGGCTCGCGGGGCGGGCGGGGCGCGGGCTGCTGCGGGGGCGCGTACTGCTGGCGCTGCGGAGGCGGCGGCGGGGGCTGCTGGGGCTGGGGCTGCGGCTGGTACGGCTGCGGGGCGTACTGCTGAGGCGGGTACTGCTGCGGCGGATACGGCTGGTGCTGCGGCGGCTGCTGGGCTCGCTGCGGCCGGGGCTGCGGTTGCGGCTGGGGCCGCTGGGGGCGACGGCGCAGCGGGTCCTGGCTGGGGTCGAGGTACTGGACCTGCGTCTGCTCGTTGCGGTCGCGGGCGGCCTGGAGCTGGGACTGCCAGGGGTGCGGGCCGTCGGGCTGCGGAGGGCCGTCCGGGCGCGGGGGCACGGGCGGCATGACCGTGGTCGGGTCGGCCTGTCCGCCCGGGCCGCCCTGGCCGGAGGTGTGAGGGAGAACACTGGTCGCCCCGTCGGGGTCGTACGAACCGGCGTTGCTCGGCAGCACCTGCGTCGGGGCGGCGGCGCCGGGGGTCTCCGGCACGGGCGCGGGCGACGGGTCGGGGGCGAGCAGGGCTCCCACCCCGTCGGCCGCGGCGATCTCGGCGGCACTGGCGTGGACGCCGATGCCGGCCGCGACGGTGCGCAGCGCGCGGGCCAGGTTCTCGGCGCTGGGGCGCCGGTCCGGGTCCTTGCTCAGGCAGCGTTCTATGACCGTCCACAGCGGTTCCGGGACGGTGGTGGGGCGGCGGGGCTCCTCGCTGAGGTGCCGGTGCAGGACTTCGAGGGCGGTGCCGCCGGCGAACGGCGGGCGGCCGGTGACCAGCTCGTACAGCAGGATGCCCGCGCCGTAGATGTCGACGGCGGAGGTCTGCGGGCGGCCCTCGGCGGACTCGGGTGCGACGTAGGCGGGCGTGCCGACGAACTCGTGGGTCCGGGTGAGGCCCGGGGAGTCGGCCAGGCGCGCGATGCCGAAGTCGGTGAGCATGGGGCGCATCGCGCCGTCGCGCTCGTCGAGCAGGACGTTGGCGGGCTTCAGGTCGCGGTGGACCACACCGTCGGCGTGGCTGGCGGCGAGCGCGTCCGCGATCTGCGCGGTGAGCAGGGCGGCGGCGACCGGGGTGAGCGGACCGTTGTCGCGGAGGTACCGGTGCAGGTCGGGGCCGTCGATCAGGTCCATGACGAGGGCGAGGAGATCGCCCTCGACGACCAGGTCGCGGGTGCGCACGATGTTCTCGTGGGTGAGCCGGAGCAGCACCGAGCGCTCGCGCAGGAACCGCATCACGACGTCCGCGTCGTTGGCGAGCTCCTCCTTCAGGACCTTGATCGCCACGGTCTCGCCGGGCTCGCCGGCGACGGCCGCCTCGGCACCCGCGGTCTCCCGCTGGCGGGCCCGCCAGACGGTGCCCGTGGCGCCGCGCCCCAGCGGCTCCTCAAGCAGGTATTTGCTGCCTACCGGCCGCACGTCATGCGCTCCCTGCAGATCGTGGTGTTCACGGTGGTCCCGGATTCGCACCCGGAGTTCCGGCCCACTCTAGAGGCTGTCGTCAAACCGGCGCCGTCACCCGAAGGGCGGCCGGACCAAGTCCGGTGCCGCGCCGTCGCGGAACAAGACGCTCCTTTTCGGCCGATGGTTGCCACACACGGGCCGGACGGCCGCCGGGCACGGACCGGGCGAGCACCGACGGGACGGTTCCGGTGACGGGACGGGGCTCCGGTTCAGGCGCCGGACGCGGGCCGGGGCGGGGGCCGGGACGGGGGCCGGAACGCTTGCGGGGCCGCGGAGCGCGTCGCGAGCGGTGCCTGGGCGGGCACTTATGGGCGCACACTCGGCCAATCAAGATCATTTTCCGGCGGTCGCCGGGCGGACTGTCGGCGACAGGTGCGAGGATGCGTACAGCACGGACTGTGGAGGGAAACCCCGCGGCTCGTGACGATCCTGTACCGGACGACGCGTCCGTGCCGGGTGGGGGGAGATCAACAGGGCGTTCCCCCTGCTCGGCGCCCCGCGCAGAAGGGACCGCTGACGGCGATGCAGATCCGGCTGACCGTCCTCGCGCCGCGCAGCGGCCAGACCCCGGCGCGCGCCTGTGACGTGCTGGTCACCGCCCCGCCGGGAACGGCGCTCGCCGCCGTGGCGCCCGGGTTGGCCTCGGCCGTCTCCGGGTCCGACGGGCCGGCCGGCGGCGGTGCCGTGGTGCTGTTCGCCGGGCGCGAGCGGCTCGACGCGCAGCGGTGCGCGCTGGGCGAGCCCCCGCTGGTCGACGGGGCCGTGCTCTCGCTCCAGGTCCCGGGCGAGGACGACGCCGGGGACGACGCCGTTCCGGCCCAGTTGCACGTGGTGGCGGGGCCCGACGCGGGCGGGGTCCATCTGCTGCACGGCGGCCGGATCAGCATCGGCCGCTCCGCCGACGCGGACGTCCCGCTCGACGACCCCGACGTCTCACGGCTGCACTGCGCGGTGACGGTCGCCGAGGACGGGCTGGTCTCGGTGACGGACCTGGGGTCCACCAACGGCACCCTGCTCGACGGCAGGCCGGTCCACGAGCGTCCGGTCCGGCTGAAGCCCGGCGCCCTGCTGCGGCTCGGCGAGTCGACGCTCCTGCTGACCTCCGGCGCGCGCACGCCGACGCTGGCGACGGCGCCGGACGGCGAGGGGCACCTGCGGGTGTCCGACACGGCGGGCGCGGCCGACGGGCCGACCTACGAGCACGATTCCGGCCATGATTCCGGCCATGCGGACGTCCCGGGGGGCTTCCCCGGGACGGGGCACGGCGCCGGAACCGGACACGGGGCGGCGGCGCACGACGCCCCGGAGGGCGGAGACGGAGGGCACGGCGGCACCGCGACCGGCCGTCGCCCCGCCCCCTCCGGCCTCCCGGACGCCGCTGCCGGCCCCGCCTCCGCCCCTCCGGAGGGCGAAACGCCCCGGAAGGGCGGGATAGGCGCCTGGGCGCGCCGGCTCGCGGGCGGCAGGGGCGAGAGCGCCCCTGGGGCGGCACCCGACGGGCCCGGCGCCGCCCCGCTGCCGCACGGGGACTCCGCCGGAATCCCCGCGAAGCCGGGGGCGGGAAGCATCTGGCCCGATCCCGCGGCCGTGCTGCTGACGGCGCTCGGCCCCGGCCCCCGGCTCTGGGAGCGCGGCACCGCGCACCCGGAGGCGCTCGTGGTGCGGCTGGGCACGACCGACCGGGCCGAGCTGCCCGCCGTGCCGGTGACCGTGGGGCTGCGGGAGGCCGGTTCGCTCGGCCTGGCCGGGCCGCGGAACCGGCTCGCCGGGCTCGCCCGTTCGGTGGTGGCGCAGCTCGCCGCGCTGCACTCCCCCGCCGATCTGGAGATCGTGCTGATCAGCGCGGACCGGGCGCGCGGCGCCGAGGAACGCAGACGCGAGTGGGCCTGGCTCGGCTGGCTGCCGCACGTGCGTCCCACGCGCGGCCAGGACTGCCGGCTGCTTCTCGCGTACGACCGCGAGCAGGCCGTCGCCCGCTCGGCCGAGCTGGTCCGGCGGCTGGACGAGGGCCCGCTCGGGCCCGGCTGGGCGAGCCTGGACCGGGCCACGATCGCGGAGGCCGCCGCGCGGTACGCGGGGCCGTTCACCGTTCTGATCGTCGACGGCGACCCCGGCTCGGCGGCACTGCGCGAGAGCACCGCCCGGCTGGCCGCCGCCGGTGCCGCCGCCGGGATCCATCTGATCTGTCTGGCCGAGACCCCGGCCGCCACGCCCACCTCCCCGGTCGCGGCGACGTACGAGGCCGCCTGCCACGCCTCGATCGCGTTCCGCGAGTGCGGGGCGGTCGCGATGCTGAGCGGCGACGTGGCGACGGCCCTGCGGCTGCTGCGCACGGCCGACGGCCGGGCGGCGGGCCGCGGCACGGTCGCCGCGGTGGACGCGGTCTCGGCGCACTGGGCCGAGCGGTTCGGCCGGGCCCTGGCCCCGCTGCGCACGGACGCCGCGGCGTCGGCGCACGGCGGGACCGCATCGACCGCGCTGCCGCTCTCCGCCCGGCTGCTGGACGAACTGGGTCTGGCCCGGGCCACCCCGGCCTCCCTGATGGCCCGCTGGGCGTCCGCGGCGGACGAACGGCCCCCCACGCCGCCGATGACCGCGGCCGCCGCCGCGTCCGCCGCGGCCCGGCGTCCGGTCGGCCCCGCGCGCGTCGGTGGCGGTACGGGCGCGGCCGAACCGGACGACCCCGGTTCGGGCCGTACGCGCCACCCCGCCCAGCAGTCGCGCGGCGTAACCCCCCGCGTGGGTGCCCAGCGCTCGGTCCTCGGCCCGCCGTCCGGCCCCGGCGGATACGGTCCCGGTGCGGGGCGCTCCCCGTACCCCGGCAGCGACACCGTCACGCATGTCGGCACGGTGAGCCACGGCCTCTCCCGCGAGGGCGCGCGCGGGACCCACGAGGCCCACGGCACGCCGGACGCCGACGAGGGGCATGGGGCACCCGAGGGCCGGGACTCCGGGCGCACCCCGTACCCCGGCGCCGGCACCCCCCGGGTCAGCGGCGGACGCTACGCCGGGTCGCCCGCTCCGGCCCCCGGCTCCCGCACCGTCGCCGGGGCCGGCGCGTGGAACGGCGCGGGCGGAACCCCGGCAGGGCGTACCTCGGTGGCCGCGCACGCGGGCGCGAGCATCGGCGCGGACACGGGAACAGGGGCCGGGAGGGGAACAGGAGCCGGGACGGGCACGGCCGCGGCCGTGCGGGGCCGCGGAGCCCCCGCCTCCGCCCCTGCCTTCGGCCGCCCCTTCGTGGTGCTCGGTGCCGGACCCCGGGGCGCGGTCGGCGTGGACCTGACGGAGGAGGGCCCCCATCTCCTCGTCGAGGGTCCGCCCGGCAGCGGGCGTACGGAGCTGCTGCGTGCCGTCGCCGCCTCGTTGGCCGCCGCCGACCGGCCCGACCGGCTCGGCATCGTGCTGGTCGACGGCGCCGGTGCCGAGCGCGGCGAGGGCCTGGCCCCGTGCGCCGAACTCCCGCATGCCTTCACGCATCTGGTGGCCAGCGATCCGGTACGGATGCGGGAGTTCGCGCAGGCGCTGGGCGGCGAGCTGAAGCGGCGCGCCGAACTGCTGGACGAGGAGGACTTCGGCGCCTGGCACCAACGGCGGGAGCTGGCACGACGGATGGTCGGTCAGCGTCCGCCGAGCGCCGCCGAACAGCGCGGTGACGTGGACTCCCCGATGAGCGGAACGCTCCGGCTGCGCCCCGCCGGTGCACGGTCCGCGGTCCCCGGGCCGTCCCCGCTGCCCCGGCTCGTCGTCCTGGTCGACGACTTCGACGCGCTGGTCGCGCCCGCGCTCGGCAGTCCGGGCCGTCCCGCCGCCGGTTCGGTGGTGCGGGCCCTGGAGGCCGTGGCGCGGGAGGGCGGTCGGCTCGGCGTCCATCTGGTCGCGGCGTCGGCCTGCCCCGAGCGCACGGAGGACACGGACCTCGCACAGGGGGCCCGGTTGCGCATCGTGCTCGACGCCCCGGCCGTCCCGCGCTCGCCGGAGGACCCGGCGCCCGGACGTGGCCGCCTGGGCCATCCGGACGGGCGGGTGACCCCGTTCCAGGGCGGCAGGGTGACGGGACGCATACCGCGCACGGCGACGTCGCGGCCCACTGTCGTCCCGCTGGACTGGGAGCGGATGGGCGATCCGCCGGCCCGCCGCCCGGTCCGTGAGCTGGGCAACGGTCCGACGGACCTGGCGCTGCTGGCCAGCGCGCTGGAGCGGGCGGCCCGGTCGGTGAACGCCGGCCCGGTGGCCCCGCTCGGCCCCGTCCGCTCCTGACCGCCCAGCCCCGCCCGGGCCCCGCCCGCTCCGCCCCGTCCGTCCGTGAACGGGATCGCCCGCCCCGGCCGGAACAGCCCTGCCCGGACCCCGCCCGCTCCCGGCCCACGCGTCCCCGCCCCGACACGCTCCCCCACCCGCCCCGTCCCTGCACCGGCGCGTCCCGGGACCGTGCGGGTGCTTCGCATCGGCACTGATGGCACGTCACGAGCCCATTACGATCAAGGAGTTGACGCCGGAAGCGGTATTGCGGCGCCCGTGGTCCCGGCGTAGGACTGTGCGCACACGACGACGTGAGAGACGGGGAAGTTATGCGCACGACCCATCGGATCAGCAGGGCCGCCGTGGTGTTCACCGCCATCGGCGCACTGGCCCTCACCGGTTGCGGCGGCAACGACGACAGCGGGAAAGGAAAGTCCGACCCGGACTCCGGGAGCGGCGGGGAGAGCTCGTCGGGCTTGGTCCTGCCGAAGCTGGACGGCGAGAAGCTCTCGGTCGCGGCGGTCTGGACGGGGGCGGAGCAGGCCAACTTCGTCCAGGTGCTCAAGGAGTTCGAGAAGCGCACGGGGGCGACGGTCACCTTCGTCCCGGCGCAGGACCCGATCATCAACTTCCTCGGTACGAAGATCGCGGGCGGTCAGCCGCCGGACGTCGCGATGATCCCGCAGGTCGGCGCGATCCAGCAGGCCGCCCGGAAGAAGTGGGCCAAGCCCGTCGGGGCCGAGGCCCGGGCCCAGCTGACCAAGAACTACGCCAAGGTCTGGCAGGACCTCGGCGCGGTGGACGGCACCCAGTACGCGGTGTACTTCAAGGCCGCCAACAAGTCCCTGATCTGGTACAACGCCAAGGCGTTCGAGAACGCGGGCGCATCCGAGCCGAAGACCTGGAAGGACTTCCTCGCGACCGCCGAGACGGTCTCCGCCTCGGGCGTCGCCCCGGTCTCGGTCGGCGGCGCGGACGGCTGGACCCTCACCGACTGGTTCGAGAACGTCTACCTCTCCCAGGCGGGCCCGGAGAAGTACGACCAGCTGGCCAAGCACGAGATCAAGTGGACGGACCCGTCCGTCAAGAACGCCCTGACCACCCTCGCCGAGCTGTTCGGCAAGCCGTCGCTCATCGCGGGCGGCGCCGACGGCGCGCTCCAGACGGAGTTCCCCGCCTCGGTCACCCAGACCTTCACCGGTGGTGACCAGCCCAAGGCGGCGATGGTCTTCGAGGGCGACTTCGTGGGCGTCAACATCGCGCAGACGAAGGCGAAGATCGGGACCGACGCGAAGGTGTTCCCGTTCCCGGCCGTCGGCGCCGAGTCCCCCGTGGTGACGGGCGGCGACGCGGCGGTGGCCCTCAAGGACGGCAAGGGCGCGCAGGCCCTGCTGACCTGGCTGGGTTCGGTCGACGCGGCGAAGATCATGGCCGAGCAGGGCGGCTTCATCTCGCCGAACAAGGCCCTGGACGCCGCCGCGTACCCGAACGAGGTGCAGCGCACCATGGCGAAGGCGCTGGTCGCGGCGGGCGACGCGGTCCGGTTCGACATGTCCGACCAGGCCCCGCAGTCGTTCGGCGGGACGCCCGGGAAGGGTGAGTGGAAGATCCTCCAGGACTTCCTGAAGAACCCGAAGGACATCGCGGGGGCCCAGGCGAGACTGGAGTCCGACGCGGCCAAGGCGTACAAGAGCTGACGCGATGACGACAGCCGCAGCGGGGGGCGCCGACGAGGTGCCCCCCGCCGACACGCATTCGTCCGCGCGCCCGTCGGTGCCCGCGCCCCGGAAGCCGTCCGGCGGCCCGGACGCGGGGCCGGCGCCCGCCCCCGACGGCGCCCCGTCCGACTCCCCGGGGCGCCGCCTCCGGGGCGTGACCGGCACCCGCCGGGTCGTCGCCGCGCTCTTCCTGGCACCGGCTCTGGTGCTGCTCGGCGCGCTCGTGGTCTATCCCATCGGGTACTCCGTCTACCGGTCGTTCCTCGACCAGGCGGGCACGGGCTTCGCCGGACTCGACAACTACAAGGCGCTGTTCACGGACGAGACGATCCGTACGGCGATCAGGAACAACGCGATCTGGGTCGTGTTCGCTCCGACCATCGCCACGGCCCTCGGGCTGATCTTCGCGGTGCTGACCGAGCGGATCCGCTGGGGCACCGCGTTCAAGCTGGTCGTCTTCATGCCGATGGCGATCTCGATGCTCGCCGCGGGGATCATCTTCCGGCTGGTGTACGACCAGGCACCGGAGCGCGGGGTCGCCAACGCCGTCTGGGTGGGGGTGCACGACACCTTCGCCGAGTCGGCCGGTTACCCGAACGCGCATCCGCTGCCGGTCCACCCGCTGAAGCCGGGCGGCGGCGGCTCGTTCGTCACCAAGGCGCCGGTACGGGCCGGGGAGCCGGTGAGCCTGCCGCTGGTCGGCGTGGCCCCGGCGAAGATGCCGTCGGACGCGAAACCCGCGAGGGCCGCGAAGGCGGAGCCCGGCAAGATCACCGGCACCGCGTGGCTCGACTTCACCAAGGGCGGCGGCGGACGGCCGAATGTCATCGACGCCAAGGAGCTGGGGCTTCGGGGTATCGAGGTCCAGGCGGTCAAGGACGGCGAGGTGGTGGCCTCCGCGAAGGCCGACGCGGACGGAGTGTTCACCCTGCCCGCCTCCGCCGATGGCGCCGAGCTCCGGCTCCCCGCCTCGAACTTCAGGGAGCCGTACAACGGGGTCGAATGGCTCGGCCCGACCCTGGTCACCCCGGCGATCATCGGCTCCTACGTGTGGATGTGGGCCGGGTTCGCGATGGTGCTGATCGCCGCCGGCCTGGCCGGCCTGCCGCGTGAACTCCTCGAAGCGGCCCGGGTGGACGGCGCGAACGAATGGCAGGTGTTCCGCCGGATCACGGTGCCGATGCTCGCGCCGGTCCTGTCGGTGGTGCTGGTCACGCTGATGATCAACGTCCTGAAGGTCTTCGACCTGGTCTTCATCATCGCGCCGGGCTCCTCGGTGGCCGACGCGAACGTGCTGGCGCTCCAGCTCTACCGCTCCTCGTTCGGCACGGACGCGGACCTCGGCATCGGCAGCGCCATCGCCGTGCTCCTGCTGCTGCTGGTGCTCCCGGTGATGTACGTCAACATCCGCCGCATCCGGAAGGAGGGGCGCCGATGACGACCGCCTCGACCACGTCCGCCGAGGCCGGGCCGGTGCGGGCCGAGCGGTCCCTCGCCGCCCGCGTCGCGGCCCGCGCCGGGGGCGGCGCGATGCGCGTCTTCCTCGTCCTGGTGGGCCTGTTCTGGCTGATGCCGACCGTCGGGCTGCTGCTCTCCTCGCTGCGCGGTGCGGACGACATCGCCGCCGACGGCTGGTGGAAGGTCTTCACCGCCCCGTCACAGATCACCTTCGACAACTACGCCCGGCTGCTGGACAACTCGACGATCACCCACTCCATCCTGAGCACGGTCCTGATCACCGTTCCGGCGACCGTTCTCGTCGTCGTGCTCGGCTCGTTGGCCGGATACGCCTTCGCCTGGATGGACTTCCCCGGCCGCGACTGGTGGTTCCTGGTCGTGGTGGGGCTGCTGGTGGTGCCGGTGCAGGTCGCCCTCGTACCGGTCTCGAAGCTCTTCGGCGCGATCGGGATCTTCGAGACGACACTCGGCGTGGTGCTCTTCCACACCGCCTTCGGCCTGCCCTTCGCGATCTTCCTGCTGCGGAACTTCTTCGCGGAGATCCCGCGGGAGCTGCTGGAGGCGGCGCGGCTCGACGGAGCGGGCGAGATCCGGCTGTTCACCCGGGTCGTGATGCCGCTGGGCGGTCCGGCGATCGCCTCGCTCGGCATCTTCCAGTTCCTCTGGGTGTGGAACGACATGCTGGTCGCGCTGATCTTCGCGGACTCCGGTTCGCCGCCGATCACGGTGGCGCTCCAGCAGCAGGTACGGCAGTTCGGCAACAACATCGACGTGCTGGCGCCCGGCGCCTTCGTGTCGATGGTCATCCCCCTGGCCGTGTTCTTCGCCTTCCAGCGCCAGTTCGTCTCCGGTGTGATGGCGGGCGCGGTGAAGTAGCGACGACGGCACGCGCGCGGCGAAGCGGCGGCACGGCGGACGACGGCACGGGCGCGGTGCAGCGGCGGCGCCCGGGTGGCGTACCGGCGAAGCGGCGGCGACGCGGTACGCGCATCCGTACGTCAGCACGGGGTGGTCCTGTACAACGCGACAGGACCACCCCACCTGCTCTTTCACGGATTTGTCACGCTCTGACGCAACTCCCTCACTTCAACGGTCCGGGGGGTCTGCTTCGACCTGCTGTCCGGCACACCCGGCGACATCCCCGGGGCGGTCTCCACGGACGCCGGCGAACTGATCCGGATCTTCCTCGACGGCAACCGGCGCAGCCCGGCGAACGAGGAGCCGCGGGCCGCGTTCCGGGCCCGGTTCTGCCCGTACGGCGACGGGCGCGCCGTCGAACGGGTGGTGCGCCGGGTGCTGCTGGGCGGGGCGGCGGAACCGGTTGCCGGACGGGACCTCCCGGAGCGGAACCCGTCCGGCGACGCGGTCAGCGTCGCTGGCCCGCCATCACCGTGATCAGGCCGACGACCACGAGCAGCGAGCCGCCCCAGGTCCACAGCGAGGTCCGCTCGTGCAGCACCGTCGCACCGGCCAGCACGATCAGCAGGTACCCGAGCGCGTTGAACGGGTAGGCGATGGACAGCGGCACCGTCGCCAGGGTGGTCATCCAGGCGACGGCGGACACCGCGAAGACCAGCAGGCCGAGGACGACCCAGGGGCTGGTCGCGGCGCGCAGGACGACGGATCCGCCGTCGTGCGCGGCGGCAGCGGCCCCCTTCATCCCGTGCTTGAGCATGATCTGGCCGCCCGCCGACGAGAACACGGCGAAAAGCAGCAGCATCAGACTGGGGACGGTCAAGGTCTTGCTCCTGACTGCCGTGGCCGGTGTCCCGGCCTCCGGGGCGGGGGTGGGGCGGGGGACGGTGGCCTCGGACACGGACCCGGCCGCTTCCGGTACGGCCGCTTCCTGCACCGGGCGGGCCGCCCCCGTCACCGGTCCGCTCGTCTCAGACGCCGACCCGGTCGGCGGATACGTACTGTCGGTTGAGGATGTCCTGTACATCGACGTGCTCTCCAGCGATGATCGTCTCGGCCGCGTGCGGGGTGAGCAGGGCGACGTGCTGATAGCCGAACAGCGTCGGCCGGATCCGGGTGAGCAGCTTCGACAGCCCGCCGAGGACCGCGGGGAGCGGCCCGCCGCCGAGCAGCGCCCAGAACGGCGCCCCGGTGGACGTGAGGTCGAGGACGTCGTACCCGGCGCCGCGGACGGTGCGGCGCAGACTGGCCCGGGTGAAGAAGCGCAGATGGGTCTCGTCGAGGATGCCGCGCCGGTCGTAGTCGAAGACCCCGAGCGCGACCCGCAGCCGGGAGTACCAGTGGCTGAAGTTCGGTACGGAGAGCAGCACATGGCCGCCGGGCCGCAGCACGGTCGCGACCTCGGCGAGGACCCGTTCGGGCCGTGAGAGGTGCTCGATGACGTCGCCGGCGACCACGTAGTCGTAGCCGGTGCCGACCTCCGGGGGGAGCCCCGTCTCCAGGTCGGCGAGGTGGAAATGGGTGCACCTCTCGCGCACGCCGGGGACCTCGACGTAGTCGACGCCCGTCACCTGGTGGCCGAGGGCTTCGAGGCGCTGTGCGAACAGCCCTCCGGAGCAGCCGAGATCGAGGACCCGGCCGGGCGGCAGCCCGCGCATCCGTTCCAGGATGACGGCGTGCGAGGAGCCGTCGCCCTCCTTGAACGCGTATTCGACGGGCTTGGGGATCCAGGGGCAGGTGCCGAACCCCTTGACGGCGAGCCGGTATTCGAGGACGTCCTTGATGACGTCCTTCGCGTATTTCATGCCGTTGACGTAGCAGATCTCGTCGCCGTAGTAGGTGGGGACGGGGATCTCCTTGATCCGCATGCCGGCGTCGAGCAGCTGGACGATGATCTGCGTGTCGAAATCGAACGCGTCGGTGTTCCGGTCGATCGGCAGTTTCCCCAGCGCGGCGACGCTGTAGGCGCGGTATCCGGAGTGGAATTCGGTGAGCCGCGAGCCGAGGAGGCGGTTCTCCACCCGGGTGAGAATGCGGTTGCCGAGCCATTTGTACATCGGCATGCCGCCCTTGAGGGCGGAGCCGGATTTCATCATCCGTGAACCGAAGACGGCCTCGCATTCGCCGCGTTCGATCGGCGCGACCATCTCGGGCAGGAATTCGGGGGCGTACTGCCCGTCGCCGTGCAGCAGCACGACGATGTCGAGTCCGTGGGCCGCGGCCAGGGCATAACCGGCCTTCTGGTTCCCGCCGTATCCGAGGTTCTTGGTGTGCCGCATGACGACGGTCTGCGGCATTCCCTCCGTCTGCGACCAGCGGCAGCCCGCGGTGAAGGTCGCGTCATGGCTCGCGTCGTCGAGAATGAGGATCTCGGCGACCTTGGACCGGAAGTCCTGCGGGATGCGGTCGAGAGTCCTCTCCAGCGTCGTCTCGGCGTTGTACGCGACCACCAGGATGCCGATCCTGGGGCTCGGGCTTTCCTTCACGGAACGTTCTCCAGTTGTGCTCGGTGCTCGGTTGATCGGGGCCGGAGACCCGGCGTCCGCCCGGTGGGGCGGGGCCCGGGGCCCGGTGGTGGTCACCTGACGGGGGAACCGGCGGGCCGCGACGCGCAGGGCGCGGTGAGCGGGGCGGGCCCGGCGGCGCACGGCGGGACGGGCGCGGACGGCGTCGCGGCGAGGATCGCGCGGACCCCGCAGGCGAGGCCGACGGCGAGGACGGCCCAGCCCGCCTCCCCCAGGTGCATCACGGTCTCGCTCCAGCGCACGGCGGAACGCCCCATGTAGCCGAGGAGCGCGGTCAGGCCGAGCAGGCAGCTGTACGCGGCGCCCTCCCAGAAGCCGATGACGAAGAGAGCGGCAGCCGCCCAGGTCAGGTACTGGAGGGCGGACGCGGTGGACAGGAGCAGCAGCAGCCCCATCGTGAAGGCGACGACGACGGGCAGTTGCGCGGGCCGCAGCAGGGCCAGCCACACCCCGGCCGCCGCGCAGGCCAGCACGAACAGGAAGTGCCCGTCGCCCTGGACGAAGGTGATGAACGAGTCCGGCAGCCCGGCCAGGTCGGCGAACCGGACGATGCCCCAGAGGCGGTGGTCGCCGCCCGCGTACTCCAGGACGTTCTCCTCGAGGTGCTGCGGCACGGTCGCCAGAACCGGCCCCCAGACGAGGGCGATCAGGGCGGTGAAGGCGGCGGTGAAGCGGAGGAGGGCCGGGCGGCCCGCCCGCAGCGCGACGACGAACAGCGCCGGGAGCGTCACCACGGGGATGAACTTGACGCTGATCGAGAGCGCCGCGGCCAGCCCCGCGGCCAACGGTGCCTTCCGGTCCACGAGGAGGTGGGCGGCGGCCAGGGCGAAGGTGATCGCGACCGCGTCGGTGTTGCCGTGGTAGCCGGAGGTGGCGATCAGTACGGGGCTGAGGGCGACGCCCACCCCGCAGGCGACCGCCGCGGCCGAGGAGCGCCGTCGGCGCACGATTTCGAAGACGAGGAGCGCGCAGCAGAAATCGGCGATCGAGGCGGGCGCCCTGATAAGACTTGCGAACGGGATTCCGAGTTCGGAGAGTTCGTTCAGACCGAGCAGCATCCACCCGGCCAGGGGCGGATGGTTGTAGACGGGCAGCCCCGGAAGCGGTTGCTCGTAGATCCGAATGGGGCCGTACCGCGCGATGGCCGCGGCGAAACCATGAAAGATGTGCACGTCGGCCGGTCCGGGTTTGTTGGCCGCGATCAGCATTCGGGTGAGAAGACCCGCGGCGGCGGCGACGAGCACGGTCGTTCTCGCTCGTCGCACGCTCCAGGTTTCGCACCGCATTCGGATACCCATGAAAACAGAACGTAGCAACCTGTGGACGCTGTGCGACGCAACGCTGCTTCCCGGTGGGCGGATCGCCGCGTCGATTCCCTGCGGAGTCGTACGGACGTCCGCATTTCCGAATCATTCGAACGACTCGGGCGGAATGCCTTCGGGTCCCCGGAGCATGCGGTCGGCCACGTCCGCCGCCGCGTGCCCGCGGTCCAGGTCGCAGAAGTCCCGGCGGAACGCCTCGTACGCCCGCGCGTGCCCCCTGGTGGCGCGCTCCGGGTCGCGCAGCGCCTCGACGAGTCCGGCGGCGCCGGGGATCAGCGGGCCGGGGGCGCGCGCCTCGAAGTCGAAGCAGAAGCCGCGCAGGGTGTCGCGGTAGTGCGCCAGGTCGTGGGTGTGGAACAGCATCGGGCGGCCGGTCAGGGCGAAGTCGAACATCAGCGAGGAGTAGTCGGTGACCAGGGCGTCGCTGATCAGCATCAGTTCGCCGGCGTCCGGGTGGCGCGAGACGTCGCGGACGAAGCCGCTGCCACTGTCCGGCAGCCGGTCGGCGACCAGGTGGTGACGGCGCACCAGCAGCACGGTGTCGACTCCGAGTTCACGCTCGGCGGCGGCCAGGTCGAGGCGCAGGTCGAGGGCGTACCGGCCGCAGCCGCGCGGCTGGTCGTCGCGCCAGGTCGGCGCGTACAGCACGACGCGTCGGCCCTCGGGGATGCCCAGGCGTTCGCGCAGGGCCGCGGCGACCTTGGCCCGGTCCGGGGCGTGGAACAGGTCGTTGCGGGGGTAGCCGCACTCCAGGACCTCGCCCCGGTAGCCGAACGAGCGCCGCAGGACCGGAGTGGAGAAGCCGTTCGGGGAGACCAGGACGCTCCACTGGCGGGCGCGCCGCTCGATGGTGGCGATGTAGGCGGCGTTGGCCTGCGCGGTGCCCGCCAGGTCCAGGCCGATGCGCTTGAGCGGAGTGCCGTGCCAGGTCTGGACGACGAACTGGTCGTCGCGCCGCTCGAACCACTCGGGGAGCTGGGTGTTGGTGACGATGTGACGGCTGGTCGCCAGCGCCTCGTGCCAGGCGGCCGAACCGTGTTCGACGGCGGTGACACCGGCCGGGACGCGCGCCTGCTGGTCGCGCACCACCCACAGGTGCTCGAACTCGACGCCCCGGCGTACCAGTTCCTCGTGGACGGCGCGCGGCGAGTCGGAGTACCGGCGACCGTCGAAGCTGCTGTACAGGACGGTGTCGCGGACGGGCGCGCCGCGTCGGCTCCGGTACGTCCCGCGCAGCAACCGCGTGCCGCGTGGGCCGCGTTCGGCGGCCGGGAGCACCGGTGCGGAGTCGATCAGCAACTGGTCGTGGTGGCGCCGTTCGACGACGTACACGCGTCCGCCGAGGGTGCGGGCGGCGGGCAGGGTGCGGTGGGCGGCGGCCGGGATGCGCAGCGGGGCCTCGTACGCGCCGCCCGCCACGCCGCCGACCGCGCCGGGCTCGCGCAGGAAGAGGTACCAGCGGCCCTGCCCCAGCGGCAGCGGTCCGCCGGGTCCGTCGACGGCGTCCGGCCGGAACGCGGCCCGGAACCGCCGTGCCCCGCCGGTCCCGGAGAACGCGACGGGCAGGACGACCTCCTCGTCGTGGCCGCTGTGCCGGGCCACGAGCACGGCGGGGCGCCCGGGGCGGCCCGGGAAGGTGCCCTCCAGGACGAGCCGGCCGCCGTCGGTCCAAGCCGCGAGGTCGACGGCGGGCTGGACGGCGCGGTCGGTGATCAGCAGGTTGCCGCGCGCGCTCGCGGTGAGGCCGAGTTCGCGCGGTGGGGCCGCGCCCGCCCTGTCCCCGTTCCCGTCCTCCCCCTCCCCGGTTCCGTTCCCGTCCAGCGGGTAGCGGCCCGGAAGCACCGGCCCCGGTACGTCGACCGGCGTGCGCCGCCCGTCCGGGCCGACGAGATGCACGCTGTACGCGATCTGCGCGGGCGGCGCCCCCTCCCCCGCGCCCGCCCGGGCTGCGGCGAAGGCGTCGAGCGGAACGGCCGCGGTGAAGCGGCGCCAGCCGGACGACGCGGGTCCGGCGCTCTCGTGGACCCTGACCGGGCGGTCGAAGGACGTCCCGGAGGGGAGGTGGGTGAGGGAGAGGCGCAGGGGCCCCGCGGCGAGCCGGGCGCGGACCATGCCGTCGATCACCACACTGTCGCCCGGCCCGTCCGCGCCGGGTGCGCCGTTTACGCCGGGCGCGACCAGTGCGGTGCGTGCGCCGGGCGTGACGTGGGCGGTGCGTGCGCCGGGCGTGTCATCCGGGCCGTCCGGGCCGTCCGTACCTACCGGACCGCCCGCCCGGTGGGACTCGAAGCGGGCGTCGATCCGTTCGGCGTGCAGCACCAGCATGCCGTCGTCGAAGGCGGGCACGATGCGGTGGTCGCCATCGGGCCGGTGCACGGGCGGCGGGGCGGCCGCCTCGTTCGTCGAGAGGGCGGAGCGGCGCAGCATGCCGTGCCCGGCGATGCCGATCTCCGGGCGCCAGAGGAGGCGTGCGGGCCCGCGGCGCGCGTCGATGCGGAGCCGGGCCGGGTCGATGACCGTCTCGAACCCGGAGCGGTCGTAGTCGTGCAGGCTCTGCCGCGACCGCGCGGTGGCCTCGGGATCGACGACGGTGCGCAGCCGCAGCGGCACCAGATGGCGGCGCCCGGCGCGCAGCCAGCCGGTCCGGAACTCGCTGACGCGCGAGGTGGCGGGCAGGTTCCGGATGTACGCGTACCCGGACAGATGCAGCCTGCCGTCCTGCCACCGGGCGTCCCGCAGGCGGGCGGTGAGCGGCAGGTCCCGTTCGGCGACCTTGAGCACGGGGCGCGGGACGGGGCCGGTGAGCACCGGGAAGGAGGCGGTGCGCCGCCGCGTGCCCCGTACCGCGAACGCGCCCGGCTCTGCCTTGTCGTGGGCGAGCAGCGCCAGCAGTTCGTCGGTCCGGCGCTCGCGTACGAGATGCCACATCAGCCGCAGACGCACCGGCAACGCGTCCAGGACGGCGGGGTCGACCTGGTCGGTGAACTCGTTGGCGTACGTGAGGAAGGCGCGCCGGTAGTCCTCGTCGCCGTCGGGCAGCGCCTCCATGAAGTACCAGAGGTCGTCGACGAGGACGTGCTCCTCGTACCGTCGTTTGTCGGCGGCGCCGCGGTGCTCGTCGAGGAAGGCGGAGACGCCGAGGATGTGCGAGACACGGTCCTGGACGCCCCGGACGACGGCGCGACGGGAGGTGATCGAACCCGCCCGTTCGCGCCAGTGGTAGACCGTGTCCTTCAGGACGTCGACGGACCGGGCCAGGAAGTGCGCGGGCAGGACGACCGGGATGTCCTCGTAGAGCGCGCCGACCGGGAAGGCGAAGGCGTGCTCGTCCCAGAAGGAGCGGCGGAAGACCTTGTTGCAGGCGATCCGGTCGGCGGCGAGGTCCCAGTCGCGGGAGATGTGGGTGCGCAGCCGGGTCGTCGCCATCGGCCTGCGGAAGTCGGGCGACTGCTGGAGCTTCCCGGAGGGGCGCAGCCGCAGCACGTTGCCGGACGCGAAGTCGGAGCCGGTCTCGTCCAGGGCCCCCAGGAGGAGTTCGTACGCGCGGGGCGGGACCACGTCGTCGCTGTCGACGAAGGCGAGGTGGCGGGCGCCCGGGTCGCAGTGGCGCACCCCGGTGTTGCGGGCGTGGCCGAGGCCGCCGTTGGCCTGGCTGACGAGCCGGAAGCGGCGGTCGCGGGCGGCGAACGCGGTGGCCAGGCCCGCGCTGGCGTCCGTGGACCCGTCGTCGACGATCACCACTTCCAGATCGGTCATCGTCTGCTGCGCGAGGGACCTCAGACAGTCCGTCAGGTAGAGCTCGACGTCGTGGACGGGTACGACGACACTGAGCCGTGGCGGCATGGTGGGCACGTCCGTTCATCGGGGGCCTGACTGTGCGTACGGCTCAACCTCGTGGGCGGCCGGGGGTCACCGGTCGTGGTCTCTCCCGAAGGGGTGACGTCGGCAACGCCGTGCTTACGCTCCGCCGTCCGGGTGCGCCGTGCACTCCGGCACGGTCGCCGGGGGCCGATCCGGCCGGGGTCGTCGCGCACGGCGCGCAGATGGCGGGCGCGGGCCGTCTCGATCCGCGGATCGTGGCCGGTCTTCGGCGCGCAGCCGTTCGTTGGGCGTCGACGACCGCGAAGTGGTCGCGTCCGGGCGTGGCGGCGAAGTTGCCGGTGCGGCGGCGCCGACGGCGGACACGGATCCGGCCGAGGGCATCGAGGGTGCCCGCGTCGACGGCGAGGAGGGTGGCGCGCGCGACGGGCAGGACGTCCTCGTACGGGCCGTCGGTGAAGCGGAGGCCGTGGGTGACCCAGAAGGAGCGGCGGAAGAGGCGCGGCACGGCAGTGGAGAGGGCATCGGTGATGCCGAGGTCCCGGAACCGGAACCGGGTCCGGACCCAGGACCGGATGCGACCCCTGGATCGGGTGCGGCCCCGGAACCGGGGCCCGCTCCTGGTGCGCCCCCGGGTCCGGCACCGGGTCCGGATCCGGGAACGCGGGCGATTTCGGGGGCGCCGAGGGCGACCGGCTCCGGAAGCATGGCGTCCCCCCACCAGTCGACGAGGTCGTGCCCGAGCAGGAGCACGTCCGGCCCGCCCCCGTTCCACCGGCCGTCGATCGCCTCGCCGTTCGGCCGCCCGATCGCCCCCTGCTCGTTCAGTCGGCCCGTGATCGCCTCCAGCGCGCCGGGGCACAGCAGTTCGTCGCCGTCGAGGAAGAGCACGTACCGGCCGCGCGCCTCGGCCGCTCCGGCGTTGCGGGCCGGACCCGCGTCGGTGCGCGGGGAGGGTGAGCACCCCGACCCGCGGGTCGCGGGCCGCGAACTCGGCGGCGATCCGGGCGCTGCCGTCCCGCGACCCGTCGTCGACCACGAGCGGCTCCGGACCGTCAACGCCCCGGCCGAGCACGGATTCCAGGGTCGCCCTGAGATATCCCTGAGCGCCGTGGACGGGCACGACGACGCCGAGGAGCATGGCAGCCGAGGGTAGCCGGGCGTTCGCCGCCCTCCGTACCGCGTGTTCACCCGTTCGGGGCAGTGCCGGTGACCGTGCGCGTCCGCCCCTGTTGTCCGGGCATGAAGCCGCGCCTCAGTGTCGTCGTCCCGGTCCACAACGTCGAGGACTGTCTGGAGGACTGCCTGCGGTCGGTGGCCGGACAGACGGTCTCCGACATCGAAGTGGTCCTCGTCGACGACGGTTCGACGGACGGCAGCACGGACATCGCCCGGGGCTACGCCGCCCGGGACCACCGCTTCCGCTATGTGCGCCGGGACAACGCCGGGCTGAGCGCCGCCCGCAACACGGGCGTGCGGCACACCTCGCCGGATGTGCCGTACCTCGCGTTCGTCGACAGCGACGGCGTCGTCGCCCACGACGCCTTCCAGCGGATGCTGGCCTCGCTGGAGACGACCGGCTCCGACTTCGCCACCGGCAATGTGTGGCGGCTGGACGAGCGGGGGCGGCGGCAGGCGTGGCAGTACCGCTGGCTGACCGCCACCCGGACGCGCGCCCACATCAGCCGCGAGCCACGGCTGCTCACCGACCGGGTCGCGTGGAACAAGGTGTTCCGGCGCTCCTTCTGGGACCGTCATTCCTTCGCATTCCCGGAGGGGAAGCTCTACGAGGACGCGCCCGTGGTGATCCCGGCGCACTACCTCGCGGGCGCGGTCGACGTGCTGCACGAGCACGTCTACTACTGGCGGGTTCGGGAGGGGTCGGTCACCCGGCGACGTACGGACGCGCGGGGCGCACGGGACCGGATCGCGGCGTGCGAGCAGATCAGCGCGTTCCTGGCGGGCCTGGGCGGAATGGCGAACGCGGGTGCGCGACGACGTTACGACCTGTCGTGCCTGCGCGACGACCTCGTGTGCTTCCTGGAGGGGCTCGCGCGGGGCGGGCCCGAGTACCGGAAGGCGTTCATGGCGGGCGCCGGCGCGTTCCTGGACCGGATGGAGCACTTGGACGCGCCGGGCCGGGACGCGATCCAGGAACTGCCCGCGGAGCTGCGGCTCAAGTGGCGGCTGGTGCGGGAGCGTCGACTCGCCGACCTGCTGTCCGTGCTCGCCTTCGAACGGGCCAACGGGGCGGGGACGTTCCTGGTCGGCGGGGTGCCGGGGCTGCGGCAGGCCGGTTTTCCCGGTCTGCCGGACGTCGTCCGCCTGGCACGCGCCGATCTCCCGGCCGTGGCACGGCTGTCGGAGGCCCGGTGGAGCTACGACGGGAAGCTGCGGCTGCGCGGCTACGCGTACGTCCGCAACCTCCCGGTCGCCTCGCCGCGCCACTCGCTGAAGATGGGCATGGTGCGCGCGGTCCACGGCCGGCAGCTGCGCACGGTACCGGTGCGAAACGTTCCGTCGCCCGAGGCGACCATCAACTCCGGTCAGGAGCTCCATAGTTACGAGAACTCCGGCTTCGAGCTGACCCTCGATCCGCGCCGACTGCGGTCCGGTGAATGGCTGGTGGGCGTCATGGTGGCCGCGCACGGCACGGTCCGCCGGGTGGCCGTGCGCACGGCGGAGGCGGGTGCCGTCCAGCCGCTCGTCCACGACCTGGGCGACGGGTTGCGGGCGGTGCTCGACCACCGGGGAGGGCGGCTTCGGCTGAGCCTGGTGCGGCTCCCGGCCCGGTGCGAGGACCGGCGCTTCGGCGGGAACGGCCGTCGCGGCGATGGCGCGTTGGAGCTGACCGGTCGGCTGTACGCGGGCGCACGCCCCAAGGCGGTGGTGCTGACCTGCGACGGAGTGCCGGACCAGGAGTTCGGCCACCCGGTCGAGTGCCGGGCGGACGGCCGGTTCACAGTACGGATCCCGCTGGCCGACCTCGCCGGGATGGCGTCCGCGCCACCGGTCCCGCACCGGGCGCCGCCCGAGGTGGAGCGGGAGCCCGGCGGGCGGTGGCGGGCGCGGCTGGTGCTGGCGGACGGCTCGCGGGTGCCGCTGGCCGCCGCCCCGGAGACGGCTCCGCCGGTGGTGGCGGACGCGGCGGGCGAGTTGGTGCTGGACCTGAGCGGACAGCCGTTCGTGGACGCGGCCGTCTGGACGGCGGAAGGGGCTCTGCGGGTCGAGGGGGTGACCGGGGCCGGAACGCGCCTGCGGCAGGCGGAGGGCCCGGCCCGCCTGGTCCTGCGGCACGAGACACTGCGCGAGACGGTGGCGGTCCCCGTCACCCACGCCCCGCCGCGCGCGGGGGCGGGCGCCTACGGGAAGCCGGGCACCGGGGCGCATGAGGGAGCGGGCTCCGGAACGTACGCCGGTGCGCATGTGGGAGCGCGCGCCGACTCGTACGAAGGCTCACGCAAAGGGGCGTACGCCGATTCGTACGAGGAGGCGGATGCAGGCGCATACGAGGGGCGCCGCTTCACCGCGTTCCTGGCACCGTCGGTGGCGGCGGGACTGCACGAGGGTCACTGGGACGCGTATCTGGGCGGCCGTCCGGTCCGGGTCCTGGCCGCGCTCGGCGCCCGGCTGCCGCTGCCCCGGCACGGCACGGACCCGGCGGCCCCCGCGCCCGACCGGGAGTTCGCCCTGGAGCGCCGGTTCGGGGACCGGCTGGCGCTGCGGGCCGGCCCGGTCCTCCGTGCCACCGAGCGGGGCGCGTTCCGCCGGGCGGAACTGCGCGGCACGCACTACTCGTCGCGGCGCACGCTCCCGTTGTGGGACGCCGTCCTCTACGCGGGCGGCGGCGCGAACGGCGGCGGACCGCGCGCCGTGCACGCCGAACTGGTGCGCCGGGGCGTGGAGACGAAGCACCTCTGGGTGACCGACGGGCTCCACGGCCCGCTCCCGCCCGCCGCCGTCCCGGTCGTCGAGCACAGTGCCGCCTGGTACGAGGCACTGGCCCGGTCCCGCCGAATCGTCACCGCGGGGCAGCTGCCCGAGTGGTTCGAGCGGCGGCCCGGCCAGACCGTCGTGCAGACCTGGCACGGCGCCCCGCTCGGCCGCTTCGGCACGGACCTGGGCGGCACCCTGTACGCCGACCACCACCGGCTCGCCTCGCTGCCGCGCCGGGCGGCCCAGTGGTCCGTCCTGGTCTCCCCCAGCCGCCACTCGACCCCGTTGCTGCGCCGCGCGCTCGGCTACGACGGCGAGGTCCTGGAGGCGGGGTCACCGGCCAACGACCTGCTCTTCGCCACGGACCGGGCCAAGACCGCCGAGCGATTGCGCCATCGGCTCGGCGTCCCGGACGGCCGCCGTGTCGTGCTGTACGCGCCGACCTACCGCGACCACCTCGCCCACCCGTCCGGCACCGACGGCGAGCACCCCCGCTACCGCTGGGACCCGGCCCTCGACCTGGCCGCCCTGTCCCGTTCCCTGGGCGACGGCCACACCGTGCTGGTGCGGCGCCACCCGCGGGTGACCGGGACCGTGCCCGAGGAGCACGGCGTGCGCGACGTGTCGACGCACCCGGACGTCGCGGAGCTGCTCCTGATCGCCGACGTGCTGGTGACGGACTACTCGGGCGTGATGTTCGACTTCGCGCACACCGGCCGCCCGATGCTCTTCCACACCTACGACCTGGCCCACTACCGCGACACGGTGCGCGGCTTCTGTCTGGACTTCGAGACCCGGGCGCCCGGCCCGCTGCTCCCCCGCACCGACGACATCGCCGGGGTACTGCGCGATCCCGGCAACCTGGCCGCCTCGGTCGCCCGGTACGCGGCGGCGTACGAGAGCTTCCGCAGGGACTTCTGCGACCTGGACGACGGCCGGGCCGCCTCCCGCGTCGCGGACCGGCTGCTGGCCGCGGGGTAGACGTTCAGCACCCGGCCACGCGCCGCGCGCCTCGAACCCTCACGCCGTACGCGCCGCGCGCACCGGGCGCGCCTTGAGTCGAGGTCCCGCACCGGGCACGCCGGGCGCGCCGGACGCCGCCTTGGGGCTTCACGACGTGCCCGCGCCGCCCGCTCTGAGCGCCGCGACCGCCGAGGACGCCAGGTCGTCGAGGTAGCCCTTGGGCAACGGGGTACGGACGACGGCGAGCCGCCAGTAGAGCGGGCCGACGATCAGGTCCAGGGCCCGGTCCGGATCGCTGCCCTCGGGGAGCTCGCCGCGTGCCACCGCGTCGCGCACGACCACGGCGGCGATGCCCTGCTGCGGATCCAGCAGAGCGGCCTTGATGGTGTCGGCGATCTCCGGATTGCGGACCGCCTCGACCAGCAGGTCCGGGATGACCTGCGAGGCGACCGGATGCCGCAGTGCGTAGGAGGCGAGTTCCAGCACGGCACGGACGTCCCCGTGCAGCGAACCGGTGGCCGGGGCCGGCATGCCCTGCACGGCCACGGCGGACACCAGGTCGAGCACCAGGGCCAGCTTGGACTTCCAGCGCCGGTAGACGGCGGTCTTGCCGACGCCCGCGCGCCGGGCGATGCCCTCGATCGACATCCGGGCGAACCCCACAGCGGCCAGTTCCTCGAAGACCGCGCTGCGGATCGCGTCGGTGACGTCCTCGCGCAGCACGGCGGCTCCGGCGGGGGCACGGCGGCGGGTTCCGGGAGCGGTGGTCATGGCCGAATCATAGTCCGCCACGACGAAACGGTTGCGTTGCGACGTCTATGCGCCCTACCCTCGGCGTTGCGACGATACGGTCCCGTTCCATCGACCGATCCCGTATTCCCCCCTCCGTCGAAAGCGATCGTGGTGAGCCAGACAACGACTCCAGCGGCCCCGGCCGGCACCCCCGCCGCCGCGTCCCTCCCGGCGTACGCCCCGGGCGAGCTGGCCGCGCTCGCCGCCCGGCACGGCCTGGCCGTGAGCGGGGCACGGCCCTCGCTCGGCACCTACGTCCGGCAGCTGTGGGACCGGCGGCACTTCATCACGGCGTTCGCCACCGCCAAGCTGACCGCCCAGTACAGCCAGGCGAAGCTCGGCCAGATCTGGCAGATCATGACCCCGCTGCTGAACGCCACGGTCTACTACTTCATCTTCGGCGTGCTGATGGACACCAGGCGCAACGTCGAGGACTTCGTGCCGTTCCTCGTCACCGGTGTGTTCATCTGGACCTTCACCAGCAGCTCGATCACCGTCGGGACGCGCGCGATCAGCGGCAATCTCGGACTCGTCCGGGCGCTGCACTTCCCGCGCGCCTCGCTGCCGATCGCGCTGGCCCTCCAGCAGCTCCAGCAGCTGCTGTTCTCGCTGGCCGCGCTGGCAGTGATCCTGGTCGGGTTCGGGCAGTTCCCCAAGCCGTCCTGGCTGCTGGCGATCCCGGCACTGTTCCTCCAGTCCGTGTTCAACACCGGCGTGTCCATGGCGGTGGCGCGGGTCACCGCCAGGACCCCGGACATCGCCCAGCTGGTGCCGTTCGTCCTGCGCACCTGGATGTACGCCTCCGGCGTCATGTGGAGCGTCGACCAGATGCTCAAGGGCGACCGGGTCCCGCACATCGTCGAGGTGGCCCTGAAGTGCAATCCGGCCGCCGTCTTCATCGACCTGATGCGGTTCGCGCTCATCGACAGCTTCGACGCGTCCCATCTGCCACCGCACGTCTGGGCGATCGCGGCGGGCTGGGCGCTGGTGTGCGGCGTGGGCGGTTTCTTGTACTTCTGGCAGGCGGAGGAGCGGTACGGACGTGGCTGACCACAACGGCAACATCGGCGGCGGCAATGGTGTCGGCGGCGACGAGCGCGTGCCGACCGTCGTCGTGGACGACGTGCACATCACGTACAAGGTCAACGGCGCCCGCGCCGGGCGGGGCAGCGCGACCTCGGCGCTCAGCCGGATCGTCTCGCGCCGGCAGACCCCCGGGGTGCGCGAGGTGCACGCCGTGAAGGGGGTGAGCTTCGCCGCGTACCGGGGCGAGGCCATCGGCCTGATCGGTTCCAACGGCTCGGGCAAGTCGACGCTGCTGAAGGCGATCGCCGGGCTGCTGCCCGCGACGAAGGGCCGGGTGTACACCCAGGGCCAGCCCTCGCTGCTCGGCGTGAACGCGGCCCTGATGGGCGATCTGACCGGGGAGCGCAACGTGGTGCTCGGCGGTCTCGCGATGGGCATGTCCCGGGCCCAGGTCCGCGAGCGCTACCAGGAGATCGTCGACTTCTCCGGCATCAACGAGAAGGGCGACTTCATCACGCTGCCGATGCGGACGTACTCCTCCGGCATGGGCGCCCGGCTGCGCTTCTCGATCGCGGCGGCCAAGAGCCACGACGTGCTCCTGATCGACGAGGCGCTGTCCACCGGGGACGCCAGGTTCCAGCGGCGCAGCAAGGAACGGATCGTGGAGCTGCGCGAGGAGGCCGGGACGGTCTTCCTGGTCAGCCACAGCAACAAGTCGATCACCGAGACGTGTGAACGGGCGATCTGGCTGGAGGCCGGGACGCTGCGTATGGACGGTCCGGCGGACGAGGTCGTGGCCGCGTACGAGAGGTTCACGTCCGGCGGCAGATGAGCGGGCCGTCGGGATGTCGGGCACTCCACGAGCGCGACGACGAGGGCGGGGCGGGCACCGGATCTCCGGTGCCCGCCCCGCCCTCGTGTCAGGCGTACCCGCCCTCGTGCCAGGCGTTCTCGGCCATCCCGTCCCGTCCCCCGTCGTCGGGCGCCGCGCACCCTCGTCGGGTGGCGCGCACGCCCTCGGCGGGCGGGCCTTCCTGGTGCCGGGAGCGGCACTAGCCGTGCGTGCGCAGCAGCGTCCGCATGGTCCGCATGGCCACCGACAGGTTCGCCAGGTCGAACGCGTCCGAACCCCGGATCTCCTCCAGGGTGGCCCGCGACCGGGTGAGGATCGCCGCGTTCTTCTCCTCCCACGCCTCGAACCGCTCCTGGGGCGTCGAGCCCCCGTTGCCCACGGACAGCACGTCCGCGGTGAGCGCGGCGTGCGCCGCGTACAGGTCCTCGCGGATGGAGGCACGGGCCATGGACTGCCAGCGGTCGGCCCGCGGCAGCTCGATGATCCGGTCCATCAGCTGGGTGATGCCGAGCCGGTGCGCGAGGTCGTAGTACACCTCGGCGACGGCGAGCGGCTCCTTGCCGGTGCGCTCCGCGATCGCCACGACGTCCAGCGCCGGGAAGGCGGAGGAGAATCCGGCGACCCGCTGGGCCAGCTCGCCCGGGACGCCCGCCTCGGTCAGCTCGTCCAGGATCGACTGGTACCAGTCCAGGTCGGCGCCCTGGAGCACCTTCGGCAGCTCGGCCCAGACCTGCTCGACGCCCGCCTTGAAGAAGTCGATCGTCTCGGCGATCGCCAGCGGCTGCGGCCGGTTGCCGAGCAGCCAGCGCGTACCGCGCTCGACGAGCCGACGCGAGTGCAGCCGGATCCGGATCTGGACGTCGGCGGCGACCTCGTTGTCGAGCGCCTCGACGGCGTCCCACACCTGGCCGAGCCCGAAGATCTCACGGGCCGCGAACTGCGCCCGCACGATCTCCTCGATGGACGCGCCGGTCTCTTCCCGGAACCGGTGCAGGAAGCTCGAACCGCCGGTGTTGACGGTGTCGTTGACCAGGACCGTGGTGATGATCTCGCGGCGCAGCGCGTGCCCGTCGACCGCCTCGGTGAACTGCTCGCGCAGCTGGTGCGGGAAGTAGGCGTGCAGCAGCTTCTGGAGGTGCGGGTCGTCCGGCAGGCTGGTCCGGATGAGGTCCCGGGCCGCCGTGATCTTGGTGTAGGCGAGCAGCACGGCCAGCTCCGGCTGGGTCAGCCCCTTGCCGCCGTTCAGCAGCTCGCGGATCTGCCGGTCGCTGGGCAGGAACTCCAGCCCGCGGTCCAGGTCACCGTCGCGGCCCAGTCGGCGCATGAAGCGCTGGTGGGCGTGGAGCAGGGACGCCGACTGGGCGGTGGCGTTGGCGAGCGCCACGTTCTGCGCGTAGTTGTTGCGCAGCACCAGGCGGCCGATCTCGTCGGTCATCTCCGCGAGCAGCTTGTTGCGCTGCTTGACGGTCATGTCGCCGTCGCGGACGAGACCGTTGAGCAGGATCTTGATGTTCACCTCGTGGTCGGAGGTGTCCACACCGGCGCTGTTGTCGATCGCGTCGGTGTTGATCCTGCCGCCGCCGCGGGCGAACTCGATCCGGCCGAGCTGAGTGGCGCCGAGGTTGCCGCCCTCGCCGACGACCTTGGCCCGCAGGTCCCGGCCGTCGACCCGGATCGCGTCGTTGCCCTTGTCGCCGACATCGGCGTTCGACTCGGCGGAGGACTTGATGTACGTGCCGATGCCGCCGTTCCACACCAGGTCCACGGGGGCCTTGAGGATGGTCTGCATCAGCTCGGCGGGCGTCATCTTGGTGATGCCCGGCTCGATGCCCAGCACCTCGCGCATGTGCGCGTTGACCGGGATGGACTTGGCGGTGCGCGGGTGCACGCCGCCGCCCGCGGAGAGCAGGTTCTTGTCGTAGTCGGCCCAGGAGCTGCGCGGCAGGTCGAAGAGGCGGCGCCGCTCGGCGTACGAGGCGGCGGCGTCCGGCGTCGGGTCGATGAAGATGTGCCGGTGGTCGAAGGCGGCCACGAGGCGGATGTGCTCGGAGAGCAGCATGCCGTTGCCGAACACGTCACCCGACATGTCACCGACGCCGACGACCGTGAAGTCCTGGGTCTGGGTGTCGTGGCCGAGTTCGCGGAAGTGCCGCTTGACGGACTCCCAGGCGCCCCGGGCGGTGATGCCCATGCCCTTGTGGTCGTAACCGGCGGAGCCTCCGGAGGCGAACGCGTCGCCGAGCCAGAAGCCGTATCCGACGGCGACCTCGTTGGCGATGTCGGAGAACTTCGCGGTGCCCTTGTCGGCGGCGACGACCAGGTAGGTGTCGTCCTCGTCGTGCCGGACGACGCCCTCGGGCGGCACGACCTCGCCGGCCACCATGTTGTCGGTGATGTCGAGCAGCGCCGAGATGAACGTGCGGTACGAGGCGATGCCCTCGGCCATCCAGGCGTCACGGTCGACGGCCGGGTCCGGGAGACGCTTGGCGACGAAGCCGCCCTTGGCGCCGACCGGCACGATGACGGTGTTCTTCACCATCTGCGCCTTGACCAGGCCGAGGATCTCCGTGCGGAAGTCCTCCCGCCGGTCCGACCAGCGCAGACCGCCTCGGGCGACCTTGCCGAAGCGCAGGTGCACGCCCTCGACGCGCGGCGAGTAGACCCAGATCTCGAACGCCGGACGGGGCGCGGGCAGGTCCGGGATGGACTGCGGGTCGAACTTCATCGAGACGTAACCGTGCGGCTCGCCGTCGGCCCCCGTCTGGAAGAAGTTGGTGCGCAGGGTGGCCTTGATGACGGTGAGGAAGGCGCGCAGGATCCGGTCCTCGTCGAGCGAGGCGACCTGGTCCAGGGCCCCGTCCAGCTCCTCCAGGAGTCCGTCGGTCAGCTCGGTGCCGGCACTCTGCCGCTCCGGGGACATCCGGGCCTCGAAGAGCGAGACCAGCAGCCGGGTGGTGTGGACGTTGTTGCGGAGAGTGCTCTCCATGTAGTCCTGGCTGAAGGTCGAACCGGCCTGCCGCAGGTACTTCGCGTAGGCGCGCAGCACCATCGCCTGGCGCCAGGTCAGCCCGGCGCCCAGCACCAGCGCGTTGAAGCCGTCGTTCTCGGCCGCGCCGGTCCACACGGCGGCGAAGGCGTCCTGGAACCGGTCCCGGGCGTCGTCGGCGAGGTAGGCGCCGGTGCCGTTGGTCTGCGGCATCCGCAGACCGAAGTCGTAGATCCACGCGTGGGTACGGTCCGCGCAGCGCAGCTCGTACGGGCGCTCGTCGACGACCTCGACGCCGAGCCGTTGCAGGGCGGGGAGGACGGCGGACAGGGAGACCTGCTCGCCGGTCCGGTAGATCTTGAACCGGCGCTCGCCCGGGGCGGCGCCGACCGGCTCGTACAGGCTGAGGGCGAAGTCCTTCTCGTCCTTCTTGAGCGCTTCGAGGTGGACGAGGTCGGCCACCGCGGCGCGCGGCGAGTGGTCGGCCTTGTAGCCCTCGGCGAAGGCGCGGCCGTACTGGCGCAGCAGCTCGGCGGCGCGCTCCTCGCCGCACTCGGCGGTGAGGGCCTCCTGGAAGCCGTCGGCCCAGGAGCGGGCGGCCTCGACGAGCCGGGCCTCGATGCGGTCGGCCTCGGCGTCCGTGAGGTCGGGCAGCTCGGTGCCGGGCGCGACCCGGACCACGAAGTGCAGCCGGGAGAGGATCGACTCGGTGTTCCAGGCGGTGAAGTCGACGCTGGTGCCGCCCAGCTCCTCCTTGAGGATGTCGATCAGGCGCAGCCGTACGCCGGTGGTGTAGCGGTCGCGCGGCAGGTAGACGATCGCGGAGTAGTAGCGCCCGTACTCGTCCTGGCGCAGGTAGAGCCGCAGCCGACGGCGCTCCTGGAGGTACAGCACGGAGGTGACGACGGAACGCAGCTGGTCGACGGGCGTCTGGAACAGGTCGTCGCGCGGGTACGTCTCCAGGATCTGGAGCAGGTCGCGGCCGTCGTGGCTGTTGGGCGAGAAGCCCGCGCCGTCCAGCACCTCGGCGACCTTGCGGCGGATGACGGGCACCCGGCGCACGGACTCGGTGTAGGCGGCGGACGAGAACAGGCCGAGGAAACGGCGCTCCCCGATGACGTTGCCTTCGGCGTCGAACTTCTTCACGCCGACGTAGTCGAGGTAGCTGGGGCGGTGCACGGTCGCCCGGCTGTTGGCCTTGGTGAGGACGAGGAGCTTGCGCTCGCGGGCCTTGGCCCTGACGTCGGCGGGCAGCCGGTCGAAGGACGGGCTGACGGGGTGGGCCTCGTCCACGCTGTGGTGCGGGTCGGAGCGCAGGATGCCGAGGCCGGTGCCGGGCACGGCGGCCAGCGCGTCGGTCTCCTTGAGCTCGTACTCGCGGTAACCGAGGAAGGTGAAGTGGTCGGCGGCGAGCCAGCGCAGCAGCTCCCTGGCCTCGTTGACCTCCTCGTCGGCGAGGTCGTCCAGCGGCTCGGCGGGCAGGTCGTCGGCGATGCGGAGCGCGGCGTCGCGCATCTTCTCCCAGTCCTCGACGGCCTCCCGTACGTCGGACAGCACCCGCAGCAGGTCGGCGGCGATCTGCTGGAGGTCGGAGCGGTCGGTCTCGCGGTCGATCTCGACGTGGATCCAGGACTCGACGAGCGCGTCGTGCGGCAGCTCGGTGCCCTTGGCCCCCTTGGCGCCGGTGCCCTTCGTCGCCTTGGCGCCCTTGGTCGGCTCGGCATCCTTCCGGCCCTGCGGGGTCGCCTGGAGGCCGTTGCCCTCGGAGAGGACCTCGATGAGCTTGCCGGTGACGTCACGGCGCACGACGACCTGCGGGTGGATCACGACGTGGATGCCGCGGCCTTGGCGGGACAGTTCGTTGGTGACGGAGTCGACCAGGAACGGCATGTCGTCGGTGACGACCTCGACGACGGAGTGGCTGGACGTCCAGCCGTTCTCCTCGACGGTCGGGGTGTGCACCCGGACGTTCGCCGTGCCCTGCGGGCGGACCTCCGCGAGCCGGTAGTGGGAGGCGGCGGCGCCGAACACGTCGACGGGGTCGCGACCGCTGATGTCCTCCGGAGCGGTGTGCAGGTAGTAACGCTGGAGGTACGCGAGGATCGTGTCCTGTCCGGGACGCTCCTGTCCCGTCCCGTTGCCGTCGGCCCCGGCGCCCGCCTGCGGGGCACCACCCGGGCCACCGACACCACCGCCCGGGCTGTGCTCAGCTACCTTGGCGGCCCGTGCGAGCAGCTCGGCCTTGGCTTCGTCCAGCTTGGTCTGCATGTCCTCTGGCTCCTGTCGCGCGCCGTTGCGTGACGTAGGTGTAAACAGCGACGTACCGCCACGACACGGGTTTTCCGGTCTGAGTCGACGGTATGCCGCTATGAGGGGTGTCCGGGGCGGTATCGGTAATTCTTGACCGTCGGCCCGGGTGGAGAGGATCAGGCATGGCCCGGGTGCTGAGGCACTCCGGGCGCAGATCGGGGGCTCCGCTGCCCCCGAGGCATATCGCGCTGATCACGAGGTCCAGGCTATCTCGACCGCCCCCATAACCGTCATGAGCCGCATGTGTACAAAAGATGGTCGGGAAGTTTGACACTCTGGACAGCGCGTCGCCCCGTGTTGCCGCACTCTGGTAGACGGAACAGGCCGACGACCCGTGGGAGCCCGCCATGGCACCGAAGATCCTGATCGTCACCGGCGACGCCGCCGAGTCGCTGGAGGTCCTCTATCCGTACCAGCGGCTGCGCGAGGAGGGCTACGACGTCCACATCGCCGCCCCCGCCCGCAAGACGCTCCGCTTCGTGGTCCACGACTTCGAGCCCGGCTTCGACACGTACACGGAGAAGCCCGGGTACACCTGGCCCGCCGACCTGGCCTTCTCCGAGGTCGCCCCGGCGGACTACGTGGCGCTGGTCGTGCCGGGCGGCCGGGCTCCCGAGTATCTTCGCAACGACCCGGAGCTGCGCAAGATCCTCAAGGCGTTCTTCGACTCGGACCGGCCTGTCGCCCAGATCTGCCACGGCCCGCTGATGACGGCGGCGGTCGGCGCGCTGGCCGGTCGGCGCGTCACCGCCTACCCCGCGCTGGAGCTGGACATGCAGGCGGCGGGCGCCACCTTCGAGGACCACGAGGCCGTGGTCGACGGCATGCTGATCTCGTCCCGTGCCTGGCCGGACCATTCGGCGTGGATGCGCGAATTCCTGAAGGTGCTCCGCACGAAGGCGCCGGTGACGGCCTGAGCCCAGGGCCCCGGCAACCGGCCGGGACGACGCTCCCGGCGACAGGACCGCGGAACACACGGCACATGCGGGACGCACAGGTCACGCGGCACGCGCGGAACGCACAGGAGGCTCGGGGCACACGGGAGACCCGGGACGCCCGTGTCCGTGCAGCCCGTCATGTCACCCGCTTCGCCCGGCCGTCCCAGGCTCTTCACGCCACCCCGGTGGTCTCACCCGGTGATTCTCGTGGCCAGGTCGGCGGCCTCGGCCAGACTGTCCACCACCGGCACCCCCGCCGCCTCCAGGCTGGCCCTGCTGTGCGACCCCCCGGTGTAGAGCACGGCCTTCGCGCCGACGTGGGCCGCGGCCACGGCGTCGTCCAGGGCATCGCCGATGACCACCATGTACTCCGGGGATATGCCGTCCAACGCGGCGATGTGCCGTTCCATGTGCCGCGCCTTGCTGCCGCCGGACGGGCCGGTGCGCCCGTCGACCCGAAGGAAGTGCCGCTCGATGCCGTACCCCCGCACCACCGGGACCAGGTGCTCATGGCCGTACATGCTCAGCAGTGACTGGCTCCCGCCGGTCAGCTGCCACTGCGAGAGCAGGTCCGCGGCTCCCTCGGTGAGCCCGCAGGCGGCGCGCCGTTCGGCGTAGTACTCGTGGAAGATCACATCCATCCGCTCCCACTCGGCGTCCGTGGGGAGCCGCCCCATCAGCCGCTCGTAGAAGCGGGGAATCGGGACGCAGTACATCTCGCGGTACTGCTCCAGCGTGATCGGCGCCAGCCCGACCTCGCCGAAGGCCGCGTTCGTCGCCCCGACGACCGCCGCGTTGTCGTCGAGCAGAGTGCCGTTCCAGTCCCAGACCAGATGCGTGCGGTGCTTTCCGTGCGTCCCCATGCCGTAGAAAGTACCGCGCGGGTCCGACAGTCCGTGCGGGAGCGGCCGTGACCGGGGCGGGCGGGACGCATGAGGCGCCCCGTGCCGTGCCCGAGCCCGGTTTCCCGGCCTCTGCCGTTCGCCCTTCGCGGAAGCTGCTCCCGGCCTCCGTCGTTCCCCGGGCACCGCTCCGGGCCCGCGCTCTCAGCCGATCAGGTTCGGGATCTCCTGGACGCCGAACCACAGCAGCTCATGGTCCTCGGCACCGTCCACGACGAACTGCGCGTCGTCGTCACCGAGGTCCGCCGCACCCAGCGCGGCCGCGGCGGCGCTGACGTCCTTCTCGGCGTCGTCCGCGTCGACGTGCACCGCCGCCGCCACGGTCAAGGACACGGGAGACGCGATGCGCACCTCGCCGAGCGACGAGGCGTCGAGGCTGCGGTCCGGGTCGGCCACGGCCGCACCATCCGGTACGTCGACGGCGACGACGACCCTCCGGCGAACGGCGTCGGGGTCCCCGGCGATCATCCGCAGCGAGGCGGCGGCGGCCCGGTTGAGCGCCGCGTACTCCAACTCCTCGATGTCGTCGGACACGTACCACTCGCGCAGTCCGGGGGTCACGGCGTAGGCGGTCAGCGGGCCGGGACCGATCTCCCCCGCCCGGTGCGCCGCTGCGAGACCGGAAAGGGTCAGGGGGACGTACACGCGCATGGCTGGCCGCTTTCGTAGTCGGAATCGCCCTCAGGATACGTGCGACGTCCCCCTTTGGGGCTACGCGCACCGGGCCCGCCCCCGTCCACCCGGCAACCGCCCCTCACCCTCCCCCGGCCCGCCGCACACCCCGCACGCCACCGCCCTCATCACCCGGATAGGTGATTCGCCCCGACCGTGTCCAACGCCACACCGGTGCTTGCGGGCGCCTCGCCGTCACCGTAGAAGGTCCCCATCGGAAGTTACCGCCCGGTATCAGTCCGGGCCTTGAAGCACGGGGGCAATGCGCGTTGAGCACGAACAGGACCCGGCCCGCCGGACGCCACGACCGGTGCAGGCCCGAAACCGTCCCTCCGCAGCGCACGAGGGTTCCGCGGCGTGTCCGGCCCCATCACTGGTTCGCCGAGCGCCTCCTCGCCGTTCTCAGCGGCCAGCGCCCGGTGCACTGGATGCTCGGGCACACCATCGGCGAGGCGTACGACCAACTGGCCGAACTGGCCCCACGGAGCCCGCTCAGGGCCCGTGGGGCCCGCCCCGTGATCCGCATGTGCCACGGCGCCCAGCCCGTTCCGGGTGTGGTGGAGGCGTGCGCGAGCATCGCGGCGGGCGAGCGGGTACGGGCCATCGCCTTCCGCCTGGAGCAGGGCAAGGACCTCCGCTGGCGCTGCGCGGCGGTGGAGATGGGAGACGAATGCCGGCCCGCGGCCACGCCCCGATGAAGACCGCGCCGATGCTTCCCCGTGCCCCGGAAGCCGCGTCCAGGACGGCGGGACACACCCTCGGGGAACACCCGGAAGCCACGCCCGGGACCGGGGGACACACGCTCCGGCTCGTCGGGGGCGCGCCCGGACGACACGCCCCGGTGGCCCCGCCGGAGCGGCTCCGGGACGGCCCCGGGGCCCCGCACGACCGGCCGGGAACGCGGCGGGGCCGGGCACCCGCGAGGAGTGCCCGGCCCCGGCCGCACCGAAATGCGGCCGCCATCGCCCGTACGCCGACGAGCCCGGCGTCACTTCTTCCGGCGGCGTCCGCCTCCACCGCTCTTCTGAGCCTTGCGCCGCTCCGCACGGGTCATCCCGTCCGGGGCGGGCGCGGCGGCGCCGCCACCGTTGGAGAAGTCGCCCTCGACGACCCCACCCTCGCCGTCCACCGTGGGGGCGGAGAAGTGCAGCCGGTCCGGGCGCTGCGGGGCGTCGAGCCCCTTGGCCCGGATCTCCGGACGTGCCGCGGGCACGAGGTCCTCCTTGGCGAGCGAGGTGCGCTCGGCCTCGTCCTGCACCGGAACCTCCTCGACGTGCTGCTCGACCTGGACCTCCAGGTTGAACAGGTAGCCGACGGACTCCTCCTTGATGCCCTCCATCATGGCGTTGAACATGTCGAAGCCCTCGCGCTGGTACTCGACCAGCGGGTCCTTCTGCGCCATGGCGCGCAGGCCGATGCCCTCCTGGAGGTAGTCCATCTCGTAGAGGTGCTCACGCCACTTGCGGTCCAGGACGGACAGCACCACACGCCGCTCCAGCTCCCGCATGATGTCCGAGCCCAGCTGCTTCTCACGCGCGTCGTACTGCTCGTGGATGTCGTCCTTGATGGACTCGCCGATGAACTCCGCGGTGATCCCGGCCCGGTCGCCGGCCGCGTCCTCCAGGTCCTCGACGGTGACCTTCACCGGGTAGAGCTGCTTGAACGCGCCCCACAGCCGGTCCAGGTCCCACTCCTCGGCGAAACCCTCGGCGGTCTCCTGGCGGATGTAGTCGTCGATCGTGTCGTCCATGAAGTGACGGATCTGGTCCTGCAGGTCCTCGCCCTCCAGGACCCGGCGGCGCTCGCCGTAGATGACCTCGCGCTGCCGGTTGAGCACCTCGTCGTACTTCAGGACGTTCTTGCGCGTCTCGAAGTTCTGCTGCTCGACCTGCGACTGGGCCGACGCGATCGCCCGCGTCACCATCTTGTTCTCGATCGGCACGTTGTCCGGCACGTTGGCCATCGACATGACGCGCTCGACCATCTGTGCCTTGAACAGCCGCATCAGGTCGTCGCCGAGCGACAGGTAGAAGCGGGACTCGCCCGGGTCGCCCTGACGGCCGGAACGACCGCGCAGCTGGTTGTCGATGCGCCGCGACTCGTGCCGCTCGGTGCCCAGGACGTAGAGCCCGCCGAGCGACTTGACCTCTTCGAACTCCGCCTTGACGGCCTGCTCGGCCCGCTCCAGCGCGCCGGGCAGCGCCGCCGCCCACTCCTCGACATGCTCGACGGGGTCGAGACCGCGCTGGCGCAGCTCGGCCTCGGCGAGGTCGTCGGGGTTGCCGCCGAGCTTGATGTCGGTGCCTCGTCCGGCCATGTTCGTGGCGACCGTGACGGCGCCCTTGCGGCCGGCCTGGGCGACGATCAGCGCCTCGCGGTCGTGCTGCTTGGCGTTGAGGACCTCGTGCTGGACGCCGCGCTTGGAAAGCTGCTGCGAGAGGTACTCGGACTTCTCGACCGACGTCGTGCCGACGAGGATCGGCTGGCCCTTCTCGTGCTTGTCGACGATGTCGTCGACGACCGCCGCGAACTTCGCGACCTCGGTCCGGTAGATGAGGTCCGACTGGTCGACGCGCTGCATCGGCCGGTTCGTCGGGATCGGGACCACGCCCAGCTTGTAGATCTGGTGGAACTCGGCGGCCTCGGTCATCGCCGTACCGGTCATGCCGGAGAGCTTGCTGTAGAGGCGGAAGAAGTTCTGCAGGGTGATCGTGGCGAGCGTCTGGTTCTCGTCCTTGATGTCCACCCCTTCCTTCGCCTCGATCGCCTGGTGCATGCCCTCGTTGTAGCGGCGGCCGGCGAGGATACGGCCGGTGTGCTCGTCGACGATCATGACCTCGCCGTCGATGACGACGTAGTCCTTGTCCTTCTTGAAGAGTTCCTTGGCCTTGATGGCGTTGTTGAGGTACCCGACGAGCGGGGTGTTCACCGACTCGTAGAGGTTCTCGATGCCGAGCCAGTCCTCGACCTTCGAGACGCCGGACTCATGGATGGCGACGGTCCGCTTCTTCTCGTCGACCTCGTAGTCGCCGGTCTCCTCGATGCCCTTGAGCGGGTTGCCCGCCTCGCCCTTGGTCAGGCGCGTGACCAGCTTGGCGAAGTCCCCGTACCACTTGGTGGCCTGGTCGGCCGGGCCGGAGATGATCAGCGGCGTACGGGCCTCGTCGACGAGGATCGAGTCGACCTCGTCGACCACGGCGAAGTTGTGGCCGCGCTGTACGAGCTCGTCGGCGGACCAGGCCATGTTGTCGCGGAGGTAGTCGAAGCCGAACTCGTTGTTCGTGCCGTAGGTGATGTCGCAGGCGTACTGCTCGCGGCGCTGGGCCGGCGTCATGTTGGCGATGATGCAGCCGACGGTCAGACCGAGGAACTTGTGGACCCGCCCCATCAGCTCGGAGTCGCGCTCGGCCAGGTAGTCGTTGACCGTGATCAGGTGCACGCCCTTGCCGGACAGCGCGTTGAGGTACGTGGGCAGGGTGCCGACCAGGGTCTTGCCCTCGCCGGTCTTCATCTCGGCCACATAGCCGAGGTGCAGGGCCGCGCCGCCCATGATCTGGACGTCGTAGTGGCGCTGTCCGAGGACTCGCTTGGCGGCCTCACGGACGGTCGCGAACGCCTCGGGAAGCAGGTCGTCCAGGCTCTCGCCGTCCGCGTACCGTTCCTTGTACTCGTCGGTGAGCGCCCGCAGCTCGGCGTCGGAGAGGTTGATGAAGTCCTCTTCGATGGAGCTGACCTGGTCCGCGATGCGGTGCAGTTTGCGCAGGATCTTGCCTTCGCCTGCACGCATGAGCTTGTTGAAGACGGACACTGAGGCTGGTCTCCTTGCCGGTCGGGCCTGGCACTGGGTCGGGTGTGGACGCTGGCGCGGGCACGGCAGGCGGGCCCCACCGCAACGGCCATCGTAAGCGAGGACCCCGTCACGCCGGGAGGGCTGCCGCCGCGTCGCCTGCGCCGTCCTCCCGTCTGTCAACGGACGGGAGGGTCCGAAGGTGCCGGGAAGTCCGAAAAGTGTTCGCATCCGGGCCGCCGCCTCACCACAATCCGTGCATGGAGCCGATCACCCTCACCACCAAGCGTCTGCTGCTGCGCCCCTTCACCGACGGCGACGCCGACGGGATCCACGCGGCCTGTCAGGACCCGGACATCCAGCGCTGGACGGTCGTGCCCTCCCCCTACGGCCGCGGCGACGCGGAGTTCTTCGTGCGGGAGCTGTGCCCGGGCGGCTGGCGCGACGACTCCATGTACAACTTCGCGGTGGTACTGCGCGAGGGCGGGGCCCTGACGGGTGCCCTCGGCATCACGCGCCGCAACCTGCCGGACACGTACGAGGTGGGGTTCTGGACCGCGAAGGAACACCGGGGCCGCGGTTACACGGCGGAGGGGGTGCTGTCCGCCGCCCGCTGGACCTTCGCCTCGCTCGGCGGTGACCGGCTGGAGTGGCGGGCCGAGGTCGGCAACGTCGCCTCGCGCTCCGTGGCGCTGCGGACCGGCTTCCGACTGGAGGGCGAGCAGCGGTCCGGCCTGCTCAACAAAGGGGTGCGGCGCGACGCCTGGGTCGGCGCGCTGCTCCCGTCCGATCTGGGCCTGCCGGGCAACCGGACCTATCTGCCCACGACCACGACCGCCTGAGGCGTCCGGCACACCGATCCGCTCCGCCTCCGCCCCTCCGGTTCCGTACCCGCCCGTCCGCACCCGCCCGCCACGGAACCGGAGGGTCCGCTCCCGGTCCACCGGCTCGGCAGCCCGTTGTCAGTGCCTGCCTCTAAGGTGCGGGACATGACGCTCGTGCCGCCTCCCGCCGTCGAACTCTCCGCCGACCAGGCGCGCAGGATAGCCCTGCGCGCCCAGGGCTTCCTTGGCGCCCCGGACCGCAGGGCCGGGGTCCCGGGAGTGCTGCGGCACCTCGGCGCCGTACAGCTCGACACGATCTCGGTGCTCGCGCGTTCGCACGAGCTGATTCCGTACGCGCGCCTCGGCGCGGTCGGTCGGCCCACGATCGAGCAGGCGTACTGGTCGGGCGGCCGCACCTTCGAGTACTGGTCTCACGCGGCCTGCATCCTCCCGGTCGAGGAGTGGCCGCACTTCGCGTTCCGCCGCCGCGCCTACCGCTCCCGCCCCCACTGGCACCACGACCTGCCCGACGGCGCGTACGAGACGGTGATCAAGCAGCTGCGCGCCGAGGGCCCGCTGACGGCCACGGAGCTGGGCGGCGCGAAGAACGGCGGCGAGTGGTGGGACTGGTCGGAGTCGAAGGTCGCCGTCGAGCGCGCCCTGATGTACGGCGAGGTGGTGTGTACCGAACGCCGCGGCTGGAAGCGGGTGTACGACCTCGCCGAGCGGGCCCTGCCCGATGCCGTGCTGCACGACGATCTGGACGACGCGGAGTGCCTGCGCCGACTGGTGGCGCTCGCGGGGCAGTCCCTGGGAGTCGGCACCCGCGCCGACATCGCGGACTACCACCGGCTCAAGGGTGAGCAGTTCGACGCGGTCGTGGCGGACTCCGGCCTGGTGCCGGTGACCGTACGGGGCTGGGCGAAGCCCGCCTGGGCCGACCCCGCGGCGCTGGCCTCGGAGCCGCGCGGGCGGCACCGCACCACCTTGCTGTCGCCGTTCGACTCGCTGATCTGGGAGCGGGCGCGCACCGAGCGGCTCTTCGGCTTCACGCACCGCCTGGAGGCGTACGTCCCCAGGGCCAAGCGAATACACGGCTATTTCGCGATGCCGCTGCTGGCGGGCGGAAAGCTGCTGGGCCGCGTGGACCCGGCGCGTGAAGGCAGCACGCTGGTCGCGCGTCAGGTGTCCCTGGAGGGCCGCAAGGCGGTGGTGCCGATGGCCGAGGCGCTGGCGGAGGCCGCGTCCTGGGTGGGCTGCTCGGACGTCCGGCTGGAGCGGGTCGATGCCCCGGAACTGCGCGGACCGCTCGCCCAGGAGATCGCCCGCAGCGTGGCGTGAGCGCGCCGCCCCACCACCGAGGGTTCGGCGTCGCCGGGCCGGGGCGCCGACGGATCCGCTGCCGTCACCCCGCCCGTCGCATCGCCGGACCGGTCACCTGATCTCCAGGATCTTCTCCCGCATGGCATAGACCACGGCCTCCATCCTGGAGTGCAGCTGCAGCTTCTCCAGGATGTTGCGGACATGGTTCTTCACGGTGTTCTCGGAAATGAACAGTTCCTTCGCGATATCGCGATTGTTCATGCCGGTGGCGACGAGCTTCAGCACCTCGAGTTCCCGGTCGGTGAGCCGCGGCGCAGGCACCAGCCTGCGCTCGTCGGTCCGCTGGATCATCGACTTGAACTCGGTGAGCAGTTTCGACGCCATGGACGGGCTGATCTGGGACTGGCCGTCGGCGACCGCGCGAATCGCCGTGGCCACCTCGTCCGTGGAGATCTCCTTGAGGAGGTAACCGGTGGCGCCCGCCTTGATCGCGTCGTAGAGGTCGGCCTCCTCGTCGCTGATCGTCAGCATGATGATCTTCGCGCTGGGTGCCACCTCCTTGATCGACGTACATGCCTCGATGCCGCCGCGCCGGGGCATCCGTACGTCCATCAGCACGATGTCGGGCAGCAGGTCGGCCGCCTTGTCGACCGCCTCCGCGCCGTCACCCGCCTCGCCCACGACCTGGATGTCCTCCTCCTGGGCGAGGACGATCTCCAGGCCTCTGCGGAACAGCGCGTGGTCGTCCACGACGAGGACCCTGATCGGCTCCTTGCGGGAACCGCCGGTCGCGTCCGCACCGGCGTCGTCGGCGTGATGCGCATCGCGCACGGGCCCGAAGGCGTCCGCCATCGTTCCTCCCCCTGAAGGCCATGGCCTGAAGTTCACAACTGTCCGCCAACAGCGGCTCTCCGAACAGCCGTTGGCTTGGGACGACATGATTTCATGCCTGGACGCCCGAGCGGTGATCCCGCCGACCGCACACGTGTGCCCCTGGGGGCGCACAGACGCTCCAGGGGCACCGTGGAGGGGTGACGTCAGCCGCCGAGCGCACCGCCCGCGCCGCTCGCCCCGTCGGCCGCGAGCGGATCGGTCCTCAGGTGGATGACACCGTAGTCATAGGCGTGTCGTCGGTAGACGACGCTGGGTTCCTTCGTCTCGGAGTCGACGAACAGATAGAAGTCGTGCCCGACCAACTCCATCTCGTAGAGCGCCTGGTCGAGCGACATCGGTGCGGCGACGTGCGTCTTCTCGCGCATCACCAGCGGTCCTTCGCCCTGGACCTCCAGGGAACCGAATCTGGTCGTCGGTACGGACGGAGCCGTCTCGCCGGGGACCAGCTCGCCCTCGCCGTTGAACGACGCGGCATTCGGCACGGCCTCGGCCACCTCGGCGGCGGGAATCCGGCCGTTGCCCCGGCGGCTGTAGCGCTTGTCGTGCTGCTTGCGCAGCCGCGCCTCCAGCTTGCCGGTGGCCAGGTCCAGCGCCGCGTACGGGTCGCCGGCCGCGGCTTCCGCCCGGATGACCGGACCACGGGACCGGAGCGTGATCTCCACCCGGTCGGAACGGTCGGCCTGACGGGGATTCGGCTCCTTGGACACCTCGACGTCGAGGCTGATCACCTTGCCGTCGAACTTCTGGATCTTGTCCAGCTTCAGCTTCTCGGCCACGTGCTTGCGGAACCGCTCGGGCACCTCGGTCTTGCGGCCCTTGACGACGATGTCCACGCAGAACTCCGTTCCCGGATCGCCCCGCTCAGCGGCGGAGCATCTCCCTTTTGCACCAGGCCCCGGTGATGACCGGAGCCGCGGACTGGGTGACGTCCACCTCCTCCCCCAGCGGTGGGGACTCGCCCCCACCGAATTCCCGTTTCCGGACTGTCGGTGAGTTACCTGCCCGAAACCTGGCGGTGCATTCATTGAGGTCCGGCATTCACCATTCCTCACCACTGAACATAGCCTGCCCGGCCGGTTCTCGGCACCCGCTACTCGCGCGTACCTCCGTTCAGGCCTTTTTACTCACTCACTACCTGCAACGATGCGGCTTCGGAGAGAGTTCCGGTTTATTTCGAAGGCCGATGGGGATACGGCGACGACGGCCGCCCGCCCGTTTACGTGCTCGGCCCTCACGCGCCCGCCGCCATGTGCGGACCGTCCGTATCCGCATTCCGCTCCGATCGCCCGCGCCGCCTCGGCCAGCGAGGCACCGGTCGTCATCAGGTCGTCCACGAGCACGACCCTTCCCGTCGCGAGGAGCCGCCCGCCGCCGACCGCGACCGTCAGCGCCCCGGCGAGATTCCGCTCCCGCTGCCGGGCGCCCAGCCCCGCCTGGTCGGCCACCACCCGGCGCTGCCGCAGCACCGGGACCACGCGCGCCGGAACACCGCCCCGCCTCAGCTCGGCGGCGGCCGCCAGCGCGATCCGCCGCGTCGGATCATGCCCTCGCGCCGCCACGGAGCGCCGCGCGGACGGCACGGGCACCAGCAGCAGCGGTTCCGCGCTTCCCGTCGGCCCCGCCCCGGCCCGTACGGCCCCGGCAAGTGCCCTGCCGAGCGGCCCTGCGAGGCCCAGTGCCCCACGCTCCTTGTGCGCCAGGAGCACCCCGCGCACGCCGTTCTCGTACGGCGCGGCCGCGTGCACCACCGGCAGGCCCGCAGGCTCGGGATCCGGCCTCACCCGGCGCGGCACCCCGCCGTACAGCACCGCCCGGCACTCCTCGCACAGCTCCGTTCGCGGTCTGCCGCAACCACCACAGGACACCGGCAATACCAGCCCGGAGATCTCCCGCCACCATCCCCGCATGAATCCACTGTGCACTCACTCGCGGCACCCGGCCACCCCTGTGGAAAACCCGGGTCGCCGACGCGCTGCGGCCCCGGCGAGCCACGCCTCCCCGCCCCGGACACGCCCCCCGCTCCCGGCCCGGGCAGCGCCCCGCTCCGCCCCGGCCAGCCGTGTGCTCAGCCCGGGACGGACCAGCGATGTGTGCTCAGCCCGGATAGACCAGCGACGTGCCCTCCTTGACCACGGTCTGCCAGTTGTCGCCCGGGGACAGCTTCACTATCCCGTCATTGCGTGTCGCCGCCATCAGCGGCAGCTGCTCGTCGTCCGCCGCCGCGATCGACGACACCTCGTTCAGCCCCGGCAGGACGCCCGAGGCGGGCGTCGAACCGTCCGCCTGCACATAACGCACCTGCTGGACGCCACCCTCCTCCTTTCCGACCACCACGAGGCGGTTGCGGCCCGACCACGACATCGCGGTGACGTCCGTCAACTGCGGTGCGGCCTGCCGCAGATCCACCACCGAGAGCCGCTGCGGCTCCCCCGCGCCGTGGCGCTCGATCCGGCCGATCTTCAGGGTCCTTCGGCCGTCGCCCTGGTTCACCAGGAGTGCGATGCGCACACCGTCCGTGGACAACCGCAGCGCCTCGATCCGGTTGCCGGCCAGGCTGGGCACGGCGACCTCCTGCGGTTCACCGGTGCCTCCCGGTATCCGCAGCAGCCGGGGCCTGTGCGGGTCCCGGTCGGCCACCCAGAGATCGCCCCGGCCGTCCCAGCTCGGTGCCGACAGCCGGTCGTTCTGTTTCTTGGCCCTGCTGGTCACCAGGGCCGGGGGAAGCTCGCCGTCCGAGACGATTGAGGACACGTAGAGGGAGGTCCTGTCCCGCGAGACCGCCGCCGCCGACTGCTCGTCCCTGGCCACGCCGACCTCGCCCATCCGCAGTCCGTTGCCGAACGGCCCGGACACCGGCTCCGGAACACCACTGCCCTTGGTGCTGCCGGGGATGCGCTCCACATGGCCCTTGGCGTCGATGTAGTACTGGCTGTCCGGCCCGCTCGACGAACCGTCGGGCGCGAACTCCTCCGCCTGGTCCGCCTCGAGGACGCACAGCTGGGAATCGTCCGAGCGCAGCAGCTGGACCTGCTCGATCCGTGCCGACGTCAGATCCCGCAGCGTGTACAGCACCTGCGAGGCCATCATGCGGCAGGAGCTCTGCCCGGCGCCGTCCGCCTTCTTGTCGAGCGGGATCCTCAGGACGTTGCGGTCGTCCGGGGCCAGTGAGGTGACGTCCTTCTTCAGCGTCGTACCGGCGGGGAAGCGGGAACGGACCACCGGACGCAGCCAGTCGGTCGGTCCCGCCAGAAGACTGCGGACCGCCTGCGTCACGGTGTCCATGCCTGTGACGGGGTCCGTGCGGCTGCGCAGGTAGACGGGATCGGCGACCAGCGTCGACTGCCCCACCGTCCGTCCGGCGGCGAAGTAGTACTTGTCGACCGAACGGTAGAGGCGTCGGAAGTCCGACTGTCCGAGCAGCAGCCCGTCCGGCACGACGTCGATGCGCCACTCCTTGCCGTCCGTGCCGTTCTCCCGCACCAGGTGCAGGGTCTCGTTGTACTCCGTGGGCGCGAGCGGCTGATACGCGCTCTGGCCGTCGACCGTCGCCACCTTCTCGCCGGTCAGGGTGTAGGCGAGTTCGGTGACACCGGGATCGCTGTCGTTCAGCGGGCGGTCGCTGCGGTTGGGCGCCTTGGCGAGCACGGTCGTGAACGCGCTCGGTTTCCAGGTGCTCGCGGCCTTCCGCGTCAGGTACTTGCGCGTCGTCATGAACTTCGAGTCGTCGCTGGTCATGGATTCCAGGAAGCCGTCGACGATCTCGTTGGGGGTGGCGTTGTCACGCGGTGCCACGGCGTACACCTGCACCTGGGAGTCGCCGGGCTGCGAGCCGCCGCCGACCGGCCTGACGTCCCCGCTGACGGGCATCGAACTGCACGCGGACAGCAGCACGACCCCGCATCCGAGCAGCGCGGACATCCGCGGCACGCGCCCACGGGCGCTCCCGCGACGGTCAGATCCCACGATTCGCGTCCCCCCGCTCCTGTTCCCGTACCACGGTGTCGATCTCGCCCCCGGGTTCGCCGCCCGCCCGGTCCTCGGCGGGGCGTGCGACCACTCGTGCCCCGTTGCCGGGCAGGGCCGCCGGATGCACCGAGGGCGGCGCCGCCGGGGGAACCGAGGCGGAGCGGGACGGCACCGGAAGCGCCGGCCGGTCGCTGTCCGCGGGCTGGACCGGCACCGCCGTCAGCCGGTGTCCTCCCCCGGAGCCGGGCAGGGCCCGCTCCCGGTTCTCCCGGTTGCGGCGGGAGTCCTCCGGTTCCAGGGGTATCGGAGAGCCGCGCAGCGGTTCGTCCGCCGTGCGCGGCAGGGTCAGCCGGAACTGCGAACCGCCGCCGGGCTCGCCCCACGCCTGCAGCCAGCCGCCGTGCAACCGGGCGTCCTCCACGGCGATGGACAGCCCGAGACCGGTGCCGCCGGTCGTCCGCGCACGGGCCGGGTCGGCCCGCCAGAAGCGGTTGAACACGCGCGTCGCCTCGCCGGGCTTGAGTCCCACCCCGTAGTCGCGGACGGCCACGGCGACCGCGCCTCCGGCCGCTTCCATGCGCACCACGACGTCCCGCCCCTCGCCGTGCTCGACCGCGTTGACGACCAGGTTGCGCAGGACGCGCTCCACCCGGCGCGCGTCGGCCTCCGCGATCACCGGCTGGCTGTCGCCGACCACCCTGATCCGGGTGCCCTTGCGTTCGGCCAGCGGTTCGGCCCCGCCGATCACCCGGTGCACGACCTGCCGCAGATCTATCGGCTCGGCCTCCAGCGCCGCGGCGCCCGCGTCGAAGCGGCTGATCTCCAGCAGGTCGGAGAGCAGTGACTCGAACCGGTCGAGCTGGTCCCCGAGCAGTTCCGCGGAACGTGCCGTCACCGGGTCGAAGTCGCTGCGCGCCTCGTGGATGACGTCGGCGGCCATCCGGACGGTCGTCAGCGGCGTGCGCAGCTCGTGGGAGACGTCGGAGACGAAACGCCGCTGCATCCGGGACAGCTCCTCCAACTGCTGGATCTTCAGCTGCAGGTTCTGCGCCATCTTGTTGAAGGCCTCACCGAGCCGGGCGATGTCGTCCTCGCCGGTGACCTTCATCCGTTCCTGGAGCCTGCCGGCGGAGAGCCGCTCGGCGACCCCCGCGGCCATCCGTACGGGCGTGACGACCTGGCGCACCACGAACCACGCGATGGCCCCGAGCAGCACGACGACGAACAGCCCCGCGGTCGCCAGCGTGCCCTTGATCAGCGTCAGCGACTTCTCCTCCTGCGTCAGCGGGAAGAGGTAGTAGAGCTGGTACGGGTTGTGGTCGATGTCGTAGAGCCGTTTGCCGACGACGAGTCCGGGCTGCGGGTCCTGCCCGTTCGCGTACCGGATCACGGAGTACGTCTGGAAGGCGCCCGGGCCCTTGTTGACCGCGTCCCGCAGGTTCTGCGGGACGCTCGCCGCCTCGACGCTGCCCGAGCCGCGCGGCGCGCGCGTTCCCTCGTCCGCGCTGAGCGCCACCACGTTGAAGGCGTTCTTCCCCCCGCTGGCGAGCTGGTCGACCAGCTCGGTCCGCCAGGAGTTGTTGGCGGTCGTACCGTCCGCGGTGTCACCGCTGCCCTGTCCACCGGGGGCGAGCGGGGTGTTCGCCTTCTCCTGGGCCGCGGCGAAGCCGCCGGCGGCCTGGGTCTGGGCGGCCTTGCCCTTCGCGTCGAGCAGGCCGTTGCGGACCTGCCCGATCACGACGATGCCGAGGAGCAGCACGACGGCGAGCGACATGAGCAGTGTGCCCGCGACCACCCGCAACTGGAGATTGCGCCGCCACAGCCGTACGACGGGCAGCAGCGGACGCCGCACCCAGCGCATCAGCAGTCGCGGCACCGGGCCGCCGGGCGCATGGTCGTGGAACAGCCGACCCCCTTTGAGGAGGCGGCCGATCCGGGACGACCTGTGCACCGGAGCGGCAGCCCGCTCCGCACGGGCTCCCGGCTCCCCGGGCCGCGGAGCAGCACCGCCCAGAGGCATGTCAGCTCGGTCCGGCCTTGTAACCGACCCCTCGGACGGTCACCACGATCTCGGGCCGCTCCGGGTCCTTCTCCACCTTGGAACGCAGTCGCTGGACATGGACGTTCACGAGCCGGGTGTCGGCCGCGTGGCGGTACCCCCACACCTGCTCCAGCAGCACCTCACGAGTGAACACCTGCCACGGCTTGCGCGCGAGCGCGACCAGCAGGTCGAACTCCAGCGGGGTGAGCGCTATCGACTGCCCCTCCCGCTTCACCGAGTGCCCGGCCACGTCGATGACCAGGTCCCCGATGGTGAGCTGCTCCGGCGCCGGTTCCTCGGACCTCCGCAGGCGTGCCCTGATCCGGGCCACCAACTCCTTGGGCTTGAACGGCTTCACGATGTAGTCGTCGGCCCCGGACTCCAGACCCACCACCACGTCGACCGTGTCGCTCTTGGCCGTGAGCATGACGATCGGCACACCCGACTCGGCCCTGATCAGCCTGCAGACCTCGATGCCGTCCCTGCCGGGCAGCATCAGATCCAGCAGGACCAGGTCCGGCTTGGCCTCACGAAACGCGGCGAGTGCCTTGTCGCCGTCCGCTACGAACGACGGCTCGAACCCCTCACCACGCAGCACAATCCCGAGCATCTCGGCCAGTGCGGTGTCGTCGTCGACGACAAGGACGCGTCCCTTCATAATCGACATCATCCCATTAGCTAATCGTTACCTGCGATGACCTGGCACACAGCTCCGCGAGTCCGCCCCCGGTGACCGGGGAAACCACGCCCTCCTCCGTGACGATCGCCGTGACCAGCTCCGGCGGTGTGACGTCGAATGCCGGGTTGTACGCGGCGGTTCCGGCCGGCGCGACGAGCCGCCAACCGACTTCCTCTTCCACCACCCCGCCCTGCAGAAATGTGAACTCGGTCACTTCGCTCCCCCGTCGCTGTTCCACAGTGATCGCCGCTCCGTCCGCTGTGTCCAGATCCACGGTCGTGGTGGGCGCCACCACGATGAACGGTACGTGGTGGTACTTCGCCAGCACCGCCAGCGGATAACTCCCCACCTTGTTCGCCACCGAGCCGTCCGCCGCGATGCGGTCGGCCCCGATGAGCACCGCGTCCACCTTTCCCGCGGCGAACAAGGACCCCGCCGCGTTGTCCGTGAGCAGGTTGTACGGCATGCCGTTGCGCGCCGCCTCGTACGCCGTCAGCCGGGCCCCCTGCAGGAGCGGACGGGTCTCGTCCACCCACAGCCGACTCAGCCGCCCTTCCCGGTGTGCCGCGAGCGCCACCGCGAAGGCGGTTCCCTCGCCGCCCGACACCAGCGCTCCGGTATTGCAGTGCGTCAGCAGCCGGTGCCCGCCGGCCGGCAGAAGCTCGTCCAGGAGGGCGAGCCCGTGCCGCGCCATGCGCGCACTGGCCTCGGCGTCCTCCCGGTGCAGTGCCCTCGCCTCGGCCAGCGCCGCCTGCGCGGCATTCCGGAGGTCCGCCCCTTTCTGCGCTGCCGCCCGGTGTGCGGACAGGGCCCGCCGTACCCCGTACACGAGGTTCACCGCGGTGGGCCTCGCACCCGCCAGCAACCCCGCGGCCTCTTCGACGTCGTCCCCCCGCGCTGCGGCGAGTGCCACCCCGTAGGCCCCGGCGATGCCCAGCAACGGCGCGCCGCGCACCGCCAGTGTCCGGATCGCCCGCACCAGCGAGGGCACGTCGGGGCACACCAGCTCGGCCTCCTCCGCGGGCAGCCGTGTCTGGTCGAGAAGCACCAGCGCGGGCCCTTCCGGCAGCTCGTCCCAGTGGAGTACGGAAAGGACGGGAGGCTCGTCGCCCACCGGCGGTTGCTCGTCGTGATCAGCCATCCGCCCAGTCTGCCCGGTGAGCCGCCCCGTATGAAGGCGCGCAGGAGATACCGCGCCCGGTCCCTAATGAAGCTGCGCGTGGCACGATGGGCTGCCGACCTGCCGTGCCGATGAACGGACAGGACCGTTAAGGAGCGAGAATGAACGACACTCCGGGCTGGGCCTCGCCCGGATCTGCCCCCTCCGAGGGCCAGGGGGCGGATGTCCCCCGCCCCTCCGAGCCCGTCGACGGCAGCGGCCCGGCAGGCAACTGGTCCCCGGCCCAGCCACCGGCAGCGCAGTGGTCCCCACCGAGTGCCCCCGGCACCGGCCCGGGCCTGCCTCCCCCCGGCTACGGCTGGGGTGCCGGCCCCCAGGGTCCCGGCTGGGGGCAGCCGCCTGCCGCGGCCAAGCCCGGAGTGATCCCGCTGCGTCCGCTCGGTGTCGGCGAGATCCTCGACGGCGCGGTCTCCACGATGCGCACCCACTGGCGCACCGTGCTCGGCTTCACGCTGGCCGTGTCCGTGATCGCCCAGATCGCAACGATTCTCATGCAGCGCTACCTGCTGCCCGAGCCCACCGTGATGGACCCGACCGCCACCGGTCCCGAGGTACTCCGGCAGGCCACCGAATCCGTTCAGTCCACGTTGATCACCAACGTGCCGTCCATGCTCATCACCTTGATCGCCACACTGTTCACCACATCCGTGCTGACCGTGGTGATCAGTCGCTCGGTGCTGGGACGCCCGGTGTCGCTCGCCGACGCCTGGGCCGAGGCCCGGCCCAGGCTTCCGCAGTTGCTGGGCCTGACCATGTTGCTGACGCTGATGAGCGCCGCGCTCATGACCCTCGGCCTTCTGCCCGGTCTGCTGGTCGGCTCCACGGCTGGTGCCGGCCTCGTCGTCATCGGCCTCCCCGCGGCGCTCGCCGTCGTCCTCTGGCTGATGGTCCGCTTCGCGCTCGCTTCCCCAGCCCTGATGCTGGAACGCCAATCGATCACGACCTCCATGCGTCGCTCCGCGAAGCTGGTCAGGAACGCGTGGTGGCGGACCTTCGGCGTGCTGGCTCTGACCTGGCTGCTGACCGCCATCGTCGCCGTGATCATCGCCATCCCGTTCACCATCATCGCGATGGTCGTGGACAGCAGCGGGACCGAATCCCTTCTCTTCGACGGCTCCATGTTCTCCACCTGGCCGTACCTGATCATCTCGGGCATCGGCCAGGTGATCACCGCGACGATCACCTACCCACTCTCCGCCGGAGTGATGGCGCTGCTCTACATCGACCAGCGAATCCGCCGCGAGGCGCTGGACCTCGAACTCGCCCGGGCAGCGGGTCTGCCCGAATACGACACCGGGAGCTGATGTCGTGTCGGGGGTGGGGGGTTCGACAGCGGCACGGTTGCTGGTCCGGGCGAGCGGCGACATACCCGTGGACACTCCGCGTGTCCCCGCCCGTGAGGCCGCGGAGCGCGAGCTGTCCAAACCGATGTACCACGAGAACGATCCCGGTCTCCTCCGACGCGGTCTCGACCAGCTCTGGGGCTGGCTCGGCGATCTCCTGAACATGGCCTCCGGCGCGGCACCGGGCGGCCCGCTCGGCCTGGTCGTGCTCGCACTGGCGGTCATCGGTCTGGTGGCCGCGCTCTGGTGGCGGCTGGGCACCCCACGCCGCATCGTGCGCACCACCGACACCCTCTTCGACGACACCCCGCGGACAGCGGCCGAACACCGGGCGGCCGCCGAGGCGCATGCCGCCGCGCAACACTGGAACGAAGCGATCCAGGAACGCACGCGCGCCATCGTGCGCTCTCTGGAGGAACGGGCCCTGATCGACCCGCGCCCCGGGCGCACCGCCGACGAGGCCGCCGCCGAAGCCGCACGCCTGCTGCCCTCGCACGCCACGCGCCTTCGCGCCGCCGCCGGCGATTTCGACGACGTCACATACGGCGACCGCACAGCGGACGAGCAGGTGTATTCGTCCGTGCGGGAACTGGACATCGATCTCGAAGCCGCGAAGCCTCTCCTGACGACGCCGGCCCAGGGAGCGGTCGAATGACAGGCACCTCCACCTCCCTCACCCCGCGCCAGGCCTGGTCCCGTGTGCGCGGCCTGCTGCTCGCCCTCCTCGTGCTCCTCGCGGCAGGAATCGCCCTGGCATCCGTGCGCTCCGGCGATCAGCATGGCCGCCTCGACCCACGCTCCGCCGACCGCTACGGCAGCCGCGCCGTCGCCGAACTCCTGAAGGACCGCGGAGTCTCCGTCCGCGTCGCCACCACCCTGGCCGAGGCCACAACCAGCCTCGGCCCCGACACCACCCTGCTCGTGACCTCCCCAGATCTTCTGGCACCTCACCAGCAGGAGGAGCTGCGGGCCAGGACCACTCACTCGGGTGGTCGCACCGTCCTTCTCGCGGCGGGTCCTCCATCCGCTGGCACCCTGGTCCCCGGAGTCCGCGCGAAGTCCGCCGGGCCCACGACCACCCGCGACCCCGAGTGCTCCCTGCCGGCTGCCCGCAGGGCGGGCGCCATCGAAACGGGAGGTTTCCGCTATGCCGCGGGAGACCTCGCCACCACCGCGTGCTTCCCGAGCAACGGCCTTCCCACCCTGCTCCTGTTCGAGCAAGGCGCCGGAGAGACCGTTCTCCTCGGATCCTCCGATCTCCTCCACAACGACCGCCTCGACGACCAGGGCAACGCGTCCCTGGCCCTGCAACTTCTCGGTTCCCGTCCCCATCTGATCTGGTACCTCCCCTCACTCACCGACATCGGCGCGCTCACCGAGCACGACGGCGAACGCGCCGACCGCGGCTTCACCGACCTGATACCTCGTGGCTGGCTGTGGGGCACCCTGCAACTCGCCTTCGCCGCCGTACTGGCCGCCATCTGGCGGGCCCGCCGACTGGGGCCCCTGGTGACGGAACAGCTGCCCGTCGCCATCCGCGCGTCCGAGTCCGCCGAGGGCCGGGCCCGCCTCTACCGCACGACGAACGCCCGCGGCCTCGCCGCCGACTCGTTGCGTGCCGCCGCACGGGGACGTATCGCCACCCTTCTCGGCGTCGCTCCCCGAGACGCCCATTTCCCCACCACACTCGTCCCCGCTGTCTCCACTCGCCTCGACGGCGATGAGAGCCGCCTCCAGTACGTGCTCTTCGGACCCGCTCCGTCCGACGATGCGGCTCTTGTACGACTGGCAGATCAACTCGACACCCTCGAAAGAGAGGTACGCACCTCATGAGCGCCCCGCCCCCAGTGCCCGCCGGGACCACTGAGCCCCTCGCGAACGGCGACACCGCCCGTGCGTCCCTGGAAGCGTTGCGCTCCGAGATCGCCAAAGCCGTGGTCGGTCAGGACCCGGCAGTGACCGGACTCGTCGTCGCTCTGCTGTGCCGAGGGCACGTCCTCCTCGAAGGCGTTCCTGGTGTGGCCAAGACCCTCTTGGTCCGGGCTCTCGCCGCCTCGCTCGAACTCGATACCAAGCGTGTCCAGTTCACTCCGGATCTGATGCCGAGCGATGTCACCGGCTCGCTGGTCTACGACGCCCGTACAGCGGAGTTCTCCTTCCAGCCCGGCCCGGTCTTCACCAATCTGCTCCTGGCAGACGAAATCAACCGCACGCCTCCCAAGACACAGTCCTCCCTCCTGGAAGCGATGGAGGAGCGGCAGGTCACCGTCGACGGCGTCCCCAGGCCCCTGCCCGACCCCTTCCTCGTGGCGGCCACACAGAATCCCGTCGAATACGAGGGCACCTACCCGCTCCCCGAGGCCCAGCTGGACCGGTTCCTCCTGAAACTGACAGTCCCCCTGCCGTCCCGGGACGAGGAGATCAACGTCCTCACCCGTCATTCAGACGGCTTCAACCCGCGCGATCTCGCATCGGCCGGCATACGCCCCGTCGCCGGGCCCGCCGACCTGGAAGCAGCTCGTGCCGCAGTTGCTCGAACCAAGGTCTCGCCCGAGATCGCCGGTTATGTCGTCGATATCTGTCGTGCCACGCGTGAATCCCCCTCGCTCGCCCTCGGGGTATCCCCCCGAGGTGCCACCGCCCTGCTGTCGACCGCCCGAGCCTGGGCCTGGCTCACCGGCCGCGACTACGTCATTCCGGATGACGTGAAGGCCCTCGCGCTCCCCACTCTTCGTCATCGCATCCACCTGCGGCCCGAGGCGGAGATGGAGGGAGTCACCCCCGACTCCGTCATCACCTCGGTCCTCGCCCACGTCCCCGTACCCCGATGAGGCGCTGACCGTGGCCCTTACCGGACGCACCGCCCTGCTGGCCGCCCTGGGGTCACTCCCCGTAGGCATCCTGGCCCCCAGCTGGACCGGCCTGCTCGCGGTCAACGCACCGCTTTCCTTGGCGATTCTCTGCGACTACGCCCTCGCCGCGCCAGTACGAACGCTTCAGTTCACCCGATCCGGTGACACAAGCGTTCGACTTGGCGAAACGGCCGAGGTACAACTCACCGTGACCAATCCTTCCCGTCGGCGGCTGCGTGCACACGTTCGTGACGCCTGGCCGCCGAGCAGCTGGCCCACCGGCGAGGACCGGACGGCCTCTCGCCATACGTTGGCGGTTCCGGCTGGGGAACGCCGTCGGCTGACCACCTTTCTGCGGCCGACCCGGCGCGGTGACCGCCGAGCCGAGCGGGTCACGGTTCGTTCGTTCGGACCGTTGGGACTCGCCGCTCGACAGGGAAACCATTACGTCCCGTGGACGGTTCGCGTCCTGCCCCCTTTCACCAGCCGCAAGCACCTTCCGTCGCGCCTGGCCAGACTGCGCGAGCTCGACGGCCGCACCAGCGTTCTCACTCGTGGAGAGGGCACGGAGTTCGACAGTTTGCGTGACTACGTTCCCGGCGACGACACACGATCCATCGACTGGCGGGCCACGGCACGGCAGTCCGCCGTCGCCGTGCGTACTTGGCGCCCCGAGCGCGACCGTCAGATCCTCCTGGTCCTGGACACGGGTCGGACCTCGGCCGGACGTGTCGGGGACGTGCCTCGTCTGGACGCCTCTCTGGACGCGGCCGTGCTCCTGACTGCGCTCGCCACTCGCGCGGGCGACCGCGTGGACCTGCTGGCGTACGACCGGCGCGTCCGGGCCCACGTTCAGAGGAAGTCCGCGGGAGAGGTTCTATCGGCCATGGTCAACGCCCTGGCTCCGATCGAACCAGCGCTCGTGGAAACGGATGCCCAGGGGCTCGGAGCCGCCGCCCTCGCCAGCGCTCCTCGTGGCAGTCTGATCGTGCTCCTCACCGGCCTGGACGCTGCTCCTGTGGAAGAAGGGCTGCTGCCGGTCCTGCGCCGATTGACCCCACGCCACACCGTGCTGTTGGCCTCCGTGGCCGACCCGCACATCAAAAAGATGGTGCGTTCCAGGGGCACAGTGGACGCGGTGTATGAGGCCGCAGCCGGCGCTCAGGCCCAGGAGAGCCGGCTTCGGACCGCAGAAGAACTCCGGCGCCACGGCGTCCTGGTCGTCGATGCCACCCCGGAGGATCTCGCTCCGGCCCTCGCCGACGCCTACCTGGCCCTCAAGGCAGCGGGCCGCCTCTGATCCCTGCCGCCGTTCCCCGACGCTTTCGGGAAATGTCCCCTCGGATACCGAGGGGTTTCCTCGGCAACGGGGTGCTGGAGGGAAAAGATTTTGAACGCGAGAAAGCCCCGCACCACAAGGGTGCGGGGCTTCCCCACAAAAACTGTTCGGCGGCGACCTACTCTCCCACAGGGTCCCCCCTGCAGTA
>NZ_JBEZVN010000009.1:0-200404 GCF_040636995.1 Streptomyces sp. NPDC032161 | reverse complement strand
CGCTCTTCCTTTAATCCGGGGTTTCTTTTTTCCCCGCCCTTTACGGGGGGGGTGTGGCGCCCGCCCCGCGGGGGTCGGGCCCGACCCGCCCCCCCCCCCGCGGTCGCAAACGGCGTCGTGAGTCGTGCGGGCCGCCCCTCCCGCTTCTTGTGGATCAGCGCCGCGGGCCGGGTAGGGTCCGTGGCACACACCGCATCGACTGCAATTCGGCCACCGTCACGTCGGGAGGGACTCCTGACGCCCTGCGCGGGCCGTCGCACACCTGGAGGGAAACGCGTGGAAGCCAACACTCGTAGCACCGGGCGGCTACCGGCTGCCTTCCTGACGCCGGGATCCTCTTCGTTCATGGAGTTCCTGTCCGCCCACGCGCCCGGGATGCTCCCGGGCAACCGGAGCCTGCCGCCCGTGCAGGGGGCCGTCGAGGCGCCGCACGGCACGACCATCGTCGCGGCGACCTTCCCCGGAGGCGTGGTCCTGGCCGGTGACCGGCGGGCGACCATGGGCAACATGATCGCGCAGCGCGACATCGAGAAGGTCTTCCCGGCCGACGAGTACTCGGCGGTGGGCATCGCCGGCACGGCCGGTCTGGCCGTCGAGATGGTCAAGCTCTTCCAGCTGGAGCTGGAGCACTTCGAGAAGGTCGAGGGCGCCCAGCTGTCCCTGGAGGGCAAGGCCAACCGGCTCTCCACGATGATCCGTGGCAACCTGGCGATGGCCATGCAGGGCCTGGCCGTCGTGCCGCTCTTCGCCGGCTACGACGTCGACCGCGACAAGGGACGGATCTTCTCGTACGACGTGACCGGCGGCCGGTCCGAGGAGATCGGGTACGCGGCCACCGGCTCCGGATCCATCTTCGCCCGCGGCTCGATGAAGAAGCTCTACCGCGACGACCTGACGGAGCAGCAGGCCCTCACCCTGGTCGTCCAGGCGCTGTACGACGCCGCGGACGACGACTCGGCGACCGGCGGCCCCGACATGGCCCGGCGGATCTACCCGATCGCCACCGTCATCACCGACGAGGGCTTCCGGAAGCTGTCCGACGCGGAATCCTCCGATATCGCCCGCTCGATCGTCGAGCACCGGATGGAACAGCCCGACGGCCCGCGCGCCGCGCTGCTCTGACCGCCGGTCCCGATGCTTCCCCGACACTCTCGTCACTGACAGAAAGGGACGGACAACCGGTGTCGACGCCGTTCTATGTCTCACCCCAGCAGGCCATGGCCGACCGGGCGGAGTACGCCCGCAAGGGCATCGCCCGTGGACGCAGCCTCGTAGTGCTGCAGTATGCCGACGGCATTGTTTTCGTCGGCGAGAACCCGTCCCGCGCGCTGCACAAGTTCAGCGAGATCTACGACCGGATCGGTTTCGCCGCCGCCGGCAAGTACAACGAGTACGAGAATCTCCGCATCGGCGGGGTCCGCTACGCCGACCTGCGCGGATACACCTACGACCGCGACGACGTGACCGCCCGCGGTCTGGCCAACGTCTACGCCCAGACGCTGGGCACCATCTTCTCCAGCGCGGCCGAGAAGCCGTACGAGGTGGAGCTGGTGGTCGCCGAGGTCGGCACCGAGCCCGAGGGCGACCAGATCTACCGGCTGCCGCACGACGGCTCGATCGTCGACGAGCACGGCTCGGTCGCGGTCGGCGGCAACGCGGAGCAGATCAGCGGTTTCCTCGACCAGCGCCACCGCGACGGCATGACGCTCGCCGAGGCGCTCAAGCTGGCCGTGCAGGCGTTGTCCCGGGACCCCAACGGCAGCGAGCGGGAGATCCCCGCCGAGCGGCTGGAGGTCGCGGTCCTGGACCGTACGCGGCCGCAGCAGCGGAAGTTCAAGCGGATCGTGGGCCGGCAACTGGCCCGCCTGCTGGAGGCGGACGGCGGAGCCGCGCCGACCGACGCCCCCTCCGACGACGAGTCCGGTGAGGCGGCCGAACCGCCCGCGAGCACGACGGACACCGCCAGGCCCGCCGACTCCGGCGGGGACGTGGAGTAAGCGACCCTCCGGTGCCCCGGTCCGCCCTTCCGGCGGGCCGGGGCACCGTCACGCGTGCCCGGCGTCCTGCGGTGCCGCCGACGACGAGCCCCGTGCCACCAGGCGCACGGGCAGGCTCCCCGGCTCGGCGGGGCGGCCGTCCAGGACCGCGAGCAGGGCGGCCATGCCGCGCTCGCCCACCCGCTCCGCGGGCAGCCGCACGGTGGTGAGCTCCGGCTCGACGGCCACGGAGAGGGCCAGACCGCTGAAGCCGGTGACCGACAGGTCGTCGGGGACGCGGAGACCGAGCCTGCGGGCGGTCTTGCAGGCGCCTGCGGCGAGGACGTCGTCGTCGCACACGATTGCCGTGGGACGCGGCCCCGGGGCCGCCAGCGCCCGCTGCGCGGCCTCGCGCCCGGCATGGACGTCGAGCGCCGCCTCGACGGTCCGTACGCAGGTGCCGGGCACCGCCCCCACGGTGTCGTGCAGCGCCCGGGCGCGGACGGCGAACGTCCAGGAGTCGACCGCCGCCGCCAGATGGACGAAGCGGCGGTGACCGAGCGCGAGCAGATGCTCCGCGACCTGCCGCATGCCGTCGGCGATGTCCAGATTGACCCGGGCCGCGACACCGGTGTCCGCCGGGTCGCTGTCGAGCATGACCAGCGGCAGGTCCGCGCCGCGCAGCGCGTCGAGCGCGCCCGCGGCCATCGACGAGGCGATCACCCCGTCCAGGGAGGCACGTGCCGAGGCGAAGGGGTCCCTGGCCGGCCCGACGCCCTCGGGGGACGGGTAGAGGACGACCCCGAAGCCGTGTTCCGCGGCGACGGCGGCGGCGCCGGCGTGGACGCGGGCGAAGAACTCGTTGGTGAGCGCCGGCACGACCAGCAGCGCCGTCCTGGTGCGGCCGAGGCGCAGCTGGCGGGCGGCCAGGTTGGGCTGGTAGCCGAGGCCGTCGGCGGCGTGCCGCACCCGGGCGGCGGTCGCCTCGGAGACCCGGCCGCGCCACTTGTCCCCGAGCACCAGGGAGACGGTGGCCTGCGAGACGCCCGCGGCCCGTGCGACGTCCCGGCTGGTGGGCCGGGCGGATGCGGGCGTCCGTGCGCTGGTCACTCGGGCCTCCGGGCCGGTCGGGGCAGGCGCCGTGCGGTGGACCTGCGGACTGGTCACATGGTACGTATGACCCTCGTCGTTATACGTAAAACCCCATGGTGCCGGAAGGCGCGCGAGGAGAGGGACGGGACATGGCCGCCGGATATCTGGACGTCCTCCGGGCGCGGCATGCCGCCAGGCTGCTGGCGGGAACCCTGGTGGGCCGGTTGCCCAGCGGCACCGCCCACATCGCGATCGTGCTGTTCACCCGGGCCGAGGGCGGGAGCTACACCCTCGCCGGGGCGCTCGCGGCCGTGTACGGGCTGTCCACCGCGGTCGGTCAGCCGCTGCTGGGCCGGGCCGTGGACCTGTACGGCCAGCCGCGCGTCCAGCTGCCCGCCGCCGTGGTGTCGGCGCTCGGCATGGTGATGCTGGCGCTGACGGGCACCGGGTCGCTGGCGCCGGCCTTCGCGGCCGTGATCGTGGCGGGGGTGTTCACCCCGCCGCTGGAGGGCGGTCTGCGGGCGTTGTGGCCGTCGGTGCTGGGCGGCGAGGAGCGGGTGCACCGGGCGTACGCCATGGACGCCGTCGCCCAGGAGGTCATGTTCACCCTGGGGCCGCTGCTGGTGACGCTCCTGGTGTCCCTCTGGTCGCCCGCCGCGGCCCTGCTCGTCATCAACGGCCTGGGGGTCCTGGGGGCGCTCTCCGTCGTGCTCTGCGAACCCTCCCGGGCCTGGCGCTCCGCGCCCCGCGAGGCGCACTGGCTGGGCGCGCTGCGCTCACCGGGGCTGCTGGCGCTGCTCGGCGCGTTCTTCTTCGTCGGACTCGCCCTGGGGTCGATCACCGTCGCCGCGGTGGCGTACGCCGACGACCACGGCCGGGAGTCGGTGTACGGCTGGCTGATGGCCGCGCTCGGCCTGGGCGCGCTGACCGGCGGCGCGGTGTACGGGGCGCGGCAGTGGGCCGGGACCCCGGAGCGCCGGCTGCGGTACCTCGTGGCGCTGCTGGCGCTGGGCTACCTGCCGCTGATGCTGACCCCGGGGGTGGTCGCCATGACCGTCCTGGCGGCCCTCGCGGGCGTCTTCCTCGCGCCCTCGATCGCCTGCTCGTTCATCGTCGTCGACCGGCACGCGCCGCGCGGCACGGTGACCGAGGCGTTCTCCTGGCTGGTGACGACCTTCGGGGTGGGCGCGGCGGTGGGCACGGCCGTGGCGGGCCCGGCCGTCGAGGGGGGCGGGACGACATGGGGCTTCGTCGTGACCGGGGCCAGTGGGGTGGCGGCGCTGCTCGTTCTCCTGGCCACGAAAAAGGTCCTCGCAGTTCCCGCGAGCACGGGTGTCGCGGTGCGCAGATCGGAAAATGATCGAAACGGTGCTGTCGAACCCGGTTTCAGCTCAGGCCATAAGGCGTAATGTTCAGTCATGGACCGCCGCATTTTCGGGCTGGAGAACGAGTACGGCGTCACGTGCACGTTCAGGGGACAGCGCCGACTGTCCCCTGACGAAGTGGCGCGCTACCTCTTCCGCCGTGTCGTGTCATGGGGCCGCAGCAGCAATGTCTTCCTGCGGAACGGCGCCCGCCTCTACCTCGACGTGGGATCGCATCCGGAATATGCAACCCCCGAATGCGACAACCTGACCGAACTGGTCACCCACGACAAGGCCGGTGAGCGTATTCTCGAAGGTCTGCTCGTCGATGCCGAACGCCGCCTGCACGAGGAGGGAATCGCGGGCGACGTCTACCTCTTCAAGAACAACACCGACTCGGCGGGAAACTCCTACGGATGTCACGAGAACTATCTCGTGGCCCGGCACGGAGAATTCTCCCGGCTCGCGGACATCCTGATTCCCTTCCTCGTCACGAGGCAACTGATCTGCGGCGCGGGCAAGGTGCTCCAGACGCCGCGCGGCGCGGTCTACTGCGTCAGCCAGCGTGCCGAGCACATCTGGGAGGGCGTCAGTTCCGCCACGACCCGGTCCCGCCCGATCATCAACACGCGGGACGAACCGCACGCGGACGCGGAGCGGTACCGCCGTCTCCACGTCATCGTCGGCGACTCCAACATGTCCGAGACGACGATGCTGCTCAAGGTCGGCGCGACCGACCTGGTGCTCCGCATGATCGAGGCGGGCACGGTGATGCGGGACCTGACGCTGGAGAACCCGATCCGGGCCATCCGCGAGGTCAGCCACGACACCACCGGGCAGCGCAAGGTGCGGCTGGCCAGCGGGCGTGAGGCGTCCGCCATCGAGGTGCAGCGCGAGTACTACGAGAAGGCCGTCGACTTCGTCGACCGCCGCGGCATCCGCACCGGGACGGTCGCCCGGGTCCTGGACCTGTGGGGGCGTGCGCTCGACGCGATCGAGACCCAGGACCTGGACCGGATCGACACCGAGATCGACTGGGTGATGAAGTACAAGCTCATCGACCGGTACCGGGCCAAGCACAACATGACGATGTCGCACCCGCGGGTCGCCCAGATAGACCTCGCTTACCACGACATCCACCGCCGTCGTGGTCTGTACTACCTGCTGGAGCGCAAGGGGCAGGCCGACCGGGTCTGCAACGACCTGAAGATCTTCGAGGGCAAGTCCGTGCCCCCGCAGACGACCAGGGCGCGGCTGCGCGGCGACTTCATCCGCAGGGCCCAGGAGCAGCGGCGGGACTTCACCGTCGACTGGGTCCACCTCAAGCTCAACGACCAGGCGCAGCGCACCGTGTTGTGCAAGGACCCGTTCCGCTCGGTGGACGACCGGGTGGAGAAGCTGATCGCGGGGATGTGATCCGGCACGGCACCTCCCCGGACGGTGACACGACGCGGGCCCCGTACGTTTCTCGTACGGGGCCCCGCGCACGTCCTAGAGTGGCGGGGACCCAACCGACCGTGCCGTCTGAGATCTGAGGAACACGTGCGCCGACTTGCCGGCCTTCTCGTCGTCCCCCTGCTGCTGCTGACAGGGGCCTGTGGCAACGACAATGGCTCCGCTTCCGAGTTCCCCGCGATCACCGCGGGGGCGAAGTTCGGGGAGAAACCCACCCTGTCCAAGGGCTCCGGTAACCCGCCCAAGGAGCTGAAGACGAAGGTCCTCAGCCAGGGCGACGGTCCCGAGGTCAAGAACGGCGAGGCGGTCCAGGTCAACTACCTCGGCCAGTCCTGGGACTCCGACAAGCCCTTCGACAACAGCTTCGACCGCAAGCCGTTCGATCTGACGCTCGGCGCCGGGATGGTCATCCAGGGCTGGGACAAGGGCCTGGTCGGCAAGAAGGTCGGCAGCCGGGTCCAGCTGGTCATCCCGCCGGACCTCGGTTACGGCGCACAGGGCCAGGGCGACATCAAGCCCAACTCCACCCTCGTCTTCGTCGTCGACATCCTGAAGGCGACACAGATCCCGGTCTCCGCCAAGGGCACCGAGGTCGCCCAGGAAGACGCCGACCTGCCCAAGGTCGGCACCAACACCGACGGCAAGGCCCCGAAGGTCACCATCCCGTCCAAGAGCACCCCGCCGTCGAAGCTGGTCTCCAACTACGTCCTGGAGTCCAAGGGCGAGGTCGTGAAGGACACCGACAGCGTCATCGTGCACTACGTGGGCCTGGTGTGGAAGGACGGCAAGACGTTCGACAGCACGTACACCACGGGCCGTACGCAGACCTTCCCGCTCGCCCAGGTCACCCTGAAGGGCCTCAAGAACGGGCTGGTCGGCAAGAAGATCGGCAGCCGCGTGCTCCTCGTCGTCCCGCCGGACCAGGGATTCGGCGACCAGGCGCAGCAGACCATTCCGGCGAAGTCCACGCTGGTCTTCGCCGTGGACCTGCTGGCGAAGATGTAAGACTGTCCCGGTTGCGCAGTTCATCATCAAGAGGAGCAACTCAGTGAGCATCGAGAAGCCCGAGATCGACTTCCCGGGTGGCGAGCCGCCGGCCGACCTGGAGATCAAGGACATCTGGGAGGGCGACGGCGCGGTGGCCAAGGCGGGCGACAACGTCTCGGTCCACTACGTGGGCGTGGCCTTCTCCACAGGTGAGGAGTTCGACGCCTCCTGGAACCGCGGCACCCCGCTGCGGTTCCAGCTCGGTGCCGGGCAGGTCATCTCCGGCTGGGACCGGGGCGTGCAGGGCATGAAGGTCGGCGGGCGCCGCCAGCTGACGATCCCCGCGCACCTCGCGTACGGCGACCGCGGCGCCGGTGGCGGCCGCATCGCCCCCGGCGAGACGCTGATCTTCGTCTGCGACCTGGTCGCCGTCTGATCCGCGCCTCTACGCGACGAGGGCCCGTGCCGCAAGGTGCGGGCCCTCGCTTTTGTCCCGGAAGCGGGGAGCGGTACGGTCGACGATCGTAGAGCGGAGAAGAAAGGGCGTCGATGGCGATCGCCAAGGCCGAGCGGCTGATGAACCTGGCCCTGTGCCTGCTGGGAACGAGGCGCCCGCTGAGCAAGCGTGAGCTCCGGGGGTCCATCGAGGCGTACTTGGAAGCGGGCTCCGACGATGCCTTCAACCGGATGTTCGAGCGCGACAAGGACGACCTGCGCGAACTCGGTCTGGTCATCGAGACCGTGGAGAACCTGGACGGCGACACCGGGTACCTCGCCCGCCGCGACAGCAACCGCCTCCCCCCGATCACGCTGGACGCCGAGGAGGCCGCCGCGCTCGGGCTGGCCGCGAAGGTCTGGCAGCAGGCGCGGCTGGCCGGTGCAGCCAGCGGCGCGCTGCAGAAGCTCCGGGCGGCCGGGATGCCGGAGACCGAGGACACGTACGAGGTGCACAGCGCCCTCGAACCCCGCATCCCCGTGCACGAGGCCGCGTTCGAGCCGCTGATGCTGGCCTGCCGGGACCGCCGCCCGGTGACCTTCGACTACCGCAAGGCCAACGCCGCCCGGCCCGAGACGCGCCACGTCGAGCCGTGGACCCTGGAGTGCTGGCGCGGCCACTGGTACCTGGCCGGCTGGGACCGGGACCGCCGCGCCGAGCGGGTCTTCCGCCTCTCCCGGATCACCGGCAAGGTGCGCTCGCGGGCGGCCGGCACGTTCACCGCCGAGGTGCCCGACGTCGTAACCGTCCGTGAGACCGTGGAGAGCTGGGCGGGGGAGACTGCCACCCGGACCGCGCTGATCAGGCTGCGCACCGGCGCCGGATACCCGCTGCGCTCGCGCGCCGTTTCGGTCCGGGAACTCGGGAACGGGTGGGACGAGTTGGAGATTCCGTACGGGCACGGACTGGACGCCTGGCTCGTCGAGTTCGGCCCGGACGTCGTCGTGGAGGAACCCGCGGACCTGCGGGCCGACGTGGTGGAACGGCTGCGCGCCGTGGCCAAGGACTGAAGGGGGCCCGTTCATGGCCACGAACGCGATCGACCAGACCCGGCGGATGCTCTCCCTGGTCACCTATCTGCGCGAGCGTCCCGGCGCCCACGTCCAGGACGTCGCCCGCGCCTTCGGCATCACCGAGGACGAGCTGATCTCGGACCTCGACGTGCTGCCCATGTGCGGGACGAGCTTCCGCGGCGGCGACCTGCTGGACATCGACACCGACGGCGAGCGGATCTGGTGGCACAACCCCGACGACGTCGCCGAGCCGCTGCGGCTCGCGGCCGACGAGGCGACGGCGCTCCTGGTCGCCGCCCGCGCCGTGGCCACGCTGCCGGGCCTGCGCGAGAGCGACCGGCAGGCGCTGCTGCGGGCCACCGCGAAGCTGGAGACCGCGGCCGGTGAGGTGGGGGCGGCCAGTTCGAGGCTCTCGGTCACCTTCGAGTCCGAGGGCGGTGTCTTCGCCGAGGTCGACCGGGCGATCTCGGAGCGGCGCAGGCTGTGGCTGCGCTACTACTCGCCCGCGCGCGACGAGCTCACCGAGCGCGAGGTGGACCCGATCCGGCTGTTCGCCGTGGGCCACACGTACATGGAGGCGTGGTGCAGGTCGTCCGAGGACCGGCGCACCTTCCGCCTCGACCGGGTCGCCGCGATCCGGCTGCTGGACGAACCGGCCGCACCGCCGGAGCTCGAACTGCGCGACCTGTCCGAGGGACTGGTCCAGCCCGCGGCCGAGGACCCGGAGGTCGTGGTCGAGGTCGGTCCCGGCGGGCGGTGGGTCGCTGAGTACTACCCGCACGACACCGCCCGGGAACTCCCGGACGGCGGGCTGCGGATCGCCCTGCGCACCCCCGACCCGGCCTCGCTGCGCAGGCTCGCGCTGCGGCTCGGCGGGGAGGGGCGCATCGTCTCCCCGCCGGAGCTGGCGCGGAGTGCCCAGGAGGCGGCCCGTGCCGCACTCGCCGCCTATGACGACCCGGTCTGAGCGGACATTCGAGGGAGATGTGAGCGATATGTCTGCGATGTCAGGTGTGCCGACCGTGGTGGTCCCGGACTCCGTGCGCTTCAAGGCGGCCTGTCCGGACTGCCGGGAGCGGTTCGAGCTGACGGCCGGGGCGATCCGGCTCGCCGTGGGCGCCAGCCGCCGCACCACGTTCTACTCCTTCACCTGCCCGGAGTGCGGCTCGGCCGTCCGCAAGCCCGCGGGGGAGCGGATAGTCGAGCTCCTCACCCACGGCGGGGTACGGACGCTGCGCCTCCACAGCAGTCTCTAGTGCCGCTCCCGGCAACGTTTGCCCCGTCGCGAACCTCGCCGGTCACGGCACTAGCTCCACTCCCGGTACCGGCCGCTCCGGGCTCCGGTTCCCTCCGCGTCCCATGTCCACCACCCGTCACCGGTCACCGGTCACCCGCCACCGTCCCCGGAATTCTCCGAGGCCCCGACACATCGAGGATCCCCGCATGTTCTGGCCCATGCTCGCCATCGCCCTGGGCTTCCTCGGGATCGCCGTTCTGGGCGTGCTGGCCGTCAGGGTCTTCATCGAGGTCCAGCGACTGGGGCGGCAGGTGACGCTGACCACTCAGCGCATCAACCGTGCCGCGGAGGACCTCGAACGGGCCGCGACGGACCTCGCCGCCACGGGCGAGGCGCTGCGCTAGGGCGTGTTGCGAAAGTGCCGTCCGGCCCGCGGCATCTGGCACGGCGCCTCGCCACGTCGTCGGGATCGTCCATGTACGCCCCGCACGAGGACGGGCCTCCGCCTCGCGATGCACCGCACCGGACGCCGCGGGCGCCGCCCTGCGGGCGGACGACAGCACTTGCGAAACGCGCCCCAGCCGGGCTCCGCCGCGGACGTACGCCCCCGGGTGACAGGGGCACGGCAGTCGCGCCGCCACGCGTTCGTGTGAGGCGGTGACCAGGGCCGATCGGTCGTCCAGGGCGTGCCCTCCTGTTTCCCGGACTCGGGGGGTACGCTGCTCGAGCGGCCCGCAGAGCGAGGCGTGGGCCGTCACCGCGGGGACGCACGGGTATTGCCCCGTGTTCACTACCGCGGGATACGATCGCTGACAGTACGACGATCGGACGCCCGTTGTTCGATCCGCCCCACCCCGGCTGCCTCGGTGAGAAGGTACACGCTTATGTTCGGAAAAATCGGCGCTCCCGAGATCATCCTGATCCTCGTCGTCATTGTTCTGCTGTTCGGCGCGAAGAAGCTTCCTGACATGGCTCGCTCGCTGGGCAAGTCCGCCCGCATCCTGAAGAGCGAGGCCAAGGCGATGAAGTCCGAGAGCGGCCCGTCGGCCACCCCGGCCGAGCCGGCGGCCAACGACCAGGCCCAGGACCAGGCCGCCCCGCGTACCATCAAGGCCGCGCCGGGTGACGTGACCAGCTCCCGCCCGGTCGCCGAGCCGACCGACTCGACCAAGCGCTGACAGTAACGGGCCGACGCAGGCGCCGGGGATTCGGTGACGGCCTGCTGCACGAGATGAGGACGTGGGTTGCTCAAGTCTTCCCGCAAGCAGGAGAGGGACCCAGAGGGCCGCATGCCCCTGGTGGAGCACCTGCGCGAGCTGCGTAACCGGTTGGCGAAGGGGCTGCTGGGGATCGTCGTCGTCACGATCGTCGCCGCCTTCTTCTACAAGGGGATCGTCGAGGTCTTCACCAACCCGGTACTGAAGTCGGTCGGTTGCGAGTCGAGCTTCGCCGAACTCGCCAAGAAGGAAGACGGCACCTGCGCGCGCATCGTCCTGAACGGTCTGCTCACCCCGTTCACGCTGGCCCTCAAGGTCTCCCTGATGGCGGGCATCGTCGTCTCCTCGCCGATCTGGCTGTACCAGCTGTGGGCCTTCGTCGCGCCCGGGCTGCACAGGCACGAGAAGAAGTACTCCCTCGTCTTCGTGGGCGCGGGCTTCCCGCTGTTCCTCGCCGGGGCCTTCTTCGCGTACAAGACCCTGCCCACGATGGCGCGGGTGCTCCTGGACTTCTCACCCGCCGATCTCGACAACCAGCTGCCTCTGGACGAACTGCTGGATGTGATCACGCGCATGGTCGTGGTCTTCGGGCTCGCCTTCGAGCTGCCCCTGCTGCTCGTGATGCTCAACTTCGGCGGGATCCTCACCGGCAAGCGGATGCTCGGCTGGTGGCGGGGCATGATCATGGGGATCACGGTCTTCGCGGCGGTGGCCACTCCCAGCACCGATCCGGTCAGCATGCTGCTGCTCGCCGGACCGATCTGGGTCCTGTACTTCCTGGCCACGGGGATCTCCCTCGTCAACGACCGGCGCAAGGCGCGGCGCGAGGCGGCGGGCCCGGGCGACGACGAGGCGTCGGAGCTGGATCTGACCCCCGCGGACATCGGAGAGGTCGAGTCGGTCGCGTCCCGCGGCGCCCTGCCGCACCCGACGAGCCCGGACCGTGACCGGGTGAACGGTTACGACGACATCACCTGACCTGTAGGGTCCCCGGGTGACCAGCGAGATCACCCTTTTCGTGAATCCCACCGCGGGACGCGGCCGGGGCGCGCGTGCCGCGCAGCCGGCCGCGTCCGCGTTGCGGGACGCGGGATTCTCCGTGCGCACCGTCCTCGGCGAGGACGCCGACGACGCACTGCGACGGGCCCGCGAGGCCGTCGCGGGGGGCACCGGCGCACTGATCGCCGTCGGTGGGGACGGCATGATGTCCCTCGCCCTCCAGGCCGTCGCCGGGACGACGACCCCGCTCGGCGTCGTCGCCGTGGGCACCGGGAACGACTTCGCCCGGGCGCTGGGGGTGCCGGTCGTGGACCCGGCCGCCGCCGGACGGCTGGCCGCCGAGGCGCTCAAGGGCGGCGGTGTCCGCGAGATCGACCTCGGCAGGGTCGGGGACCGGTGGTTCGGGTCCGTGCTCGCCTCCGGCTTCGACTCCCGGGTCAACGACCGCGGCAACCGGATGCGTTTCGTGGGCGGGCGGTTCAAGTACGACCTCGCGATCCTCGCCGAACTCGCCGCGTTCCGGCCGATCCCGTACCGGCTGCGGCTGGACGACGGGCCGGTGCGGGAGATCGAGGCGACGCTCGTCGCCGTCGGCAACGGGACGTCGTACGGCGGCGGCATGCGGATGTGTGCGGACGCCGTCATGGACGACGGGCTCTTCGACGTGGTCGTGGTCGGGAACTGCAGCCGCGCCACGCTCCTGAGGGTCTTCCCCCGGGTCTACCGGGGAACGCATCTCGGCCACCCCGCGGTGACCGTGTACCGGGCCTCCTCGGTCGAACTGTCCGCGGCCGGTGTCACCGCCTACGCGGATGGCGAACCGCTGGGGGCGCTGCCGCTCACCGCGACGTGCGTACCGGGCGCGGTCACGGTGCTCGCGCCCGGTGCTCCAGGCGGACTTTAAAGATCGAGCCGCTGTCACAGGCGGCGGGTACGCTCGTAGGCAAGATGACAGAGGACCTCTCACCCGCTGAGCGATACCAGGCTTCTCGGATCCGTGCCGCCGAGCTGGCCACCGCACTCGCGCCCTTCCGGGAGCTGTACGAATTCGACCTGGACCCCTACCAGATCGAGGCATGCGAGGCACTGGAGGCCGGCAAGGGCGTGCTCGTCGCCGCCCCGACCGGCTCGGGCAAGACGATCGTCGGCGAGTTCGCCGTGCACCTCGCCCTCCAGCAGGGGCGGAAGTGCTTCTACACCACCCCGATCAAGGCCCTCTCGAACCAGAAGTTCGCCGATCTGGTCAAACGCTACGGGCCCGACAAGGTCGGCCTGCTGACCGGTGACAACAGCGTCAACGGCGACGCCCCCGTGGTCGTCATGACCACCGAGGTCCTGCGGAACATGCTGTACGCGGGCTCGCAGGCGCTGCGCGGCCTCGGCTACGTGGTGATGGACGAGGTGCACTACCTCTCCGACCGGTTCCGGGGCGCCGTCTGGGAGGAAGTGATCATTCACCTCCCGGAGTCCGTGACGCTCGTGTCGCTCTCGGCGACCGTGTCCAACGCGGAGGAGTTCGGCGACTGGCTCGACACCGTCCGCGGTGACACCGAGGTCATCGTCGCCGAGCACCGCCCGGTGCCGCTCTGGCAGCACGTGCTCGCGGGCCGCCGGATGTACGACCTCTTCGAGGAGGAGAGCGACCACGGCGGACGCGGCACCGCACGCCGCGAGGTCAACCCCGACCTCATCCGGCTCGCCCGGACGGAGAATCAGCGGACGTACAATCCCCGCGACCGCCGCCGGGGCAAGATGGTCCGCGAGGCGGACCGGGAGCGCGAGCGCCGCCAGCGTGGCCGGATCTGGACCCCGGCCAGGCCCGAGGTGATCGACCGGCTGGACGCCGAGGGGCTGCTCCCGGCCATCACGTTCATCTTCAGCCGGGCGGGCTGCGAGGCGGCGGTGCAGCAGTGTCTGCACGCCGGACTGCGGCTCAACGACGAGGCGGGGCGCCGCCTGGTCCGCGAGATCGTCGAGGAGCGGACCGCGTCCATCCCCGGCGAGGACCTCCACGTCCTGGGCTACTACGAGTGGCTCGAAGGGCTGGAACGGGGCATCGCCGCGCATCACGCCGGCATGCTGCCCACGTTCAAGGAGGTCGTCGAGGAGCTGTTCGTGCGCGGCCTCGTCAAGGCGGTCTTCGCGACCGAGACCCTCGCCCTCGGCATCAACATGCCCGCGCGCTCGGTCGTGCTGGAAAAGCTCGTCAAGTGGAACGGCGAGCAGCACGCCGACGTCACGCCCGGCGAGTACACCCAGCTGACCGGGCGGGCCGGCCGCCGCGGCATCGACGTCGAGGGCCACGCCGTGGTCCTGTGGCAGCGCGGCATGGACCCGGTGCAGCTGGCCGGGCTCGCGGGCACCCGGACCTACCCCCTGCGGTCCAGCTTCCGGCCCTCGTACAACATGGCCGTCAACCTGGTGCACCAGTACGGGCGGCACCGCTCGCGCGAGCTGCTGGAGACCTCCTTCGCGCAGTTCCAGGCCGACCGGTCCGTGGTCGGGATCTCCCGGCAGGTCCAGCGCAACGAGGAGGGGCTCGCGGGCTACCGCGAGGGCATGACCTGCCACCTCGGCGACTTCGAGGAGTACGCGCGGCTGCGCCGCGACCTCAAGGAGCGGGAGAACGAACTGGCCAAGCAGGGCGCGACCCAGCGGCGGGCCGAGGCGGCGGCCTCCCTGGAGAAGCTGCGGCCCGGCGACGTCATCCACGTGCCCACCGGCAAGTTCGCCGGACTGGCGCTGGTCCTCGATCCCGGTCTGCCGGCCGGCCGGGTCAACGGCCACGGGCACCGCGGGCTCGAATACCACGACGGGCCGCGGCCGTTGGTGCTGACCGCCGAGCGGCAGGTGAAGCGGCTCGCCTCCATCGACTTCCCGGTTCCGGTGCAGGTGCTGGAGCGGATGCGGGTGCCGAAGTCGTTCAACGCGCGCTCGCCGCAGTCGCGCCGCGACCTGGCCTCCGCCCTCCGGACGAAGGCCGGGCACATCGCGCCGGAGCGGCACCGCAAGGGACGGTCCCCGGCCGCCGACGACCGGGAGATAGCCCGGCTGCGGGCGGCCCTGCGCGCCCACCCCTGCCACGGGTGCGACGAGCGCGAGGACCATGCCCGGTGGGCCGAGCGCTACCACCGACTGCGGCGCGACACCAAGCAGTTGGAGCGCCGCATCGAGGGCCGGACGAACACGATCGCCCGGACCTTCGACCGCATCGTCGCGCTGCTCACCGAGCTCGACTACCTGCGGAGCGACGAGGTCACCGAGCACGGGCGGCGGCTCGCCCGCCTCTACGGGGAACTGGACCTGCTGGCCAGCGAATGCCTGCGGGACGGCGTGTGGGAGGGCCTGAACCCCGCCGAACTCGCGGCATGCGTCTCGGCGTTGGTGTACGAGGCGCGGCAGGCCGATGACGCCGTGGCGCCCAAGCTGCCGTCGGGGCCCGCGCGGGCCGCGCTGGGGGAGACGGTCCGGATCTGGGGCCGACTCGATGCCCTGGAGGAGGAATTCAAGATCAATCAGGCGGAGGGGGTCGGGCAGCGCGAGCCCGATCTGGGCTTCGCCTGGGCCGTCTACATGTGGGCGTCGGGACGCACGCTGGACGAGGTGCTGAACGAGGCGGAGATGCCCGCGGGGGACTTCGTCCGGTGGTGCAAGCAGGTGATCGACGTGCTGGGCCAGATCGAGGCCGCGGCGCCCCGGGACGGCAGCACGGTCGCGCGCAACGCGCGCAAGGCGGTGGACGCGGTGCTGCGCGGGGTGGTCGCCTACAGCTCCGTGGGGTGACCCGGGGTCCGGGGTAGCTGCCGCTTCTTCCGGGCGACGCGGCCGCGCGACCGGTCTCCGGGGCGGCGTACGTGCGCGCCCCGGACGGGGCGCGCGCCGGGACCCGGTTCGATGTCCGACGTCGTCCGGATGGGGGGCGGGCGGGGTGCGCCCGGCCCCCATCCGGCGGTGCGTCGTGTCAGGCGGCGCGTGCCGCGTCCCGCCCGGCAACTTCCTCGCGGACGAGCGGGATGACGTGCCGTCCGAAGTCGATCGCGTCGTCCGGCAGGTCGTAGCCGCGCGCGGGCAGGATCTCCACGCCCGGGTCGTCGTGGTCCAGCAGCGCCCGCGCCACCGTCCCCGGCGTGCCCGTCAACGCGGTGGAGCTGCCGGCCCGCCCGTCTCCGCCGCGGTCGGCGTCCACGACGCCCGGTCGTGGCGCTCGCCCTCCGCGGCCACCGCGAGGAGCCGCCCGGAACCGGTGTTCTCCGGCGCGGTCCGCGAGTGACGGCGCTGCGGCCCGGCGGGTCCTGATCCGCGCCAGGGTCCGGTGCGTCTTCTCCCGGGTCGGCCGGAGCGTGCACTCCTCGTCGAACGAGGCCCCGGAGCGGGGCTCGACCCCGGAACCTTCGTCGGTCGCCGCGATGCCGGGAAACTCGACGGGCACGGCAGGGCCCCATCTCGTGCTGCGGTGGGTCGGTCGTGCGACGTGCTGACGCGGAAGCGGTCGGGGACGACACGACGCGGACCACACGCGAGCGAAGTCGATGGGGTCGCGGGTGACCAGCCGAAGTCGAGGAACCAGCCGCCCAGTGGGAGCAGCCGAGTCGGCGTGGCGTCAACCAACGTCGAACGGGGGCCGGTTCGCTTTCCCCTCGAAGCGGGGACGCGGACCGGTGGCCGCCGTCGCGCTCAGCCACCGGCGGCGGGCGGTTCGTCGTGCGGCGCCGACAGGCTCGCGCGGCAGGCCAGTTGGAGGGCGAGGCGGACGTCCGGATCGCTCAGGTCGGCGCCCGTCAGCCGGACCACCTTGCGGATGCGGGCGCCCACCGCGTTCCGGTGCAGATGCAGGGCCTCGGCGGCGCGGCCGGGCGAATTGTTGTGGTCCAGATAGCCCTGGAGCGTGCGCAGCAGCGGCTCGGCACGCTCCGGGCCCAACGCCAGTACGGGGGCGAGAAGTTCGGCGACCGCCTCGCGCGCGGTGTCGGAGGCGTACCACTCCAGCAGCATCCGGTCGAGCCCCACCGCGTCGTGCGCGGCCACCGTCGGGCCGAGGCCGCGCGGCACGGCGGCCCGCGCCTCCCGGGCCGAGGTGCGGATGCCCAGCGGACCCCGGTGGGGCGAGCCCACGCCGCACCGCAGTCCGGCCTCCGGACGCAGCCCGGCCAGCCGGTCCACCGCGCGGCGGGCCCGGGCCAGGGTCGCGCGCCGCCCGTCCGGCCCCGGGTCGGCGGGCCAGGTGCCGAGCAGCACGAGGGCGTCGTCGACCAGAGCGGCGTTCCACTGGACGGCGTCGGCGGACGGGGGCGCGGCGCCGGAGGGCTGTGCCGCCGGACCGTCCCAGGAACGCAGCAGCGTCAGGGCCCGGGACATCACCGCGTCCAGCACCCTCGGCCGGTCGGCGGCATCGAGGCCGGCGGCCTCCACCCGCAACGCCATGTGCCAGCCGTCCACCGGGAGCGCCAGTGCCCGGCCCCGGGCGGCCAGCCGGGCGGCCTGGTCGCGCGGGGCCACGAGCAGTTCGGCGAGCAGCCGGCCGCGGGAGCGCACGGGGACGTCGCCGTGCCCGCCGCCCGCCGCCGCGAGGGCCGCCAGCGCCAGCACGGAACGCACCGCCGCCCCCGCGTGGCCGGGGCGAGGCGGGGCGGCGAGCCGGATGTCGCCGTCCGGACCGGCGGCCGACGCGCCCTCCTCGCCCGGGCCCGCCGTCCGCAGCTCCACGGGCACCCCCAGGGCCCGGGACGCCGCCGAGGCCACCCGCTCCGGGTCGCCCGCCACCGCCGTCACCTCGCGCGCGGCGGCGGCGACCCGGGCGAGCGCGTCCGCGGCGGACCCGGCCACCGCCCGTTCCACCGCCACCACGAGGGCGGCGAGGTCCCCGCCCGCGTACAGCACCGCGACCCGGCCCCGTTCGGCGAGCGCCCGTGCGGTGGCCGTCACCTCGGCGGGCAGTCCGTGCGGCGCCTGGGCCACCCCCGTCAGGACCAGCGCCGCGGCGCCCGCCGCCGCGGCGTCCCGTACCGCCACGTCCAGCAGATGCCCGGGCAGCGGCGCCAGCAGCACGGCGACCGTCCCCGCGGGCAGGGCGGCGAGCCGGTCCGGGCGCGGCTCCAGGCGCACCCCCGTCACCTCCACCGCGTCGAGCGGCCCCACCAACGGGCGCAGCCCGTCCAGACCGGGGGAGGAGAGGAGTTCCAGGATGTTCGGCATCCCACCAGTGTGCCGTGAGCACACCAGGAGGCCGAAGAGGGGGCCGATGGCCCAGGCGGCGCGCCTTGCGCCTCCCTACGCTGGAACGCATGCACATGGACGCCGGAGCGCTCGCCGACTTCGCGCGAGGCTGTGCCGTCCTGGGATCGGGCGGCGGCGGCCCCGCCGATGTGACGCTGCCCGTCGCCGGACAGGCGATCGAGGAATGCGGTCCGGTGCGTGTCGTCGACCCGTCCGGCCTGCCCGACGACGCGCTGGTCATGCCCGTCGGGCTGGTGGGTTCGCCCGCGGTCGCCGCCGAGCGGATCGGCGGCCGGGACGAGCCCGCGCGGCTGCGCGCCCGCTTCGAGGACCTGCACGGCGCCCCGGTGGCCGCGGTGATGAGCAGCGAGATCGGCGGCCTCAACGGCTGTGCCGCCGTCGCCTGGGCGGCCCGGCTGGGACTGCCGCTGCTCGACGCCGACTCGATGGGCCGCGCCTTTCCCCGCATGGACCAGAACGTGCTGGAACTGGCCGGACTGCGCCCCTGCCCGGCCGTCCTCGTCGACGAGCACGGTCGCACCGTCGTCGTCGACGGTGTCGACGGCGCGCACCTCGAACGCTTCGCCCGCGCCACCCTCGACGCCTTCGGCGGGCGCGCCGCGTCCGCCGACTACCCCCTCACCGCCGGGCAGGCGGCCCGCCACGCCGTCACCGGATCGGTCACGCGGGCCCTCGCCCTCGGCCGCGGCGAAGGACCGGAGCCCCTGCTCACCGGCAAGGTCTCCTCGGTCCGCCGGTACGCCACGCGGGACGCGGACGGCGACGACGCCACCGCCGTCCTGCTGGAGGGCGCCGGACCCGACGCCGGGCGACTGGTCCTCGTCGAGGCCCGCAGCGAGTTCGTCGCCGCCCTGGAGGACGGCACCGCGCTCGCCGTCGTCCCGGACGTGATCGCGCTGGTCGATGTGCGGACCGGCTGGGCCGTCCCGGTCGAGGAGGTCCGCTACGGGCTGCGCGTGCACCTCGTCACGCTGCCCTCCGCCCCGGTCTGGTACACGCCGGAAGGGCTGCGGCTGGCCGGCCCGTCCGCCTTCGGTCTGCCGGGGCTCGGCCCCGCGGACCTCTCGGGGACCGTTCCCGAGGATGCCGCGCCGCTCGTCGCCGACGGCCGTCCGGGGCTCGCCCCGGACGGCGCGCCCGGCGCCTCCTCGGCCGCACCCGGCCACCGGCCCGGGGGAGGCACACCATGATCCTCGGCGTGGACGTCGGGCCCACCAACACCGACGCGGTCCTGCTGGAGGGCGGCCGGGCGGTCCGGGCCGTCAAGGTCCCCTCGATCGCCGGTGACGCCGTCGGCTCGCTCGCCGCCGCGGTCGGCGCGCTCCCCGCCGAGCCCCGGCGCCGGGCCGCCCAGCTCGCCGTTGGGCTGCGGGTCGCCGCCCGCGCGGTCCGGGAACGCGAAGGACTGGCCCGGGTCGGGGTGCTGCGCGTGGGCGGCGCCGCCGCGGACGCAGTCCGGCCGCTGTTCGGCTGGCCCGCGGCGCTGCGCGACGCCGTGTGCGCGGGCACCGCCAACGTACGGGGCGGCGGGGGCCTGTCCCCCCGCGACACCACGCCGCTCGACCGGGAGGCCGTCGCCCGGTTCGGCGCCGCGCTCGCGGGCCGCGCCGAGGCGTTCGCCGTCACCGCCGTGTTCTCGCCCGCCGACGGCGGGCAGGAGCGGGAGGCGGCCGAGATCCTGCGCGCCGAGACCGGCCCCGACACGACCGTCCTGCTCTCCAGCGACGTCGGCACGCTCAGCCTGCTGCACCGTGAGAACGCCACGGTCCTCGACGCCGCCCTGTCCGTCCTGGTGGCACGGGTCGCCGACGAGTTGACCGCCACGCTGCCGCGCCTCGGCCTCGCGCCCGGCGCCGCCGTACTCGTCACCCGCAGCGACGGCACGCTCATGAGTCTGGAGTACCTGCGCCGCCAGCCCGGACTCAGCCTGGGCAGCGGTCCCGCCTGCACCATCCGGGGCGCCGGGCTCCTGGCCGGTCTCGGTGACGCCGTGGTCGCCGACATCGGCGGCCGCCGCGCCCGGGTCGGCGCCCTGACCGGTGGCTACCCGCAGGAGGCAGGACCCGGTGAGCGCTTCGGCGGCGTACCCGTCAGCCTGCGCTTCCCGGACCTGATCACCGTGCCCGCCGACGCGCACCGCGAGCTGGCCGAGGCCGCCGACCGGATGCGGCCCGCCGCCGGACTCCTGCCGCTGGTCCTGGTGGGCGGCGGCGCGGACGGCGTGCCCGGCCGCGTACTGACCGGATTCGACGTCGTACGGCCCGAACACGGCGGCGTCGCCGGAGCGTTCGGCGCGGCGGCCAGCCCGGTCGGCGGCCAGTACGACCGTATCGTCACGCGCGGCCCCGGCCGTCGGCTCGACGCCGTGCGCGACGAGGTACGGGATCTGGCCAGGGCCGGGGCCGTACGGGCCGGTGCCGATCCCCGGCGCGTGGAGACCCGGTCCGAACCGGATCTGCCGGTGCCGTATCTGCCGGGCGCGGTGCTCCTGCGCGCCCGGGCCGCGGGACCGCCCCTCCCGCTCTGAGACCCGTCGTTCCCTCTCTCCCCCTCCCCGCGGAGCAGCCCACCGCCGTGCTGCCGCGCCCCTCCGCCCTACCCCCGCCCGCCCCGCCACCCGAGGACCGTCCCCATGACCCAGCCCGCAGCGCGGCCGAAGCCGCAGCCACCCACCGAGACCGCCGAGCCGCAGCAGCAGGACGAGGACTACCCGCTGGAGCGGGTGCCGCGCTCGGCCCGCTACTCCTGGTTCAACGTCGCCGTGCAGCGTTTCGGCCAGCTCTCCGACCTGACCCAGTTCCTGCTGGGCGCCACGCTCGGCGCCGGTCTCTCCTTCTGGGGCGCGTTCTGGGCGTTCACGCTCGGCTCGGTGATCCTGGAGGTCGTCTGCATCTTCGTCGGCATCGCCGGCATGAAGGAGGGCCTCTCCACCTCGATGCTGGTCCGCTGGACAGGTTTCGGCCGCTACGGGTCCACCCTGATCGGGCTCGTCATCGCGGTCAGCCTGTTCGGCTGGTTCGGGGTGCAGACGGCGGTGTTCGCGGCCGGACTGCACTCCATCGTGCCCGCGCTGCCCCTCTGGGCCTGGTGTCTGGTCTGCGGCCTCGGCGTCACCGCGCTGGTCCTGCGCGGCTTCCGCGTCATGGGCTGGACCGCGTTCGTCACCGTGCCCGCGTTCCTCGGTCTCGCGGGCTGGGCCATGGCCGTCGAGTTCTCCCGGCACCACATCGGCGACCTGGTGACGGCCGCGCCCTTCGGCGCCCACCTCTCCATCGCCACCGGCGCGACCATCGTGGCCGGCTCGTACATCGTCGGCGCGGTCACCACCCCCGACATGACCCGCTTCAACCGCAACACCGGCGACGTGGTCAAGCAGACCGTCGTCGGCATCAGCCTCGGCGAGTACGTCCTGGGCCTGGGCGGCGTGCTGCTCGCCTACGCGGTGAAGTCCTCCGACCTGATCGCGATCATCACCTCCTCCTCCGGTGTCATCGGCGTCATCGTCCTGGTCTCCGCCACCGTGAAGATCAACAACTGGAATCTGTACTCCTCGTCGCTGGGTCTGATCGGGGCCGTCGAGGCGCTGTTCGAGGTCCGGCTGCACCGGGTCGGCACGACCGTGGCCATCGGTGTGCTCGGAAGCCTCGCGGCGGCGGCCGGGATCCTGGACCGGTTCACCGAGTTCCTCACGGTGCTGGGCGTCCTCACCCCGCCGGTCGCCGGGATCATGGTCGCCGAGTACTTCGTCGTGAAGAAGTGGCGGCCGCGGCTGGACGCGTCGCGTGCCGTGGGACGGCTGCCCGAGACCGAACCGAGCTGGGTTCCGGCCACGATCGCCCTGTGGGCCGCTGCCTCCCTGGTCGGCTGGCTCAGCGACCACTACCAGTGGTGGGGGATACCCGCGCTCAACTCCCTGCTGCTCGCCGGGCTCGGCTACGTGGTCGTCGGAAAGCTCGGCCTGGTGCGAGGCGCCCGCGAACTGCCGTTCACCCAGCCCGCCCGGCCCGCCGCGGCGATCGAGGCGGAGCAGGACGCGGTCCGGCCGCGGAGCGCCGTCGCCTGACCCGCGGGCCCACCCCGACACCCCACCCCTACGAAAGACGGAACACCATGCGCATCGGAATCGACGTCGGAGGCACCAACACCGACGCCGCCCTCCTGGGGGACGACGACCGGATCCTCGCGACCGCGAAGACGCCCACCACCTCCGACATCACCTCCGGGGTCACCACGGCCGTCCGGGCCCTGGACCCGCCGAAGGAGGACGTCACCGCCGTCATGATCGGCACGACGCACTTCCTGAACGCGCTGATCGAGGGGGCCCGCCTCGCCCCGGTCGCGGCGGTGCGCCTGGGCCTGCCGGCCACGGCCGCCCTCCCCCCGATGACCGACTGGCCGGAGCGCCAGCGGGCGGCCGTCGGCGGGCACGGCTACCTGTGCCACGGCGGCCGCGAGTTCGACGGGCGCCCGCTGTCGCCGCTCGACCCGGAGGAGCTGAAGCGCACCGCCGCCGACATCGCCGCGCGCGGACTGACCTCGGTGGCCGTGTCCTCGGTGTTCTCCCCGGTCGCGGAGGAGGACGAGCGCCGGGCCGCCGAGGTCCTCGGCGCGGAACTGGGACCGGACGTCCACTTCTCGCTCTCCCACGAGCTGGGCCGGGTCGGGCTGCTCGCCCGCGAGAACGCCACGATCATCAACGCGGCCCTGCGCGACCTGGCCACCGCGATCGTCGAGTCCTTCGCCAAGTCGCTCGCCGACGTCTCACTGACCGCGCCCTTCTTCCTGTCGCAGAACGACGGCACGCTGATGGACGTGGACTTCGCCCGCGCCTACCCGGTCGCGACGTTCGCCTCCGGGCCCACCAACTCGATGCGCGGTGCGGCGTTCCTGTCCGGCCTCGGCGACTGCGCGGTGGTGGACGTCGGCGGCACCACCGCGGACGTCGGCATCCTCACCGGCGGCTTCCCTCGCGAGGCGGCCGGCGAGAGCGAGGCCGCGGGCATCCGTACCAACTTCCGCATCCCCGACGTGCTGTCCCTCGGTATCGGAGGCGGGTCCCTGGTCTCGGCCGAAGGAGAGACGGGCCCCCGTTCGGTGGGCTACCGGCTCACCGACGAGGCGCTGGTCTTCGGCGGATCCACCCTGACGGCGACCGATCTCGCGGTCGCGGCGGGCCGCGCCGACATCGGCGACCGCTCCCGCGTGGCGCACCTGGACCCGGACTTCACCGCCCGGGCCCTCGACCGGATCGCCGAGCGCCTGGCGGAGACCGTCGACCGGATGCGCACCTCGCCGGGGGCGCTGCCGGTCGTCGCGGTGGGTGGCGGAAGCGTGCTGGTGCCCTCGTCCCTGCCGGGCTTCGACGACGTGCGGCGCCCCGGACACTTCGACGTCGCCAACGCCGTGGGCGCCGCGATAGCCCAGGTCGGCGGGGAGGTGGACCGGGTCTTCCAGGTCCCTGACGGCCGCCGGGACGCGGTACTCGCCGAGGCGCGCGAGGAGGCCGTCGCACGGGCGGAGAGCGCGGGCGCCCGGCCCGGCACCGTCCGCATCGTCGACGTGGAGGAGGTCCCGCTCGCCTATCTGCCCGGCGGCGCGACCCGCATCCGGGTCAAGGCGGTCGGCGACCTCGACCTGAACGGCATCGGCACCACCCGCACCCCGGCCGGGGCGCGCGAGACCCACGGAGCAGCGTCACATGCGTGAGATCACCCTCGACAACCTGGACGACATCGCGCGCGGCGCGGGCATCCTCGGCACCGGCGGGGGAGGCGACCCGTACATCGGCAAGCTGCTGGCGCGCGAGGCCATCCGCCGCCACGGGCCGGTGCGGCTCGTCTCCTTCGACGAGGTCCCGGACGACGCGACCGTCGTCCCCGTCTCCGGGATGGGCGCCCCGACGGTGCTGCTGGAGCGCGTCCCGGCCGGGGGCGAGGAGGTGGCCGCCCTGCGCGCCCTGGAGAAGCACATCGGCCGCCGTGCCACCCACATCGCGCCGATCGAGGTCGGTGGCGTCAACTCGATGCTGCCCGTCGCCTGCGCGGCCGAGGCGGGACTTCCGCTGGTGGACGGGGACGCCATGGGCCGCGCGTTCCCCGAGGCCCAGATGGTGCTGCCCGGACTGATCGGCGTGGCCAACACGCCGATGGCGCTCGCCGACGACAAGGGCAACACGATCATCGTCGACGCCGTCTCCAACCATGCGGCCGAGCGCATCGCCCGCGCGGTCTGCGTGGAGCTCGGCTGCCAGATCTCCAGCGCCGACACCGTGATGCGCGGCGACCAGCTCGCCGACGGTCTCGTCCCCGCCACGCTCACGCTCGCCGAACGGCTCGGCGCGGCCGTCCGCGAGGCGCGTGCCGCGCACGAGGACCCGGTACGGGCGGCCCGCGCCATGCTCTCCGGCAGCCATCTGCTGACCGGCAAGGTCGTGGACGTCGGCCGCCGCACCGAGGGCGGCTTCGCCCGGGGCGGCGCCCGGATCGAGGGCGTCGGCGGCGACGCGGGACGGGTCCTCGAACTCGGCTTCCAGAACGAACACCTGCTCGCCACCCGGGACGGCGAGACGGTCGCCACCACCCCCGACCTGATCTGCGTGCTGGACACGGACACCGGCGACCCGGTGACCACGGAGGGGCTGCGCTACGGGCTGCGCGTCAGCGTGCTGGCGGCCCCGTGCGACCCGCGCTGGACCACGCCGGGCGGACTGGCCCTCGCCGGACCGCGGTACTTCGGGTACGACGTGGACTACCTGCCGTTCTGCCGGGACTGACCCGCGCGACGGTTTTCGGGACCGCGGGGCGAACCACGCGGCGGGCTCCGGGACCGGTCGGCGGCACGGGCCCGGGCGTGGTCGGCCGGTCCGCCTCCCGCGGACCGGCCGACCGTCGGGTCGGGCCGGGTCCCTCGCTCAGGCCGGGCGGTCGGCTCGGGCCGACCGGTCGACCCGGGCAGCTCGCCTGCCGGTCGTGTGCTTGCCGGCCTTCATCGACGCGGCCGCGCAGACCAGCCCGAGCAGCAGGGTCAGCGCGCCGATGATGACGTTGTTCAGGATCACACCGAGGCTCGGCGCGGTGCCGACGACCCAGGTCGAGATGATCATCCAGATGCCCATGGCGCAGATGGCCCAGCTCAGGCCGTACATCCGCTCCGGCATGGCGGTGAACCCCAGACCCAGTGCCGCGATCGCGACACCCATGATCAGGTTGTGCACCGACAGTCTGGGCTGGGTCCCCAGGAAATTGACCACCCAGGGCGAGATGGCGCAGTAGAGACCGACGAGGAACACCGGTGCGTCCACGAGCGCCACGTCCCGCCCGCCCATCACGCGGGCGTAGCGGTCGCGCATTTCGGATACATCGGGGTGACCGGCCATGTCACGGCCGGCGTGCGAGAGGTTCGACATGGGGTTCGTCTCCTTCGCTTCTGCAGACCTGGCCGCCTCTCCGAGCGATAGCGGCCTGCTCTGCCATTCTGCTCTTATATGACCCTTATGTGTAGTTCTGGGGTGTGTGAGCATCCGGAGAAATGGAACGCCTGCTGGGCGGCCGGCCGTCCAAGAGGTCAAGGGCGGAGCGTACGGGGACCGGCCTCCTCACGCGCGCGCTTTCCCCGAGCGGTCCCGGTCGTGAGTACGGGTGCGGTGTTCCGCTCCGGTGCCGACCGGCGCTCGGCGCGGGTCGCGGGCCCGTTCGAAGCGGGTCCGCGCCTCACCGAGGTCCACGATCGGCTCCGGGTAGTCCGGCGCCGCCTCCCGGGCGGCCGGCTTCCACGGCTCGTGGACGGCGCCGCCCGCCAGCCCGGCCAGCTCCGGGACCCAGCGGCGCACGTAGTCGCCCCGAGGATCGAACCGTTTTCCCTGGACCACCGGGTTGAGGACACGGTTCGGCCGGGTGTCCGTGCCCGTGCCGGCCACCCACTGCCAGTTCAGCTGATTGTTCGCCAGATCGCCGTCGACCAGCAGGTCCAGGAAGTGCGCGGCGCCGACCCGCCAGTCCACGTACAGCGTCTTGGCCAGAAAGCTCGCCGTCAGCAGGCGCGCCCGGTTGTGCATCCAGCCCTCGTGCGCCAGTTGCCGCATGCCCGCGTCCACGAGCGGGTATCCGGTGCGCCCGGCCCGCCAGGCGGCGGCCCCGTCCTCGTCCGCGCGCCAGCGGTCGCCGCGCGAGCGGTAGTCGTCGTGCGCGGCGTCGGGGCGGGCGGCGAGCACCTGGTGGTGGAAGTCCCGCCAGGCCAGCTGCCGTACGAACGCCCCGGCGCCGGGGCCGCCGCGTCGCCGCGCCCGGTGGACCACCTCGGCCGCGGAGAGGCAACCGAAGTGGAGATAGGGGGAGAGATGTGACGTCGCGTCGGCGGACAGGTCGTCATGACGGCTCCCGTAGGCGTCCATCGGACCGTTCACCCACGCGGACAGCAGCCGACGCGCCACCGATTCGCCGCCGGTGGCGAGTCCGGGCGACACCCCGGTCACCCCCTTCCGCTGCGGCAACGGCTCGCCCCGCACCCCCTCCGGGAGCCGCACCGCGCGGGGAGCGGGCAGTACACCTCGTACCCCCGTCGCCTCCCAACGGCGGAAGTAGGGCGTGAACACCGCGAAATGGTCCCGGCCCGCCGGTACGACCCGGCCCGGCGGGAGCGCGGTGACCACCGCGTCATGGACGTGCAGCGCACAGCCGACCGGCGCCAGCGCGGTCCGCAAGCGCTCCTCGCGGCGCAGCGCGTACCCGCTGACGCCCGCCGCGACGTGCAGCTCGCGCGCGCCGGTCTCCACTACCACGGCACGGGCGGCCGCCACCGCGTCGCCGCTCCGGACGACCAGCCGGCCGCCGCGGCGGCGCAGGCCCGCGTCGAGGTCGTGGAGGCAGTCCGCGAGGAACGCCCGGCGGTTGGGGGCGTCGAAACCGGCCCGCCGGATCCCGCTGTCACGCACGAACAGCGGGACGACTCCGTCCGCGCCGCGTACCGCCGCCCGCAGTACCGGGTTGTCGTGCAGCCGCAGGTCGGAGGTGAGGAGTGCCACGGACACCGGCATGGGGCGTACGCCTTTCCGTCGTCGTTCGCACGCCCGGGAAGCCGGGGACGCGGGCCCGGAAGGCCGTGCGGCGGGTCACCGGGGCCGAGGCGCGGGCCCGGAGGCCGACGGCGCGGGCTCGGGGACCGTGCGGCAGCGGGGCCGGGGCGCGACGGTCCGGGGGTGACGCTCCGGGGCCGGGCGTGCGCGAGATCCTTCCACGCGGCCGGGCCGGGCGCCCGCCGGCCGCCCGGGAGCGTCCCCCTCGCGGCCGTACCGGCGCAGGTCCGTTCGACGCGGGGCCGCGTGCTCAGCCCGGAAACGCGTATGCCCCCGGCCGGGGCCGGGGGCATACGGGAGCGGGCGGTCTCATGCCGCCGCGCTCTCCTGTTCGCGCTCCACCTGGGCGTTCCACTCGCGCTTGACCGCGCGCCAGGCGTCGTCGTTCTGGCCGAGCCGCCAGTACCCGGAGATCGACAGCCGGGAGAGCGGGATCCCGCGTTCCAGGCGCAGATGGCGGCGGATCTCCTTCACGAAGCCCGCCTCGCCGTGGACGAACGCCTGGACGTCGCCCTGCGGGAACTCCAGCTCCGTGACGGCGGCGACCAGCGCCTCGCCGACCCGGCGCTCCCCGCGGTGCAGCCAGGTCACCTCGACCCCGTCCGGCGTCACGATCTTCTGCTCCTCGGAGGCGTCCGCCACCTCCACGAACGCGTGCACCACCGCGCCCGTCGGCATCCGCTCCAGGGAGGCGGCGATGGCCGGGAGGGCGCTCTCGTCGCCCGCCAGGAGGTGCCAGTCGGCCGCGGCGTCCGGGACATAGGCCCCACCGGGCCCGAGCATCGTCACCTGCTGGCCCGGGACCGCGCTCAGCGCCCAGGGCCCGGCGAGGCCCTCGTCGCCGTGGACCACGAAGTCGACGGCCAGCTCCCGGGCGGCCGGATCCCAGGAACGCACGGTGTAGGCGCGGGAGGAGGGCCACAGCTCCCGGGGCTGCTCCTCGCGGATGCGGGCCATGTCGAACGGGTGCGGGTAGTCCGCGCCCTCGGGCGCGAAACAGATCTTGACGTAGTGGTCGGTGAACCCGGCGAGTTCGAAGTCGGCGAGCCCGTCACCGCCGAACACGACCCGCACCATGTGCGGCGTGATCCGCTCGGTGCGCAGGACCTCGGCCCGCTGCGCCTTGGGTGCCTGCCGTGCCGGTCGCTCTGCCACGAGGTTCTCCCCTGATCCGATTTGCTTAGGCTTACCTAAGCTAGCATCTCAGGCGTGCAGTGTGGAGAGCAGGCGCTGCAGGGCGCCTCCCAGCCCCCAGCGCTTCGCGAGGGCCTCCAGGGCGACGGGATCGCGCGGCTCGGCGGGCAGCGCCGGGTCGAACGCGGGTAGCGGTACGTCACCGGCGACGCGGACCACCTTCGGCGCGACCGCCACGTAGTCCCGGGCCTCGTCGAGCCGCTTGCGCTGCGAGGGCGTCAGCCGGGAGGACGGGTCGTCGACGGCGGCCATGATCCCGGCCAGGTCGCCGAAGGCGTCCAGCAGTTTCGCCGCGGTCTTCTCGCCGATGCCGGGGACCCCGGGCAGGCCGTCGCTCGGGTCGCCGCGCAGCAGCGCCAGGTCGGCGTAGCCGGAACCGTCCACCCCGTACTTCTCCCGCATCCAGGTCTCGTCGGTGAGCTGGAGCGAGCCGACCCCCTTCAGCGGGTACAGCACCCGCACGCCGCGGGCGTCGTCGACCAGCTGGTAGAGGTCGCGGTCGCCGGTGACGATGTCCACCGGCCCGGCGGCCCGGCGGGTGAGCGTGCCGATCACGTCGTCCGCCTCGTAGCCCGCGACGCCGACCCGGGCGATGCCCAGCGCGTCCAGTACGTCCTCGATCACCGGCACCTGCGGGGCCAGGGTGTCGGGGGTCTCCTCCTCGTCGGGCAGGCCCTCGGCGGTCTCGACCGCCACCCGGTGCGCCTTGTACGAGGGGATCAGCTCCACCCGCCAGTGCGGCCGCCAGTCCGCGTCCATGCAGGCGACCAGGTCGTCCGGGCGGTGGTCCTGCACCAGGCGCGCGATGAAGTCGAGCAGCCCGCGCACGGCGTTGACCGGCGTCCCGTCCGGTGCGCGCACCGAATCGGGGACCCCGAAGTAGGCGCGGAAGTAGAGGGAGGCGGTGTCCAGGAGCATGAGTCGTCGCGTCACACCCCGATGATGCCGCACCCCGCCGACACCGCCGGTCGGCCGCGTGGGCGGCGGGGTGAGGAGCGGGCCGGAGTGCCGGGAAGGCGGGCGGGGGTGCTGTCGTGGGCCGGGGCGCCCGGCCCGGTGCGTGCCGTTCACCCCGGGGCGGTCACGCACACACCCCGCTCAAATGTGACCTGAATCACTCTTGTGTTTGGCTCGTGTAAGTGGGGGCAGGCGCGCAGCCGGAGCGGAACACGTAGCGATTTCAACCAGTGCACGTGCCGTGCGGACCGAATCCGCGCCGCTCCACGGTCTGCCGGAGGGGGTGGCAGACCGTTTTTCGGTTCAACGCGCGAGGTGTATGTGTCAAGGCTGCAAGCCGAACACCTGTACAAGGTGTTCGGTAGACGACCCGATCAAGCAGTGCGAAAACTCGAAGGCGGCGCCGACCGCGACGAGCTGCGCGCCGACGGAACGACCGCAGCGGTGATCGATGCCTCGTTCACCGTGGAACCGGGACAGATCTTCGTCGTGATGGGTCTGTCCGGGTCCGGAAAGTCCACGTTGCTGCGCATGCTCAACGGGCTTCTGGAGCCCACAGCCGGACGAGTCCTGTTCGACGGCCAGGATCTGACCGCCCTGAGCCCCGCCGAACTGCGCCATGTCCGGTCCTCCAAGATCAGCATGGTGTTCCAGCACTTCGCGCTGTTCCCCCACCGGAGCGTGCTGGAGAACGCCGCGTACGGCCTCGAAGTGCAGGGTGTGCCGCGCGCCGAACGCGAGAAGCGCGCCGTCGAGGCGCTGGAGCTGACCGGCCTCGCCGGCTGGGAGAAGTCCTGGCCCGACGAGCTGTCCGGCGGCATGCAGCAGCGTGTCGGCCTGGCCCGCGCCCTGGCCACCGACGCCGACCTGCTGCTGATGGACGAGTCCTTCAGTGCGCTCGACCCGCTGATCCGCCGCGACATGCAGGACCAGCTGCTCGAACTGCAGAAGCGCCTGAAGAAGACCATCGTCTTCATCACCCACGACCTCAACGAGGCCATGCGCCTCGGCGACCGCATCGCCGTGATGCGCGACGGCAGGATCGTCCAGCTCGGCACGGCCGAGGACATCCTCGTCACCCCGGCCAACGACTACGTCGCCTCCTTCACCCAGGACGTCGACCGCACCCGGGTGCTCACCGCGGGCGCCATCATGGCCGAGCCGCACACCGTCCTGGGCACCAGCACGGACGACGGCGAGGAACTGCGTACCCCGGACGACGTGCTGCGCGCGGCCCCGGCCACCGTCACCGAGTCCACGCCGATCATCGAGCTGTTCACCCCCTGCTCCCGCAGCGGGGTCGCCGTCGCCGTCACCGACACCGAGGGCGAACTCGTCGGCGTCGTGCCGCGTGCCCGGCTGCTCGCCGTCCTCGGCGAACCGATGAGCCCCACCGAGGTCCCGCAGGACGTCCGGACTCCGGCCGCCGACGCGAAGGGCGCCCAGAACCCGAAGAAGGTGGCCAGTGTTTAGGCTTCCTCTCGGCGACTGGGTCGACTCCGCCGTCGACTGGCTCCAGACCCATCTCTCCTGGCTGTTCGACGCGATCAGCTCGGTCGTCAGCGGCATGTTCGACGGCATAGCCGCCGTGCTCTCCGCCCCCGCCCCACTGTTGTTCGCGGGCATCGTCGCCGTCATCGCCTGGTGGCTGCGCGGTCTGCTCGCCGGTGTGCTCGCCTTCGCGGGCTTCGCCCTCATCGACTCCGTCGAGCTGTGGGACGAGGCGATGGACACCGTCACGCTGGTGCTCGTGGCCACCATCATCTCGCTGGTGCTGGCCGTGCCACTGGGCATCTGGGCCTCCCGCTCGAAGGCCGTGAGCGCGGTGACCCGGCCCGTCCTGGACTTCATGCAGACCATGCCCGCCATGGTCTATCTGATCCCCGGCGTCATCTTCTTCGGCGTCGGCGTGGTCCCCGGGATCATCGCCACCATCATCTTCTCGCTGCCCCCGGGCGTCCGGATGACCGAACTGGGCATCCGCCAGGTCGACAGCGAGCTGGTGGAGGCGGCCGAGGCGTTCGGCACCACCCGGCGCAACACCCTGCTGCGGGTGCAGCTGCCGCTGGCGCTGCCCACGATCATGGCGGGCATCAACCAGGTCATCATGCTGGGCCTGTCCATGGTGGTCATCGCCGGCATGGTCGGCGGCGGCGGCCTCGGCGGCGCCGTCTACCGCGCCATCGGCAATGTCGACGTCGGCCTCGGCTTCGAGGCGGGCATCTCCATCGTCATCGTGGCCATGTACCTGGACCGGATGACCGGCGCGCTCGGCCGCGAGGTCTCGCCGCTGGCCCGCCGGGCGGTCGCCAAGGCGCAGGCCATGGCCGGCGGACTGAAGATCTGGAACCACCGCCCGCAGCCCGTCGTCGCGGTCGTCGGGGTCGTCGTCCTCGCGCTCGTCGCGGGCGGCATGGGCCTCTTCGGTTCCGGCGGCGCGGACAAGGGCGCGGGCGCCGACGCCGCGAAGCCGGGCACCGGCAAGAAGATCAGCATGGGATACATCCCGTGGGACGAGGGCATCGCCTCCACGTTCCTCTGGAAGGAGATGCTGGAGCGACGCGGCTACCAGGTCGACGTCAAGCAGTACGAGGCCGGGGCGCTGTACACCGGCATGGCGGGCGGCCAGATCGACTTCGAGACCGACTCCTGGCTCCCGGTCACCCACGCCCAGTACTGGGAGAAGTACCAGGACGACCTGGAGGACCTGGGCGCCTGGTACGGCCCCACCTCGCTGGAGCTGGCCGTCCCCGCGTACATGAAGGACGTCAAGTCCCTGGAGGACCTCAAGGGCAAGGCGTCGCAGTTCAAGGGCCGGATCGTCGGCATCGAGCCGAGCGCCGGCGAGATGGGCCTGCTCAAGGAGAAGATCCTGCCGGGCTACGGCCTGGACAAGGAGTACAAGGTCGTCGACGGCTCCACGCCGTCCATGCTGGCCGAGCTGAAGCGCGCCTACGCCAAGAAGGAACCGATCGTCGTCCCGCTCTGGTCGCCGCACTGGGCGTACAACCAGTTCGAGCTCACCAAGCTCGACGACCCCAAGGGCCTGTGGGGCAAGGGCGACGGCGTCCACACCCTGGCCCGCAAGGGCTTCTCCGCGGACAACCCCGAGGTCGGCCGCTGGTTGAAGAACTTCAAGATGACCGAGGACCAGCTCACCGGTCTGGAGGCGGAGATCCAGAAGGCCGGCTCCGGCAACGAGCAGAAGGCCGTCCGCACCTGGCTGGAAGCGAACCCCGGCGCCGCCGACAAGTGGACCCCCGTGGCGGGGACCGGCGCGGCCGAGGGCGCGAACGGCAAGGACGAGCGCTCCCGCCCCCTCGACGTCGCCTGGTTCCCCTGGGAGGAGGACATCGCCGCCACCTACCTGTGGAAGGCGGTCCTGGAGGAGCGCGGCTACAAGGTCAATCTCAAGCAGTTCGAGGTCGGCCCGATGTACGCGGCGATGTCCCGCGGCCAGATCGACGTGCAGTTCGACGGCTGGCTGCCGTACACCCAGAAGAACTACTGGGAGAAGTACTCCTCCCGGCTGAGCGACCTCGGTTCCTGGTACGGCCCGACGTCCATCGAGGTCGCGGTGCCCTCCTACGTGAAGGACGTCGAGTCCCTCGCCGACCTCAAGGGCAAGGCCTCGCGGTTCAAGGGCCGGATCATCGGCATCGAGCCGGGCACCGCCACGATGGAGAACCTCAAGAAGAACGTGCTGCCGACGTACGGCCTCGACAAGGAGTACCAGGTCGTCGACTCCTCGACGCCCGGCATGCTGGCCGAGCTGAAGCGCGCGTACGCCAAGAAGGAGCCCATCGCGGTCCTGCTGTGGACCCCGCACTGGGCGTACAACGAGTTCGACATGACCAAGCTGAAGGACCCCGAGAAGGCCTTCGGTGACGGCGACCGGCTGCACACCATCGCCAGCAAGGACTTCCCGAAGACCTACCCGCGGCTGACGAAGTGGTTCAAGGACTTCAGGCTGAGCGAGGACCAGCTCGCCGGACTGGAGAACGAGATCCAGAAGCGCGGCGCCGGTCACGAGGAGGAGGCCGTCGGCGCCTGGATGAAGGAGAACCCGGACATCGTGGACACGATGGCTCCGCAGTAGGGTCCGGACAGGGACTCCGGGACACCGGGGAAGGGGTGGGCGCCGCCACGGGCGGGCCCACCCCTTCCCGTTGCCCACCGGCCGGGGACCGGCGGTCCGGAAGCCGTCCTCCGGTCCCGTCCGCAGGGCGTACGCGGGTCGCGCGGGAGCCGTACGCCGGTCCGTGCGGAACCGCCCGGAGGGGCCCTAACCGGCCGATCTCGCGCAACCATGTGCGGAATGCGCCGACAACCGGAAGGATGACGAGTCGGGAGGGAGCCGCACATGGACGAGAAGGAAACACTCCGCGTGGGCGCCGCGATCCGCCGAAGGCGCAGGTCCCTGGGGCTCACACTGGCCGCGGTCGCGACGCGCAGCGGTCTGTCCGTGCCGTTCCTCAGCCAGATCGAGAACGAGCGGGCGCGGCCCAGCACCCGGTCCCTGGACCGGGTCGCCGGAGCCCTGGAGACCACCCCGGCCCGGCTGCGCGCCGCCGCGGACTCGGCACGCGCCGTCGACGTCGTACGGGCGGCCGGGAGCCGGGCGGACGCCGGGACCGGAGCGGTCGCCGGGCGTCGCGGCGACTGCCACGGGACCGATGAGGCCGGCGAGCACGAGGGCAGCGGCGCGGTCGACGGGGTGCGCAGGGTGGTGCGCGGACGCCACCAGCTCAGCGCCCTGGAGTTCACCGGCGAACTCGACCTCGGGCGGGAGTTCCAGCACCGCAACGACGAGGTGATGTACGTGGTGCGGGGCGCCGCGGAGGTGGAGGCGGAAGGGCGGGCGTACCGGCTGGAGGAGGGCGACACGCTGTTCCTGTCCGGCGGGGTGCGGCACCGCTGGCGGGCCACGACGCCCGGTACGCGGCTGCTGGTCGTCGCGGTCGCCGAGCACATCGACGCGACCGTCGACCCGCGCCGCTGAGAGGGTGTCCGTCGTGCGCGTCGTCTCCCTGGTGCCGTCGCTCACCGAGGCCGTCGCCGTCACCGCCCCCGGCCGGCTCGTCGGCGTCACCGACTGGTGCACCCACCCCGCCGGGCTGACCGCCGCCCGCGTCGGCGGCACCAAGAACCCCGACGTGGCCGCGATCGTCGCACTGCGGCCGGACCTCGTCCTGGCCAACGAGGAGGAGAACCGCGCCCCGGACCTCGCGGCGCTCCGGGACGCCGGTGTCGAGGTGCTCGTCACCGAGATCCGCACCCTCGACCAGGCGTTCGAGGAGCTGGAGCGGGTCCTGGCCGCCTGCGGCGCGCCCCGGCCGCGCTGGCTGGACGAGGCCGAGGCCGCCTGGGCCGCGCTGCCCCCGCCCCGGGCCCCGCGCCGTGCGGTCGTGCCCGTCTGGCGCAGGCCCTGGATGGTGCTGGGCCGCGACACCTTCGCCGGCGACCTGCTGTCCAGGCTCGGCGTGGACAACGTCTACGCGGGCCACGTCGAGCGCTACCCCCGGATTCCGCTCGACCGGCTGAACGCGGCCGACGCCGATCTGGTGGTCCTGCCCGACGAGCCGTACCGCTTCACGGCGGACGACGGGCCGGAGGCGTTCCCCGCGCTGCCCGCCGCACTCGTCGACGGGCGGTACCTCACGTGGTACGGGCCGTCGCTGGTGCGGGCGCCTGCGGAGCTGCGAGCAGCGCTCCGCTGAGCAGCCCGCGCAGCGTCCGCGCCCCGGCCACCGCCCATGCCGTCACCAGCAGCACGTACAGCGCGACGGCCAGCCAGGTGTACGCGTCGAGGCCGGTGTGCCGCGCCAGCCCCGCGGCACCCGTGACGCACGTGCCGACCGGGAAGGTGAAGCCCCACCACGTCATGGCGAAGGGCATGCCGTTGCGCATCGCGCGCACCACCAGGGCGGATGCCAGGGCCAGCCACATCAGCGCGAAACCCATCACCGGCACCCCGTAGAGCACGGCGAACGCCTCGAAGCCCGCGGCGTACGGCGCCGGGACCGTCCCCTCCGCCACATCGGCGAGCTGGCCGACCGCCGTCGTCGACTGGCCCAGCGGCCCGAGGACCAGGAACAGCGTGGGCGTCAGTGCGAGGGGCAGCGGACCCTGGTGGACCAGCCGGGCGAAGATCAGCGGCAGCATCACCAGCGTGGCCAGCAGGCTCAGCCCGAACATCGCGTAGCAGGCCAGCAGCGCCGCCTGGCGCCACTGACCGGCGGGCAGCTCGGGGATCAGCAGCGGGCCGAGCGCCGCGGAGACCATCGGGGCCACCACCGGCAGCAGCCACACCGGCGAGGCGGTGCCGGCCTCGATCCGGTGGCGCGCGACCATCAGGTACGGCACCGCGACCGCGGCCGCCAGCCCGATCACCGTTCCCGCCGTGTACAGCACGGCGTCCAGGGCCACGGCCGCCCCGTGTCCGACGACGTCCCGGCCGACCACCATCGTCGAGCCCCCGACGGCCAGCAGCGCCATCGAGAGACAGCCGTAGAACGGGGCGACGGCCGGGTCCAGCAGATGACGGCGGGCCTGGTCGCGATGGGCGGCCCAGTGCCCGGCGCGGGCCACGAGCACCACGGCCAGCATGACCGTCGCGAGCGCCCACACCAGCGTGCAGGCGCCCCGCAGCCCCGGAACGCTCACCGGCAGCGCGACCCCCGCGCTCGCCACGATCGAGGTGCCCATGACACTCGCGTACCAGTTGGGGCCGATGTGCCGCAGCCGGGGGAGGGGCGGGGCGTCCGGTCGAGGGGTGGCGGACCGTCCGGTCGGCTGTGGGGCGTCGGACTGCCGGGGCTGCGAAAAGATGGCCATGCCACGATTCTCGGAAGGGGCGCGGAATCCCACCAGGGACTCCGTTCCTATGAGGCCATAAGCTGGATTTATGGCCGATGGCACGCATGTTCCGCTCTCCCACCGGGTTCCCGACCTCGGCGCGCTGGAGCTGCTGCTCGCCGTCGCCCGGCACGGCAGCCTGGGGCGCGCGGCCCGCGAGGTCGGGGTCACCCAGCCCGCGGCCAGCAGCCGGATCCGGTCCATGGAGCGGCAGCTCGGCCTGGCCCTGCTGGACCGTTCACCGCGTGGTTCCCGGCTCACCGACGCGGGCGCGCTGGTCACCGACTGGGCGCGCAGGATCGTCGAGGCGGCCGAGGCGTTCGACGCCGGTACGCAGGCGCTGCGCGACCGCCGGGACTCCCGGCTGCGGATCGCCGCCTCCATGACCATCGCCGAGTACCTGCTGCCGGGCTGGCTGATGGCGCTGCGCGCCGAGCGGCCGGACACCGCGGTCTCGCTGCTCGCCGGGAACTCGGCGGCGGTCGCGGGGCGGCTGCTCGCCGGGGAGGCCGATCTCGGGTTCGTGGAGGGCCTGTCGGTGCCGGCGGGGCTCGACGGCACGGTCATCGCCCACGACCGCCTCGTCGTCGCGGTCGCCCCGTCCCACGCGTGGGCCCGCCGCCGCACCCCGCTGACCCCGCGCGAACTCGCCGCGACCCCCCTGGTGCTGCGGGAGCCGGGCTCGGGGACCCGCCAGGTCCTGGACGCGGCCCTGGCCGCGCACGGCGGGCTCGCCGTGCCCCTGCTCGAACTCTCCTCGACGACCGCGGTGAAGGGCGCGGCCCAGAGCGGGGCCGGTCCGTGCGTGCTCAGCGAACTGGCGGTGGGCGAGGAACTGTCCGCCCGGCGGCTGGTGAAGATCCCGATCGGCGGCATGCGGCTGCGGCGCCAGCTGCGCGCGGTGTGGCCCTCCGGTCATCGCCCCACGGGCCCGGCGCGCGATCTGCTGTCCCTGACGGCGCGGGACGCCCGGCCGCGGTGAAGGCGGGCGGGACCGGCCCGCGGAGCCGGTGGTGCGCCCCGCCCGCCGGTCAGTCGCCCGTGCGCCGCGGCGGGGCGAGGCCCTCCAGCGGCGCACGGGCCGCGACCGGGCGGGACGTCGAAGCCGCCGCCACCAGTGCCCGGGCCAGCCGCAGGTCCTCGCCCATCTCCGGATGCCACTGCACCCCGAGGACCCACGGCGACCCGGGCAGCTCGACCGCCTCGACCGTGCCGTCCGCCGCGTGCGCCGAGGCCACCAGGCCCGGGGCGAGCCGTCGTACGCACTGGTGGTGGTAGGTGGGGACGGCGCTCTCCTCCGGAACGATCGACGCGTAGAGCGTCCCCGCCACGGGGACGACCGGGTGCGAACCGAGGACCCCGGCCGCTCCCAGCGGTCCGCCGTGCCCGTCGAGGTGCTGGGTCAGGGTGCCGCCGAGCGTCACGTTGAGCAACTGCATGCCGCGACAGACGCCGAGCAGCGGGGTGCCGCGCTCCAGCGCGGCCCGGATCAGGGCCGTCTCCCAGACGTCGCGCTCCTCGGCGGGAGGGCCCGTCCTGAAGTCGCGCTCCGCGCCGTACAGGGCCGGTTCCACGTCCGCGCCGCCCGCGACGACGAGACCGTCCAGCCGGGCCACGGCGGCTGCGGCCCGGGCCGGGGCGTCCGGCGGGAGCAGCACGGCCAGGCCGCCCGAGCGCTGGATCATGCGCGGATAGGCGGCGGGCAGGAGCGCGGCGGGCAGTTCCCAGACGCCCCAGCGGGCCGCGGGCTCCAGGTAGGTGGAGACGCCGATGAGGGGTTCGGACACGGGACGGTCCCTCCGGTCGGCCGCCGCTGGGCGGGCGGCGGGCTCGGTTCCATCATGCCAATGGTGGCAGAGAATACCTTTGGGATCGGGCGGGAGCGCCACCCGGGCGACGCCGGTCCCGGCCCGGTGCCGACCGCTCGGGCCGGGAACCTCAAGGGCCCGGGCGGGGGCCTCGGCAACTCGCGCCGGGAGGCTCAGGCCAGGAAGCCGCGCAGCAGTGCGGCCGTACCGTCGCAGTGCTCGTGCGTCACCGCGCGCGCGGCCTCCGCGTCCCCGTCCAGGACCGCCTCGACGATGCTCGTGTGCTGGCGCTGGGAATGCTCCAGGTTCCGCACCAGCAGTGGTATGCAGTCCAGCAGGTCGTTCACCGTGGCCCGGACCGCCGCGTACTGCGCGGTCAGCGAGGGTGAGCCGGCGAGTTCGGCCAGGGTCAGATGGAAGAGGGTGTCGCGCCTGCGGTATTCGGGCAGAGGAGCCTCGTGCGTCGCCGCCAGAGCAGCCCGCAGCCGCTGCACGCCCGCGTCCGTCAGCCCCTGTCCGGCGCAGAGTCCGGCCGCCCCGGCCTCCAGCACCTCACGGAAGCGCAGCACGTCCTCCAGGTCGACCGACTCCACCTTGCGGCGCAGCTCCGCCTCGCCCGCCCCGGCGCGCCGGGGCACCACGAACGTGCCGCCGTACCGTCCCCGCCTGCTCTCCACCAGGCCCTGGTCGTGCAGCACCTTCAGCACCTCGCGCAGCGTGACCCGGCTGATCGCCAGCAGTTCGGCCAGTTCGCGCTCGGCCGGCAACCGCCCGCCGCCCGGCACCAGGCCCAGCCTGACCACCTGGAGGATCTGCTCCAGCGCCTCCTCGAAGCCGTTGCCCGCCCGGACCGGCCGGAGCACGGGCAGCAGACGGTCGGTGAACTCGTTTTCCTCGGCCACGCCCCGTGGTTCCCTTCACATTCAAAGGTTCTCTCCCATACCTTAGAGGGTCCGGCCGTGGGCGGCACGGGAGCAGGAGCGGGGCCGGGGTGCGTGCATCGCAGGGCGGAGGGCCGGGCCGACGCGGGGCACCGGCGATCGACGACGACGCCGCGGGACGCGTGCCCCGGTCCGCGGCACCGCGAAGCCCGCCGCCGGACCCTCTCACGCGTTCCGGCTGACCGAAGGAGGAGTGTCCCGTGGCAGACCCGACGGCACCGCTCGGCATCGAGGAGCTGCACGCCCTGGTCGCGAACGGCGAGATCGACACGGTCGTCCTGGCCTTTCCCGACATGCAGGGGCGGCTCCAGGGCAAGCGGTTCGCCGCCCGCCACTTCCTCGACGAGGTCGTGGAGCACGGCACCGAGGCCTGCGACTACCTGCTCGCCGTCGACACCGACATGAACACCGTCGACGGATTCGCGATGTCCTCCTGGGAGAACGGTTACGGCGACTTCGCCCTCCACGCCGACCTCACCACCCTGCGCCGGACCCCCTGGAACGAGGGCACGGCCCTGGTCGTCGCCGACCTCGCCCGGGCCGACGGCGCCCCGGTCGCCGCCGCGCCCCGCCACATCCTGGACCGCCAGCTGGAACGGCTCGCCGGGCACGGCTACACCGCCCACGTCGGCACCGAACTCGAGTTCATCGTCTTCCGGAACACCTACGAACAGGCATGGGACCGCAACTACCGCGACCTGACCCCGGCCAACCGGTACAACGTCGACTACTCGGTCCTCGGCACCGGCCGCGTCGAACCCCTGCTGCGCCGCATCCGCAACGAGATGGCCGCCGCGGGACTCACCGTCGAGTCCGCCAAGGGCGAGTGCAACCCCGGACAGCACGAGATCGTGTTCCGCTACGACGAGGCCCGGGTCACCTGCGACCAGCACGCCGTCTACAAGACCGGGGCGAAGGAGATCGCCGCCCAGGAGGGTGTGGCGCTCACCTTCATGGCGAAGTTCAACGAACGCGAGGGCAACTCCTGCCACATCCACCTCTCGCTCCGCTCCACCGACGAGCCCGGACACGGCGTCATGGCAGACGGGGACGGCGGCATGTCCCCGGTGATGCGCCGCTTCCTCGCCGGACAACTGGCCACCCTGCGCGAGTTCTCCCTCCTCTACGCACCGAACATCAACTCCTACAAGCGCTTCCAGCCCGGCTCCTTCGCCCCGACCGCCGTCGCCTGGGGCCACGACAACCGCACCTGCGCGCTCCGCGTCGTCGGCCACGGCCACTCGATGCGCTTCGAGAACCGGCTGCCCGGCGGCGACGTCAACCCGTACCTCGCCGTCGCCGCGATGGTCGCGGCGGGCATCCACGGCATCGACAAGGGCCTCGAACTCCCCGAACCGTGCGCGCGCAACGCCTACACCGCCGACTACGACCACGTGCCCACCACCCTGCGCGAGGCCGCCGGACTCTGGGAGCGCAGCGAGGTGGCCGCGGCCGCCTTCGGCGACGACGTCGTCGCGCACTACCGCAACATGGCCCGCGTCGAGCTCGAAGCCTTCGACGCCGCCGTGACCGACTGGGAGCTGCGCCGCTCCTTCGAACGTCTGTGAGGCATCCGTGACCCCGACCGACCGGCCCGAACGGCCGCTGGAACACCACGTACTCGACCCCGCGACCGAAGAACTCCTCGCCACCGTCCCGTCCACCACCGTCGCCGAGGTCGACGCGGCGGTCGAACGCGCGAGGGCGGCCCGGCGCGTCTGGGCCGCCCTCGCCCCCGCCGACCGCGCCCGCGGGCTGCGCCGGTTCGCCGCAGCCGTCGACGCCGAGGCCGAGGAACTGGCCCGTCTGGAGGTGCGGGAGGCGGGGCACACCCTCGCGGGCGCCCGCTGGGAGGCCGGCAACGTCCGTGACCTGCTCGACTACGCCGCCGGGGGAGTGGAACGGCTCACCGGACGGCAGATCCCGGTGCCCGGCGGAATCGACGTCACCCTCCTCGAACCCCTCGGCGTCGTCGGCGTGATCGCGCCGTGGAACTTCCCCATGCCGATCGCCGCCTGGGGGTTCGCCCCCGCCCTCGCCGCGGGTAACGCCGTCCTGCTCAAACCCGCCGAGACCACCCCGCTCACCGCCCTGCGCCTGGCCCGGATCGCCCTGGACGCGGGACTGCCCGAACACCTCCTCCAGGTGCTGCCCGGCGCGGGCGCCGTCACCGGCGACGCCCTGGTCGAGCACCCCGGCGTCGACAAGATCGTCTTCACCGGCTCCACCCGCACCGGCAGACGGATCATGGCCAGGTGCGCCGACCGCGTGAAGCGGCTCACCCTCGAACTCGGCGGCAAGAGCCCCAACATCGTCTTCGCCGACGCCGACATCGAGGCCGCCGCGGCAGCCGCCCCCATGGCGTTCCTGGACAACGCGGGCCAGGACTGCTGCGCCCGCACCCGCATCCTGGTCCAGCGGTCCGTCCACGACCGGTTCCTCGAACTCCTCGCCCCCGCGGTCGAGTCGGTCGTCGTGGGCGACCCGTCCGACGAACGCACCGACATGGGACCGCTGATCTCCCGGGAGCACCGCGACCGCGTGCGCGCCCTCGTGCCCGAGAATGCGGAGGCGATCCGGGGCAAGGCGCCCGAAGGCCCCGGCTTCTGGTTCCCGCCCACTGTCCTCACCGGCGTGGGCCCCGACGCGCCCGTCGCCACCGAGGAGGTCTTCGGACCGGTCGCCGTCGTCCTCCCCTTCGACGACGAGGCCGACGCCGTCCGGCTCGCCAACGCCACGGAGTACGGCCTCGCCGGCTCGATCTGGACCCGGGACGTGGGCCGCGCGCTGCGCGTCTCGCAGGGGGTCCGGGCCGGGAACCTCTCCGTCAACTCGCACGTGAGCGTCCGCTACTGGACCCCGTTCGGAGGCTTCGGCCGGTCCGGACTCGGCCGGGAACTCGGCCCCGACGCCCTCGCCGCCTTCACCGAGACCAAGAACGTCTTCATCAGCACGGAGGACTGAACCGACATGACCACCACCGACGCCGAGCACGTCTGCCGCCGCCTGACCGGCCGGACCGCCGTCATCACCGGGGCCGGCAGCGGCATCGGTCTCGCCACCGCCCGCCGCCTGGCGTCGGAGGGCGCCCACGTCGTCTGCGCCGACATCGACGAGGCCACGGGCAAGGCCGCGGCCGAGGAGGCCGGCGGCATCTTCGTACGCACCGACGTCACCGACCCCGAACAGGTCGAGGCGCTCTTCGCGGCCGCGTCCGACACCTACGGCTCCGTCGACATCGCCTTCAACAACGCGGGCATCTCCCCGCCCGAGGACGACTCCATCCTCACCACCGGCCTGGAGGCGTGGAAACGCGTCCAGGACGTCAACCTCACCTCCGTCTACCTCTGCTGCAAGGCCGCCCTGCCCTACATGCGGCGACAGCGCCGCGGCTCGATCATCAACACCGCGTCCTTCGTCGCGGTCATGGGAGCGGCCACCAGCCAGATCTCGTACACCGCGTCCAAGGGCGGCGTCCTCTCCCTGTCCCGCGAACTCGGCGTCCAGTTCGCCCGCGAGGGCATCCGGGTCAACGCGCTGTGCCCGGGACCGGTCGACACCCCGCTGCTCCGGGAGCTGTTCGCCGAGGACCCGGAGCGCGCGGCCCGCAGGCTCGTGCACGTCCCGGCCGGGCGGTTCGCCGACGCCACCGAGATCGCGGCGGCCGTCGCGTTCCTCGCCAGCGACGACGCCTCGTTCGTCAACGCCACCGACTTCCTCGTCGACGGAGGCATCTCCGCCGCCTACGTCACCCCGCTCTAGTGCCGCTCCCGGCAACGTCTGCCCCGTCGCGCCGCCCGGCACTTCCCCGAGCTCTCAGCTTCGTTCGAGCAGGGGAGACCCCATTCGAGGGCTTGTGGCCGCCTTGCGATCGCACGCACCGGACGACGCTCCTTCCGGGCAAACCTTGCCGGTCACGGCACTAGAACGACCGGAGGCGGGGGCCGTCCGGCCCCCGCCGCGCGACGCTCGCAGAACTCAGAGGAACGTACGGCCCTCGCCCCGGTACGTCGGCACCGTCGCCGTCACCCGGTCGCCCTCGACCAGCCGCAACACGTCGAAGCGCTCGCACAGTTCACCAGCCTTCGCGTGCCGGAACCACACCTTGTCGCCGATCAGCAGATCGTCGGCCGGTGAACCCAGCAGCGGCGTCTGCACCTCGCCCGGCCCCTCCTGGGGGTCGTAGCGCAGGCCCTCCGGCAGATACGGGACCGGCAGCCGGTCCGTCCCCGCGGGGCCGGACGCCGGGTAGCCTCCGCCGAGCACGGTCACCACCCCCACCCCCGGGCGGCGCACCACCGGCTGGGCGAACAACGCCGCCGGACGCGCCGTGAACGACGTGTAGTTGTCGAACAGCCGGGGCACGAACAGCCCCGACCCGGCCGCGATCTCCGTCACCGCCCGCTCCGCCGCCGTGTGCTGCACACTGCCGGTGCCGCCCCCGTTCACGAACTCCAGGTCCGGGGCGACCGCCCGCACGGCCCGCACCGACTCGGCCCGCCGCACGACCAGTTCCCTGCGGCTCGTGGCCTGCATCAGCCGGACCGCCCGCGAGCGCAGCGGATGCCCCGCGACCGCGTCCCCGACCCCGGCGATGTGACCCTCGTAGGCCATCAGACCCACCAACCGGAAGCCGGGCCTGCGCACCACCGAGCGCGCCAGCTCGGCCAGTCGGGCGGGCGTCCGAAGCGGCGAGCGGCGGGCGCCGACCCGCACCCGGCCGCCCAGCAGACGCAGCGAGGTGTCCAGTTCGAGACAGACCCGGATCTCCTCCCGGCCACCGGCCCGTGCCGCGTCGATCAGCTCCAGCTGCGCGTGGTCGTCCACCATCACCGTCACGGTCGCGGCGAGCTTCGGATCGGCGGCCAGCTCCGCGAAACCGGCCCGGTCGGCCGACGGATAGGCCAGCAGCACGTCGTCGAAACCGGCCCGCGCCAGCCACAGCGACTCGGCCAGCGTGAACGACATGATCCCGGCGAACCCGGGCCGGGCCAGCACCCGTTCCAACAGGGCCCGGCAGCGCACGGACTTGCTCGCGACCCGGATCGGTTTGCCGCCGGAACGGCGCACCAGGTCGTCGGCGTTGGCGTCGAACGCGTCCAGGTCGACGACGGCGAGCGGGGCGTCCAGGTCGGCGGTGGCCCGGTCGTAACGGGACCGGTCGGCGGCGCGGGCAGTCATGGCCGCAGCTTGCCAGACGTCCGTACCGCTGGGTAGGGGGATGATCCGCGCAGATCGCCCCGCCGCCCCGGCGTCCCGCTCCCAACCGGGCCCCGCCACCCCGTAGAGTGACGACACGCGGCGAACCAACGGGCCTGCCTGCGACGTCGATCCGCGCACGGTACGGAATGGGATCAGGGGGGCGGATGAGTACCGAGGCGCAGCGCCCTCCCGTTCCGCCCCGCCCGGCCGCGGCCCCGGCCCCCGTGCCCGCACCCGCCGCACCGCCCTCCCCGGTCCCGCCGCCCGCTGTGACGGCACCACCCGTACCGGCCCCGCCGGCCGCCGCGACGCCACCGGTCGGTGCCCCGCACCCGTACACGTACACGTACACGTACCGGCAGCCGTTCCCGGAGACCCCCGCCGAGACCACCACCCGGCTGCGCCCGGTACGGACCCGCCACCCCGCCCGCACCGCGGCCGCCGCGGTGTGTGTCGTGCTCGGGCTCGGACTGATCGGCGGCGCCGCCACCGGCGCCTGGCTGACCAGCACCTCCTCCGCCGACCCCGCCGCCCGCAGCCCCTACACCGTCGGGCGCTCCGCCTGGCACAGCGTCCCCGTGGACACCCTCTTCCCGCGCGTCCTCGACGGCCGGGGAGCGGGGCCCGGCGGCGCCGACCGGGTCTGGACCAGGCTCGCCGTGGCCCCGGACGGCGGCTGCGCGCCGGCCCTGGACCCGCTGCTGGCCCGGGCCCTGCGGCCGGTCGGCTGCGAACGGCTGCTGCGGGCCACGTACACCGACGCCACCACGAGCTCCGTCACCACGGTCGGGGTGATCTTCACCGAGGGGGACGCCCGGGCCATGACGGCGCTGCGCGACCGGTTCTCCGAACAGCACCTCGACCGCCGCGCCGACCTGATGCCCCGCACCTACCCCGTCGACGGCACGGTCGCCGCCGCGTTCGGCGACCGGCAACGCGCCGCCTGGTCCGTCCGCGTGTCGACCGGGATGCCCGTCGTCGTGTTCGCCGTCTCCGGGTTCGCCGACGGGCGCCCCGTCACCGACCCGCGCCCCGCGGACCGGGCCGCCGGCCCCGAGGCGAAGGGCACGGTCGCCGAGGCCGGGCTCGGCCACGAGGCCGGAGGCGTCGCCGACCGGATCGAGCGCGGTCTGCGCCGGACCGTCACCGACCTCACGGAGAAACCGCGATGAGCCGCCGCGCCCGCCACCACCGCCGCGCGCTGGGCGCGGTCTGCGCCGCCACCGCGTTCGCGCTGCTGCCCGCGGTCCCGGCCCGCGCCGACGCCATACGGGACCAGCAGTGGGGCCTGGAGGCGCTCCACACCGACCAGGCGTGGCGGACCACCAAGGGCCGGGGGATCACCGTCGCCGTCGTCGACACCGGGGTCGACGGCAGCCTCCCCGACCTGGACGGCCAGGTACTGCCCGGCAAGGACATGATCGGCTTCGGCGCCCGCCGCGGCGACCACGCCTGGGCGCGCCACGGCACGGCGATGGCGGGCATCATCGCGGGCCGCGGTCACGGGCCAGGTGGCGCCGACGGGGTGCTCGGCGTGGCGCCCGGGGCGAGGATCCTCCCGGTCCGGGTGATCCTCGAAGCCTCCGACCCGGCCCGCGCCAGGGCCCGGGAGTCCCGCGGCACGGCCCTCGCCGACGGCATCCGCTGGGCCGCCGACCACGGCGCCGACGTCATCAACCTCTCGCTCGGCGACGACAGCGAGTCGGCCCACCCGGAAGCGGGCGAGGACGCAGCGATCCAGTACGCGCTGGGGAAGGGGGCCGTCGTCGTCGCCTCCTCGGGCAACGGCGGCGAGAAGGGCGACCACGTCTCCTACCCCGCCGCCTACCCCGGGGTGATCGCCGTCGCGGCCGTCGACCGGTACGGCACCCACGCAGCCTTCTCCACCCGCCGCTGGTACACCACCGTCAGCGCGCCCGGGGTCGACATCGTCGTCCCCGCCCCCGACCGCCAGTACTACGTGGAGTGGGGCACCTCCGCCGCGGCCGCGTTCGTCTCCGGGGCGGTGGCACTGGTGCGCGCCGCGCATCCGGGACTGACCCCGGCCCAGATCAAGCGGCTGCTCATGGACACGGCCCGCAGCGGCTCCGGCTCCGGCCACGACGACGCCCGGGGGTACGGCATCGTGGACCCCGCCGCCGCGATCGAGGCGGGCTCCGCGCTCCGCCCCGCCGGTCTGCGGGCCGAGTCGGCCGAGGCCGGGTACCGCGAGCGGTACTTCGGACCGGGGCCCGCCCCCGAGCACCACGACACCCGGCCCACCGGCCGGCTCGCCCTCGCCGCCGGCGGCCTCGGGGCCGTCCTGCTGGCCCTGGCCGTGGTGCTGTGGCGCGGCCGGGCCGGAGCGCGGCGCCCGGTCTGATCCGGTACGCCGACGGGCATCCGGCACGGCGGCGGAGTGCACACCGACCTGCCGGAAGGGCGGGCGGGCGCAGGGACTACGCTCGCCCCGTGGAGCTGAAGAACATTCCGGACCCCGGTTACTCCGACGACGACGGCTCGGCCGACCCGGCACTCGCGGCGGCGCTCGCCGCCTGGGCCGAGGACCGGACGGCGGTCGGCCCGGTACTCGAAGCACTCCAGGGGACCCGGCTGCTGGTCCCCGTCGTCGCCGTGCTCGGCGAGGTGGAGGTGGACGAGAACGGGCTGCGGCGCGAGAAGACCAGCGACATGGCGGTCCCCACCCTCCTGGCCGGGGACCGCCGCGCCCTGCCCGCCTTCACCTCGACCGACTCGCTGGCCCTCTGGGACCCCGGAGCCCGCCCCGTCGCCGTCCCCCTGCACCAGGCCCTGCGCGCCGCCGCGCACGAGAAGGCGGACACCGTCGTCCTCGACCTCGCCGGACCGGTCGCGTTCGAACTGACCGGCTCCGCGCTGCTCGCCCTCGCCGAGGGCCGCACCAGCGCCGATCCGCTGGACGACCCCGCGGTCACCTCGGCGGTGCGCGACGCGGTCGCCGCCGAGCCGTCCGTGGTCCGCGCCCATCTCGGCCCCGGCCGGGCCGACGGCACCCTCGCCCTCGTCCTCGACGCCGGGACGGACCCCGCCGACGCGGCCCGCCGGGTCGCCGAGCGGCTGGCGGCCGACGAGGTCCTGCGCGCCCGTCTGGTGCGGGGCCTGGACCTGGCGGTGCTCCCGGCCGACGCGGCGGCACCGGGCGAGGCCCTGTTCACGCGCTGAGCCCCCGGAGCCCGTACGACAGACGTGAGCCCACCGCCCCCGGGGGCGGTGGGCTCACGTCTGCGCGGAAGAAGGAAGACCGGAAGGGAAGAAGGAGGGGCGGGTCAGCCGAAGATCGGACCGGTGTACTTCTCGCCGGGGCCGGTGCCGGGCTCGTCCGGCACGAGCGACGCCTCGCGGAAGGCGAGCTGGAGCGACTTCAGACCGTCACGCAGCGGAGCCGCGTGGAAGGAGCTGATCTCCGTCGTACTGGCGTCCAGCAGACCGGCCAGGGCGTGGACCAGCTTGCGGGCCTCGTCGAGGTCCTTGTGCTCGTCGCCGTCCTCGGTCAGGCCGAGCTTCACCGCGGCGGCGCTCATCAGATTGACCGCGACCGTCACGATCACCTCGACCGCGGGCACCTCCGCGATGTCGCGGGCCATCTCGTCGAAGCCGGGGGAATCGTTCACGGGGGTCGCGTCACTCATGCGCCATACGATAGGCGCACGGGAACACCGTGCCGTGGGCGGGAGTGCCGGGAGACACCGGGTTAGCGCACGCCCTGCGGAACTGCTAACCTTGTGTAACGACCGGCTGGGCGACTATGTGCCCGGCCCACAAGTGGAGGCTCCGATCTCCCACCTGGCTGCCCCTCGGGGCGGCGGGTCACCGGTCAGGCGGTGCCCATCGTTCCGTACGGACGATGGATCCGCCCGATGCGCCCCGCGGCAGACCGCGGCGGTGTTCCGGTTTTCCAGGAGCCCCGCCTGTGTCCCGTCGGGGCATTTTTCTTGGCCTTGTGCGGTTGGTCTGAAACGAAACAGACGTTACGCGGCTGTCCGCCAGGCGGTCGCGTGGTGCTACCGAGGAGGATCCATCAGCGCCGAGCCCCGCATCAACGACCGGATTCGCGTTCCCGAGGTGCGACTTGTCGGTCCCAGCGGCGAGCAGGTCGGGATTGTTCCGCTTGCCAAGGCCCTGGAACTCGCGCAGGAGTACGACCTCGACCTGGTCGAGGTGGCGGCGACCGCCCGTCCGCCCGTGTGCAAGCTCATGGACTACGGGAAGTTCAAGTACGAGTCGGCCATGAAGGCCCGTGAGGCGCGCAAGAACCAGGCGCACACGGTCATCAAGGAGATGAAGCTCCGGCCGAAGATCGACCCGCACGACTACGACACCAAGAAGGGTCATGTCGTCCGGTTCCTCAAGCAGGGCGACAAGGTCAAGATCACGATCATGTTCCGTGGTCGTGAGCAGTCCCGCCCCGAGCTGGGCTTCCGACTGCTCCAGCGTCTGGCTTCGGACGTGGAGGACCTCGGTTTCATCGAGTCCAACCCGAAGCAGGACGGCCGGAACATGATCATGGTTCTTGGCCCGCACAAGAAGAAGACCGAAGCCATGGCCGAGGCCCGCGAGGCCCAGGCCGCCCGCAAGGCGGAGCGCCAGGGTTCCGGCTCCGGCGCCGGTGCCGAGGGCGGGAACGCCCAGGCTTCGGGAGAGACACCTTCCGAGGCGTGATCCCAGGGGGCCGCCATCCAGGCGGCCCCGGGTCACCCCGGAAATCCCACCAAGAACTGACGCCCCTGCTGTCCGGTGCCCGCACCGAGAGGGGCGCCACTGACGAGGAGAGAACGGCGCGATGCCGAAGAACAAGACGCACAGCGGTGCCAGCAAGCGTTTCAAGATCACCGGCTCCGGCAAGGTGCTCCGCGAGCGCGCCGGCAAGCGCCACCTTCTTGAGCACAAGTCGTCCAAGAAGACCCGCTCGCTGACCGGCACGGTCGTGCTGGCCCCGGCCGACGCCAAGAAGGTCAAGAAGCTTCTCGGCAAGTGAGTCCGTCGCCCCGGGTGATCCCGCGGGCGCGACCTCGACTGAGACCGGGACCCATTCGTTTTCGGGTCGTGTGAGTCCAACCACGGCCCCGCTGCAAGGAGTTGACAAGTGGCACGCGTCAAGCGCGCAGTAAACGCCCACAAGAAGCGCCGGGCGATCCTGGAGCAGGCCAGCGGTTACCGCGGCCAGCGCTCGCGGCTGTACCGCAAGGCGAAGGAGCAGGTCACCCACTCCCTCGTCTACAACTACAACGACCGCAAGAAGCGCAAGGGCGACTTCCGCCAGCTGTGGATCCAGCGCATCAACGCCGCTGCTCGTCAGAACGGCATGACGTACAACCGCCTCATCCAGGGTCTGAAGGCCGCCAACATCGAGGTGGACCGCAAGATGCTGGCCGAGCTCGCGGTCAACGACGCCAACGCGTTCGCCGCCCTCGTCGAGGTCGCCCAGAAGGCCCTTCCGAGCGACGTCAACGCCCCGAAGGCCGCCGCCTGATCCAGGCCGCACCTTCCGTTCGCTGAGCCGGACCCGCAGGCGCTCGCCGTCTGCGGGTCCGGTGCGTTGCACCCCTGTTCCGTTCCGTACGTCCGTCACCTCCGTACGCAGAGAGGCTCGCCGCCGACCATGGGCACCCCCGAACTGATCTCCCCGCGATCCCCGCGCGTCACCGCCGCCCGGCGGCTGGCCAAGCGCAACTTCCGCGGCAAGGAGCGCAGGTTCATCGCCGAGGGCCCGCAGGCCGTGCGCGAGGCAGCCGGACACCGCGGCGCCGACGGCGAACCGACGCTGATCGAGCTCTTCGCCACGGTCGAGGCCGCCGAGCGGTACGCCGACATCGTCGACGCCGCCCACGCGGCCGGCGCCCGGGTGCACCTCGCGGACTCCGGTGTCCTCGCCGACGTGTCGCAGACCGTCACCCCGCAGGGCCTGATCGGCGTCTGCCGCTTCCTCGACTCCCCGTTCGACGCCATCCTCGCCGCGCGGCCGAAACTGGTCGCCGTGCTCGCCCACGTACGCGACCCCGGCAACGCCGGCACGGTGCTGCGCTGCGCCGACGCCGCGGGCGCCGACGCCGTCGTGCTCACGGACGCCTCGGTGGACCTCTACAACCCCAAGTCCGTCCGGGCCTCGGTCGGTTCGCTCTTCCACCTGCCGGTCGCGGTCGGCGTCCCGGTCGAGCAGGCCGTACAGGGGCTGAGGGAGGCGGGCGTACGCATCCTCGCCGCCGACGGCGCGGGCGACGACGACCTCGACGACGAACTCGACGCCGGGACCATGGGCGGGCCGACCGCCTGGGTCTTCGGCAACGAGGCGTGGGGGCTGCCGGAGGAGACCAGGGCGCTGGCCGACGCCGTCGTACGGGTGCCGATCCACGGCAAGGCGGAGAGCCTCAATCTGGCGACCGCGGCGGCCGTCTGCCTGTACGCCTCCGCGCGGGCCCAGCGGTCCCGCTCCTGAGCCGGCTCCCGGACCGGGACGGGGCCCGCGACGGCGCCGTGGCCGTGTCCCGCCGGACGGCGCCCGGCGCACGGCGGGCGTACGCCCCCGCAGGGTGTCGCACCGTCACCGACGACTAGTAGGGTGACGGGCCCGGGGGCCCACTGCACCGGTCGGCATCGCGAGAGGTGGGATAAGGGATATGGGCGTCGGCATGAACAGGCCGCGCGGGACACGCACCGCCGCCGTGCACGCCTGCGACGAACCCGACGCAGCGGACGGGCCGCCCGACGACCGGAGCCCCGCACCCGATCCCCGCCCGGACGCCGACGCCCCCGGGGATCCCCACCGGGGCATCGACCCCGACGAGCTGCCCGACGGCCTGGTCGTCGCCGACGCGTCCGGCCGGATCGTCCGCTACAACGCCGCGGCGGCCCGCATCACCGCCGTGCCCCGGGCCGCGGCCCTCGGCCGCCTCCTGGAGCAGGCGCTGCCGCTGGAGGACCTCAAGGGCCACCGCTGGTGGGCCCTGACCGATCCGTACGGCGGGCTGGCCACCCGCACCGGCCAGCCCGAGCGCCACCTGCTGCTGCCGGGCGGCCGCGAGGTCCTGGTCTCCGCACGGTACGTGCGCGAGCGCCCGACCGGGCCCGTGCGCCGCGTGGTGGTCTCCCTGCGCGGCACCGAGGCCCGCCGCCGCAACGAGCGCAGCCACGCCGAACTGATCGCGACCGTCGCTCACGAACTGCGCTCCCCGCTGACCTCCGTCAAGGGGTTCACCGCGACGCTCCTCGCCAAGTGGGAACGGTTCACCGACGACCAGAAGCGGCTGATGCTGGAGACCGTCGACGCCGACGCGGGCCGCGTCACCCGGCTCATCGCCGAACTCCTCGACATCTCCCGGATCGACTCCGGCCGGCTGGAGCTGCGCCGGCAGCCGGTGGACCTCTCCGCCGCCGTCGAGCGCCACGTCCAGGCCCTCACCGCCAAGGGCCAGGACCCCGACCGCTTCCTCGTCCGCACCTGCCAGCCGGTGCCCGCGGTCTGGGCCGACCCGGACAAGGTCGACCAGGTGCTCGGCAACCTCCTGGAAAACGCGGTGCGCCACGGCGAGGGAACCGTCACCATCGAAGTCGCACCCGCACCGGCGGACGACGAGAAGGGAACGGCTGTCACCGTGAGCGACGAAGGCCCCGGCATCCCCGAGGAATCGATGTCCCGCGTCTTCACCCGCTTCTGGCGGGGCAGCAAGCGCGGCGGCACCGGCCTGGGCCTCTACATCGTCAAGGGCATCGTCCAGGCGCACGGCGGGACGATCACGGTCGGCCGCGGCCCCGGCGGCGGCGCCGAATTCCGGTTCGTCCTGCCCGTGAGCGCTCCCGCCTACCTCGGATAGCGGCGTCCGGGCCGCGGACGACGGTGTTCGCGCGGCGACCGGACGGGCCGGGGCGGGGTGCCGGGAGGCCGCCCGCGGACCCTGCACACGTCCGGAGCCCTTTAGACTCGTCCTTTGGCACCTTTGCGTCCTCCGGCCGTCGGGCGGGGCCGCCGGGGTCCGGGGCGTCCCCGGTTCAGAGCAGTACCAGCCAATCGGAAGCACGGGAAGAGATGTCGGCACCGAACAAGTCGTACGACCCAGTCGAGGTCGAGGCACTGAAACCGGAAGAGATCGAGCGCATGCGGGACGAGGCGTTCGCCGCCTTCGCCGCCGCCGGTGACCTCGACGCGCTCGCCCGGGCGAAGACCGCGCACACCGGCGGCACCTCGCCGCTGGCGCTCGCCAACCGGGAGATCGGCGCGCTGCCGCCCCAGGCCAAGGCCGAGGCGGGCAAGCGCGTGGGCCAGGCCCGCGGCGCGGTGAACAAGGCCCTCGCCGCCCGTCAGGCGGAGCTGGAGGCCGAGCGGGACGCCCGCGTGCTGGTCGAGGAGGCGGTGGACGTCACGCTGCCGTACGACCGTGTCCCGGCCGGCGCCCGCCACCCGCTGACCACCCTCATGGAGCGCGTCGCGGACGTCTTCGTGGCCATGGGCTACGAGATCGCCGAGGGCCCCGAGGCCGAGGCGGAGTGGTTCAACTTCGACGCGCTGAACTTCGTGCCCGACCACCCGGCCCGGCAGATGCAGGACACCTTCTTCGTCCGCGGCGCCGACGGCGCCGACACCGACGAGTCCGGGGTCGTGCTGCGCACCCACACCTCGCCGGTCCAGGCCCGCACCCTGCTCGACCGCGAGCCTCCCGTCTACGTCGTCTGCCCCGGTCGCGTCTACCGCACCGACGAGCTCGACGCCACGCACACCCCGGTCTTCCACCAGATCGAGCTGCTGGCCGTCGACGAGGGCCTCACCATGGCCGACCTCAAGGGCACCCTCGACCACATGGTCCAGGCGCTCTTCGGCGCGGACATGAAGACCCGGCTGCGGCCGAACTTCTTCCCGTTCACCGAGCCGTCCGCCGAGATGGACATGGTCTGCTACGTCTGCCGCGGCGCGTCCGTCGGCAACCCGGACCGCCCCTGCCGCACCTGCGGCAGCGAGGGCTGGATCGAGCTCGGCGGCTGCGGCATGGTCAACCCCAGGGTGCTCATCGCCTGCGGCGTCGACCCCCAGAAGTACAGCGGATTCGCCTTCGGGTTCGGCATCGAACGGATGCTGATGTTCCGCCACAACGTCGAAGACATGCGAGACATGGTCGAGGGTGACGTCCGTTTCACCCGGCCGTTCGGGATGGAGATCTGATGCGTGTCCCGCTTTCCTGGCTGCGGGAGTACGTCGACCTGCCGGCGACGGAGACCGGCCGTGACGTACAGGCCGAGCTCGTCGCCGTCGGCCTGGAGGTCGAGACCGTCGAGCAGATCGGCGCCGGCCTCAAGGGTCCCCTGGTCGTCGGACAGGTCCTGACCATCGAGGAGCTGGAGGGCTTCAAGAAGCCCATCCGCTTCTGCACCGTCGACGTCGGCGACGCCAACGGCACCGGCGAGCCGCAGGAGATCGTCTGCGGAGCCCGCAACTTCTCCGTCGGCGACAAGGTCGTCGTGGTCCTCCCGGGCGCCGTCCTGCCCGGCGACTTCGCGATCTCCGCGCGCAAGACGTACGGCCGGACCTCGCACGGCATGATCTGCTCCGCCGACGAGCTCGGCATGGGCGACGACGGCACGCACGGCATCATCGTGCTGCCGCCGGAGCACGAGGTCGGCACCGACGCCATCGAGCTGCTCCAGCTCGTCGACGAGGTCCTGGACATCGCCGTCACGCCCGACCGCGGCTACTGCCTGTCCATGCGCGGCGTCGCCCGCGAGACCGCCATCGCGTACGGCCTGCCGCTGCGCGACCCGGCGCTCCTGGACGTGCCCGCGCCGAACGCGTTCGGCCACCCGGTGAAGGTCGCCGACCCGGTCGGCTGCGACCGGTTCACCGCGCGGACCGTCGTCGGCCTCCAGCCCGAGGCGCGCTCCCCGATCTGGATGCAGCGCCGGCTGCAGAAGGCCGGGATGCGCCCGATCTCGCTCGCCGTCGACATCACCAACTACGTGATGCTGGAGCTCGGCCAGCCGCTGCACGCCTACGACCGCACGCGTCTCGACGGGCCGATCGGGGTGCGCCGCGCCCAGCAGGGCGAGAAGCTCACCACCCTCGACGGCACGGTCCGCATCCTGGACGCCGAGGACCTGGTCATCACCGACGACCGGGGCCCGATCGGCCTCGCGGGCGTCATGGGCGGTGCCAACACCGAGATCGCGGACGCCCAGGACGGCACCCACGGCACCACCGAGGTCGTCATCGAGGCGGCGCACTTCGACGCGATCTCGATCGCCCGTACCGCGCGCCGCCACAAGCTGTCCTCCGAGGCGTCCAGGCGCTTCGAGCGCGGCACCGACCCGCAGGCCGCGGCCGCCGCCGCGCAGCGCACCGTCGACCTGCTGGTGCTGCTCGCGGGTGGTACGGCCGAGGCCGGGGTCACCGAGGTCTGCGCCCCGTCCGCGCCCCGCACCATCGCGATGCCCGCGTCCCACCCCGACCGGGTGGCCGGGGTGGAGTACGGCCGTGAGACCGTCGTGCGCCGCCTCCAGGAGGTCGGCTGCGACGTCTACGGGCAGGACGAGCTGATCATCACCGTGCCGTCCTGGCGCCCCGACCTCAGCGAGCCGAACGACCTCGCCGAGGAGGTCATCCGGCTGGAGGGCTACGAGAACCTCCCGTCCACGCTCCCGACGCCCCCGTCCGGGCGCGGGCTCACCGACCGCCAGCGGCTGCACCGCCGGATCGGCCGGGCGCTCGCCGGGGCCGGGTACGTCGAGGCGCTGAACTACCCGTTCGTCGGCGGCGCCGTGTTCGACCAGCTCGGGCTCGACGCCGACGACGCCCGTCGCCGCACGGTCGACCTCGTCAACCCGCTGTCCGACGAGGAACCCTCCCTGCGCACCACGCTGCTGCCGGGGCTGCTCGGCGCGCTGCGGCGCAACGACGGCCGGGGCGGTCACGACCTGGCGCTGTTCGAGACCGGGCTCGTCTTCAGGCCCGCCGACGGCGCTGCGAAGGCCGTCCGGCTGTCCGTCGACCGCCGTCCCGGCGACGAGGAGATCGCCGCGCTCGACGCCGCGCTGCCGCACCAGCCCCGCCACGCCGCGGTCGTCCTCGCGGGCGCCCGCGAGCAGGCCGGCTGGTGGGGCGCGGGCCGCCCGGCGGACTGGGCCGACGCCGTCGAGGCCGCCCGCACGGTCGCCCGGGAGGCGGGTGTCGAGGCGACTGTCCGAGGCGCCCAGCACGCGCCGTGGCATCCGGGCCGGTGCGCCGCGCTGTACGTGACGGTGAACGGGGAGGAGACCCTCCTCGGGCACGCCGGCGAGCTGCACCCGCGCGTCGTCAAGGCGTTCCACCTGCCGGAGCGCACCTGCGCCATGGAGATCGAGCTGGACGTCCTGGAGCGGGCCGTCGACGGACCGGTCCGGGCGCCCGGCATCTCCGCCTTCCCGGTGGCGACCCAGGACGTCGCGCTGGTCGTCGCGGAGAACGTCCCGGCGGCCGACGTGGAGCGGGCGCTGCGCGAGGGCGCGGGCGAACTCCTCGAATCGCTGCGGCTGTTCGACGTCTTCACCGGCGACCAGATCGGCGCGGGCCGCAAGTCCCTGGCGTACGCGCTGCGCTTCCGCGCCGCGGACCGCACGCTGACCGTCGACGAGGCCACGGCCGCCCGTGACGCCGCGGTGGCGCTGGCCGCCGAGCGGACGGGCGCGGTGCTGAGGGGCGCCTAACGGCGCACCGCGCATCGCGCGGCAGGGGACGAAGGGGCGTGTCCGGGCTTCGGACACGCCCCTTCGTGCCCGCCGGAAGAGGCGTTCGCGGGTGCGGTCCGACCCCTCCGGCGCCCTCGCGGGGGCGGCCCGGGACGGCGCGGGAACGCGAACGGGGCCGGACCGGGCGCACCGGTCCGGCCCCGAAACAGGCGCGGTCGGGGATCAGGAGTACACGTAGAAGCCCGAACCGGTCTTGCGGCCGAGCCGCCCCGCGTCCACCATGCGCTGGAGCAGCGGGGGAGCGGCGTACAACGGCTCCTTGAACTCCGCGTACATCGAGTCGGCGACCGATGCCACGGTGTCCAGCCCGATCAGGTCGGAGAGCTTGAGCGGCCCCATGGGGTGGGCGCAGCCGAGCTCCATGCCGTTGTCGATGTCCTCGCGGCTGGCGATCCCCGACTCGAACATCCGGATCGCGGAGAGCAGGTACGGGATCAGCAGCGCGTTGACGACGAAGCCGGACCGGTCCTGGGCGCGGATCGGGTGCTTGCCGAGGACGTCCTGCACCAGGGCCTCCGCGCGGTTCACCGTCTCGTCGGACGTCGTCAGCGCGGGGATCAGCTCGACGAGCTTCTGCACCGGTGCCGGGTTGAAGAAGTGGATGCCGATGACCTGGTCGGGGCGGGAGGTCGCCACGGCCAGCTTCACCAGCGGGATGGAGGAGGTGTTCGAGGCCAGGATCGCGTCCGGCCGGGTCACCACCTGGTCGAGCACCTGGAAGATCTCGGTCTTGACCTGCTCGTTCTCCACGACGGCCTCGATGACGAGATCGCGGTCGGCGAACTCTCCGAGGTCGGTCGTGAAGCTCAGCCGGGCGAGTGTCTCGTCCCGTTCCTCCGGGGTGATCTTGCCGCGGTCGGCGGCCTTCGAGAGGGAGTTGTGGAGCCTGGTGCGGCCGATCTCCAGCGCCTCGCCGGTGGTCTCGGCCACCTTGACCTCAAGACCGCTGCGGGCGCACACCTCCGCGATGCCCGCGCCCATCTGGCCACAGCCCACCACTCCGACGCGTGAAATATCGGCCATAGAGTCCGTCACCTCGTGCCTTTCGCTGATCTCCGAGTCGCAGGTTCCCGTGTGAGTCCGGTGCCCGCCCCGACCCCCCGACGTTACTCCGCCGCCTACGGGTGATCGCGGGCCGGGGCGGGCATGCTCTGCCGTACGCCCGCACACGGAGGCGACGGACACCGGCGCGGACCGACGGCGACGGCGGTGCCGGCGACGGTGGTCACGACGAGGGAGAGAGACGGCAGGTGCGAGACGAGATGCGGCAGATGGCCCGAAGAGGCTTTGTGACGGGAGCGGCCGGAGCGATGGGCGGGGCCGTCCTGGCGGGTGACGCCGTCGCGGCTCCCGCCCGGCAGGGTTCCGCCTCCCGGACGGTCGACGGCCCCGGGCGGGAGGGCGCGTCGCCGCACGGCGGCGGCCACCGGACCGCGCGGCGCGAACTGCGCGGTGTGTGGGTCGCCACCGTCGCCAACCTCGACTGGCCGTCGAAGCCCGGTCTGACGGCCGCCGCGCAGCGCGCGGAGCTGATCGACCACCTGGACGAGGCCGTCGACCGGCGACTGAACGCCGTGATGCTCCAGGTCCGGCCGACCGCCGATGCCCTGTGGCCCTCGCCGTACGAGCCGTGGGCCCAGTACCTCACCGGCGTCCAGGGCAAGGACCCCGGCTGGGACCCGCTGGGCACCGCCGTGCACGAGGCCCACGACCGGGGGCTGGAGCTGCACGCCTGGTTCAACCCGTACCGGGTCGCCAACCACACCGACCCGTCCCGGCTGGCCGCCGCCCACCCCGCCAGGCGGCACCCCGACTGGGTCCTGCCGTACGGCGGGAAGCTCTACTACGACCCGGGCCTCCCCGAGGTCCGCCGCTTCGTCCAGGACGCGATGCTGGACGCGGTGCGCCGCTACGACATCGACGCCGTGCACTGGGACGACTACTTCTACCCGTATCCGGTGGCCGGGCAGGAGTTCGCCGACGACGCCGCGTACGCGAAGTACGGTGCGGGGTTCCCCGACCGGGCCGCCTGGCGGCGCGACAACACCGACCGGCTGGTGCGCGAGACCGGCGAGCGGATCAAGAGGATCAAGAAGAACGTCCGGTTCGGCATCAGCCCGTTCGCGGTCTGGCGCAATGCCGCGACCGATCCGCGCGGCTCCGCCACGAAGGCGGGCGTGCAGACCTACGACGACCTGTACGCCGACACCCGCGGCTGGATCAAGAAGGGCTGGATCGACTACATCTGCCCGCAGGTCTACTGGAACCTCGGGTTCGCCGCCGCCGACTACGCCGAACTGGTGCCCTGGTGGAACGAGGTCGTGCGGGGCACGGGCGTCGATCTGTACATCGGCGAGGCGCTGTACAAGGCCGGTGATCCCGCCCAGCCGGCCGCCTGGCAGGATCCGGCCGAACTCTCCCGCCACCTCGACTTCGCCGCCGCCTGCGACCAGGTGCGCGGCCATGTCTACTTCTCGGGCAAGGACGTGGTCGAGGACCGGATCGGCGCGATGACGCGCGTGGTGGACGACCACTACCGCAACCGGGTGCGCCCGCCCCGCTGAGGGAGTGGCGGAGCGGACGCTGTGACGGGGCGGGCGGCCGGGAGGAATCCGGTCGCCCGCCGGTGCCCGGGCGCGACGAGCGCCGCCGCGGAGGCCGCTACGGGCTCTCCGGTGTCCGCTTCCTGTCGGCGGTGTGCTGTACGACGCTGTCGGGACCGGGCGAAATCACGTGCTCGTGCCCGTCCTCGGACCGGACGCGGTACGGGGGAGTGCCTCCAGGGCCGAGCACTTCGAGGATCTCTGCGACCTTGTCGCGCTGCCCCACGGTCCTGCCGTGCGTCAGCAGCCGGTCGCCCGCGTGTGCCTCCATCGGGAGTGACCTCCTCACGGGTGGCGGTCCTTGTCGACAAGTCTATGACCGAAAAGCGACTTCGCCCGGTGGGGAAGCGGGGTCGCGGGCCGGACGCCGGGGCCGGGCTCGCGCGGGTGCGCCCCGCCGAGGGCGCCGGGTGCGCGGTCTCGCCGCGGGCGGCAAGCGGGCGGCGCGGGGCGGCCGTCACGGGGGAAGGGCCGGGGGCGGGTCCTCGGCGCGGGCGCCGGAGCTCGGCTCCGGGCACGGGGCCGGCTCGTCACGGGCCGGGCCCCTGCCACGGTCCCTCGTCACGGGGCCGGGCGGCTACCGGCGCCGGGGGCGCCCCGCACGTTGGGTGACCGCGATGCAGACGAGGACCGCGACCGCCGCCACCGGCGCCGCCGCCGACACGTCCTCGCCGAGCAGGAAGAACGACCACCCCAGGGTCAGCAACGGCTGCGCGAGCTGGAGCTGGCTGGCCCGGGGCACGCCGATCTCCGCCATGCCCCGGTACCAGACGTACAGGCCGAGGAAGGTGGACCCGGCGGCCACCCAGACCAGTCCGATCACCCCGTGCGCGGTCATCCGCACCGGCTCCAGGGGCAGCGCCACCGCCGCCCCGGCCACCGCGAGCGGCAGCGAGAGGACGAGCGCCCAGCCGACCACCTGCCAGCCCGGCATGACCGCGGCCAGCCTGCCGCCCTCCGTGTATCCCGCCGCGCAGACCAGCAGTGCGCCGAACAGGTACAGGTCGCCGGCGGACAGCGCGCCGCCGCTCTGGTCCACGGTGAACGCGATCACCACGCCCGCCCCGGCGAGCGCCGCGAACCAGAAGGCGCGGGGCGGCCGGACCCCGGTGCGGAGCGAGGAGAACACCGCGGTCGTCAGGGGGAGCAGCCCCACCACCACGGCGGCGTGGGAGGTCGTCGAGGTCCGCAGGGCCAGCGTGGTCAGCATCGGGAAACCGACCACGACGCCCGCGGCCACGACGACGAGCCCGGCCCGGTGCGCGCGGTCCGGCAGCGGGACCCGCCCCGCCAGCAGGAACCCGCCCGCGATCAGCGCGGCGAGCACGGTGCGAAGGGCCACCAGGGACCAGGGACCGAAGCTCTCCAGACCCCAGACGGTGGACGGGAAGGTCAGCGAGAAGGCGACGACGCCGAGTCCGGCGAGAACCACACCGCCGCGGTTCGACGCGGTGGTTCCCGCCTCATCGACCGCTATCGTCCTGCTTCTGGTAGCGCTATCCTTGACTCTCATGCACGATCCTAGCAGCGTGGCCCAACTGGCCGATTTTCTCCGGAGTGAGCTCGACCGCTACCCACCAGATGGAAAGCTGCCATCGAGCCGGGCTCTCGTCGAGCGCTTCCGGGTCAGCCCCGTGACCGTCTCCCGGGCCATCGCCCGGCTCGCCGCCGAGGGCCTCGTCGTCACCCGGCCCGGCGCCGGCGTCTTCCGGGCCCGGCCCCGTACGGACACGTCCCCACCGGGCGACACCTCCTGGCAGGAGGTCTCCCTCAGCGGTGACGGCGGCCCCGAGGCGGTGCCGCGCACCGTCGACGCCTCCGGTGTCCTGGTCACGCTCGCCGCGCCCCCGGCCGGTGTCATCGAGCTGAACGGCGGCTACCTCCACTCCTCGCTCCAGCCGGAGCGGGCGCTCGCCGCCGCACTCGCCAGGGCCGGCCGCCGCCCCGGTGCCTGGGACCGCCCGCCCATCGACGGGCTGCCCGAACTGCGGGCCTGGTTCGCCCGGGAGATCGGGCCCGCGCTCAGTGCCGCCGACGTGCTCATCACCGCGGGCGGCCAGAGCGCGCTGACCGTGGCACTGCGGGCGCTCGCCCCCTCGGGGGCTCCGGTGCTGGTCGAATCGCCCACCTATCCCGGCATGCTGGCCGCCGCCCGGGCCGCCGGACTGCGCCCGGTGCCGGTGCCCGTGGACACCGACGGGGTGCGGCCGGAGCTGCTCGCCGCCGCGTTCCGGGCCACCGGCGCGCGGGTCTTCGTCTGCCAGCCGCTCTTCCGGAACCCGACGGGCGCGGTCCTCGCACCCGAACGGCGCGGCGAGGTCCTGCGGATCGCCCGGGCGGCAGGGGCGTTCGTCGTCGAGGACGACTTCGCCCGGTGCCTGGTGCACGACGACGCCGGTCCGCTGCCCCCGCCGCTGGCCGCCGACGACCCCGACGGCGTGGTCGTCCACGTCCGCTCCCTCACCAAGGTCACCTCTCCCAGCCTGCGGGTGGGCGCGCTCGCCGCCCGCGGTCCGGTGCTCGCCAGGCTGCGCGCCATCCAGGTCGTCGACAGCTTCTTCGTGCCCCGGCCGCTCCAGGAGGCCGCGCTCGAACTGGTGGGTTCCCCGGCATGGGGCCACCATCTGCGGTCCGTGTCCGCCGAGTTGAGAAACCGGCGCAACACCATGACGGCGGCCCTGCGGTTCGACCTGCCGGCCCTCGCGCTCCCGCACGTCCCCTCGGGCGGTGGCAGTCTGTGGCTGCGCCTGCCCGGGACGGAGGCGGGCACCGACGAGTCCGCGGTGGTCTCGGCGGCGCTGCGCGCGGGCGTGGCCGTCGCGCCCGGCCGCCCGTACTTCTGTGCCGAACCCCCTTCCCCGCACATCCGGTTGAGCTTTGCCGCGGTCGCCGGCGCGGCCGAGATCGTCGAGGGCGTCCGCCGTCTGCGCACGGCCTGCGAAGAGATCCTGGGGACGTTCCCGGCCGGATCCGGGGACGCAGGTTCGCCGGAGGAGCCGACGGAACCGGGCGGGAGGACGCGGTAGGGGCCGCGAGGCCGTCCGCGGGGCATGCCGGGCCGTCGACGGAGCAGCGCACCGCACGGGCACCACGTTCCCGAACCTTCGTAAAGGCTTGCGATTACCCCCTTGACCCGGATGGCGTTCGGCTCCACGATCGCCGCCATGACCGTGCGAGTCTCGCTCGTCGCCGCGGCCCGCAGTTCCGCGCCGCTCGCCGAGCGCTTCGACGAGGACCGGCCGCTCGATCCCACCGGGTGGCACGAAGTGCGGCTCGCCGCGCACGCCCTGGCACCCCTGGGCGCCGCCGAACTGCGCTACTGCTCGCCCACCGCGCGCAGCCGCGCCACCGGTCGGGCGCTCGGCTACGCACCGCTCGTCCAGCCCGCGCTGCGCGACTGCGACATGGGGCGCTGGCGCGGCTGCACCCTGGCCGACGTCGCCGCCTGCGAGCCCGCCGCCGTCGACGCCTGGCTCGCCGACCCGCGCTCCGCCCCGCACGGCGGCGAACCGCTGCTCGCCTTCATCTCCCGGATCGGGAGCTGGCTGGACACCCGGCCCGCGTGCGAGGGCGCCATCGTGGCCGTCGCGGAACCCGCCGTCGTCCGGGCCGCGCTGGTCTACGCCCTCATGGCCCCGCCGTCGACGTACTGGAACGTCGACGTGCGCCCGCTGTCGACGGTCACGCTCTCCGGTGGTCCGGGGCGCTGGAGCCTGCGGCTCGAAGCGGGAGCCCACTGACCGGGCGTCGTCGACGCCCGCGTCCGCTCCCCGTGCGCGGCGTCGTGCGGGGTGCGGCGTCCCGGCCGCACGCGTACGGCCGGGACGCCGCGCTCTGCGGCGCCGTTCGGTCAGCCCTCCTTGTTGTCCGCGTCCTTGTCGTCCTCGCCCTTGTTCGGGGAGTCGGAGAGGAACGTGAGGGCCTCGGCGATCGCCGTCTCGGCGGTCGACTTGTCGATACCGAGACCCGACAGCACGCCCGCGCCGTCCTCCTGCTCCAGGAGGGCGAGCAGGAGGTGCTCGGTGCCGACGTAGTTGTGTCCCATGCGCAGCGCCTCGCGGAACGTGAGTTCCAGCGCCTTGCGGGCCCCGGCGTCGTACGGGATCAGGTCCGGCACCTCGTCCGCGGCGGCGGGCAGGGTCTCGGTCGCGGCCCGGCGGATCGCGTCCGGAGCGATGCCCTGGGCCTTGACGAAGGCGATGCCCAGCCCCTCCGGCTCGCTGAGCAGCCCCAGCACCAGGTGTGCGGTGCCCACCTGGTCGTTGCCCGCCGCCCGGGCCTCGTTCTGCGCGGCCATGACGACGTTCTTGGCCCGCGGGGTGAAGCGGCCGAAGCCCTGGCTCGGGTCGAGGTCCGAGGGTTCGCCGGGGTCCTTGGCCACGAACCGCTTCTGGGCGGCCTGCCTGGTCACGCCCATGCTCTTGCCGATCTCGGTCCAGGAGGCGCCCGAGCGCCGGGCCTGGTCCACGAAGTGGCCGATCAGGTGGTCGGCCACGTCGCCGAGGTGGTCCGCGGCGATGACGGCGTCGGAGAGCTGGTCGAGGGCGTCGGTGTGGGTCTTCTTGATGGCCTCGATCAGGTCGTCGAGGCGCACGGGATGGGTCATGCGTACGGGATTCACCATGTGTCAACCGTAGGTTGACAGTCGGGAGGTGTCAACCGTGAGTTGACAGTGGAGCTGCCGGGAACGACGGAGCGCGCCGTCCGACGGGGTCCGTCGGACGGCGCGCTCGTTCAGAGGTCGCGCATGCGCTCGGTCATGCGGTCGTGCAAAGGGTGCGTACGCCGCGCGCGAGGGCGCGGGCGCGGGTCAGAGGACGCCGCTGTCCGCGATGGTGATCTTCGCCTGGGGGCGGCCGCTCTGCGTGCCGAGGGCCTCGATCTTCTTGACGAGGTCCATGCTCTCCTCGTTGTCGACCTCGCCGAACACCACGTGCTTGCCGTCCAGCCACGACGTCACGATGGTCGTGATGAAGAACTGGGAGCCGTTGGAGTCGGGGCCGCTGTTGGCCATGGACAGCAGGCCGGGCTTGGAGTGCGCCAGCTTGAAGTTCTCGTCGGGGAACTTCGCCCCGTAGATGCTCTTGCCGCCCGTACCGTTGCCCGCGGTGAAGTCGCCGCCCTGGAGCATGAATTCGGGGATGATCCGGTGGAAGGACGATCCCTTGTATCCGAAGCCCTTCTCGCCGGTCGCCAGCGCGCGGAAGTTCTCCGCGGTCTTGGGAACGACGTCGTCGAACAGTTTGAACGTGATCCGCCCGGCGGGCTCGTCGTTGATGGTGATGTCGAAGTAGACCTTGCTCGTCATGGAACCATCCTGACATCGACGCGTCCGGGGCCGTCCGGCGGGCGCGGTTCCACGCCGTCGGGGCGCCCCCGTCATCCGCAGCGCGGAAGCGGACCGCCCCGGTTGTCCGCACTGCGGAAGGCGGTGGTGCGCGCTGTCCGACTGTGGTTACCTGGGCGCATGATCGTGCTCGTGACCCGCCGCCACGTGGACTACGCGCGTGTCACGACCATGAGTTGTCCCACCGCCCGCTGACGCGGCCCCGTGGTGGCCCATCCCGCGCCGTAGCCGCGCACACCTGCGCGTACGCCCTCCGACACGGAGCCCCGTACGCCTGCTTCCTGCACCCCGCCGCTCACACCGGCACCACCCCGCCCGCCGCCGGGCATCGCACGTGTACCGAGGAGAAGCATGAGCCAGCCGATCGACGCCGTCACCGCCGGCCACACCCCCGAGGACGAGCCGACCGGATCCGCCACCCCCGCCTGGTCGTTCGAGACCAGGCAGTTGCATGCCGGCGCCGTCCCCGACCCGACCACCGGCGCCCGGGCGGTCCCGATCTACCAGACCAGCTCGTTCGTCTTCCGCGACACCCAGCACGCGGCCGACCTCTTCTCGCTCGCCGAGCCCGGAAACATCTACACCCGCCTCCACAACCCCACCCAGGACGTCTTCGAGCAGCGGATCGCCGACCTCGAAGGCGGCGTCGCCGCCGTGGCCCTCGCCTCCGGGCAGGCCGCGGAGACGCTCGCCGTCCTCAACGTGGCGGGCGCCGGCGACCACATCGTCTCCAGCGCCTCCCTCTACGGCGGCACGTACAACCTCTTCCGGCACACCCTGCGGAAGCTCGGCATCGAGGTGTCCTTCGTCGAGGACCCGGACGACCTCGACGCCTGGCGGGCCGCCATCCGGCCCGGCACCAAGGCCCTGTTCGCGGAGACCCTCGGCAACCCGCGCGGCAACGTCCTCGACATCCGCGCCCTCGCCGACATCGCGCACGAGGCCGGGCTGCCGCTGATCGTCGACAACACCGTGCCCACCCCCTTCCTCCTGCGCCCCATCGAGCACGGCGCCGACGTCGTCGTCCACTCGGCGACCAAGTTCCTCGGCGGCCACGGCACCACCCTCGGCGGCGTCGTCGTCGACGCCGGGACCTTCGACTTCGGCGCGCACCCCGAGCGCTTCCCCGACTTCAACGAGCCCGACCCCAGCTACCACGGCCTGCGCTACTGGCCCGCCCTCGGCCCCGGCGCGTACGCCATCAAGCTCCGCGTCCAGCTGCTGCGCGATCTCGGACCGGCCATCGCGCCGCACTCCGCCTTCCTGCTCCTGCAGGGCGTGGAGACGCTGAGCCTGCGCATGGAGCGCCACTCGTCCAACGCCCAGGCGCTGGCGGAGTGGCTGGAGCAGCGCGACGAGGTCGCGGCCGTCCACTACGCCGGACTGCCGTCCAACCGCTGGTACGAGGCCGGGCGCCGCTACCTCCCGCGCGGCGCCGGGGCCGTGCTCTCCTTCGAGCTGCGCGGCGGCGTCGAGGCGGGCAAGCGCTTCGTGGACGCCGTCGAACTCTTCAGCCACCTCGCCAACATCGGTGACGTGCGCAGCCTCATCATCCACCCCGCGTCCACCACCCACAGCCAGCTCGACGACGCGCAGCTCGCCGCCACCGGCACCTCGCCGGGCCTGGTGCGCCTGTCGGTCGGCATCGAGAACCTGGACGACCTCAAGGCGGACCTGGAGGCCGGCTTCCGCGCCGCGAAGGAGGCGTCCTGAACACCGCCGACCACCCCGCCGACGGGACCACCCCAAGGGCGATCCCCCCTCCTGCCACCGGCGCGTGGCAGGAGGGGGACCTCCCGGGGCGCCGCACCTGGTACCACCGTCCGGAGCCCCTGCCGTTGGAGGGCGGCGGCGAGCTCCCGGACGTACGGCTGGCGTACGAGACGTGGGGGCGGCTCGCGCCCGACCGCTCCAACGCGGTCCTCGTCCTGCACGCGCTCACCGGCGACAGCCATGTCGCCGGACCGGTCGGGCCCGGCCACCCCAGCCCCGGCTGGTGGGACGCGCTGATCGGGCCGGGCCGGGCGCTCGACACGGACCATTGGTTCGTGGTGGCGCCGAACGTCCTGGGCGGCTGCCAGGGAAGCACGGGCCCGGCCTCGCCGCGCCCCGACGGCCGTCGCTGGGGCGGGTCGTTCCCCCGGCTCACCCAGCGCGACCAGGTGCTCGCCGAGGCCGGGCTCGCCGACGCGCTGGGCATCGACCGCTGGGCCCTCGTGCTCGGCGGCTCCATGGGCGGGATGCGGGCGGTGGAGTGGGCGGTGTCCCATCCGGAGCGCGTCGCGTCGCTGCTGCTGCTCGCCACGACGGCGGTGGCGAGCGCGGACCAGATCGCCTGGGCCACCGCTCAGCTCCACGCGATCCGCGCCGACCCCAACTGGCGGGGCGGCGACTACCACGACGCAGGACCGGGGCAGGGGCCGCACGCGGGCCTCGGCGTCGCCCGCCGCATCGCCCACATCACCTACCGCGGGGCCGAGGAACTCGACGCCCGCTTCGCCAACCGCGCCCAGGACGGGGAGGACCCCTCGCTGGGCGGCCGCTACCAGGTCGAGTCCTACCTCGACCATCACGCCGCCAAGCTCGTCCGGCGCTTCGACGCGGCCAGCTACGCCGTGCTCGCCGAGGCGATGAACGCCCACGACGTGGGCAGGGGCCGCGGCGGCACGCGCGCCGCCCTCGCCCGGGTGACGGCGCGGACCCTGGTCGCGGGGGTCGACTCCGACCGCCTCTACCCGCTGTCGCAGCAGGAGGAGCTGGCCGCCGGGATCCCCTCGGCCGACCGGGCCCGGGTGGTCGCCTCGCCGTACGGCCACGACGGATTCCTCATCGAGACGCCGCAGATAGCCGCGCTGGTACGGGAACTCCTGGACGACGTACGGGACACGGCCGCCGTTCAGACCGGGTGAGCGCCGCCGTCGGGGGACCGCGTTCCGGTGTCTCCCGGCGGCAGCCCGGCCCGTCGGCGATCCGGGCCGTCGGCAACCCGGCCGGTGGTCGGCAACCTGGTCGGTCGGCAATCCGGCCCGGTCGGCAAGCTGGTCGGTCAGTAGCCCGGGCCGTCGGCCTGGGCCCGCGGCAATCCCGGTTCGTCGGCGACCCCGGTTCGTGAGTGAGCGACTGCTCCCGTCGGAGGCGGGGCCGCCCGCCGCCGTTCCGGACGTCCCGGCCGTGCTGCTGCGGCCGGACGGCCATGAGGTGTGGCTCGGCGCGGACCAGCGGGACTTTCTCGACCGACTCCCCAGATGGTTCGGCGCCGCCGGCTGAGCGCACGGCCTCCACGGCCCGCCCGGCGGGCGCCCGGCCGTGGCCGAACGCCGCATCCGGCCTCGTACCCGGGACTCGGCGCTCCGGCCGGCCCTTCGGCGCCGCGATCGGTCCGGCAGGGCATCAGGGCCGTCCTGCCCGCTGGTCCCGACGAGCCGCGAAGCCGCCCGATGGCCGACGGCGTCCACCGGAGCCGACCGCCGTGGTCGGCACGAGTGCCCCCGCTCACACCGGTCCCTGCTTTGACCTTGACACGGTGACAGGGTCTTCACTGCTTGCCCAGGAGGTGGTCTCGATGACAGTCACGAGACGGGACACGGACGCGGTACGAGCGCTTCGGGGGTTGGAGGACGGCCGTTCGTCCGTGCGACTGAGGGCTGCTCTGGCGGTCGGCACCATGCCCGACCCGCGCTTCGTCGACAAGCTTGTCGAGCGATGCGCGATCGAGCCGGAGTTCTTCGTCCGCGACATGCTGACCTGGGCGCTCACCCGCCACCCGGTGTCCGTGACGCTCCCTGGGCTGCTCCGCGAAGTCCGTTCGGAGCGCGCGCAGGCGCGGAGCCAGGCGCTGCACACGCTGTCCAAGATCGGGGACCGGCGGGCGTGGCCGGCGATCACCCGCCCGCTCCTGGCCGATGCCGAGGACGAGGTGGCGCGGAGCGCCTGGCGGGCCGCGGTCGTGCTGGTGCCGGAGGGCGAGGAGTCCGCGTTGGCCGCGGTGCTGGCGACGCAGCTAGGGCGCGGCGGGCGGGAGACGCAGTTGAGTCTCAGCCGGGCACTGGTCGCGCTGGGCGAAGCGATCGTGCCGGCTCTGCGTGCCGCGACGACGGACCTCGACCCGCGCATCCGCGCGCACGCGCTCGCCACACGACGGCTGCTGCGCGATCCGGACGCCGGGTTCGAGTTCGCGATCGAGGAGGCGAAGCGCATCGTGGTACTCGGCGGATCCGACCGGGAGGGATGACGGGACGTGTTGATCGGCGAGGTGGCGCGGCGGTCCGGGGTCAGTGCCCGCATGCTCCGGCATTACGAGTCGCTCGGTCTGGTGCGTCCTTCGGGCCGCACCGGCTCCGGCTATCGGGAGTACTCCGGGGAGGACATCCGGCGGATCTTCCACATCGAGAGCCTGCGGTCGCTGGGGCTGTCGCTGCGTGAGATCGGACGCGCGCTCGACGACCCCGGCTTCACGCCCTCGGCGCTCGTCGACGACCTCATCCGCCAAACGCGCGAGCGCGTCGCGGCGGAGACCGAGCTGCTCACGCGGCTGGTCCGGATCGACGCCGCAGACCCCGCCGACTGGACGGACGTCCTCAAGGTCGTCGCGCTCCTCCAGGCACTGGGGTCCAAGAGCGCCGACGCGCGCCAGCGCGCGGCCCTCTCCTCGGTCGACGAGGCTCCGGTGCCGGTGGAGGCCCTGGTCGAGGCGGTGCTGAGCGAGACGGAGCCGAACGTCGCCGGGGCCCTTCGATGGGCGCTGGCGCGATCGGGCGGCCGCGGCCCGGCACTGCTGGCCGAGGGCCTCGGCTCACTGGTGGCCGTGGTGCGGGAACGTGCCGTTCAGGCCCTCGCCGAGATGCCCGGTGGTGAGGCCGCCGCGCTGCTGAGGGATGCCCTCACGGACCCCGACGTCGTGGTCCGCGGGTATGCGGCCCTGGCGCTCGGCGCACGTGGCGAGGCCGAGACGGTCCCGACGCTCATCGACATGATCGTGGCGGGAAGGAACGACACCGATGCGGCCGATGCGCTGAGCGTGCTGGCGAGCGACACCGCGACGGCGGACCGGATCGCGAGCGGGCTCGTCGACCGCCTCGCCCGCGACACCACCGAGGCGCCCGCACGCGGACGGCTGACGCAGGCGCTCGGGGGCATTCCCGGGACGCGGGCGTCACGCGCCCTCGCGGAGCTGTCGCACGACGTGGAGCCCGCCGTCGCGCTGACCGCGGCGTACCTTCTTCGCTGTGGTCGGGCGGCCGGAGACCAGTAACGTCCCCGGCTGCCCGACCACGGCCGGTCGGCGGATCCTGAGGGTGATGGTCGGCGGACGACACCATGCCCGGCGCGCGGCGGGAAAGCATTGCCACGGGTGAGAGCTTCGGCTGTCGATCGAGCATCAGGATCCGCCGCGGCGCGTGCTCGCCCGCCATCGACGACTCCGGGTGACGTGCCTGGGACCTTTCGGAGCGGGTGACATCGCGGTGCCGGGCTGAGCCGGGCCCCTGACGGAGCCTGTTCGCGCTGCCTCGACACCGGATGGCCGTTCTCTGCCGCCCCCCGCGCCTGTTTCGCGTGGCGAGTCGGCCTCAGCTCTCGTCTTGCCCGCGCCGTGGGTGCCGTTGAGCCATACGATCATGGAACCCGACGTTAGCGCCCCTCCCGGCAACGTTTGCCCTGTCGCGCCGTCCGGCACTTCCCCGAACTCTCAGCTTCGTTCGAGCAGGGGAGGCCCCATTGCTCGCAGCGTTGGCCACAAGCCCACGTAGCCCCTTCCCCGAGCTCTCGACTTCGTTCGAGCAGGGGAGACCCCATTCGAGGGCTTCCGGCCGCCTTGCGATCGCACGCACCGGACGACGCTCCTTCCGGGCAAACCTTGCCGGTCACGGCAGGGCCAACTCTGCTGCCCGGTCCCATTCGGCCACGCGACGCGCGACGGTCATTGCATAAAAGTGCAGGGGTGCGTATAGTCATGCCATCGACGAGGAGGGTTTCGATGGTGGTACGTGCAGCGGTGGCAGGGGCGAGCGGATATGCCGGCGGGGAGCTGCTCCGCCTCCTGCTGGCCCACCCCGGGGTCGAGATCGGGGCCCTCACCGCCCATTCCAACGCGGGACAGCGGCTCGGCGCGCTGCAGCCGCACCTGCGGCCGCTCGCCGACCGGGTGCTGGAGCCGACCACGCCCGAGGCGCTCGCCGGGCACGACGTCGTCTTCCTCGCCCTGCCGCACGGCCAGTCCGCCGCCGTCGCCGAACAGCTCGGTGACGAGGTGCTCGTCGTGGACATGGGCGCCGATTTCCGGCTCGCGGACGCCGCGGCCTGGGAGAAGTTCTACGGCTCGCCGCACGCCGGCGCGTGGCCGTACGGTCTGCCCGAACTGCCTGGCGGACGCGCGGAGTTGGCCGGGTCCAAGCGGGTCGCGGTGCCCGGCTGCTACCCGACGGCCGTCTCGCTGGCGCTCTTCCCGGCGTACGCGGCCCAGCTGGCCGAGCCCGAGGCCGTGGTCGTCGCCGCGTCCGGCACCTCCGGGGCGGGCAAGGCGGCCAAGCCGCACCTGCTCGGTTCCGAGGTGATGGGCAACATGTCCCCGTACGGCGTCGGCGGGGTCCACCGGCACACCCCCGAGATGGTCCAGAACCTCAGCGCGGCGGCCGGTGAGCCGGTCACCGTCTCCTTCACCCCGACCCTGGCGCCGATGCCCCGGGGCATCCTCGCCACATGCAGCGCCAAGGCGAGGCCGGGGGTGGGCGCCGAGGCCGTGCGCGACGCGTACGAGAAGGCGTTCGCCGACGAGCCGTTCGTCGAGCTGCTCCCCGAGGGGCAGTGGCCCGCCACCGCGTCCGTGTACGGCTCCAACGCCGTGCAGATCCAGGTCGCGTACGACGAGGCGGCGCACCGGATCGTCGTCGTCTCGGCCATCGACAACCTCGCCAAGGGCACTGCGGGCGGCGCCCTCCAGAGCATGAACATCGCCCTCGGACTCCCCGAGGACACAGGTCTCTCCACGATCGGAGTCGCACCGTGAGCGTCACGGCAGCACAGGGATTCTCGGCGGCGGGCATCGCCGCCGGGATCAAGGAAAGCGGAAACCCTGACCTGGCCCTCGTGGTCAACCACGGCCCGCGTCGCGCCGCCGCGGGCGTCTTCACCTCCAACCGTGTCAAGGCCGCCCCCGTCCTCTGGTCGCAGCAGGTGCTCCAGGGCGGCGAGGTCGGCGCCGTCGTCCTCAACTCCGGTGGCGCCAACGCCTGCACGGGCCCCAAGGGCTTCCAGGACACGCACGCCACCGCCGAGAAGGCCGCCGAGGTCCTGCCCGGCCACAGCGCGGGCGAGATCGCGGTCGCCTCGACCGGGCTGATCGGCACCCTGCTCCCGATGGACAAGCTGCTGCCCGGCGTCGAGAAGGCCGCCGCCGCCCTCAGCGAGCACGGCGGCGAGAAGGCCGCCATCGCGATCAAGACCACCGACACCGTCCACAAGACCGCCGTCGCGGGCGGCGAGGGCTGGACCGTCGGCGGCATGGCCAAGGGCGCGGGCATGCTCGCCCCCGGCCTCGCCACCATGCTGGTCGTCCTCACCACCGACGCCGACGTCGACGCCGCCGGGCTCGACTCCGCGCTGCGCGCCGCCACCCGCACCACCTTCGACCGGGTCGACTCCGACGGCTGCATGTCCACCAACGACACCGTGCTGCTGCTGGCCTCCGGCGCCAGCGGGATCACTCCGGACCAGGACGAGTTCGCCCAGGCCGTGCGCGCCGTCTGCGCCGACCTCGCCCGGCAGCTCATCGGTGACGCCGAGGGCGCCTCCAAGGACATCCGGATCGAGGTGATCAACGCCGCGACCGAGGACGACGCCGTCGAGGTGGGCCGCTCCATCGCCCGCAACAACCTCCTCAAGTGCGCCATCCACGGCGAGGACCCCAACTGGGGCCGGGTCCTCTCCGCGATCGGCACCACGAAGGCCGCCTTCGAGCCCGACCAGCTGAACGTCGCCATCAACGGCGTCTGGGTCTGCAGGAACGGCAGCTTCGGCGAGGACCGCGACCTGGTCGACATGCGCTACCGGGAGGTCGCCGTCACCGCCGACCTGGCCGCAGGCACCGAGTCCGCCGTCATCTGGGCCAACGACCTCACCGCGGACTACGTCCACGAGAACAGCGCGTACAGCTCATGACCACGGCGCGGAAGCACACCGCACTCCCGAAGGCGCAGATCCTCATCGAGGCACTGCCCTGGCTGACCCGGCACCACGGCAGGACCGTCGTCATCAAGTTCGGCGGCAACGCCATGGTCGACGAGGAGCTGAAGGCGGCCTTCGCCCAGGACGTCGTGTTCCTGCGCCAGGCCGGCCTCAAGCCCGTCGTGGTGCACGGCGGCGGCCCTCAGATCAGCGCCCAGCTCGACAAGCAGGGCCTGGTCAGCGAGTTCAAGGCAGGTCTGCGCGTCACCACGCCCGAGGCGATGGACGTCGTACGGATGGTGCTGGCCGGACAGGTCCAGCGCGAGCTCGTCGGCCTGCTCAACCGGCACGGCCCGCTCGCCGTCGGCCTGACCGGCGAGGACGCCCACACCATCACCGCCACACGGCACCGCCCGGTGATCGACGGGGAATCCGTAGACATCGGCCGGGTCGGCGAGATCACCGCCATCGACACCGGCGCGATCCAGGCGCTGCTGGACGACGGCCGCATCCCCGTCGTCTCCTCCATCGCCCGTTCCGCCGACGACCACCACGTCTACAACGTCAACGCCGACACCGCGGCCGCCGCGCTCGCCGCCGCGCTGGGGGCCGAGACGCTGATGGTCCTCACCGACGTCGAGGGCCTGTACGAGGACTGGCCGAACAGCGACGACGTGATCAGCCGCCTCACCGCCACGGAGCTGGAGAAGCTGCTGCCCGAGCTGTCCAGCGGCATGGTGCCCAAGATGGAGGGGTGCCTGCACGCCGTGCGGGGCGGCGTCGAGACAGCCCGGGTCATCGACGGCCGGGTCCAGCACTCGATCCTGCTGGAGATCTTCACCGACGAGGGAATCGGCACGATGGTCGTGCCCGACGAGGCACCCGACACCCAGGGGGAGTCATGAGCAACCAGGAGTACGCGCAGCGCTGGCAACACGCCCTCATGGACAACTACGGCACCCCCCGGCTCTCCCTCGTCCGAGGCGAGGGGGCCAGGGTGTGGGACGCCGACGGCACCGAGTACCTCGACTTCGTCGGCGGCATCGCGGTCAACGCGCTGGGCCACGCCCATCCCGCCGTCGTCGAGGCCGTCTCCGCCCAGGTCGGCTCCCTCGGCCACGTCTCCAACCTCTACATCGCGCCGCAGCCCGTAGCCCTCGCCGAACGGCTGCTCCAGCTCTTCGGCCGCGACGGACGGGTCTACTTCGCGAACTCCGGCGCCGAGGCCAACGAGGCCGCCTTCAAGATCGGCCGGCTGACCGGCCGGACCCACATGGTCGCCACCGAAGGCGGCTTCCACGGCCGGACCACGGGGGCGCTCGCGCTCACCGGCCAGCCGGGGAAGCGCGAGCCGTTCCAGCCGCTGCCCGGCGACGTCACCCACGTCCCGTACGGGGACGCCGAGGCCCTGCGCGCCGCCGTCACCACCGACACCGCGCTGGTCGTCATCGAGCCGATCCAGGGCGAGAACGGTGTGGTCGTGCCGCCCCAGGGCTATCTGGAGGCCGCCCGGGAGATCACCCGGGCCACGGGGACCCTGCTCGTCCTCGACGAGGTGCAGACCGGCATCGGCCGCTGCGGCCACTGGTTCGAGCACCAGGCCCACCAGGGCGTGGAGCCCGACGTCGTCACCCTCGCCAAGGGGCTCGGCGGCGGGCTGCCGCTGGGCGCGACCGTCGCCTTCGGCCCGGCCGCCGAGCTGCTGAAGCCGGGCCACCACGGCACGACGTTCGGCGGCAACCCGATCGCCTGCGCCGCCGGTCTGGCCGTCCTGGACACCCTGGCGACCGACGGAGCCCTGGACCGGGTGAAGCGGCTCGGCGAGCGGATCCGGGACGGAGTGGAAGGTCTCGGGCACCCTCTGGTCTCCCACGTCCGCGGCTCCGGCCTGCTGCTGGGTATCGTGCTCACCGAGCCCCGCGCGCCCCAGGTGCGACAGGCGGCTCAGGGAGCCGGAATCCTGGTGAACGCCCCCGCCCCCGACGTCCTGCGGCTGATGCCGCCGCTGATCATCGGTGACGCCGAGGTGGACGCGTTCCTCCGGGCACTTCCCGGCGCCCTCGACGCGGTACACGGGGACGGACGATCCGGAGAATGAGGCGACGACGATGACCGAGGCGCAGGAGACCGAGCAGAGCGGGCCCTCCGTGCCGCAGACCCGCACCGCGCGCCACCGCCGGATCGTGGACATCCTGAACCGGCAGCCGGTGCGCTCGCAGAGCCAGCTGGCCAGGCTGCTCGCCGACGACGGGCTGAGCGTCACCCAGGCTACGCTCTCCCGCGACCTCGACGAACTGGGTGCGGTGAAGATCCGCAACACCGGGGGCGAGCTGATCTACGCGGTGCCGAGCGAGGGCGGATTCCGCACCCCGCAGGCGCCGCTGGGCGGATCCGCGAAGGAGGAGCGGATGCGCCGGCTCTCCGCCGAACTGCTCATCTCGGCGGAGGCGTCGGCCAACCTCGTCGTGCTGCGCACGCCCCCCGGCGCCGCGCAGTTCCTCGCCTCGGCCATCGACCAGGCCGAACTGCACGACATCCTCGGCACCATCGCGGGCGACGACACGCTGCTGCTGATCAGCCGGGACCCGGCGGGCGGTCAGGCCCTCGCCGACCATCTGCTGCGCCTGGCCCAGAACGAGCGCTGACCGACGCGGCGTCCGGTGCCGCGGGGCCGGTCCCGGGCGTCACCGGGACCGGCCCCGCGCACGCTTCGTACGTGCCGCCGGCCGCCCGTCGTCACGGACGCGTCGGCCACCGGCTCGTGCACGCTCTCAGTAGCGGATGATCGAGGTCGGGCCCGAACGGGTTCCGATCGCGATGTGCGGACGACGGGCCGGTTCCACCCAGCCGAGGATCCGGTCCATCGCGGCCGCCGGTACGGAGACGCACCCGGCGGTCGCGCCGCGTCCGTCGACGTGGAGGAAGATCCCGGCGCCGCGCCCGCGCACCGGGCGCGCGTAGTTGAAGCCGATGACGAGGGCGCGGGCGTACTGCGTCGGATGGTCGGCCAGCCGCTCCGCCTCGCCCGCCCGGCAGTCCGCGGGCCGGGGCTCCACCCAGCGGTTGTAGGCGCGCGCCGCGTTGTCCTGGCACCACCAGGAGCGGCCGGTGATCCGGCGGTACGGATGAACGGTGCCGTGCGGCGCCGCCCCGGTCCCGAAGGCGTACGGCAGGCCGTACAGACCGGTGGGCGTGGTGGAGGTGCCCTGCCTGCGGGTCGCCCCCTCGGCCAGGCCCTTCGCGCCGAACCGGGCCGGTGCCGACCCGGCCCTCGTCCAGACGCCCCGGCGCAGGTCCCACCAGGTGACGGTGCCCGTGGTGGAGCCCCTCGCCGGAGCCTCGGCCGTGATCAACTGAAGTCCGCCGCCGGTGTCCGCCATCCGGGCGGGCAGGGGCGGCGCGGCGACGGGCCGGGCCGCGGCCGTGCCCGCCAGTGCGAGCAGGACCGTACCGATCAGCAGGGATCTGGGCATGCCCGGACGGTAGACCCCGCGGCGCGCCGCCGCACCCGGACCCGCCCCGGACGGCTCAGAGCCTGGCGGGCGGCCACGCCCACCGCCAGGCGCTCAGTCCCGTTCCGCGCCCGGCATCGCCGGCAGCGGGAGCGGCAGGCCCGGCAGCCCGTCGATGCTCGTCGCGACGTGCTCCTTCTTCTCGAAGTACGCGCTCAGCGACGCGTCGTCCTCGCGGGCGAAGCGCTGGGCGTGCAGGGGCCGGTCCGCGTCGTACGACATGAGGGGGACGGCGAACCCGCAGGTGTCCCGGATCAGTTCCGCCCGCACCACGATGACGGCGCGCAGCCCGTGCGGGCCGGGATCCACGTGGCGGAAGTGCCGGAGCAGCGACGGGAACCGCGGGTCGTCGCGGAAGACCGGCTCCCCGCGGCCGTGCACCCGCACGATGTTCGGCGGCCCCTGGAACGCGCACCACATCAGGGTGATGCGGCCGTTCTCCCGGAGATGGGCGATGGTCTCGGCGTTGCTGCCCGCGAAGTCCAGGTAGGCCACGGTCCGTTCGTCGACGACCGCGAAGGAGCCGCTGACGCCCTTGGGGGAGAGGTTGACCGTGCCCTCGCCGTCCAGCGGCGCGGTCGCGGTGAAGAAGATGCGCTGTTCCTCGATGAAGGTCCTGAGCCGCCCGTCGATTCGTTCGTACGTCTTTCCCATGGCGGCCATTGTCGCCGCGGAGCCTCGGCCGGTGCAGACCGCTCCGGTGGTCGGGACGCGTACGGCGAGGGCGCGACCCGGTGCGCACGGGGGAGCGCGGGGCGGTGGTGAGCCGGTCGTCGTGGGGGTCCGCTCCGGCGGCGGGAAGGGAGTGAGGGCCGGCGACGCGCCGCCCACCAGCACCTTTGACAAACCATACGGAGGACTGCATAGTTATACCCATCAGTGATTGCACCGTAAGGAGAAACCCGTGACCGAGCGCGTCGTACTCGCCTACTCGGGCGGCCTGGACACCTCCGTCGCCATCGGCTGGATCGCCGAGGAGACGGGCGCCGAGGTCATCGCCGTTGCCGTGGACGTCGGCCAGGGCGGCGAGGACCTGGACGTCATCCGCAAGCGCGCGCTCGCCTGCGGTGCCGTCGAGGCCGAGGTCGCGGACGCGAAGGACGAGTTCGCCGAGGGCTACTGCCTCCCGGCGATCAAGGCCAACGCCCTCTACATGGACCGCTACCCGCTGGTCTCGGCCCTGTCCCGGCCGGCCATCGTCAAGCACCTCGTCGCCGCCGCGAAGAAGCACGACGCCGGCATCGTCGCCCACGGCTGCACCGGCAAGGGCAACGACCAGGTCCGCTTCGAGGCCGGCATCGCCGCGCTCGGCCCCGACCTGAAGTGCATCGCCCCGGTCCGCGACTACGCGATGACCCGCGACAAGGCGATCGCCTTCTGCGAGGAGAAGAACCTCCCGATCGCGACCACCAAGAAGTCCCCGTACTCCATCGACCAGAACGTCTTCGGGCGCGCCGTCGAGACGGGCTTCCTGGAGGACATCTGGAACGCGCCGATCGAGGACATCTACGAGTACACGCAGAACCCCGCCACCCCGCGCGAGGCCGACGAGGTCGTCATCTCCTTCAAGGAGGGCGTCCCGGTCGCCATCGACGGCAAGCCCGTCACCGTCCTCCAGGCCATCCAGCAGCTCAACGAGCGGGCCGGCGCCCAGGGCATCGGCCGGATCGACATGGTCGAGGACCGCCTCGTCGGCATCAAGTCCCGCGAGGTCTACGAGGCCCCGGGCGCGATCGCGCTGATCACCGCCCACCAGGAGCTGGAGAACGTCACCGTCGAGCGCGAGCTGGCCCGCTACAAGCGGCAGGTCGAGCAGCGCTGGGGCGAGCTGGTCTACGACGGCCTGTGGTTCTCGCCGCTCAAGCGCGCCCTGGACGGCTTCATCGAGGAGGCCAACCAGCACGTCACCGGCGACATCCGGATGACCATGCACGCCGGCCGCGCCGTCGTCACCGGCCGGAAGTCGGAGCAGTCGCTCTACGACTTCAACCTCGCCACCTACGACACCGGCGACACCTTCGACCAGTCCAAGGCGCAGGGCTTCATCGAGATCTTCGGCCTCTCGTCGAAGATCGCCGCCAAGCGTGACCTGTCCTGATCCCCAGCTGTTACGTCACCGCCTCCCCGGACCCTCCGTGCGGGGAGGCGGTCGCACATCCACCCCTTGTCCTTCCGAGGAGCACGCAGTGAGCAACGGCACCAGCAACGGCGACGTACGGCTCTGGGGCGCCCGCTTCGCCGACGGTCCCGCCGAGGCCCTGGCCAAGCTGTCCGCCTCCGTCCACTTCGACTGGCGGCTCGCGCCGTACGACATCGCGGGCTCCCGCGCCCACGCGCGCGTGCTGAACAAGGCGGGCCTGCTCACCGATGACGAGCTGGACCGCATGATCGCCGGGCTCGACCGGCTCGAATCCGATGTGGCGGACGGTTCGTTCACCGGCACCGTCGCCGACGAGGACGTCCACACCGCGCTGGAGCGCGGCCTGCTGGAACGCCTCGGCCCGGAACTCGGCGGCAAGCTGCGCGCCGGCCGTTCCCGGAACGACCAGATCGCCACGCTCTTCCGGATGTACCTGCGCGACCACGCCCGGATCATCGGCGGGCTGATCGCCGAGCTCCAGGGCGCGCTGGTCGGCCTCGCCGAGGCCCACCCGGACGTCGCGATGCCCGGCCGTACACACCTCCAGCACGCCCAGCCGGTCCTCTTCGCGCACCATGTGCTGGCCCACGCGCAGGCCCTGTCGCGGGACGCCGAGCGGCTGCGGCAGTGGGACGAGCGGACGGCCGTCTCCCCGTACGGCTCCGGCGCCCTGGCCGGTTCGTCCCTGGGCCTGGACCCGGAGGCGGTCGCCGCCGAGCTGGGCTTCGAGCACGGGTCCGTCGGCAACTCGATCGACGGCACGGCCTCCCGCGACTTCGTCGCCGAGTTCGCCTTCATCACCGCGATGATCGGCGTGAACCTCTCCCGGATCGCGGAGGAGGTCATCATCTGGAACACGAAGGAGTTCTCCTTCGTCACCCTGCACGACGCCTTCTCCACCGGCTCCTCGATCATGCCGCAGAAGAAGAACCCCGACATCGCCGAGTTGGCGCGCGGCAAGTCGGGCCGCCTCATCGGCAACCTGACGGGCCTGATGGCCACGCTGAAGGCGCTTCCGCTGGCGTACAACCGGGACCTCCAGGAGGACAAGGAGCCGGTCTTCGACTCCTGCGACCAGCTGGAGGTCCTGCTCCCGGCGTTCACCGGGATGATGGCCACCCTGACCGTCAACCGCGAGCGCATGGAGGAGCTGGCCCCGGCCGGGTTCTCGCTCGCCACCGACGTCGCCGAGTGGCTGGTCAAGCAGGGTGTGCCGTTCCGCGTCGCGCACGAGGTCGCGGGCGCCTGCGTGAAGGAGTGCGAGCAGCAGGGCATCGAGCTCGACCAGCTGACCGACGAGCAGTTCGCGAAGATCTCCGGGCACCTGACGCCCGAGGTCCGCACGGTCCTGAACGTGCCCGGCGCGCTCGCGTCCCGCAGCGGACGGGGCGGCACCGCCCCGTCGGCGGTGGCCGTCCAGCTCAACGAGGTGAAGGCCGACCTCGCGGTCCAGCAGGAGTGGGCCGCCGCGAAGAAGAACTGACGACGGTGCGGGAAGCCGGAGGGCGGGAGGGCGCGCACGCGCTCCCGCCCTCCGGTTCCGCCGGGCCGGGTTACGTTGACGGGGGAGCGCACCCGAACGACGAGGAGCCCACGATGCCCTTCGCACGGCTGGCCACAGCGACGACGCCGACCGCCCACATCGGGCTCGGCCTCGCGGCGGTCGGCAGACCCGGCTACATCAACCTGCACCGCGACCGCGACCTGCCCGGCGACCGCGGCGTCGAGGCGCTGCGCGAACGCACCCACGAACTGCTGGACGCCGCCTACGCGCAGGGCGTCCGCTACATCGACGCGGCCCGCTCCTACGGCCGTTCGGAGGAGTTCCTCGCCGACTGGCTGAAGGCGCACCCGGAGGCGGACGACGTCGTCGTCGGCAGCAAATGGGGCTACACCTACACCGCCGACTGGAAGGTCGAGGCCGAGGCGCACGAGGTCAAGGACCACGGCCTCGCCACGTTCCTGCGCCAGCGTGCCGAGACCGGCGCCCTGCTCGGCGACCGTCTCGACCTCTACCAGATCCACTCGGTCACCGTCGACAGCCCGGCCCTGACCGACCGGGAGCTGCACGCGCGGCTCGCCGGGCTCGCCGCCGAAGGGGTCACCGTCGGCCTCTCCACCAGCGGTCCCCGGCAGGCCGACGCCATCCGGGCCGCACTCGCCGTCACGGTCGACGGCGAGCCGCTCTTCCGTACCGTCCAGGCCACCTTCAACGCGCTGGAGACGTCGGCCGGAGCGGCGCTCGCCGAGGCGCACGACGCCGGACTCACCGTCATCGTCAAGGAGGGCATGGCGAACGGGCGGCTCGCCGGAACGGAGGCCCCGGCGGTGATCCGGGAGATCGCGGCCGACGCCGGGGTGGGGGCGGACGCGGTCGCACTCGCGTTCGTCCTGTACCAGCCGTGGGCCGGAGTGGTGCTCTCGGGCGCGGCGACCGTCGACCAGCTCGCCGGGAACCTGCACGCGGCCGTCGTCGACCTGGACGAGGAGCGGCGCTTCCGGCTCGGCGCGCTCGTGGAGGATCCGGAGGCGTACTGGCGGCACCGGGCCGCGCTGCCCTGGGGCTGAGCGAGGGGGCGCGTGAGCGGTGCGCCCCGGCCGGTCCGGTGCGCCGGGGGGAGCGGGGCCGACGAGGCAGCGGGGCGGGGCCGATGAAACCGAGCGAGCCTCTGTCACATCGACGGCCCCCGGCGCGTCATCACGGTGACGGATCACGACGGAGGAAAAGGCCACTGTGGAGACGAACGAGTTGCTGGCGGAGCGCTTCGAGGAGAACCGGAGCCGGCTGAAGGCCGTGGCCCACCGGATGCTCGGCTCGGCGAGCGAGGCGGAGGACGCCGTCCAGGAGGCCTGGATCCGACTCAGCCGTACCGACAGCGCGGCGATCGAGAACCTGGGCGGCTGGCTGACGACGGTCGTCGGGCGGGTGTGCCTGGACATGCTCCGCTCCCGCCGCTCCCGGCGCGAGGCGTTCCTGGACGAGGCGTTCCCCGGCACGGGAGTGCCCGAGGCGCACGCCCCCGAACCCGTGCTCGGCGCCCGTCCGGACGACGACCCCGAGGAACAGGCGCTGATGGCCGACTCGGTCGGCCTCGCGATGCTGGTCGTCCTGGAGACGCTGGACCCGGCCGAGCGGCTCGCGTTCGTCCTGCACGACATGTTCGCCGTGCCCTTCGATGAGATCGCGCGGGTCGTGGACCGTACCCCGGCCGCGACGCGGCAGCTCGCCAGCCGGGCCCGTCGCCGGGTGCGCGGGGCGGATCCGGCGACGGGGCCCGAGCACGCCCGCAGGCGCGAGGTCGTCGAGGCCTTCCTGGCCGCCGCCCGCGGCGGTGACTTCGAGGCCCTCGTCGCCGTGCTCGACCCGGACGTGGTCGTGCGCTCGGACGCGGGCACCGGTGGTGCGGGCATGCCGATCGTGGCGCGGGGCGCCGCGGCCGTGGGCCGCCGGGCGATGATGTTCGCGCCGTTCGCCCGTTCGTCGCAGCGGGCCCTGGCCGGCGGGGAACCGGCGGTCGTCTCGATGCGTGAGGGCGGGCGGTTGTCGGTGATGGTCTTCACGATCGAGCGGGGGAGGGTCGTCGCCCTGTCCGTCACGGAGGACCCGGCGCGCCTGCCCGGCCTCGATCTGACCGTCCTCGACGGCTGACGGGCGCCGACCCCGTGCGGCGGCGGTGGCGGCCACCGCAGGGGGTCGGGGCGACCCGGCGCGCGGTCGGCTCAGCGCGCGCCGCCCCGACGCCCGTCCGCCCACCCCGCGAGCGTCTCGAAGTCGCCCGCCAGCAGCCCGGTGCGCGGATCGATCCACAGCAGCAGTGCCGCCGCCCCCTGCCCGTGGACCCACTCCCGGTCCCGGTCGGCGATCTCGTCGTCGATCCAGGCGAACGCCCGGCCGGCCGCGTACGCCACGATGTACGGCGTCTTCCAGTACGTGTCCTCGGGAGCGGCGACGGGAAGCGACGGCCAGTCGATGTACGGCAGCGGGGGCAGTCCCAGACGCGGCCCGATCCACACGTTGGCCTCGTCCATCCAGGTCGTCGCCCAGACCAGCTCGTAGCGCCCGGCGAGGCCGAGCAGCGCCCGGCCGTGCTCCGGGTTGAGCAGGACGGGCAGCGGCGGTCCGAACTCCCAGCCCGTCGGGCGTGTCCAGTGCCGCGTGTAGCCGTCCGGGACACGACGGTTCAGGAGTGCCGCGTACGGGTTGAGCGGACCGTCGATGTCGATCAGCAGCAGCGGCTTCATACCGACATGGTCCTCTTTCGTCCGCCGCGGTGGCGACGGTCCCGTACGGCGCGGGGCGACAGGCCGCTCGGTACGGGCGACGGTCTCCCGCGGTACGGACGACGACCCTCATGAGACACGTTTGTCTCATGTGGTTTATCGTTGTCTCATGAGTCTCGACCGTGAACAGGTGCTCCGCAGCGCCGCCGCCCTGCTGACCCGAAAATCGACCGCCACCATGGACGAGGTCGCCCGGGCCGCGGGCATCGGGCGCGCCACCCTGCACCGGCACTTCGCGGGACGGGATGCCCTGGTCAGGGCGTTGGAGGACCTGGGCATCCGGGAATTCGAGGCCGCGCTCGACGCCGCCGCGCTCGACGAGGGCACGTCCGAGGAGGCGCTGCGGCGGCTGGTCGCGGCCGTCGAGCCGAGTGCCGGGCTGCTGTCCTTCCTCGTCACGGAGAACCAGCTCTTCGAGGGCGACGAGCTGAACGAGGGCTGGAACCGGCTGGACGCCCGGGTCGCCGCCTTCTTCCGGCGCGGCCAGGAACGCGGCGAGTTCCGGATCGACCTCACCCCCGCCTGGCTGACCGAGACCCTCTACGGACTCTTCTCCACCGGGGCCTGGGCCGTTCAGGCGGGCCGGATCGCCGGGCAGGACTTCCAGTACATGATCGTCGAGTTGCTGCTCGGCGGCGCGCGTCGGAGCGTAGGACGATGAGCACACTCGACCAGCACGTGCAAGCCCCTCGGGAACTGCGGCGGCCGGGGCGGTGGATCGCCCTGGCCGTCCTCGTCCTCGCGGTGCTGCTCGTGGCCGTCGACGCCACCGTCCTCGGTCTCGCCACGCCGTTCCTCACCGAGGACCTCAAGCCGTCCGGCACCCAGCTGCTCTGGATCGGCGACGTCTACTCCTTCGTCATCGCGGGTCTCCTGGTCTCCATGGGGAGCCTCGGCGACCGCATCGGCCGCAAGAAGCTGCTGCTGTGCGGGGCGATCGCGTTCGGCGCGGTCTCCGTGCTCAACGCGTACGCGAGCAGCCCCGAGATGATGATCGCGGCCAGGGCGCTGCTCGGGGTCGCGGGCGCCACTCTGATGCCGTCCACGCTCGCCCTGATCCGCAACCTCTTCCACGATCCGCGCGAGCGCAGTCTCGCCATCGGCATCTGGGGAGCCATGGCCTCGGCGGGTGCGGCCGTCGGTCCCGTCGTCGGCGGGTTCCTCCTGGAGCACTTCTGGTGGGGCTCGGTCTTCCTGATCAACCTGCCCGTCATGGCCGTCCTGGTCGTCGTCGGCGCCAGGATGATCCCCGAATCGAAGAACCCGGCCCCGGGACCCTGGGACCTGGGCAGTGTGGCGCTGTCGTTCCTCGGCATGATCGGTGTCGTGTACGCCGTCAAGGAGATGGCCGCGCACGGGGTGGGCTGGGGTGCGTCCATCGCCGGTCTCGGCGGTCTGGCCGCGCTCGGCTGGTTCGTACGCAGGCAGCTCACGCTTCCCGCGCCCCTGCTGGACATGCGTCTCTTCCACCACCGCGGCTTCTCCGGCGCGGTCCTCGCGGACCTGTTGACCATCCTCGGCCTGTCCGGTCTGGTCTTCTTCCTCTCCCAGTTCCTTCAACTGGTGCAGGACCGCCGACCGCTGGAGGCGGGACTCGCCGAACTGCCCGCGACCGTCGGGGCCGTCGTCGCGGGTCTGGTCGCCGGGCGGGTGGCCCGCCACTACTCGGTGCGCTCGGTGGTGTCCGGCGGTCTCGGCGCGATCGGGCTGGCGCTCGCCGCGGTCACCGCGATCCACAAGGAGACCGGCTATCCGCTGATCGGTGCCGTGCTGCTGGTCGTCGGCGTCGGCGCGGGGTTCGCGTTCACGGTCACCGCGGACGTGATCCTCTCCAGCGTCCCGAAGGAGCAGGCGGGCGCCGCGGGCGCGGTCTCCGAGACGGCGTACGAACTCGGCGCGGCCCTCGGCATCGCCCTGCTCGGCTCCGTCGTCACCGGCGTCTACCAGGACTTCGTCACCCCGGAGGGCATCCCGGCCGCCGCCGCGGCAGCCGCCCACGACTCACTGGGCGGGGCCGTCGAAGCGGCCCACGGCCTACCGGCGCCGCAGGCCGACGCGCTGGTCGCCGCGGGGCAGGAGGCGTTCGTCGAGGGGCTGCGGCTCGCGGCGGGCGCGGGTGCGGCGGTCCTGCTGGCGACCGCCGTCGCGGCCTGGTTCCTGCTGCGCGGCCAGAAGCTGGCGGAGGGCATCGTGCCCGAGTAGCCGCCCACCGCCCGCCCGCGCACCAGGAGTGTCGGGCACACCGGCGGCACACGCACGAAATCCGGGCGGTGCGCATGCGAAAGGGGTCCGTACCCACACCGGGTACGGACCCCTTCGCCCTGCCGTGCGTCAGCTCACGCGGCCTTGGCCTTCGTTGCGTACATGTCGACGTACTCCTGACCGGACAGCCGCATCACCTCGGCCATCACGGAGTCGGTCACCGCCCGCAGCACATAGCGGTCCCGGTCCATGCCCTCGTACCGGGAGAACTCCATCGGCTCGCCGAAACGGACCGTCACCTTCCCGGGACGCGGCAGACCGGCGCCGGTGGGCTGCAGCTTGTCCGTGCCGATCACCGCGAACGGCACCACGGGCGCGCCCGTCATCAGCGTCAGCCGCGCGATGCCGGTACGGCCCCGGTAGAGCCGGCCGTCGGGGGACCGGGTGCCCTCCGGGTAGATGGCGAAGGCCTTGCCCTCCTCCAGCACCCGACGGCCCGTCATCAGCGCCGCGACACCGCCCCGGCCGCCGTCCCGGTCCACCGGGATCATGCCGCAGCCCGTGAAGAACCAGGCCATCGCGCGGCCCTTGAGCCCCTTGCCCTTCACGTACTCGTCCTTGCCGATGTAGAACACCGGCCGGTCGCAGCAGATCGGCATGATCATGGAGTCGATGAACGTCAGGTGGTTGCCCGCGAGGATCACCGGACCGTCCCCGGGGATGTTCTCCGCGCCCTCCACCTGGGGGCGGAACATCAGGCGCAACAACGGTCCGAGCACTGCCTTGATGAGCGCGAGTCGGGACAACGGTTCCTCCGGTGTAGCGGCCGGGCCGGCCGGGGCGCGGGATCGTGACGGTCCATGCAGGTGAGGACGATACTCGCGGGTACCCGCCGACCGCACGTCGGGTTCATCCAACGGATACCGGACGTTGACACGTGTTTGCGCCAAGTTCGTCCGGCTGCCGTTCCCTCGACGGTACGACTGCCTACGCTCGGCCCGCGCCCGACAGGTGCGAGACATCACACGCGAGGAGCATTCATGACAGAGCGCGCGCAGGCGGGTCCCGGCCGCAGGACGATGCTGGGGGCGGGGGCCGCCGTCCTGGGCACGGCCGCCCTCGGACTCGCCGGCGGAACGGCCGAGGCCGCCGGCACGACCGGCCGCGACGCCGCCGAACGGGCGGGCCGGCCGGGCACCGGACACGGCTTCCGCCTCGACCTGCCGGTGCCCACCGTCATCGGGCACCGCGGCGCCAGCGGCTACCGGCCCGAGCACACCCTGGGCTCCTACCAGCTCGCGCTCGACATGGGGGCGCACGTCATCGAGCAGGACCTGGTGCCGACCAAGGACGGCCATCTCGTCTGCCGGCACGAGAACGACATCACCGCCACCACCGATGTCGCCGCGCACCCCGAGTTCGCGAGCCGCCGGACCACCAAGCAGGTCGACGGGGTCTCGCTCACCGGCTGGTTCACCGAGGACTTCACCCTCGCCGAACTGAAGACGCTGCGGGCCGAGGAGCGCATCCCCGGCACCCGGCAGAAGAACACGCTCTACGACGGCCGCTGGGAGGTCCCCGCCTTCGAGGAGGTCCTGCGCTGGGCCGACCGCGAGGGCCGTCGGCGCGGAAAGCCGGTCTGGCTGTACGTCGAGACCAAGCACCCCACCTACTTCCGCGGTCTGGGCCTCGGCCTGGAGGAGCCCCTCGCCAAGCTGCTGCGCCGCTACAACCGCCACCGCCGCGACGCGCCGCTCATCCTCCAGTCCTTCGAGCCCAGCAGCATCCAGCGGCTCTCCCGGCTCGTCGCCATGCCGGGCGTCGTCCTGCTCTCCGGGCCGTCCGAGCGGCCCTGGGACTTCGTCGCGTCGGGCGACCCGCGCACCGTCGCCGACCTGGTGAAGCCCGAGGGGCTGAAGTGGATCGCCTCCTACGCCCAGGGCATAGGGCCCACCCTGGACCTGATCATCCCCAAGGACGCCTCCGGGCGGCTCACCGAGCCGACCACCCTGGTGCGGGACGCGCACGCCCGTGGCCTGGTCCTCCACCCGTACACCCTGCGCAACGAGAACTCCTTCCTGCCGGCCGACTTCCGGCGCGGCACGGACCCCGCCGCGTACGGTGACGCGTTCGGCGCCCTGCGGACGTACTTCGAGGCGGGGATCGACGGCATCTTCTCCGACAATCCGGACACCGCCCTTCTCGCCGCGGCGGACTTCACCGCGAGGTGACACCTGCCCGTGCGCGGGACGTCGTCACCATCCGGCCGGGGAATGCCCCGGTCGGATGGTGACCGCCGGACCGGGTGACCGGTTGCCGGGGCGGGGCAGTTGGTTGGGGCATGACCCTTCCCGATCCCGCCGCGAGCACCGCCACTTCCGCGGCCGTCGTCCACGCCCTCCGTCCACTGGTGCACGCCGAGGCCGCGGCGGAGGCCACCACCTGCGCGACCGGGGCCGCGATCGAGCCCGCCGACCTCGAACAGGCCGTCTGGCTGCGGCTGCTGGAACGGCTCGCGCGGGGCGGGCCACCGGCCGACACCGGCCGCTGGGTGCGCGAGACCGTGCGGGCGGAGGTCCGCCGGGCCCGACGCACCGCCCGGCGCGAACACCCCTACCGCGACGCGGCCTTCGCGGATCCGTCCGAAGGACCCGAACGGACCGCCCTCGACGCCGAGGAACGCCGGGCCCTGCGTGCCGCGATCGGGCGGCTGCCCGGCCGGTGCGCCCGGCTGCTGGCGGCGCTGCTCGCCCCCGAGGACCCGACCTACCGGGAAATCGCAGGGAAGTTGGGTATGTCACAGGGGAGTTTGGGCCCTATCCGTTCCCGATGCCTTGGATGTCTGCGCAGAATGCTCGCGGCGGAGGTTGTCGCTCCCGGCCCCCGGGGAAGGGAGCGTGAGACAACCGGTGGATCAGGTGGGCGGAGGCATGCGCACATGGGCATGAGCGTGATCATCTCGGCGGCGACGGCACAGGACGCCGAAGAGATCCTGAAACTTCAGTACCTCTGTTTCCAGGGCGAGGCCGAGCTGTACGGCAACTACCGCATCGATCCGCTCGTCCAGACGCTCGACTCGGTACGCGCCGAGATCGCCACGCAGCTGGTGTTCGTGGCGCGCCTGGGGGACGAGGTCGTCGGTTCGGTCCGCGGCTTCGCCGACGAGGACGGCACCGGCCGGATCGGCCGGCTCTGCGTCCACCCCCGGCTCCGGGGACACGGGCTCGGCGCCCGGCTGCTGCGGGCGGCCGAATCGGGACTCGTCGACGAGCGGTCGGCCACCCGCTTCCGGCTGTGCACCGGGCATCGCAGCGAGAACAACCTCCGGCTGTACCAGCGCGCGGGATACGCCGCGGTGGGCAACGAGACCGGACGGGACGGCGTCCGGATGGTCCTGCTGGAGAAGGACGTGACCGCTCCCGCGTACGTGGCCAGCGCGTAGACACCGGGTACGGGGCGAACAGGCAAGGACGCGGCGGGGTACGGGGGCCCGGTGCGCGCCGGTTCCGCCCGGCGCGCACCCGCGTTCACGCGCTCTTCGCGCGGCGCAGCCAGATCATTCCGGTGACCGGCAGGATCACCGGAATGAACAGGTAGCCCATCCCGAAGTCGGACCAGACGGTGGCGTCCGGGAACGCCGAGGGCGCCACCATCGTCCAGGTCCCGACGACCAGCACACCCAGCAGCTCGGCGGCGCAGCACACCAGCGCCGACCTGCGCGCCCGCTCGCCGCCGCGCGCCAGCGAGTACGTGATGAACCCGTAGACGACGGCGGCACAGGCCGACAGCACATAGGCGAGCGGCGCCTTGTCGAAGTCCAGGATCATCTGCACGATCGAACGGGACGCCGCCGCGACGGTGAAGACCCCGTAGAACCAGAGCAGCACCCGGCCGGGACCGGTGCCGAGGTCGAAGGGCCGCTGCTCGCCGGAGTCCGTCGCGGGGGTGCGGTCGGTGTCGGTCACGGTCGGTTTCCCCACATGTCCACGGTCAGTTTCCCCAGATGTCGTAGAGCCGTACTTCCAGCACGGCCAGCACGACCGCTCCCGCCGACACCGTCACCGAACCCCACCGGGTCCGCTCGCTGAGCGACAGGAAACCGGCCGCGGGCACGGCGAGGAAGGCCCCGGCCAGATAGGCGATGAAGATCGCCGTACCCTGCTCCGGCCGCTCGCCCCGGGCCAGCCGCACGATGCCCACCACCAGCTGGGCCAGCGCCAGCAGCAGGACCACGGCCATCCCGATGAAGTGCCAGTCCTTGGTCGGCTGGTCCCGGTACGCGGCCAGTCCGCACCAGGCGGCGAGGGCGAGCGCGGACACGGCGACCGCGACCGTCAGGGCGTCAAGCATGAAGCGAGGGTATTACGGGGGAGACGACGCCCCGCGTGCGCCCCCGTCCGACGCGAACCGGTCCGACGCCGACCGGTGCGACGCGAACCGGACCGGGGCGCCCCGCCCGCGCCCGCCGGACGTACGGACCGCGGCGTCCCTCGCCCCGGATCGTGGCCTTGACCACAGCGCGTGCCGTCGACGGGGCTGCGGCGCGTGGCGGAGACAGCATGTGCCCGGACGTATTTGCGCAGGTCAAAGCCCCGGAAGCAGGAATTTTGGTGGGCGCGGGAGTGGGTCGGCACGAGTGTCCACGGCTGTCCGCCATCCGGACGCATCGGCAGGGCGGAATCTGACATCTGTTTTACTTGGGACATGACCACGACGAGCAGCCGCACCCTTGCGACCGAGGCGAACATGACGCCCGGTGCTCGTTGTATGTGTCGAATGCGCACCTTCTGAGGGCCCCCGCCCGATCCTCGCGCCCCGAAGCGAGACCGAGCCCGCGCCGTCCGCACCCAGCGGAACGAGCCCTTCCGTGCACCGCCGCCCAGGCCGTCACATGCCTCGCGGCCGTGCCCGGCCCCGCTCGGAACGTCCGAACAGGTCTCATCAGACGAATGCCCCGTGCCCGGCGGACATCGCGCCGCGCACTCGACAGTGACGGAAACCCTGTGATCACCACTACGGGCCTCACGAAGGTCTATCAGGCGCGCGGCCGTGAGGTCACCGCGCTGGACGGCGTCGACCTGCACGTCCGCGAGGGCGAGGTGTACGGCGTCATCGGGCAGAGCGGCGCCGGCAAGTCGTCCCTCATCCGCTGCGTCAACCTCCTGGAACGCCCCACGTCGGGCACCGTGACCGTGGCCGGACAGGACCTCACCGCCCTCGCCGGCCGGGGACGGCGGGCCGGGAAGGAGCTGCGCGAGGCGCGCAGCCGCATCGGCATGGTGTTCCAGCACTTCAACCTGCTGGCCTCCCGCACCGTCCAGGCCAACGTCGAACTGCCGCTGGAGATCCTCGGCGTCGGCGCCAGGGACCGGTCCCGCAAGGCCCTCGAACTCCTCGGCCTGGTCGGCCTCGCCGACAAGGCCGGGGCGTACCCCGGTCAGCTCTCCGGAGGCCAGAAGCAGCGCGTCGGCATCGCCCGCGCCCTCGCCGGGGACCCCAAGGTGCTGCTCTCCGACGAGGCCACGTCGGCGCTCGACCCCGAGACCACCCGTTCCATCCTCCAACTGCTGCGCGACCTCAACCGGCAACTCGGCCTGACCGTGCTGCTCATCACGCACGAGATGGACGTCGTCAAGACGGTCTGCGACTCCGCCGCACTGATGCGCAAGGGGCGCGTCGTCGAGTCCGGCACCGTCTCCGAACTGCTGGCCATTCCCGGCTCCGAGCTGGCCCGCGAACTCTTCCCTGTCGGCGGCACGCCCTCCGGCCCCGACCGCACGGTCGTCGACGTCACCTTCCACGGCGAGGCCGCCACCCAGCCGGTGATCTCCCAGCTCTCCCGCACGTACAACATCGACATCTCGATCCTGGGCGCCGCGATGGACACCGTCGGCGGCAGGCAGATCGGCCGGATGCGCATCGAACTGCCCGGCGGCTTCGACGAGAACGTCGTCCCGATCGGCTTCCTGCGCGAACAGGGACTCCAGGCCGAGGTCGTGACCGACGGCGTCGGTGCCACCGCCGGGAACACCCCGGCACCGCTCACCAAGGAGGTGGCGAAGTGACCTGGTCGGACATGCAGCCGCTGCTGGCCCAGGGGACCGTCGACACCCTCTACATGGTGCTCTGGTCCACCGTCGTCACCGTTCTCGTCGGACTGCCGCTCGGCGTCCTGCTCGTCCTGACGGACAAGGGCGGACTGCTCCAGAACGCCGTGGTGAACAAGGTCGTCGGGGTGATCGTGAACATCGGCCGCTCGCTGCCGTTCATGATCCTGCTGATCGCCCTGATCCCCTTCACCACCTGGGTCGTCGGCACCTTCATCGGCCCCACCGCGATGATCGTGCCGCTCACCGTCGGCGCCGTCCCGTTCTTCGCGCGGCTCGTCGAGACCGCCGTGCGGGAGGTCGACCACGGACTCGTCGAGGCCGTCCAGTCGATGGGCGGATCCATCCCGACGATCGTGCGCAAGGTGCTGCTGCCGCAGGCGCTGCCCTCGCTCGTCTCCGGCGTCACCACCACCGTCATCGTGCTCGTCGGCTACTCCGCGATGGCCGGCGCGGTCGGTGGCGAAGGGCTCGGCTCCAAGGCCGTGACCTACGGATTCCAGCGCTTCGACAACCAGTTCATGCTCGCCACCGTCGTGCTGCTCGTCGTCATCGTGAGCGTGATCCAGCTGATCGGCGACCTGGTGGTACGGCTGCTGGCCCGCCGCGGCCGCGCCACCACCTGACGCGCCGCCACCCGAGACTCCCTTCCCCTCAAGCCCGAACTCCTTGTCCGGGCGCATCACCCTCATCACCAGAAAGAGGCACTTTTCGTGCGTAAGAACATCAAGATCACCGCGGCTGCCGCCGCCACCGCCGCCCTGGCCCTCGGCCTCACCGCCTGCGGCACGGACTCCGACCCCGCGTCCAAGACGGACGGCGCCAAGGCCGACACCTCCAAGGCGCTCGTCATCGGCGCCTCCCCGACCCCGCACGCCGACATCCTGAACTTCGTCGAGAAGAACCTGGCGGCCAAGAAGGGCATCAAGCTGGAGGTCAAGGAGTTCACCGACTACGTCCTGCCGAACACCGCCACCGAGAACGGCCAGGTCGACGTCAACTTCTTCCAGCACCAGCCCTACCTCGACGACTTCAACAAGAAGAACAGCACCCACCTGGTCTCCGTCGCCACCGTCCACCTGGAGCCCCTCGGCGTCTACTCCAAGAAGGTCAAGTCGATCGCAGAGATCAAGCCCGGCCAGACCATCGCGGTGCCCAACGACACCACCAACGAGGGCCGTGCCCTCCACCTCCTCGCCGACAACGGCCTGATCAAGCTGAAGGCGGGTGTCGGCACCGACGCCAATCTCGGTGACATCACCGACAAGAAGGGCCTGTCGTTCAAGGAGCTGGAGGCCGCGACCGTGCCCCGCGCCCTGAACGACGTCGACGCCGCCGTCATCAACAGCAACTTCGCGATCGGGGCCAAGCTCGACCCCACCAAGGACGCCCTGGTGCAGGAGAAGGCCGACGGCAACCCGTACGCCAACATCGTCGTCGTGAAGCAGGGCAACGAGAAGGACCCGCGCGTCCAGAAGCTCGTCGAGCTCCTGCACTCCGACGAGGTCAAGAAGTACATCGAGGACACCTACAAGGGCGCGGTCGTCCCGGCCTTCGGCACCTCCTCCTGACCCTCGCGCACCCGGCCGCCGCACCGGCCGGACGAGCCCCGCGCACCCCGGCCCACGGGGTGCGCGGGGCTCCGTCGTACCGACCCGCCCATGCGCGACGCCCGTCCGATGCGCCATGCTGTGCCTTTACACGGTCTTCGGCATGGAGCGGCGCATGACTTCCACCTTCCCGGACATCTCCATCAGCACGGACCGGTTGGTGCTGCGCCCGTTCGACATGGTGGACGTGCCCGCGTACATCGAGATGATGAACGACGAGCTGGTCACCGCCTGGATCGACGCCCCCCACCCCTTCGGTCGGGTCGACGCCGAGCGCTGGGTGCGCCGGATCGCCCCCGCGCAGCGCACCACCGGTGACGGCATCGTCCTCGCCGTCACCGAGTTCCTCACCCAACGGCTCGTCGGCTCGGTCCGCCTGCACCGCACCGACTGGCGCACCCTCGCCACCGAGGCCACCTACATCACCGCCCCCTGGGCGCGCGGCGAGGGATACGCCACCGAAGCCGTACTCGCACTCGCCCAGTGGCTCTTCCGCGACCAGGGCTTCGAACGGATAGAACTGCGCACCCCCGCCGGAGACACCGCCGCCCAGCAGGTCGCCCAGAAACTCGGCTGCATCAGCGAGGGAGTCCTGCGCAACGCCCGCATAGCCCGCACCCGGACGGAGGACGGCGGCTGGACCGACATCAGGACCGACCTGATCGTGTGGGGCCTGCTCCCCGAGGATCTCGACGGCGTCGCCGAGCAACTCGCCGACGCGGGCGGCTACGGCGCCCGCGGCGACTGGCACTGACCCTTCCCCGGGGGCTCGGGTCCGTACCGGTACCGACCGGGTACTCTCCCCCTCGCACCCCTTTCACGCACTTTTGACCTGCGACAACTCCAGGAGACTGACGACAGATGGCCGATCGGGTCACCGTGATCGGCTGGGACGGGTCGCCCCTGACCGGAGCGGCCACGGCCGCCCTCTCGGCCGCCACGCTCGTCGCCGGAGCCGCCCACCACCTCGCCCTGCCCGAAGTACCCGCGCACGCCGAACGCATCCGCCTGGGCTCCATCGACCTGGCCGCCCGCCGCATCGCCGGACACCGCGGCAGCGCCGTCGTCCTCGCCGACGGCGACCCCGGCTTCTTCGGAGTCGTACGCAACCTCCGCGCGCCCGTGCACGGGCTCGAAGTCGAGGTGGTGCCCGCGGTGTCGTCCGTCGCCACCGCGTTCGCCCGCGCCGGAATGCCGTGGGAGGACGCCCGGATCGTCGTCGCCCACCCCCGCACCCTGCGCCGCGCCGTCAACGTCTGCCGCGCCCACCACAAGGTCGCCGTCCTCACCTCGCCCGGCGCGGGCCCCGCCGAACTCGCCCTGCTCCTCGAAGGAGTCCACCGCACCTTCGTCGTCTGCGAGGAACTCGGCACCGCGCGCGAACAGGTCAGCGTCGTCACCTCGGAGCGCGCCGCCGACCACGTCTGGCGCGACCCCAACGTGGTGATCGTCATCGGCGGCGGCTCCGAACCGCAGGCCGCCGGCGCCTGGATCGCCGGCCACGACCCCGGCGGGCCGCGCGGCGTACGAGGCTGGGCGCTGCCCCCCGAGGCCTACCCGGCCGACCTCCGGGGAGCGAGCGGCGAGGGCGGGGCGCCGGGCCTGCGCGCCGCCCAACTGGCCCTGCTGGGCCCCCGCACCGGGGACCTGCTGTGGGACATCGGTTCCGGCGGCGGGGCTCTGGCCGTGGAGGCCGCGCGCTTCGGGGCGGCCGTGCTCGCCGTCGACAGCGACCCCGCGGCCTGCGCCCGGACAGTGGCCGCCGCCCGCGCGTTCGGGGTCCAGGTCCAGGTCGTCGAGGGCCGGGCGCCGCAGGTGCTGGAGCGACTGCCGGAGCCCGACGTCGTACGGATCGGGGGAGGCGGCGCCGCCGTCGTCACCGCAGTCACCGAACGGCGGCCGGAACGGATCGTGACCCACGCGTCGACACGCGACGAGGCCGAGGCGCTCGGCGCGGCACTCACCGGGCACGGATACGCCGTCCGGTGCTCGCTCCTCCAGTGCGTCGAACTCGAGACATCGGCCTGGTCGGAGCGCGAACGCTCGGTCGTCTTCCTGCTCTCGGCGGTCCGTTCGGACCTCGCCCCCTGACCAGGTCGGCACGGAGCGCGAGGTAGGCTGGCCGATCGTTGCACCGCGGCTGGGCGTTCGTCGCTTCGTTCGTCAATGTCCGGAAAAGGGGACCGTTTTGGTCCCTGTTGTGGTACGGCAGAACCGGGGGACGCGCGACGTGGCGCAGTCCACAGCGGGCCGTGGCGAAATGAGCTGCCGCGGTGGCGAACGACCGGGAGAATGCGGTATGTCCGCGACTCTCTCGTGCCGCGCGGCGCGCCCGCTCGTTCTCATCGACGAGCATCGGCGCGGCGTGGTCGGGCGTCCCGGACGAAGGGCCGAACTAGCACTGACGATGGGCGAGGGGTACGCATGAGTGACACCGGCCAGATCCCGGGTGAGGGACTGCCGGAGAACGCAGGCACGGTGGAGCAGCCGGGCGTCGCCGCCCCGGCCGACTACGCCTACCTCGCCCCCTCCGACTACGTGCCCGAGGACGACGACCTCCTTCTCATGCCCAGCCCCCAGGGCGCCTGGAGCGACCCGCAGCCGGTTCCGGCCCCCGGCCAGTACCCCGACGCCGCCGCGCACGCCTCCGTGCCCGCGCAGGGCGGCCAGGCGGCGCAGGCGGTGCACGTCCAGGCGTCCGAGGAGTCGTCCGCGCGACCGCAGGGGTCCGCGCCGGTTCAGGAACCCCCCCGGGCGCAGCAGCCCGTCCAGGCGCCGGTGCCGGTACCCGCCCAGGTACCGGACGCGTACGCGGGACAGCAGGCGACGGCCGAGCCGCTGCCCGGTACGCACGCGCAGGTGGCCGGTGGCCAGGGCTCCGGCCCCGCCGACCCCGGGGGCGCCCGCGTTCCCGCGCCCACCCCGCCCCCCGGGGCGATGCCGCAGCCCAAGGCCGCGCCGCGTCGGCCGCTGCACCGCGGTCCCGTCGCGGCAGACGGACCGTCCTACGGCGGAACGCCGGCCGGCGGCGTGGTCCGCTCGCTCGCCGACCGCGGCCCGGCGGGCGCACCCCAGCCCCAGGCCCGGCCTCAGCCCCAGGCCCAGGCTCAACCCCAGGTACAGCCCGCGACCGTCGCGCCGCAGGCCGGACTGCCCACCGGTGGGCCCGAGTACCTCCGGACGCCGGGCGACGCGTCGGTGCTGCCCGGCCCGCAGCTGGGCCAGATCCTGCCGCAGGGCGGCAGCCCGTGGTCGGCCCCGACGCCTCAGACGCCTCAGCAGGCCGCTGCCCCGGTGACGGCGGAAGCCGTCGCTCCGGAAGCGCCGGGCGGGGAGTCCGTGGCTCCGGAGGCCGTCGTGCCGGAAGCGGTGGCTCCTGCAGCGGCCCCTGAAGCGCCGGCCGCGGAAGCCGCTCCTCCGGAAGCGGTGGCCCCTGAGGCCGCTGTCGAGCCGGACGTGGAACCGGTCGCCGAGCCCGCCGTGGAACCGGTGCCCGTGGCGGCATTCCCGGAGCAGGTCGTCGCGCCGGAGGCCGTGAGCGCCCCGGAACCCGCGAACGTTCCGGTGGCCGAGGCGGCCCCGGACCAGGCCGGGGCACCGGTCGACGCTCCCGCCGAAGAACCGGTGGACGCCGCGCCGGTCGACGACGCGGCCGCCGGAGCGCCGGATGCCGGGACCGTCGTGCCGGCGGAGGCCGAGGCGCCGTCGGACACGGCGCCGGAACCCGTGATCGAGTCGTCCGAGTCCGAGTCCGAGTCCGAGCCCGTGGCCGAAGCGGCCGAGTCCGTCGACGTCGTCGCCGTACCGGAGCACGCGGAGGCCGGGCCCGCCGCCGAGGCCGTCGAGGGCGCCGCACCCGTCGAGGTCCCGGTACCGGTGGAACAGGCCCCGGCTCCCGTCGCCGAGGAGGCCGTCGCGGCGCAGCCCGAGGACGCGGCGATCGCCGTCGAGCCGGTCCCGGCCGAGGCCGTGGAAGCCGCGACCACCGAGGACACGGCCGCCCCCGAAGCCACACAGGTTCCCGAAGCACCCCAGGCCCCCCAGCCCGCGCAGGCTCCCGAGGCCCCCCAGGCCGTCGAGAACGCCGTACCGGCCGAGGACGCCCCCGCGCAGGCCGCCGAGCAGAGCCCCGCGCAGGCCGCAGAGCAGCCCGTCGCGCCGACGTCCGTCCCGGTGGCCGAGGCCGCCGCCGAGGTGCCGTCGGCCGGCGTCCCGGAGCCCGGAGCGGGCCCGGAGGCCCCCGGGACGGCCGCGGAGGCCCCCGAGGCGGGCCCGGAGGCCGTCGCGGCCCCGGACGCTTCGACGCCCGCGGAGACCGCTCCCGCGCAGGCCGCCGAGCAGGGCCCCGAGCCGTCCGTCGCGCCGGCGTCCGTCCCGGCCGCCGAGCCGCAGCCGGGACCGGAGGGCCACGCCGGGCCCCCGGCCGTGCCGCAGGCTCCCGTGCAGGAGACACCGGCCCCCGTGCAGGAGGCGGAGGACCCCGAGGCACCCGCGCCCGACGGGACGGGGGCGCCCGCCACCCCGCCCGCCCCCGGGTACGACGACGCCGAGCGCGAGGCCGTGCTCCGCGTCATGCGCGAGCGCCGCGACATCCGCAACGGCTTCCGCGGCGACCCGATCCCGCACGAGGTGCTGCTGCGCGTCCTCGAAGCCGCGCACACCGCGCCCAGCGTCGGCCACTCGCAGCCCTGGGACTTCGTCGTCATCCGCTCGGCGGAGACCCGCCGTTCCATGCACGAACTGGCACAGCGTCAGCGCGACGCCTATGCCAAGTCGTTGCCCAAGGGCCGGGCCAAGCAGTTCAAGGAACTCAAGATCGAGGCCATCCTCGACACCCCGGTCAACATCGTCGTCACCGCCGACCCCACCCGCGGCGGCCGGCACACCCTCGGACGGCACACCCAGCCGCAGATGGCCCCGTACTCGTCGGCGCTCGCCGTCGAGAACCTGTGGCTCGCCGCCCGGGCCGAGGGCCTCGGCGTCGGGTGGGTCAGCTTCTTCGACGAGCGCGAGATGGTCCGCGCCCTGGGCCTGCCCGAGCACCTGGAAGTCGTCGCGTACCTGTGCGTCGGATACGTCGACGAGTTCCCCGAGGAGCCCGAGCTGATGCAGGCGGGCTGGTCCAAGCGCCGTCCGCTGTCCTGGGTGGTCCACGAGGAGACGTACGGCCGCCGCGCCCTGCCCGGTGAGGAACCGCACGACCTGCTCCAGGAGACCATCTCCAACATCCGCCCGCTGGACGCCAAGGCGCTCGGCGAGGCGTGGGAGCGCCAGAAGCGGATGACCAAGCCCGCCGGCGCGCTCGGCATGCTGGAGATCATCTCCGCGCAGCTGTCGGGGCTCTCCCGGGTGTGCCCGCCGCCGGTCCCGGAGCCCGCGGCCGTCGCGATCTTCGCGGGCGACCACGGGGTGCACGCCCAGGGCGTCACCGCGTGGCCGCAGGAGGTCACCGGCCAGATGGTCGCCAACTTCCTCGGCGGGGGCGCGGTCTGCAACGCGTTCGCGGCGCAGGTCGGTGCCGAGGTCTGCGTGGTCGACGTCGGCGTGGCCATGGACCTGCCCGCGACGCCCGGTCTCCTCCCGCGCAAGGTGCGCGCCGGAACGGCCGACTTCACGGCCGGCCCCGCCCTCACCCGCGAAGAGGTCCTCGCCGCCGTCGAGGTCGGCATCGAGACCGCCCGCGATCTGGTGGCGGCGGGCAACAAGGGCCTGCTGATCGGCGAGATGGGCATCGCCAACACCACCGCGTCGGCCGCGCTGATCTGCGTGTACACGGGCCTGGACCCGGCCGAGGTGACCGGCCGGGGCACCGGCATCAACGACGAGATGCACGCCCGCAAGGTCGACGTCGTCCGCCGCGCGCTGGAGCTCCACCAGCCCGACCCGGCCGACCCGATCGGCGTCCTGGCAGCGGTCGGCGGACTCGAACACGCGGCGATGGCCGGCTTCCTGCTGGGCGGCGCTTCGCTCCGCACGCCCGTCATCCTCGACGGCGTCAGCGCGGGGGCCGCGGCCCTGGTCGCCCGGGCGATCGCCCCCGAGGCCCTCGCCGCCTGCATCGCGGGCCACCGCAGCGCCGAGCCCGGCCACGTCGCCGCGCTCAACAAGCTGGGGCTGCGCCCGCTCGTCGACCTCGACCTCCGCCTCGGCGAGGGCACGGGCGCGCTGCTGGCGCTGCCGATCGTGCAGAGCGCGGCCCGTGCGATGCACGAGGTGGCGACGTTCGACGCGGCAGGCGTCACGGAGAAGTAGTGCGGTGGGCCTCCCCGGCACCCGGGGAGGCCCACCCGCCCGTGCCGGGGCTCCCGCCGTGCCACTCCGGCCCGCGCCCGCCGCGTATCGTGGACCCACCCGCGAACCCCGCATCACCTCGCATCACCCCACGTCACAGCCGCTCCACCGCCGCAGCGGCCGTCGCACTCCGACCCCGCACGAGGAGCCCGCACCGCCATGGCCGAGCACGCAGACCGCGCCGATCACCCCGCGTACCCCGTCGGACTGCGGCTCGGCGGACGCCGCGTCGTCGTGGTCGGCGGGGGCCAGGTCGCCCAGCGCCGCCTCCCCGCGCTCATCGCGGCGGGCGCCGACGTCGTCCTCGTCTCGCCGACCGCGACCCCGTCCGTCGAAGCCATGGCGGACGCCGGGGAGATCCGCTGGGAGCGCCGCCGGTACGCCGACGGGGACCTGGCCGAGGCCTGGTACGTCCTGATCGCCTCCGACGACACCGCGGCCAACGACGCCGCCTCCGCCGAGGCCGAACGCCACCGCGTCTGGTGCGTCCGCAGCGACGACGCCGATGCCGCCACCGCCTGGACCCCGGCCACCGGCCGAGGCGAGGGCGTCACCGTCGCCGTGCTCACCACCGACACCCACGGCCGCGACCCGCGCCACTCCGCCGCCGTCCGCGACGCCATCGTCGAGGGGCTGCGCGACGGCAGCATCGCCGCGCCCCACCACCGCACCCGCACGCCCGGCGTCGCCCTGGTCGGCGGCGGTCCCGGCGACCCCGACCTGATCACGGTGCGCGGACGCCGCCTCCTCGCCGAGGCGGACGTCGTCATCGCCGACCGCCTCGGCCCGCGCGACCTGCTCGACGAACTCCCCCCGCACGTCGAGGTGATCGACGCCGCGAAGATCCCGTACGGCCGCTTCATGGCCCAGGACGCGATCAATCAGGCGCTCATCGAGCACGCCAAGGCCGGCAAGGCCGTCGTACGGCTCAAGGGCGGCGACCCCTTCGTCTTCGGCCGCGGCATGGAGGAGGCACTGGCGCTGGCCGCCGAGGGCATCGCCTGCACGGTCGTCCCCGGCATCTCCAGCTCCATCTCCGTGCCCGGCGCGGCGGGAATCCCCGTCACCCACCGGGGCGTCGCCCACGAGTTCACCGTCGTGAGCGGCCACGTCGCCCCCGACGACGCACGCTCATTGGTCGACTGGCAGGCCCTCGCCAGGCTGCGCGGCACGCTCGTGCTGCTGATGGCCGTCGACAAGATCGGCGCCATCGCCCGTACCCTCATCGCCCACGGCAAGGCCCCCGAGACCCCTGTCGCCCTGATCCAGGAGGGCACCACCGCAGCCCAGCGCCGGGTCGACGCGACGCTCGCGACCGTCGCCGAACGCGCCGCCGCCGAGGACGTACGCCCCCCGGCCGTCATCGTCGTCGGCGACGTCGTGGCGGTCGGCACGGACATCGCGCCGCCCCGCGCCGAATGACCGGCACCCGCACCTCCCGCCCCGCACCGAGTAACCGGCGGTAACGGAACTCCCGTCAAGCCGTTGGCACCACACACCGGACAAGGCAGTATCGAACCCGTGGCTGACCTCATCACCGTCGACGACCCCGACGACCCCCGCCTGCGCGACTACACCGGACTCACCGACGTCGAACTCCGGCGCAGACGGGAGCCCGCCGAGGGCCTCTTCATCGCCGAGGGCGAGAAGGTGATCCGACGCGCCCGGCACGCCGGGTACGAGATGCGGTCCATGCTGCTGTCCGCGAAGTGGATCGACCTGATGCGCGACGTCATCGACGAGGTCCCCGCCCCGGTGTACGCGGTCAGCCCCGAACTCGCCGAACGGGTCACCGGCTACCACGTCCACCGCGGCGCCCTCGCCTCGATGCAGCGCAAACCGCTGCCGGACGCCGCGGAACTGCTGGCGAAGGCCCGCCGGGTGGCCGTCATGGAAGCCGTCAACGACCACACCAACATCGGGGCGATCTTCCGCAGTGCCGCCGCCCTCGGCATGGACGCCGTCCTGCTCTCCCCGGACTGCGCCGACCCGCTCTACCGGCGCTCCGTCAAGGTGTCGATGGGCGCGGTCTTCTCCGTGCCGTACGCCCGTCTCGACACCTGGCCCAAGGGGCTGGAGACGGTACGGGAGGCCGGCTTCGAACTCCTCGCGCTGACCCCGGACGAGAAGGCCGACAGCATCGACCGGGCGGCCCCGCACCGGATGGACAAGGTGGCGCTGATGCTCGGCGCCGAGGGCGAGGGACTGTCCACCCGGGCCCTTGTCGCCGCCGACCGATGGGTCCGCATTCCCATGGCGCACGGCATCGACTCGCTGAACGTGGGAGCGGCCGCCGCCGTCGCGTTCTACGCCGTGGCCTCGGGCCGCCCGCAGCCCTGAGCGGCCATCGGAGCCTCCGCGGCCGGCCCTAACGGAGTCCCGGGCCCCGGATTCCGCTCGCGTCCGCGTCGGTCTTCCCGGTCCCGCTCCCGTCGTGCCGCTGCGGCTCGACCTGCGTGCGTTCCGTGCCCAGCCCCCTGGCCGGGCCCTGGCAGCCCTGCGCCACCGCGATGCCCAGCGCCACCAGCAGCGTCACCACGACGAAGACGACGAGGCGCTGGCGCAGCAGCCGCGGGTTGGCGGGGCGACGGCCGGTCGAGGTCGTGCGGGTCCCGGGCCGGGTGCCCGGGCGACCGTTCGTCCCGTGCGTGCTCTGCGGGCGCCTGCCGGGCCGGGTGGTGTCACGCACCTGCTGCGGCCGCTGAGGCCGCGAACCGCCCGTGCGCGGCGCCCCGGGACGCGACGGCGCCACCTGCCGACCGCTCTGCGGCTGCCTCTGCTGCTGTTGTTGCCGGCGGGGCGCCGGGGGAGCCGTCCGCCGGGTCCGCTGCTCGGTGTACGGGCCCCCGGTGCGGCCCGTCGGCCGGTCCGGCTCCCGTGCCGAACGCTGCACCGGAGGGCGGCTCTCGTGCAGCCCCTGTGCCTCCCGCGCCGCGATCTCCTTGAGCCGCATGGAGAGTTGGAGCGTGCTCGGGCGTTCCTGAGGGTCCTTCGCCAGGCACGCGCTCACCAGCGGCGCCAGCGCGTCGTGCACGTCGTACAACTGCGGTTCCTCGTGCACCACGCGGTACAGCATCACCTCGGAACTGCCGTGTCCGAAGGGCGAGTCCGCCGTCGCCGCGTACGCCAGCGTGGCACCGAGCGAGAACACGTCCGTCGCGGGTGTCACGGCAGCGCCGCGCACCTGCTCGGGAGCGAGGAATCCGGGCGACCCGACGGCCGTGCCGACGTGCGTGAGCGTGGAGGCCCCGGTCGCCCAGGCGATCCCGAAGTCGATGATCCGGGGGCCCTTGGGGGAGAGGAGGATGTTCGACGGCTTCAGGTCGCGGTGGACGACCCCCGCCTCGTGCACCGCCACCAGCCCCTCGGAGAGCGCCGCCCCGATCGAGGCCACCTCGGCCGCCGACAGCGGGCCCTCCTCGGCCACCTTGTCGTGGAGCGAGGGCCCGGGCACGTACTGCGTGGCGAACCACGGGCGGTCCGCGTCCAGATCGGCGGCCACCAGCCGTGCCGTGCAGCCCCCGCGGATCCGCCGCGCGGCGGACACCTCGCGAGCGAACCGCGAACGGAACTCCTGGTCCTCCGCCAGATCCGGCCGGATCACCTTGAGCGCCACCCGCTGCCCCCGCCGGTCCGAACCGAGGTAGACGACCCCCATCCCGCCCGCGCCGAGCCGCCGGTGCAACCTGAACGAGCCGACGACACGCGGGTCCTCGCGCCGGAGCCGCATCATCGCCATTTTCTGCCCATCCCCGCTGCCTGGTACGCCTGACGAGCACAGCTTACGTACCCGGCGCCCGGGGTGCTCAGAGGCCGCGCCCTCGCCCGCCGATCGTTTACCGGCGCATGGCACGGTCCATGACGACGTGTGGGCACGCTCCGGTTCCCGCGACGTGCGGAACGGAGCATCAAGAGATGTGCGCGGACGTGGTGTTGACACCGCGGCCGCGGCCCGGAGGTGCCGGCTCCGGTACCCCGAGCCCGGTGCGCTCGGAGCCGCGGGAACCGTGCGGCGCACCTGCGGCCCGCCGCTCCCGGGGCGCGACGAGTGAGTGACGTCACGCCCGCGGGGCCGGTCACCGGGGCCCGCCGGTTCGTGTCGGGGACGATCCCCCGGGGACCGGGCGGCCGATCTCCACCCAGGGGAGTACGACGACCGCCCGCGGCTCCTCCTCCGGGATGCCCGGCATTCGGTACGCGGGCATGACGCCGTCCCGCTCCCGCGTCCCTAGTGTTGAGATCAAGCGGTGGGCGGTACTCGTCCCCCGAGGTCACTCGCCCGCCGCCCCATATCGGTCAGGAGAGGAAACATGGCGGACACGGCAACGCGGACCATGATCCGTGCGCGGGGAAGCAGGCTCCACGCCTCCTTCCGCCGTCGCTCGTCGTCCGGCCACCGCCACCCGCTGGTGGCGACGGCGATGGTTCTTCCCCTGGCGGCCCTGCTCGTGGTCGTCTTCGGCGGCTGGGACGCGGTGGTCACACAGGCGTCGTCCGTGGCCGTGATGCTGGGGCGCTGAGCGGCGCCCCGGGTCCGGAAGAGCGGTCCGGACCGGGACATCCGGCCAACAACCCCGTGGGGACGGGGGTGCGGCGGACGGCAGCGTTTGTCCGGTCAGCTGGGGAGCTGACCGGACATCGCGCTGCCCTGGCCCTTTCCGGCCGCGTACGCTCGTCGCCGGGCACGGTGCGACGGACCGGCCCGCATCCGTCCACCACCGGGCCGCGCACGGACCGGCCCGCGTCCGTCCGACCCCGGGGGAGACCGTGACCACCGCAGTCGTACGGGCGCTGGGCGCCCTCGCCCACCGAGCCGCCCATCCGCCGTCCAGGACCGCCTGCGCCTGCCCGCCGCCGGAGACGCTCGCGGACCGGGCGGACGGAACGGTGGTCCGCAGCGGACCCGTCGTGGCCAAGGCCCACGCCCCCGGCACGCCCGTCCCCGACCTGCTGACCCGTATCGCCCTCGCCGACCACCCCCGGCTGACCGGCATCCTGCTCGCCCCGCTGCGGCCCCGGCCCGACGAGGCGTCCGCGGTTCTCCACGGCCGCCCCGTCACTCTGTGGCCGTACGGCGAGCCCGTCGCCCCGGACGATCCCGGTGCGGCCCCCTGGGGGGAGGCGGCCGCGCTGCTCGCCGCGCTGCACCGCACTCCGCCCCCTCCTTCCCTCGCCCTCCCGCCCATGCGGGGACCCGCCAAGGCTGCGCTCGCCGTCGCCCGGATGCGTGCCGCCCGGCCCGACGACCCGGCGACCGCCCCCGTACTCGAGGCCTGGCAGCGCCTGCCCGGCTGGGCACGCGGCGAGGCCCCGCCGCCCGCGCACCGCGCGTGCTTCCTCTGCCACGGCGATCTGCACCTCGGACAACTCGTCCGCCACCCCGCGCCGCACGGCCCCTGGACGCTCATCGACATCGACGACGCCGGACTCGGCGATCCCGCCTGGGACCTCGCCCGCCCCGCCGCCTGGTACGCGGCCGGGCTGCTGCCGCCCGACGTCTGGCTGCGGTTCCTCGACGCCTACCGGGCGGCGGGCGGACCCGCCGTACCCGCCGGGGGCGACCCCTGGCCCGAACTGGACGTCCCGGCCCGGGCCCTGACCGTGCAGACCGCCGCGCTGGCGTACGCCAAGTCCGCGGCGGAGGGCCGGGCCCCGGACGAGGTGGAGCGGGCGATGATCGACGCCTGTGTCCGAATAGCCTCCCTCCCACCCGAGTTGACGGCCGGACACACGTCGTAGGCTGAACCGACCGTCGGCGGGTACGCCGTCCGGCGGCGGCCACCCGACGGCGAGGAGTTGAGAGTCGAATCATGCAGTGTCCCAAGTGCCACGCACCCATGCACACCTACAACCGCAACGGCATACAGATCGAACAGTGCAGCGGCTGCCGGGGGATCTTCCTCGACTACGGCGAGCTGGAGACCCTGACCCGCATCGAGGCGCAGTGGACGCAGCAGGCCCCGCCCGCGCCGCCCGCCCCCCAGGCATACCCGGCCGCGCAGGCCCCCGCCTGGGGCGCGCCGCAGCACCACGGCGGTCACTACCGTCACAAGAGCTTCGGCCGCATGCTCTTCTCGTCCTGATCCCCGCCCTGCGGGGACGGACACCGTTCTCCCGCGCGGGTGACACCGGACTCTCCCCAGTGGGGACACCGGCCGACGGATCACCGCGGGCCCGGACACCCCGTCCGGGCCCGCGGCGAGGCCTCGCCCCGCCCGCCGTCCACGGGCGTGACGCGGAGACCATGGCGTGCCGCAGAAACGGAAAAACCCCCGGCCGCCAAGACGACCGGGGGTTCGGTGGTGCGCGATACTGGGATTGAACCAGTGACCTCTTCCGTGTCAGGGAAGCGCTCTCCCGCTGAGCTAATCGCGCAGGGTGAACCCACGTGTACTGCGTGCGCGATACTGGGATTGAACCAGTGACCTCTTCCGTGTCAGGGAAGCGCTCTCCCGCTGAGCTAATCGCGCGGGGATCCTTGCGGACCAGTGGACGATACTGGGATTGAACCAGTGACCTCTTCCGTGTCAGGGAAGCGCTCTCCCGCTGAGCTAATCGTCCTTGGAGGTGGAGACGGGATTTGAACCCGTGTAGACGGCTTTGCAGGCCGTTGCCTCGCCTCTCGGCCACTCCACCACGAGTGAGGGCTCGGGAAGATCCCCCACCTTCATGCGAGCGGACGACCAGGTTCGAACTGGCGACCTCAACCTTGGCAAGGTTGCGCTCTACCAACTGAGCTACGTCCGCTTGTCTTTCCCGGTCCGCTTCCGCGTCCCGGCGACGTGTTGAACTCTAGCGGATTCCCGGGCCAGTACAAAAACGCGTTTGTGCAGCGTGCTGGCGCGCGTCCGTCCCCGAAGCCCTCCGGGTGCGCCGTTCTAGACTCGACGACGTGCACGACCTCGCTCCCATGGCCCGCTTCGGCGGTCTCGTCGCGTCCGGCCTGCGGGACGTGACCAGTGATCCCGCGGCCCTCGAATCGTCCGGCTTCTGGGCCGTTTCCGCCGACTTCGAGGGCCGCCTCGTCTGCGCGCGCTTCGACACCGTGCGTACGGAGAAGGTGCCCGCGCCGGTGCGCGGGGCCTGGTACGGACCCGCCGCCGACGCCTGGACCTCGTCCCTGGACCGGGCCGCGTACACGGAGGGCGTACGTCGGATCCGTGCGTACATAGCGGCGGGCGAGGTCTACCAGGCCAACCTCTGCCGGGTGCTGACCGCGGCACTGCCCGACCCGGCGGCGGACGTGGACGCGCTCACCGCGCTCCTGGCGCGCGGCAACCCCGCCCCCCACGCCGGAACGATCCGGTTGCCCGCGCACGGCGTGGAGATCGCCACCGCGTCCCCCGAACTCTTCCTCAGCCGGGACGGGCGCACCGTGGAGTCGGGACCCATCAAGGGCACCGGGCGGACCGAGGACGACCTCCTGGACAAGGACCACGCCGAGAACGTGATGATCGTCGACCTGGTCCGCAACGACCTCGGCCGGATCTGCGCCACCGGATCGGTCACGGTCCCCGACCTGTGCGTGGTGGAGAAGCATCCGGGCCTCGTCCACCTCGTCTCCACCGTGCGCGGAGAGCTGGCCGAGGGAACCGGGTGGCCCGGACTCCTCGCAGCCGCCTTCCCGCCCGGTTCCGTCACCGGGGCGCCCAAATCCAGCGCCCTGCGCATCATCGAGGAGCTGGAGACCGCGCCGCGCGGCCCCTACTGCGGCGGCATCGGCTGGGTCGACGCCGACCGCCGCACGGCCTCCCTGGCCGTCGGCATACGGACCTTCTGGATCGACCGGACGCGGGGCGCGCCGGTCCTCCGGTTCGGCACCGGGGCCGGCATCACCTGGGGCTCGGACCCCGAGCGCGAGTGGGACGAGACCGAACTCAAGGCGTCGCGGCTGCTCGCCGTGGCGTCGGGCGAACACGAAGCGACTGACGAACACGAACCGACTGGAGGAATCGCGTGATGAGGATGTGGGTCGACGGCGCACTGAGGGACGCCGACGAGGCCCGGGTGTCCGTGTTCGACCACGGGCTGACCGTGGGCGACGGCGTCTTCGAGACGGTCAGGGCCGTCGACGGCAGGCCCTTCGCCCTCACCCGCCACCTCGACCGGCTGGCCCGCTCGGCCCGCGGCCTCGGCCTGGCCGAGCCCGACCTCGACGAGGTGCGCCGCGCCTGCGCCGCCGTCCTCGGCGCCAACCCGATGCCGCTGGGCCGACTGCGCATCACGTACACCGGTGGGGTCTCGCCGCTCGGCTCCGACCGCGGCGATGCCGGTCCGGGCCTCTTCGTCGCCCTGGGCGAGGCGACCCGCCGCCCCGACAGCACCGCCGTGATCACCGTTCCCTGGACGCGCAACGAGCGCGGCGCGCTGGTCGGGCTCAAGACCACGTCGTACGCCGAGAACGTCGTGGCGCTCGCCCGTGCCCACGAGCACGGCGCCTCGGAGGCCCTCTTCGCCAACACCGCCGGACGGCTCTGCGAGGGGACGGGGTCCAACGTCTTCGTCGTGCTCGACGGGCAGCTGCACACCCCGCCGGTCGCCTCCGGCTGTCTCGCCGGAATCACCCGCGCGCTGGCCGTGGAGTGGACGGGGGCCCAGGAGACCGACCTGCCGTTCGACGTCCTGGAGCGGGCGGAGGAGATCTTCCTGACCTCCACCCTGCGCGACGTGCAGGCCGTCCACCGGGTGGACGGCCGGGAGCTGCCCGGGGCTCCCGGACAGGCGACCGCGAAGGCCATGCGGATCTTCGACGAGCGGGCCGGGAACGACCTCGACCCGTAGACGTGTTCACCCGCGGTTCCGCGGACCGTGGTGCCGGGTCCGCGGAACCGAATCCGTGAAACGGGGTGACGAGCCGGGCGCCGACGGATAGAACAACACCGATGACCACCACCATCCGGCCGACCGGGCCGATTCGGGAAGGCACCGACGGTGCGAGGAACCGCGCGTACGACGTGTGCGACAACGGACGGCCCGTGGGGACCGTCGAGATCGGTACGGATCCGGCGTTCGGCACGACAGCCGGTGTGCTGCGCTCCCTGAGCATCGCCGAGCCGACGCGGCGGCGCGGGCGCGGCACCATCGCCGTGCTCGCCGCCGAGGAGGTGCTGCGCGTCTGGGGCTGCACCCGGGTGTCCGTCGAGGTGCCCGCGGGCAACGAGGCGGCGGCACGACTGGCGGCCGCCCTCGGCTACACCGAGCGCGGCCGCAACATGACCAAGGACCTCGGCCCGACGGCGCCGCCGCTCCCCGAGGACGTCGCCGCCCGGCCGATGACGCCCGAGGAGTTCGCTCACTGGCACGAGACCGCCGTCGAGGCGTACGCGCGGTCCTGGACCGAGCGGGGCGTCCCGGCCGAGCAGGCGATGCGCAAGTCCCGGTCCGACCACGCCCGGGATCTGCCGGACGGCCTGCGCACCGCGGGCGCGCACTTCCACGTCCTCGTCCACGGCGGCGTGGTCGTCGGGTACGTCTGGGTGACGGTGCGGGGGACCGGCCGGGACGGACCGGCCGGGTACGTCTTCGACGTCGGGGTGGGGGAGGAGCACCGGGGCCACGGTTTCGGGCGCGCCCTGATGCTGCGGGCGGAGCACATCACCCTGGACGCGGGCGGCCGCAGCCTCGGACTGCACGTCTTCGCCGCCAACACGCCGGCCCTGCGGCTGTACGAGTCGCTCGGCTACCGCACCACGCGCCGCCACCTGACCAAGCCCCTCTAGGACGTGTTGCGAAAGTCCAGTCCGGCCCGCGACGCCTGGCGCGGCGCCTCGCCACGTGCCGGGATCGTCCTCGTACCGGACGTACGAGGACGGGTCCGACAGCACTGCGAGCGTGTGCGCCGGGCGTCGCACGGCAGGGAGCACTTCGACGACACGGCCTGGGCCCCGGGCGCTCCTCTCGGCACCGGTCCGTTCCCGGGCGGAGGCCGCGTGGTGCGGCGGGTCAGCCCCGCCCGGTGCCTTCGGCGAGCAGCCGGTCGGCGATCTCCTCGATCCGCTCGCGCAGCCCGTCCTGGCTCTTGCCGCCGTCCAGCCGCTCGCCGCCGATCACGTACGTCGGGGTCCCGGTGACCCCGATCGCCTTGCCCTCGGCCTGATCGGCGTCGACGATCAACATGTGACGCCCGTCGATCAGCGCGGTGTCCATCTCCTCGGCGTCCAGGCCGAGTTCGCGCGCCACCTCGATCAGCAGCGGCTCACCGGAGCGGTCCAGGTCGCCGCAGCGGGCGAGGACCGCCTCGACGTACGGCCGGCCCCGGCCCTGGGCCGCGGCCTCCTCGGCGGCCTGCGCGGCGGCGTAGGCGTGCTTGTGCTTCTCCAGGGGGAAGTGCCGCAGCCGCACCTCCAGCCGGTCTCCGTACCGGGCCCGCAGGGCCTGCACGTCGGAGAGGGCGCGGTGGCAGTCGGGGCACTGGAGTTCGCACCAGACGTCGAGGACGAGAGGGGCCGCGGGGGTCGGATCGCTCATGCGGCCAGTCTCGCAGGGCCCGCCGCGACGGCCCAATCGGCTCCGGGGCCGCCGGAGCCGTACCGGGAACCGCCGGTACGGCGGAGTGCTCCTCGGGGCGTCCGGGGAACCTCCCCGGGGCGCGCCCGGATCGGCACCTGGGGAGGATCCCGGCCCTGAGATCACCCTGAAGTGATCCGGGACCGTGGCCGCCCGGCCGTCGGCCGGTGCAGGATGGAAGGGACGTTTCTCTCGTGGGGCGTCAGACGTTCCGCTCGTACCTGGAGGCTCCGATGCTTGCCGAGACCATCTGCTCCGCGGCGTCCGCGGCGGGCCTGGGCATCGCCGCCGTCACCGCGTACCGGAAGCGTTTCCTCGCCGCGACCCGGATCGCCGCCTACTCACTGGTGCCGATCGGCCTGGTCCTGACCGGTGTCGTGGAGTGGGTCGCCGGGATCGCCTTCAAGCCGAGCGTGTGGCTCGGCTTCGGGCTGCTCGCCGTGGCCTGGGTGCTGTTCATGACGACCCGCGCCGTCGAACGCCGGGGGTCCGGCACTCGAAAGGAACGCAGGGCGGCCGAACGGGCGGCGCGCGGCGGTGCCGTCGCCCCCGCCGCGTCGGCGCCCTCGCTCGGCTCCCCGGGCGCCCGCACGCAGCCGGTTGCGGGTACGAGGACCGGGCAGTCGTCCGCGTCCCCCGACGACGACTTCAGCGACATCGAGGCCATTCTGAAGAAGCACGGCATCTGATCGGCGCGCCGCCCCGCCCTCCACCCGGTGGGGCGGCGCGGGGCCGGCCGACGGGCCCGCCGGAGCTGCGACGCGAGCCCGCGCGACCGGCTCCGTACGATGGGGCGACGCCGCGCACCGGCGCGGCGGAGGGCATCTGTGGGGCAGGACGAGTGGCGCGCGTGGCAGGGATCAAGGACGTGGCCCGGCAGGCCGGGGTCTCCGTGGGCACCGTGTCCAATGTGATCAACCGGCCCGAGGCGGTGTCGCCGGAGACCCGGACCAGGGTACTGGCCGCCATCGAGGAGCTCGGCTACGTGCGCAGCGAGTCGGCCCGCCAGCTGAGGGCCGGCCGCAGCCGGATCGTGGCGCTGCTCGTCCTCGACATGGGCAACCCGTTCTTCGTCGACGTGGCTCGGGGTGCCGAACGCGCCGCCCGGGACGCCGGGCTCGGAGTGATGGTCTGCAACAGCGACCAGAGCCCGTCGGAGGAGGCCGAGTACCTGGGCCTCTTCGCCGAGCAGCGGGTGTGCGGGGTGCTGGTCACCCCGGCCGACGCGACCGGTGGCAACCTGGAGGCGTTCCGCCGCCACGGGATCCCGTACGTCCTGGTGGACCGGGTGGCGTCCGGTGCGGACGTGTGCGCGGTCTCCGTCGACGACGTGCGCGGCGGGGCCCTGGCCGTCGGACACCTGCTCTCCTCCGGGCACCGCTCGGTGGCCTACGTCAGCGGTCCCGACGACCTGCAGCAGATCAGGGACCGGCGTGAGGGCGCGCTGTCGGCGCTCGCCGACGCGGGACTGCCGCCCGAGGCCCTCGTCGAGATTCCCTGCGAACGGCTGGACGTGGCGGCGGGCCGGGACGCCGGGGCCCGGCTCCTCGGCCTGGCGCCCCGGCCCACCGCGGTGTTCTGCGCCAACGACCTGCTCGCCCTCGGTGTGCTGCAGGCGCTGTACGCGGCGGGGGTGCGGGTGCCGCACGACGTCGCCCTCGTCGGCTACGACGACATCGAGTTCGCCGCCGCCGCTGCCGTACCGCTCACCTCGGTCCGCAGGCCCGCGGCCGTGATGGGCCGGATGGCCGCGGAACTGCTGCTGGAGGAGGCCGACGATGCCGGCGGCACGCACGAGCACCGCAGCGTGGTGCTCCGGCCGGAACTCGTGGTGCGCGCCTCCAGCACGCCGCCGGTGAGCTGACCGGGCCGGACCCGGACCCTCCGCCACGGTCGGACGCCCATTCCACGTACGCCAATTCGGTTCGAAAAGGGCGAAGTTGGGAGATGTAGGCGTCAACAGTGGGCTACCGCCAGGTCATCGGGCCGAATGGCTGGCGGATGATCGGACGGAGAAGCGAACGCACGTGTCCCTGAAGCGGGTGAACTCCCCTTCTGGGGAGGCTGGTTGGCAGTGAGCAGGCTCCGAGGTGCGTCATGATCGTTCCGAGATGGTCGACACTTCCCGGGGCGATGTCCCCGCAAGCCCTGCCGAAGAGCCGCGTGGTTGCCTCTTCGCGCTGTCCCAGCCCCCTTTGATGATCTTCCTCGGGGTGATCGGCAGCCTGCTGCTGATGGCCGCGTTGCATGATCTGTTCATGCTGTGAGCGGTCAGCCGGCCGCTTCCTTGCGGCGCGCCCGGTACGCGGCCACGTGCAGACGGTTACCGCAGGTGCGGCTCGAGCAGTAGCGGCGTGATCGGTTGCGGGAGAGGTCCACGAAGGCGTGCCGGCAGTCCGGAGCCTCGCAGCGGCGCAGCCGCTCCTGCTCGCCGGCCACCACGATGAAGGCCAGCGCCATGCCGCAGTCGGCCCCGAGGTGGTCGGCGATCGAGGCGTCCGGCGCGAAGTAGTGCACGTGCCAGTCGTAGCCGTCGTGGTTGCTGAGCTGCGGTGTGGTGCCGGCGGCGGCCACGAGGCCGTTCACGAGCGTGGCGGCGGTCTGCGCGTCGTCCGTCGCGAAGATCGTGGCGAAGCGCGTCCGCACGTCCCGTACGGCCCGCAGGTCCTTCTCGTGCAGCTCGCCCACGCCGCTGATGCGATGGCGGCGCGCGAAGTCGTAGAGCGCCGCGACGTCGGGGAGGCCGTCGGCCTGCCCGCCCTCCGGCCGCCCGCTCGCCGGTGCGGTGTTCAGCAGATCGACCACCGTGTCGAGGGCGATCCGGGTGTCGTGGGGGATCAGCACGCTTTCGCTCCCTGGCCTCCGGCGGGCGGCGCCCGCAGTCGATGCCGGCTGACTCTACTGGCTCGGTGCCGCCGCACAGAGGGCCCAGAGGGCCCGTGAACGGCCCGACGAGCGCATACCGGCCACGCCCGGGCGGGGGTCCCGGACGGCGAGTGCTCGTCCGGGCCCGGGGCGGGCCGCTGCGGCCGGGAAGGGCGGGGCGGTGCCGGGCGGCGGTGGAGGGCAGTGTGCTCCGGAGGGGGGCGTACGCCGACGCCGTCACCACGGTGGATTCCGTGATGACGGCGTCGGCGTCACCCTGTGTGGTTTTCCGCGCGGCGCCGTCTCCCCGAGTCGGACGGCGCCGTGCAGCTCTCGGCCTGGCTCAGCTCTCGGCCAGGATGTGTGAGAGCTCCGTGTCGAGGTCGAAGTGACGATGCTCGGTGCCGGGCGGAACCGCGGCGTCGGTCCTCTTCAGGAACGACTCCAGGGCCCGTGCCGGGGCCTCGAGCAGGGCTTCGCCCTCCGGGGAGCTCAGTGCGATGCAGACGACCCCCTGGCCGTGACTACGGGATGGCCAGACGCGGACGTCTCCGGTGCCGGTGGGCCGGTGCAGCCCTTCGGCGAGGAGGTCACGGGCAAAAACCCACTCGACCGTTTCCTCCGCTCCGGTGTGGAAGGTGGCGTGCACGGCATAAGGATCGGCCGTGTCATACCGCAGGCCCGCAGGTACAGGCAGTGATGACTCGCTCGACACAACGAGGCGCAGGTGCAGCTCGCAGCTGACCGTGGTGTTCATAAGCGCCAGGGCCTTTCGCTCAGTGTGCGCTCGGGGATTCGCACGTCGGCGAAATCGACATGCCACCTACGGTGGCGTTGTAAACCCCTCTGACCTTTTTGTGTTCCTTCGGGTCGCTCGTACGGCGCTGTGTAACTTCGGGTTATACGGCCATTCCGGTGATGAAGTCCGTTCCGGTAGGTTGGCTGTCGTGAATGCGGAGAGCGATGAGCGGGACGGTGACGCCGCGGCGGCGAAGCCCGGACCCGTCACGGGGGACATGGCCGAGGGGATGCCCGGAGACGCCTCGGGGAGCGTGACGAAGGAGGACGGCGCGCTCGGCTCCCGGGCGCCCGGCTTCATCAAGGCATCCAGGGCCCTGCACCTGAGCTGGCAGGTCGGCGTCTTCGTGGTCGGCCTCGCGGTGGTCGTGGCCGGGATCGTGATGCTGCCGCTGCCGGGCCCCGGCTGGCTGGTGATCTTCGGCGGCATGGCGATCTGGGCGACCGAGTTCGTCTGGGCGCAGCTGGTCCTGCGCTGGACCCGGCGGAAGGTCACCGAAGCCGCTCAGCGGGCCCTCGACCCCAAGGTCCGGCGGCGCAATGTCATCCTCACGGTGATCGGCCTGGTGATCGCAGCGGTGCTGGTGGGGGTCTACGTCTGGAAGTTCGGCATCACCATGCCCTGGAAGATCCACGAGTGACCCCGGGGTGGTCATGAGGGGCCGCTGACATGGGGTAATGTTTGGTCTGCGCCCGGGCGATTAGCTCAGTGGGAGAGCGCTTCGTTCACACCGAAGAGGTCACTGGTTCGAACCCAGTATCGCCCACCGGGACGGAGGGGCCCATGAGACCGAAGTGTCTCATGGGCCCCTCCGCGTCGTGCGGAATGGCCGGATGCCGGGCGCGGTCGAGAATTCCCGCGTCGTCTTCGCGTGAGCGAAGGCGGAGTCCTTTGTTCGGGAACTGTCGTTCGAATCTCGGGCCGGTGCGGCTCCCGGCGCGCCTCATTCGCATTTCCCTCGCGCACTGTTAGGGGAACGGCCCTCCGGGCAAGCGGAATTCCCGGCGAGTTCGGTGCGCGGGACCGCTTGAACGCAGTTCCCCGACGACTTGCCGAACTCCGCCGCAATTCCCCGCCGGTGCGACGGAATTCGCTGAATTCCGTTCGGGTCGGGGACAGTTCGGCCGGCGCCTCCGCTCTTCCGGTGGTGCCGGGGCAGGGCGTTTGTGGCGTACGGGCGGGGGAGCGGGCCGGCCCGTGGCCCGTGGGGGCGACCGGACCGGCCCGTACGGCGGACCGTCAGCGCATGCGGCCCAGAGCCTCCTTGAGGCGCCGTGCGTCGCGCAGCCGCTGCTCGTACGTGGCACCGACCACCAGGAGCAGCACTCCGGCCAGCGCGGGCGGCACCCAGCGCGGCAGGACGCCGACGACCTGGACGACGTACGGCGCGAGTTCGTGCACGGCGTCCAGGGCCAGCACCGCGCCACCGATCAGCAGCAGGGCCTGAAGCCGCAGCCGCGCACCCAGCAGCGTGATCACCAGCGCCGCCGTGCCCAGCAGCAGCGGTCGCGGCCAGTCCGGATCGGACCACGCCGCGAAGAGGCTCGGCACCAGCGTGGCCGCGAGCCCCGCCCCGTACGCCGTCCACGACGACGCCTCGGGATCACGGCGGCGGCGCAGCACGCCCACCACCAGCGCGGGCACCGTCACCGGCAGGGTGTACGCCTCGGGGGCGAGGACGCCGGAGGCCGACAGCCTCAGCCAGGCCGCCAGGACGAACAGCGCCGTCGCCGCGTATCCGGCCACCGGCCGCCGCTCGGGCCGCAGGGCCGTACCCGCCGCCAGCACCCCGCACAGCGACAGCACCAGGGCCAGGAACGCCCGGTCCTGGACCGCCATGCCGACCGCCACCACCGCGGCCACGGCCCCGGCGGCCTCCACCGCGAGCGCCGGGGGCCGCCCCCGCAGCCACGCCCCTGCCAGCACGGTCAGCGCGGGGACGACGAGGACCACCGGGGCCGCCCGGTGCGCGTCGAGCCCCAGCGACGCCCCGGCCGCGAGGGCCAGCACCGTCGCGCACGCGACCGCCCCGCACGCCGCCACCGCCTGCGCGATGTGCAGCACGTCCTCCCGCCGCACCGCCCGGACGGTCGGTGCCGCGGGCCGTTCCCCGGCCGCCGACGCCGCCACGTCGCCGATCACCACCGCGACCGCCCCCGACACCACCAGCAGCACCCCGAACACCGCGTACGTCGCCGCTTCCGCCGCGAGCGACAGCAACCCCGTACTCCCGGCGCCGACCAGACCGCACACCAGCGCGGCCGTTCCCACCGCGCCGTTCCCGCGACGCAGCGCCCGCACCGCCCCCGCGAACAGTGCGACGACCAGCAGCAGCCACACCGTCACGGCCGCCGCGTACGACAGCCCGAGCACCGCCGGGGTCACGGCGAGCCCCGTCCAGCCGAGCACGACCGCCACGGCCCCCGCCATGCCCCGCCACGCCGGGCCCGGCGCCGACGCCGCGCCGACGATCCGCGCCGCACGCGTCCACCACCGGTGCGCCGCCCCGGCCAGGACGGCCACCAGCACGAGCACCACGGGGGCCGAGCCCGTCCGGGACCACGCCAGGTCCGCCGCGCCCAGCGCGCCCCGGGCACCGCCGTCCGGCGCACCCGCCCACACCCGCGCCAGCTGTGACACCGCGCCTGTCAGCGACAGGACGACCGGAGGCAGCGAGGTCAGCACAGCCGCCGCGACCACCGACGCGGAGGACCACACCACCCCCTGCCCGACCCGGCGCGGCAGCGGGGCCCGCACCACTGCCGACAGCGCCAGCCCGCACAGCAGATAGGCGAGCACCGACCAGCCCCAGGGCTGCCCGGCGCGCAGCACGCCACCCACCGCGGCCACGGCGCACCACCCGGCCACCACACCACCGGCGACCGCGAACCCGGTCGGCGCGCGCCACGCCGCAGACACCGCGACCGCCGCCCCCGCGAGCAGCAGCGCCGTTGGGGCCAGTGCGGCCCCCGCCGTACCGGACGTCAGCGACAGCGTCAGGCCGATCAGCAGCCCCACCGGGCCCGTCGTCCAGCACCCCGTGCAGGCCGTCACCCGCACTTCGAGACCCTTGCCCCGCAACGCGATCGCGCCGTCCATCGCCGCCGTCACCAGCAGCGCCCAGCCGAACGCCGAGGCCCCGGCCCCCGCCGACCACGCCCAGAGCAGCAGCGGGAACTGTGCGCTCACCACCGCCAGGGGCAGCGGCAGCCGCAGTCGGTCCAGCAGCAGTCCGTACCCGGCCCAGAGCGCCGCCAGCACTGCCGAGGCCACTGCGGCGAACCCGGGGCCGTCGGCGTCCGGCACCGCCACCCGGTGCAGCGCGTACGCGTCCAGCACCATCAGCACCGACGCCAGCGCGGCGACCGATTCCGCCGTCGCGGGCAGCCCGCGCCGCAGCAGCACGGCGGGCACGCCCAGCGCCGCGAACGTCACCACCGCGAGCACCGCCGAACGGCCGACGATGCCCATCTCACCCCAACTGACCAGGGTGAACGCGATCGCCGCGACCGCCAGCAGCAGGCCGCCCAGAGTGAGCAGCACGTTGCGGACGCCGCGCTGCCCGGCCGGCGCGGCGTCCACACTGGGCGGGGCCGCGAACGGGACCGGCGGACGGTCCGGAGACGGTCCGGGCGCAGCGGCGTACGGCGGCGTGGGCGGCACGGCGGGTCGCGACAACACGCTCACCAGCCAGGCACGGCGGACGAGCAATTGGGACCGGCGGGCGTCCAGTCGGGCCAGTTCGTGATCGAGGAGCGCCAATTCCTCCGCGGGCGGCGGCACGTGTTCCATGGACGGGAGTGTGGCCGTGGCCCCGGCATCGGACATGCGTGCGCATACTCAGTTCCCCGCATGAGTACACGCCGGACACGGAGACTGGGGGCATGGACTGGAACCACTACCGCTTCACGAGCGTCTGGGACCTGCCCGCCCCGCCCGCCGCCGTCTACGCGGTTCTCGAACGGGCCGACGACTACCCGCGCTGGTGGCGGCAGGTCCGCGAGGTCACCCCGCTCGATGCCGCCACCCGCACCACCCGGATCCGATCGGTCCTCCCGTACGGCCTCGTCGTGACCATGCGCGAACGGCTCCGTGACCCCCGCGCCGGGGTACTGGAGGCGGAGCTCGGCGGTGACCTGGAGGGCTGGGCCCGGTGGACGGTCACCGCGCGCGGCACGGGCAGCCGGGTCGTCTACGAACAGGAGGTGGAGGTGCGCAGGCGGCTGATGCGGCTGCTCGCGGTGCCCGGGCGCGCCGTGTTCCGGGCCAACCACGCCTTGATGATGCGTGCCGGACGCCGGGGTCTCGCGGCCCGGCTGGAAGCGGTTTGAACCGGGGCCGCCGAGCCCTGTATGGTTCAACCCGTTCCCGGGCGATTAGCTCAGTGGGAGAGCGCTTCGTTCACACCGAAGAGGTCACTGGTTCGAACCCAGTATCGCCCACCGGGAGAGGCCGGTCCGTCAGCGGAAACGACGGACCGGCCTCTGTTGTCGTGTCACCGCAGCCCGCGACGCGTCTCGGCGGGGTCACGCCGCGCTGGGAAGCGCAGGGCGCAGCGGCCACGCCGGATCCACCGCCTCTTCCGTGCCGTTCTTCGCGAACCACGCCTGCAGGCCGCGCGCCTGCGCCGCGTGCCACACCGCCTGCAAGGAGTGCAGTTCGGCCGGCGTGAGCCGCTCCAGGCGGGACGAGAAGCGCCGCCCCACCGCCCGTACCAGCTCCAGCGATGCCGTCGCGTCGGCCGCGGCGTCGTGCGCGCCGTCCAAGGTCACCCCGTACAGCGCGCAGAGATCGGTGAGTGTCCGCCGCCCCTTGCGGTATCGGTCCAGATGTTTGTCGAGCACGCGCGGATCCAGCACGCACAGCGGCACGTTCTGCAGGCGCCCGGCCAGAGATGATGCCCGGTGCCTCCTCAACTCGCGGTCCAGCAAAGTCAGATCGAACGGAGCGTTCATCACGACGAGCGGCCGCCCGGCCGTGCACTGCTCGGCCAGCGCACGCGCCAGCTCCTCCATCACCGGTGCCGGCCAACGGCCGTTGCGCTGGAGGTGATCGTCCGTCAGTCCATGGATCTCGGTGGCCGGAGGCGGCACCGGAACCCCCGGATTCACCAGCCACCGGGTGACCTGCACCCGGCCGCCCGCCGTTTCCTGGACGACGAGGGCGGCCGAGACGATCCGGTCCTCCTCGACGTCCACGCCCGTCGTCTCCGTGTCGAAAGCGGCCAGTGGCCCCTCGTACCAGTGAGTCATCCCCGAACTCCTCGCACCCGTAAGGCGGATGGCGGTCCCCGCCCGCAACGCTGATACCCGCGCCCGTGGTTCCGTACGCCGTCTGCGGGTCGCCCCGCGCGGTGACAACTCGGGCGAGGGACAAGGAAGTTGCCCGGCCCCTCCACCGAGGAACCCATCGGCACCGCCCGGGGATCTCTCCGCGCCAGCCGGGAGCGACGTCCGCCTTCACCCTCGACAACGCCCATCCAGCGAAGTTCGCCCGGACGCCTGTCTCGGTGCACCGGATCCTGGTCGTGATGACCGGGCCCCGCGTCCGCGACGACTGGCCGCGCGCCGGTCCCGACGAGCTCGCCCTGCGGCACTGCTGCTACCTACCTGGCGGGGCACGCGGTGACGGGCCGGAACCGGACCACCGTGCGCATCCCACCTCGCGGATCTCCGACGACCGGGCGCTCTGCGAGAGCGCGGCCCGAGTGGGGGCCGGAGGAAGGCCCTGACGCGCCGGCCTGACGCATGATCCCGGCGACGACGACGCCCTCGCGGTTGCCCGTTCGCGCCCCGCCGCCCCGTTCGCGCCCCGCCGACCCGGCCGGGGCCGTCGACCGGCCGGGGCTGGGGAAATGCGCACCGCCGCCCGGCGGGTCCTGCTCGCCGCGGCGCTGTCCGCGCCGGCTACCACGGGGCGTACCACCGCCGGGCACGGGCGGCCCTCGCGGGCGTCCTCGTCGGACCGACGGCCGCCGGTCCACCGCGTTCGTCCCCGCGGAGACGGGGCGGGGCGTGCCGTCGGCGTACGGTTCCACCAGGCCGGCCGTGGACCACCAGCGGGCGACCGGCCGCTTCGACGTGTTCGACGACGCGGTCGCGGCCGGTGCGTGCGGGAGCTCACCCAGGCCGTCGTCGCCCTGGTCCGGGACCGGAGGGGGCCCGCGTCGCCCTGGAGCGGGGAGCCCGCGGCAGGTGTCCCCGAGGGCTGCACGCCCCGCCCCGGGCCGGTCGAGTTCACCTCCGGCGACCTGCCCGCCCTGCACGGGGCGGGCGTCCGCTACCTCCGGGACGAGTCCGCCGTGCGCGTCCGGATCACCGGCACCGTCGTCCGGCTGCGCCGTTCGAGGCCGCGTGGTGCGGGTGTCGTTCCGTTGAGGGTGCTGACCGGTGCCGAGGTGAACCACGTGCGGCTGGAGCCGGACGAGCAGGCGTACGAGATCGCGGGCCACGCGCATCTGGCGGGCCCGCCGGTCCGGGTGGAGGGCCGGCTGGAGAGCCGGGGCGGGTTCCGGCGCCCGACGCGGCTCTCGCGGGTGGCGCCCGTGCGGGTCGACGAGGCGGAGTGCGACCGGCTCATGAAGACGCTCCAGGGCGGCGCCGACTCCGTCGAGGAGGAGCGCGCGGGCGAGGAGGGGCATCCGGGCACGGAAGGGAGCGCGGGCGCATGGCGCCGTCCGCCCCCTCCCGCCGTGCGCGCACCACCGGCCGTGCGCCCGCGACGGCGTCCGCACGGACCCGGCCGGGAGGGTGCCCGCCGGGGGAGTGGCGGGCTTCGCCGCCAAACCGTTTCGCAGAGGGCGCCCGCGGCTCGGTACGATTCGTATCGCACGCCCATCGACGAGAGCGTGCGTTCCCCCTGAGTCAGGAGAGACCGGTGTCAGACGTCCGTGTGATCATCCAACGCGATTCCGAGCGGGAAGAGCGCGTGGTGACGACGGGCACTACGGCCGCCGAGCTCTTCTCCGGCGAGCGCACCGTCGTCGCGGCCCGGGTCGCCGATGAGCTGAAGGACCTCGCGTACGTCGTCGCCGACGGCGAGGTCGTCGAGCCCGTCGAGATCTCGTCCGAGGACGGCCTGAACATCCTGCGGCACTCGACCGCGCATGTCATGGCGCAGGCCGTGCAGCAGCTCTTCCCCGAGGCCAAGCTGGGCATCGGCCCGCCGGTCAAGGACGGCTTCTACTACGACTTCGACGTCGAGAAGCCGTTCACGCCCGAGGATCTCAAGGCCATCGAGAAGAAGATGCAGGAGATCCAGAAGCGGGGGCAGCGGTTCTCCCGCCGGGTCGTGACCGACGAAGCGGCCCGCGAGGAGCTCGCGGACGAGCCGTACAAGCTGGAACTCATCGGCATCAAGGGCTCCGGCTCCGTCGAGACCGCGGGCGATGGCGCGGACGTCGAGGTGGGCGGCGGCGAGCTGACCATCTACGACAACCTCGACCCGAAGACCGGCGAGCTGTGCTGGAAGGACCTCTGCCGCGGCCCGCACCTGCCGACCACCCGGTTCATCCCGGCCTTCAAGCTGATGCGGAACGCCGCGGCGTACTGGCGCGGCAGCGAGAAGAACCCCATGCTCCAGCGCATCTACGGCACCGCCTGGCCCACCAAGGACGAGCTGAAGGCGCACCTGGAGTTCCTGGAGGAGGCCGCCAAGCGCGACCACCGCAAGCTCGGCAACGAGCTGGACCTCTTCTCCTTCCCGGACGAGATCGGCCCGGGTCTCGCGGTCTTCCACCCCAAGGGCGGTGTCGTCCGGCGCGCCATGGAGGACTACTCGCGGCGGCGTCACGAGGAGGAGGGCTACGAGTTCGTCTACTCGCCGCACGCCACCAAGGGCAAGCTCTTCGAGAAGTCGGGTCACCTGGACTGGTACGCCGACGGCATGTACCCGCCCATGCAGCTCGACGACGGGGTGGACTACTACCTCAAGCCGATGAACTGCCCGATGCACAACCTGATCTTCGACGCGCGGGGGCGTTCGTACCGCGAACTGCCGCTCCGCCTCTTCGAGTTCGGCACGGTGTACCGGTACGAGAAGTCCGGCGTGGTGCACGGCCTGACCCGCTCGCGCGGCTTCACGCAGGACGACGCGCACATCTACTGCACCAAGGAGCAGATGGCGGACGAGCTCGACCGCACGCTGACCTTCGTCCTGAACCTGCTGCGCGACTACGGTCTGACCGACTTCTACCTGGAGCTGTCCACCAAGGACCCGGAGAAGTTCGTCGGCTCCGACGAGGTGTGGGAGGAGGCCACCGAGACGCTGCGCCAGGTCGCCGAGAAGCAGGGCCTCCCGCTCGTCCCGGACCCGGGCGGCGCCGCGTTCTACGGCCCGAAGATCTCGGTGCAGGCCCGGGACGCGATCGGCCGCACCTGGCAGATGTCGACGGTGCAGCTCGACTTCAACCTGCCCGAGCGCTTCGACCTGGAGTACACCGGCCCGGACGGCTCCAAGCAGCGCCCGGTCATGATCCACCGCGCCCTGTTCGGTTCCATCGAGCGCTTCTTCGCGGTGCTCCTGGAGCACTACGCGGGTGCGTTCCCGGTGTGGCTGGCCCCGGTGCAGGCGGTCGGCATCCCGATCGGCGACGCCCACATCCCCTACCTCCAGGAGTTCGCGGCCGAGGCCCGGAAGCGGGGCCTGCGGGTCGAGGTGGACGCCTCGTCCGACCGGATGCAGAAGAAGATCCGCAACGCGCAGAAGGCGAAGACGCCGTTCATGATCATCGTCGGCGACGAGGACATGAACGCGGGCACGGTGTCGTTCCGGTACCGCGACGGCTCGCAGGAGAACGGCATCGCCCGTGACGAGGCGATCGCCAAGCTCGTCGACGTGGTGGAGCGCCGCGTGCAGGTGTGACCCGCCGGTCCGGGAGCCCGTCTTTCCGGACACGGCCCGCGCCGGTGAGCGCGGGAGCAGGGCCCCGGGAGCCGACGACCGCCCCCGGGGCCCTGCGCCGTTCCGCCCGCGGCGAGCGGCCACACCCGGGCTTGAGCGGCGGCGGGGGCCGCCGAGCCGGGCCGTACGGCGGGGTCCGCGACGCAGACCACGCCGGGGCGGCCGGGTGCTCCTGGCCCCGGATCCGGAGTGCGCCCGCGGGTGCGGCCCCGGCCACACGTCGCCCCGGAGCGAAGCAATATGCTGATCGGCATGACGAGTGAGCCGGAGCAGCAGATCGGAGTGGGGACGCCCGACGCCTTTCAGCGCCTGTGGACGCCCCATCGGATGGCGTACATCCAGGGCGAGAACAAGCCGACCGGTTCGGAGGCCGGTGACGGCTGTCCGTTCTGCGCGATCCCGTCGAAATCGGACGAGGACGGGCTCGTCGTCGCGCGCGGCAGCAGCGTCTACGCCGTCCTGAACCTGTATCCGTACAACGGCGGGCACCTCATGGTGGTGCCGTACCGGCACGTGGCCGACTACACGGAGCTGGACGGTCCCGAGACCATGGAGCTGGCGGACTTCACCAAGCGGGCGATGGTCGCCCTGCGGGCGGCGTCCGGGGCGCACGGGTTCAACATCGGGCTCAACCAGGGGGCTTCCGCGGGGGCCGGTATCGCCGCTCACCTCCACCAGCACCTGGTGCCGCGCTGGGGCGGCGACACCAACTTCATGCCGGTGATCGGGCACACGAAGGTGCTGCCGCAGCTGCTCGCCGACACGCGTGCGATGCTGGCCGCGGCCTGGCCGACGGACTGATTCCGGTGGACGGACCGGTCCCCGGCGTCGGGCCCGGCTCCGGGCGGCCGACCGGCCGGACCCGGCCCTGACCGACAGCCGGACCCGCCCCTGACCGACAGACCGGGTCCGGCCGCGTTCCGGGCCGCAGGCCCCCGGGGTCCCATCATGGGCCGGCGTGCTCGGCGGTTCGAGTCAGGCCGTGACCATACGGGAAGGCCGCCCCGCGTGCCGGACGACCATGTGTCGTCCGGCACGCGGGGCGGCCTTCGTGCGTCCGGATCCGTGGTGCGGACGGTCGGACTGGGCCGGGGCGGCGGTGCCCGCCGTCCGAGCCGGGCCGCGGGAGCCCGGCGCGATCCGCAGGCGGTGTCACGCGTCGTACAGGTCGGCCTTGCGCGGGGTCGGGTCCTGCACCAGCCCGCTCAGCACCATCGAGCGGTTGTCGAAGCGCTCCGTGTCGACGCCGTTCTCCTCCAGGACGCGCAGTGCGGCGCTGTGCACGGCGCGCAGCACGGGAGTGGCCGCGCGCATCGCGTCGTCCGCCATGAAGCGGTGCCGCCACGGCTTCTCGGCCCAGGCGTGGCGCAGACCGAACGGCTCGGGCAGGGCGATCTTGCCGCCCAGGTAGTCGAGCAGCGGCGGATACCAGGTCAGCGGGGCGCGCAGGGCGAGACGCACGACCTCCGAGGCGTCGACCAGCGGGAGGGTGATGTCGCGCGTCTCCCAGAACCGGACGGTCTTGTTGACCGTCTTCGTCTTCGCCGAGGGCTTGCTGGTGAAGAGCGAGTGGACCGGGCCGAGCGCATGACCGGTGACCTCGATGCGCAGGGTCTCGTAGAGCACCGTGACCGTGATCATCATGGTGATGACCAACTGGCCGTCCCACAGGGTGAACTGGACGCCCAGATAGTGCCGGTCGCCGCCGCCGAACTGCTGATGGTTGCAGATCCGCTGTATCTCGTGCGGCTTGACCTGGAACGTCGCCACGTCCTCGCCGTCCGGACGGGACACCGAGTCGGCGTTCTCGCCGACGGGCGACACGATCCAGTGGGTGACCGACGGCGTGGGGAATCCACCCGTGTTCAGCGGGCCGCGCTCCAGCACCTTGAGCTGGTCGTGGACGGCTCGTATCAGATCCCAGCTCCGGAAGCGGTTGAACTCCTTGTCGGGGTCCTTGGAGACGAGTTCCTCGGCGAGCTGCCAGCTTCCCCACCGGGTCCCCATGCCGAGGATCCCCTTGGGGCCCGCGTAGAAGACCGAGTTGGACTGCTGCTCCGCGGAGAGCTTCTCCAGGCTCTGGCGCAGCGCCTCGCGCGAGGTCTCGCTGGGGTTCTTCGGCGAGGCCTCGGGGACCTTGGCGACGATGCCGCCACCGGAGAGCAGCCCCTCCCAACGGTCGCGCAGGTCCTTGGCGGAGGACTCGGCGATCCGTTTGGCGACGTACCAGCCGATGACGGGCGCGACGATCACCGCCCGTGCGTAGATCGCCAGGAAACCGGTGAGCGGGAGCTGGAGCAGGAGGAGCACGGCCACGATGCCGACGACCGGCAGCAGGAGGTTGCCCAGCGAGGAGAGCGCCTTGTCCTTCGTCCGGCCGAGCCCGTCGCGCAGCCGGAACGCGATGATCCACAGGAGCATCCCGGGCAGGAAGAGAACGCCGAACAGGACGGTGACGGCGGTCAGTTTGATGTCGCGGGCCCGGCGCAGACGCGTCGCGGACAGGCAGTGCTCGACGACCGTCCGCGGGTCGCTCCCGAAGGACTGGATGAGCGCCTTGCGGGCACCGCCCAGCGTGCGTTCCTGCACGGCACGGGAGAACGCCTCACCGAGGTTGGGCTTGAAGTAGTCGGACTTGAAGAACTTCGAACGCCCCGCTTTCACCTCCGACTTGTGCCACTCGCTGTTGGCGTCGAGGATCTTCTCCACGGGGCTGTCGCGGTACGCGGCGGAGGCGAGGGCGTTCGTCGCCACCGCCGCTCCGCCCGAACCCTGGATCGGGATCTGCGCTCCGGGAGAGAAATCGAATCCTTCGTTGGCCACCGTCGCCCCCACTCACCGCCGAGGAACCACTCCTGCGGCTGTTTCCCAACTGCCGTGCCCCGCACACCTTCTGAGCTGGGACCACAGGGTAACGTCCGGACCCCCGCGCCGTCCGCCCCTGTGGACAAACGGCGGACGGGGGAGGGCGGTGTGGGTGATTACACGCCAACGGGGCTGATTTCCTGCTGCTCGCGGATGCGTTCGGCCAGCCGCGGGGGCATCGGTTCGTGCCGGGCGTACGCCCGGTCGAACCGCCCGGTGCCGTGGGAGAGGGAGCGCAGGTCGACGGCGTACCGTCCGACCTCCAGCTCCGGGACCTCGGCCCGCACGAGAGTACGTCCAGGGCCGGACTGTTCGGTCCCGACGACCCGGCCGCGCCGCCCGGACAGATCGCTCATCACCGGCCCCACGTACTCGTCGGGCACCAGGACCCGGATCTCGGCGACCGGTTCCAGGAGCTGGATGCGGGTGTCCGCCGCGGCCTCGCGCAGGGCCAGCGCGCCCGCGGTCTGGAACGCGGCGTCGGAGGAATCCACCGAGTGCGACTTCCCGTCCCGCAGCGTGACGCGTACGTCGACGAGCGGATATCCGGCCGCCACTCCGCGGGCCGCCTGGGCGCGCACCCCCTTCTCCACGGACGGGACGAACTGACGGGGCACCGCCCCGCCGACCACCGCGTCGACGAACTCGAGGCCCGACCCCGGCGGCAACGGCTCCACGTCGATCTCGCAGATGGCGTACTGGCCGTGCCCGCCGGACTGCTTCACGTGCCGGCCCCGTCCACTGGCGGGCGCGGCGAAGGTCTCGCGCAGTGCCACCTTGTGCGGAACGGCGTCGACCCGGACCCCGTAGTGGCTGCGCAGCCGGTCCAGGGCGACGTCCTGATGGGCCTCGCCGAGACACCACAGCACCACCTGGTGGGTGTCCTGATTCTGTTCGAGACGCAGGGTCGGGTCCTCGGCAACGAGCCGCGCGAGCCCCTGGGAGAGCTTGTCCTCGTCCGCCTTGCCGTGGGCCCTGACGGCCAGCGGAAGCAGCGGGTCCGGCGCGGCCCAGGGCTCCATCAGCAGCGGCAGGTCGCTGCCGGACAGGGTGTCCCCGGTCCCTGCGTCGCCCAGCTTGGCGACGCAGGCAAGATCGCCGGCGACGCACGCGGTGAGCGGGCGCTGCTGGGCGCCGAAGGGCGAGGAGAGCGCCCCGACACGCACCTCGGATTCGTGGAAGGGGGTCTCCCGGCCGGGTTCGGCGAGGCCGTGACCGAAGACGTGGACGGTGTCGTCGGGGCGCAGCGTGCCGGAGAAGACCCGTACGAGCGACATCCGGCCGACGTACGGGTCGGAGGTCGTCTTGACCACCTCGGCGAGGAGCGGGCCCTCGGGGTCGCAGGTCAGGGTCGGGGGCCGGGCGCCGTGCAGCGGGGTGACCCCGGGCAGGGGGCGTTCCCGCGGGGCCGGGAGACCGCCGGTGACCAGGTCCAGGAGTTCGACCGTGCCGACGCCCTGGCTGGCCCCCTCTGCGGCGGGCGCAGCGGCGAGGACGGGGTGGAAGGTTCCGCGCGCGACGGCGCGTTCCAGGTCGCCCAGGAGCGTCTCGACGTCGATGTCGGCGCCGCCCAGATAGCGGTCCATCAGGGTCTCGTCCTCGCTCTCCGCGATGATGCCCTCGATGAGCCGGTCCCGCGCCTCACGGAGCGGGGCCCGCCCGCTCTCGTCGGGGGGCGTCTCCCGGCGCTCGCCCGAGGAGTAGTCGAGGACACGCCGGGTGAGGAGCCCGGTGAGCCCGGTGAGCGGGGCGTGCCCGTCGGCGCCCGCGGGGCCGTGCACCGGCAGGTAGAGCGGGAGCACGGCGTCGGGGTCGTCGCCGCCGAGGGCCTCGCCGCAGATCCGGGTCATCTCGTCGAACGAGGTGCGCGCGGTGTCCAGGTGGGTGACGACGATGGCGCGCGGCATGCCGACGGCGGCGCACTCGTCCCACACGGCCCGGGCCGCGCCGACCACCGCGTCGGCCTCCTGGGCGGCCGACACCACGAACAGGGCCGCGTCCGCCGCCCGCAGACCGGCCCTGAGTTCCCCGACGAAGTCGGCGTACCCCGGGGCGTCCAGCAGATTGATCCGGCAGCCGCGCCAGACGACGGGCACCACCGAGAGCTGCACGGACCGCTGCCGCCGCCGTTCGATCTCGTCGTAGTCGGAGACGGTCGCGCCGTCCTCGACCCGGCCCGCCCGGTTGACCGCCCCGGCCGTCTGCGCCAGCGCCTCGACGAGGGTGGTCTTGCCGGAGCCGCTGGGGCCGACCAGCACCACGTTCCGGAGGGACGGCGCCGGGTCGGCCGTCGCCGCCCCGCCGGCGGCCCCGGTGTGTGCGTGTGTCCTGTCGCCCATGATGCGTGCCTCCCAGGTAGTGGCCCGGATCGGGAAGGAGAACCTGCGCGATGTGGGAAGAAAGGCCGTACGGGCACGGAGAGCCCACGCGGCGGCCACCGCCGACGCCCGCGGTAATTCGAGCTTTCCACTCGGGCCGGGCCGCGTCCATCCGTCGCCGGCCCGGCCCGCATCCGGCGCCATGACCCGCGGTGTCCGCCCGCCCTCGCATCCGGTCGCCCGCGCCCGCGCGTTCCCGGGCCGCAGAGCGGGTTCTCGGGCCGCGACCGCGGTGCGCCGGGCCGATTCCGTACTCCGCCGCGCAGCGGCCGTCCGTCGTGCGGCCCGGCGCGCGGCCGGTGCCCGGGGGGTGGAGTCCGGCGGGCGTGACTACGATGGGCCAGCCGGAGGCCGAAGGGGCCGCCCGGCCCACAGACCCTCGGGAAGGCCATGCTGAACAAGTACGCGCGTGCCTTTTTCACGCGTGTCCTCACACCGTTCGCCGCACTGCTGCTCCGTCTCGGCGTGAGCCCCGACGCGGTCACCCTGATCGGTACGGCAGGGGTGGTGGCAGGTGCGCTGGTCTTCTTCCCCATGGGGGAGTTCTTCTGGGGCACGGTCGTCATCACGATCTTCGTCTTCTCCGACCTCGTCGACGGCAACATGGCCCGGCAGGCCGGGATCTCCAGCCGCTGGGGCGCGTTCCTCGACTCGACCCTCGACCGGGTCGCCGACGGCGCGATCTTCGGCGGCTTCGCGCTCTGGTACGCGGGCCGGGGCGACGACGACGTGCTGTGCGCGGTCGCGATCTTCTGCCTGGCGAGCGGCCAGGTGGTGTCGTACACGAAGGCGCGCGGCGAGTCGATCGGGCTGCCGGTCGCGGTCAACGGGCTCGTGGAGCGCGCCGAGCGGCTGGTGATCTCGCTGGTCGCGGCCGGGGTCGCGGGCCTGCACACCTTCGGCGTCCCCGGCGTCCAGGTCCTGCTGCCGATCGCGCTGTGGATCGTCGCCGCGGGCAGCCTGGTCACGCTCGTGCAGCGGGTGGTGACCGTACGCCGCGAGTCCGCCGAGGCCGACGCGGCCGACGCCGCCGCCGGGCGGGGGAGCGGGGCGGCGCGGTGAGCGACGCGACGGGTGACGCGCGCACCGGGCTGCGGGACCGGCTGACCGACGGCCTGTACGGGCTCGGCTGGACCGCGGTCAAGAAGCTTCCCGAACCGGCCGCCCGCGGCCTCTTCCGTACGCTCGCCGATCAGGTCTGGAAGCGACGGGGCAAGGGGGTGCTGCGGCTGGAGGCCAATCTGGCACGCGTCGTGCCCGGGGCGTCACCGGCCCGGCTCGCCGAGCTCTCCCAGGCCGGTATGCGTTCGTACATGCGCTACTGGATGGAGTCGTTCCGGCTCCCCACCTGGAGCCCGGCACGGATCAAGGCGTCCATAGAGGTCGCCGACGCGCACCGGCTGACCGAAGGTCTCGACGCCGGCCGCGGCGTCGTCCTCGCCCTGCCGCACCTGGCGAACTGGGACCTGGCGGGCGCCTGGGTGACCACCGAGCTCAAGGTCCCCTTCACCACGGTCGCCGAGCGGCTGAAGCCCGAGACGCTGTACGACAGGTTCGTGGCCTACCGCGAGGGACTCGGCATGGAGGTGCTCCCGCACAGCGGCGGTGCCGCCTTCGGCACCCTGGCACGGCGGCTGCGCGCGGGCGGCCTGGTCTGCCTGGTCGCCGACCGCGACCTGTCCGCCTCCGGCGTCGAGGTGAGCTTCTTCGGCGAGAGCGCGCGCATGCCCGCCGGACCCGCGCTGCTCGCTCAGCAGACCGGCGCGCTGCTGCTGCCGGTGACGCTCGGCTACGACGACACGCCCGTGATGAAGGTGCGGGTCCACCCGCCGGTCCCGGTCCCCGAGTCGGGCAGCCGCGCGGAGAAGACGTCCTCGATGACGCAGGCGCTGGCCGATGCCTTCGCCGTCGGGATCGCCGACCACCCGGAGGACTGGCACATGCTGCAACGGCTCTGGCTCGCGGACCTGGAGCCCCGGAACGGGACGAAGGACCGGGCGCACGCGCAGGACCGGGAGAACGGGGAGGTCCGCCCGTGAAGATCGGCATCGTGTGCCCGTACTCCTGGGACGTGCCCGGCGGAGTGCAGTTCCACATCCGGGACCTGGCCGAGCACCTGATCCGGCTCGGGCACCAGGTCTCGGTGCTGGCCCCCGCCGACGACGAGACGCCGCTGCCGCCGTACGTGGTCTCGGCGGGCCGGGCCGTGCCCGTGCCGTACAACGGCTCCGTGGCCCGGCTGAACTTCGGCTTCCTGTCCGCCGCGCGGGTGCGCCGCTGGCTGCACGACGGCACCTTCGACGTCATCCACATCCACGAGCCGACCTCGCCGTCGCTGGGGCTGCTCGCCTGCTGGGCCGCGCAGGGGCCGATCGTCGCCACGTTCCACACCTCCAACCCGCGCTCCCGGGCCATGATCGCCGCGTACCCGATCCTGCAGCCCGCGCTGGAGAAGATCAGCGCGCGCATCGCGGTGAGCGAGTACGCGCGCCGGACCCTGGTCGAACACCTCGGTGGCGACGCCGTCGTCATCCCGAACGGCGTCGACGTCGGCTTCTTCGCCTCCGCCGAACCCCGGCCCGAGTGGCAGGGGGGCACGATCGGCTTCATCGGACGCATCGACGAGCCCCGCAAGGGCCTGCCCGTCCTGATGCGGGCGCTGCCCGCGATCCTCGCCGCACGCCCGGACACCCGACTTCTGGTGGCGGGCCGGGGCGACGAGGAGGAAGCCGTCGCCCAGCTGCCGCCGGAGATGCGCGGGCGCGTCGAATTCCTCGGCATGGTGAGCGACGAGGACAAGGCACGACTGCTGCGCAGCGTCGACGTGTACGTCGCCCCCAACACGGGCGGCGAGAGCTTCGGGATCATCCTGGTCGAGGCGATGTCGGCCGGCGCACCGGTCCTGGCCAGCGATCTGGACGCGTTCGCACAGGTCCTGGACCAGGGCGCGGCGGGGGAACTCTTCGTCAACGAGAACGCCGAGGCGCTGGCGACGGCCGCCATCGGGCTGCTCGGCGACCCGGACCGGCGCGCGGAACTGCGCGAGCGGGGCAGCGCGCACGTGCGGCGCTTCGACTGGTCGACGGTCGGCGCCGACATCCTCGCGGTGTACGAGACCGTGACGGACGGCGCGGCGTCGGTCGCGACCGACGAGCGCACGGGGCTGCGCGCACGCTTCGGACTGGCGCGGGACTGACCGGACGCGGGACCGGGAAGGGCACCGGCCCCGGGGCCGGGTCCGGCCCGTGCTCCGGGCCGCGCACGCGCCGACGGTAGCCTTGCCGCCCGTGATCGAAACCCTTATCTGGATCGCCGTCGCGCTCGTCGCGATCGGCATGTACCTCAGCTGGACCGCGGGACGGCTGGACCGGCTGCACACTCGCATCGACGCCGCCCGGGCCGCCCTCGACGCGCAGTTGCTGCGCCGTGCCTCGGTGACCCAGGAACTGGCGACGTCGGGTGTGCTCGATCCGGCCGCGTCCATCGTGCTGTACGAGGCCGCGCACGCCGCCCGTCAGGCGGAGGAGGAGCAGCGCGAGGTCGCGGAGAGCGAGCTGAGCGCCGCGCTGCGGGCGGTGTTCGGCGAGACGGCGCAGGTGGAGGCCGTGAAGGAGATCCCCGGCGGCCAGGAGGCGGCACTCGAACTCGCCGCGGCCGTGCGCCGGGTGCCGATGGCCCGGCGCTTCCACAACGACGCGGTGCGCGCGGCACGCGCCCTGCGTCGCCACCGCACCGTGCGGTGGGTCCGGCTGGCCGGGCACGCCCCGTTCCCGCTCGCCTTCGAGATGGACGACGAACCGCCGGTGGCCCTGGCGGACCGTCCCGCCGGCTGATCCCGGCGGCCGTTCCCGCGCGTGACCGGGGTCACAAGCAGCCCCGTACGCGTCCAAAACGATCCACCGGCCTCGCATTGGCCCTTGAAGTGGACCGCTCCCGGAGAGTTTGCTCAGGCCTGCACCAATCAGCGCTTTTCAGCGACTTTCTCCGAGTGAGGTCGATCCGTGTCCACTCTCCCCACCACCCCGCAGTCCGCCGACTCCCCGGCCACCGGCACCGCCCGCGTCAAGCGCGGCATGGCCGAGCAGCTCAAGGGCGGCGTGATCATGGACGTCGTCAACGCGGAGCAGGCGAAGATCGCCGAGGACGCGGGTGCCGTGGCCGTCATGGCCCTGGAACGGGTGCCGGCCGACATCCGCAAGGACGGCGGTGTGGCCCGCATGTCCGACCCGAACATGATCGAGGAGATCATGGAGGCCGTCTCCATCCCGGTGATGGCCAAGTCCCGCATCGGCCACTTCGTCGAGGCCCAGGTCCTCCAGGCACTCGGCGTCGACTACATCGACGAGTCCGAGGTCCTCACCCCGGCCGACGAGATCAACCACAGCGACAAGTTCGCGTTCACCACCCCCTTCGTGTGCGGCGCCACCAACCTCGGCGAGGCCCTGCGCCGCATCGCCGAGGGCGCGGCCATGATCCGTTCGAAGGGCGAGGCCGGCACCGGGAACGTCGTCGAGGCCGTCCGCCACCTGCGCCAGATCAAGAACGAGATCGCCCGCCTGCGCGGCTACGACAACAACGAGCTGTACGCCGCCGCCAAGGAGCTGCGCGCCCCGTACGAGCTGGTCAAGGAGGTCGCGGAGCTCGGCAAGCTGCCTGTCGTGCTCTTCTCCGCGGGCGGCGTCGCCACCCCCGCCGACGCGGCCCTGATGCGCCAGCTCGGCGCCGAGGGCGTCTTCGTGGGCTCCGGCATCTTCAAGTCCGGCGACCCGGCCAGGCGCGCCGCCGCCATCGTGAAGGCCACCACCTTCTACGACGACCCGAAGGTCATCGCGGACGCCTCCCGGAACCTGGGCGAGGCCATGGTCGGCATCAACTGCGACACCCTGCCCGAGGCCGAGCGCTACGCCAACCGCGGCTGGTAAGCACCGATGAGCGACACCCCTGTGATCGGAGTCCTGGCCCTCCAGGGCGACGTACGGGAGCACCTGATCGCCCTGGCCTCGGCGGACGCCCAGGCCAGGCCGGTCCGGCGGCCCGAGGAACTCGCCGAGGTCGACGGCCTGGTCGTGCCCGGTGGCGAGTCCACCACGATGTCCAAGCTCGCGTCCCTGTTCGGCATGCTGGAACCGCTGCGCGAGCGGATACGGGACGGGATGCCGGTCTACGGCACCTGCGCCGGGATGATCCTCCTCGCCGACAAGATCCTCGACCCGCGCTCCGGACAGGAGACGCTCGGCGGCATCGACATGATCGTGCGCCGCAACGCCTTCGGGCGTCAGAACGAGTCGTTCGAGGCCGCCGTGGAGGTCGCCGGGATCGGGGGCGGCCCCGTCGAGGGCGTCTTCATCCGGGCCCCCTGGGTGGAGTCGGTCGGCGCGCGGGCCGAGGTGGTGGCCGAGTACGGCGGCCACATCGTCGGCGTGCGCCAGGGAAACGCGCTGGCGACATCCTTCCACCCGGAATTGACCGGGGACCACCGTGTTCACGCCTTGTTCGTGGACATGGTGCGCGCAGTCGGCTGATTCGATCCCGGTAGGATCTCCCGGGTTCGGATCGATTTTTGGTGACGCGAAGGAGAAGGCAGATGTCCGGCCACTCTAAATGGGCTACGACGAAGCACAAGAAGGCCGTGATCGATGCCAAGCGCGGCAAGCTCTTCGCGAAGCTGATCAAGAACATCGAGGTCGCGGCCCGCACCGGCGGTGTGGACCCCGATGGAAACCCGACCCTTGTGGACGCGATCCAGAAGGCGAAGAAGAGCTCCGTACCGAACAAGAACATCGATTCCGCGGTCAAGCGCGGCGGTGGTCTCGAAGCGGGCGGGGTCGATTACCAGACGATCATGTACGAGGGTTACGGCCCGAACGGTGTCGCGGTGCTCATCGAGTGCCTCACCGACAACCGGAACCGTGCCGCCTCCGACGTGCGCGTCGCGATGACCCGCAACGGCGGTTCGATGGCCGACCCCGGTTCGGTCTCGTACCTCTTCAACCGCAAGGGCGTCGTCATCGTCCCCAAGGGCGGGCTGACCGAGGACGACGTCCTCGGTGCCGTGCTCGACGCGGGCGCCGAGGAGGTCAACGACCTCGGCGAGACCTACGAGGTCGTCAGCGAGGCCACCGACCTGGTCGCGGTCCGTACCGCGCTCCAGGGGGCCGGCATCGACTACGACTCCGCCGAGGCCAGCTTCCTGCCCACCATGCAGGTCGAGCTGGACGAGGAGGGCGCGCGCAAGATCTTCAAGCTGATCGACGCCCTGGAGGACAGCGACGACGTCCAGAACGTCTTCGCCAACTTCGACGTCTCGGACGAGGTCATGGAGAAGGTCGACGCCTGAGCCGGGCTCGGGACGGTACGGCACAGCCTTCTACGCACGGGCCGACGGGGACACGCCCCGTCGGCCCGACGCATTGTCAGCGCGAGCCGATAGCCTGCGGGAACAGTTGACCGATCGGTACGGAGGGGGATCACCCATGCGGGTACTCGGCGTCGACCCGGGGCTGACCCGGTGCGGTGTCGGCGTCGTCGAGGGCGTGGCCGGCCGGACCCTGACGATGCGCGGCGTCGGCGTCGTCCGCACCCCGGCCGACGCGGAGCTCGGTCACCGCCTGGTCGCCATCGAACGCGGCATCGAGGAGTGGCTCGACGAGCACCGCCCCGAATTCGTCGCCGTGGAGCGGGTCTTCAGCCAGCACAACGTCCGCACGGTGATGGGCACCGCCCAGGCCAGCGCCGTCGCCATGCTCTGCGCGTCCCGCCGCGGCATACCCGTCGCGCTGCACACCCCCAGCGAGGTCAAGGCGGCCGTCACCGGCAGCGGCCGTGCCGACAAGGCACAGGTCGGTGCCATGGTCACCAGGCTCCTGAGGCTCGACGCCCCGCCGAAACCGGCCGACGCCGCCGACGCCCTCGCCCTCGCCATCTGCCACATCTGGCGTGCCTCCGCCGTCAACCGCCTCCAGCAGGCGCACGCGGCGGCCGTCGGCGCGTCCCGAACCCCGCGCGCGCCCCGTACCCCCGCGGTCCGTACACCCGCGCCCCCCGTCCGGAAGGTCCCCCGATGATCGCCTTCGTCAGCGGCCCCGTCGCCGCGCTCGCCCCGACCACGGCCGTGATCGAGGTCGGCGGCGTCGGCATGGCCGTCCAGTGCACCCCGAACACCCTCGCCGGCCTCCGGATCGGCGAGGAGGCCAGGCTTGCCACCTCCCTCGTCGTACGGGAGGACTCGCTCACCCTCTACGGCTTCGCCGACGACGACGAGCGGCAGGTCTTCGAGCTGCTCCAGACCGCCAGCGGAGTCGGCCCGCGGCTGGCCCAGGCCATGCTCGCCACGCACAGCCCGGACGCCCTGCGGACCGCGGTCGCGACCGGCGACGAGAAGGCGCTCACGGCCGTCTCCGGCATCGGCAAGAAGGGCGCGCAGAAACTCCTCCTCGAACTGAAGGACAGGCTCGGCGAGCCCGTCGGCGCCCGGATCGGCCGGCAGGGCGTCGGCACCGCCGTGACCCCGTCGTGGCGCGACCAGCTGCACGCCGCGCTGATCGGCCTCGGCTACGCCACCCGGGAGGCCGACGACGCGGTCGCCGCCGTGACCCCGCAGGCCGAGGCGGCACTCGCCGAGAACGGGCAGGCCCCCGTGCCGCAGCTGCTGCGGGCCGCGCTCCAGACCCTCAACCGCGCGCGCTGACCGGAGCGCGCACCCGGGCACCACACCCCGACGCCGCGCCGGGCACCGCACGGCACCGAAACACCCGAGGCGGGACAGACTGAATGAACTGGGACGAGACCGGACCCGACGCCGACGAACGACTCGACGGGCGATTCGACGAGCGCCTCGTCGACGCCGACGCGGACGGCGAGGACACCGCGGTCGAAGCCGCGCTGCGACCGAAGGACCTCGACGAGTTCGTCGGCCAGGAGAAGGTGCGCGAACAACTGGACCTGGTCCTCAAGGCGGCCAGGGCCCGCGGCGCCACAGCCGACCACGTCCTGCTCTCCGGCGCCCCCGGCCTCGGCAAGACCACCCTCTCCATGATCATCGCGGCCGAGATGGGCGCCCCCATCCGGATCACGTCGGGCCCGGCCATCCAGCACGCGGGCGACCTCGCCGCGATCCTCTCCTCGCTCCGGGAGGGCGAGGTCCTCTTCCTCGACGAGATCCACCGCATGTCGCGGCCCGCCGAGGAGATGCTGTACATGGCGATGGAGGACTTCCGGGTCGACGTGATCGTCGGGAAGGGCCCGGGAGCCACCGCGATCCCGCTGGAACTCCCGCCCTTCACCCTGGTCGGCGCCACCACCAGGGCAGGGCTGCTGCCGCCCCCGCTGCGCGACCGCTTCGGCTTCACCGGCCACATGGAGTTCTACGCCCCCACCGAACTCGAACGCGTCATCCGGCGCTCGGCCCGCCTCCTCGACGTGGCGATAGACGAGGACGGCGCCGCCGAGATCGCCGGGCGGTCCCGCGGCACCCCGCGCATCGCCAACCGGCTGCTGCGCCGTGTCCGTGACTATGCCCAGGTCAAGGCCGACGGGCGGATCGACCGACCGGTCGCCTCCGCCGCCCTCGGTGTCTACGAGGTCGACGCGCGTGGTCTCGACCGGCTGGACCGGGCGGTGCTCCGCGCGTTGCTCACGCTGTTCGGCGGCGGCCCCGTGGGCCTGTCGACCCTGGCGGTCGCCGTGGGCGAGGAACGCGAGACGGTCGAGGAGGTCGCCGAGCCGTTCCTCGTCCGGGAAGGGCTGCTCGCCAGGACCCCGCGCGGGCGCGTCGCGACCCCCGCGGCATGGGCCCATCTCGGTCTCGTCCCTCCTCAGCACGGCGGAAAGGGACAACAGGGCCTGTTCGGGGCGTGACGCGTCACAGGTTCACCCGGACAGGAACCAACGAGCGGCGTCGGGCGTTGTTCCATCGATGCGGACTCGCCTAGACTCCGCCGATGCCGCCCCAATGGGTCGGTGTGCCCACCCCCGAAGACCAGGCCGCCCCTCAGCGCGGTCGTGCGAAGGAAACTCGTCCCGTGAATCTCGTGTCTCTCCTCCCTTTCATCGTGCTCATCGGGGCCATGTTCCTGATGACGCGGTCCGCCAAGAAGAAGCAGGCGGCCGCCGTCCAGATGCGTGACGAGATGCAGCCCGGCGCCGGTGTCCGGACGATCGGGGGCATGTACGCCACCGTCAAGGAGGTCCACGACGACACGGTTCTCCTGGAGGTCGCCCCCGGCGTCCACGCCGTCTACGCCAAGAACGCCATCGGCGCCGTTCTCGACGACGCCGAGTACAACCGCATCGTCCACGGCGACGACGGCGCCCTGGATCTCGACGGCACGGTCGTCCCGGACGACGCCTCCTCGCTGACCGGGGCGGACGCCGCGTCGGACACCTCGGACGACGCCAGGATCGACCTGGGCAAGAAGGCCGACGACGCCGAGCCGAAGGACGCCGAGTCCGGCAAGAAGTCCGAGGGCAAGACCGACGGCGAGGCCGACGCGAAGTAGTCGCGCGAACCGGGGATGCCGCGGGCCCATGGGCGTCCGGCACTCCCCGGCCCGTGCGATCTTCTGCGGGGTGGGTCCCCACTACACTTCGTGGCCGCTCGGGCGCGCACCCGGCTCGGGGCGGTTGGACAGGGAGAAACGAGAAGGTGGCAGCACCGAAGAAGAGCCGGGGACCGGCCGGCGGTCAAGGCAGGCCGGGGCGATCCCTGGCTCTGATCCTGATCGCCATGGTCGCCCTCACCGGAGGGATGTTCCTGGCTGATCAGCCGACGCCACGACTGGGCATCGACCTGGCGGGTGGCACGTCCATCACGCTCAAGGCGCAGAGCCAGCCCGGCAAGCCGAACGCGATCAACCAGACGAACATGGACACGGCGGTCGGCATCATCGAGCGCCGGGTCAACGGTCTGGGTGTCTCCGAGGCCGAGGTCCAGACCCAGGGCCGGGACAACATCGTCGTCAACATCCCCAAGGGGACGAACTCGCAGCAGGCCCGGGAGCAGGTCGGCACGACCGCCCAGCTCTACTTCCGGCCGGTGCTCAGCATGGCGGCCGGCGGCCCCACGCCCAAGGGCACCGCCAGCCCCTCGCCCTCCGGGTCGCCGAAGCCGAGCGCGTCCACCGCCACCGGTGAGAAGGCGTCCGGTTCCTCGGCCACTCCCTCGGCCACCGCGACCACCCAGGGACGTGCGGTCACCGGCGCCCTGACGAAGGACACGCCCAGCCCCGGGGCGTCCGACGATCCCAAGGCGTCCACGACCCCCCCGGCCCCCGCCGACCAGGCCGGGACGGCGCTGGAGAAGAAGTTCGCCGCCCTGGACTGCTCCACGAAGGCCGGCCGCGCGGCGGCCGGTGCCAACGTGAAGCCCACCGAGCCCACCGTCGCCTGTGACTCCACGGGTGAGGCCAAGTACATCCTCGGCCCGGCCGAGGTCTCCGGCACGGACGTGGACAGCGCCAAGGGCGCGATCAACCAGCAGACCGGCCAGTGGATCGTCCAGATGGAGTTCACCAAGGGCGGCGCCAAGAAGTTCCAGAAGATCACGGGCCGGCTCGCGCAGCAGCAGACCCCGCAGAACCAGTTCGCCATCGTGCTCGACGGCGAGGTCGTCTCCGCCCCCTACGTGCGCGAGGCGCTGAGCGCCAACGCCGAGATCTCCGGCAGCTTCGACCAGCAGTCCGCCGAGGACCTGGCCAACGTGCTCTCCTACGGTGCCCTGCCGCTCAGCTTCAAGGAGCAGACGGTCACCACCGTCACGGCCGCCCTCGGCGGCGAGCAGCTCCAGGCGGGCCTGATCGCCGGCGCCATCGGCCTGGCACTGGTCGTCATCTACCTGGTCACCTACTACCGCGGCCTGGCGTTCATCGCGCTTCTGAGCCTCCTGGCCTCGGGCATCCTGACCTACACCCTCATGTCGCTGCTCGGCCCGGCCATCGGGTTCGCGCTCAACCTCCCCGCGGTCTGCGGGGCCATCGTGGCCATCGGTATCACCGCCGACTCCTTCATCGTGTACTTCGAGAGGATCCGCGACGAGATCCGCGAGGGCCGCACCCTGCGCCCCGCCGTCGAGCGGGCCTGGCCGCGCGCCCGGCGCACCATCCTGGTCTCCGACTTCGTGTCCTTCCTCGCCGCGGCGGTGCTCTTCGTCGTCACAGTCGGCAAGGTCCAGGGCTTCGCCTTCACGCTGGGGCTCACCACCCTCCTCGACGTGGTCGTGGTCTTCCTCTTCACCAAGCCGGTCATGACGCTGCTGGCCCGTACGAAGTTCTTCTCCAGCGGTCACCCGTGGTCCGGGCTGGACCCGAAGCGCCTCGGTGCCAAGCCGCCCCTGCGCCGCTCGCGGCGTGTCAACGCCCGTACCGACCACCCGAAGGAGGCGTGAGATGTCGCGACTCGGCACTCTCGGCGCCCGTCTCTACCGCGGCGAAGTCGGCTACGACTTCATCGGCAAGCGCAGGATCTGGTACGGCGTCTCCATCCTGATCACCATCACGGCCATCGTCGGCCTGGCGGTCAGCGGCCTCAACATGGGCATCGAGTTCAAGGGCGGTGCCGTCTTCACCACCCCGAAGACGAGCGTGACCGTCAGCGAGGCCGAGGACATCGCGACCGAGGCCTCCGGCCACCAGGCGATCGTCCAGAAGCTCGGCAACGGCGGTCTGCGCATCCAGATCACCGAGGTCGACACGGCGAAGTCCGACGAGATCAAGGACCTGCTCGCCAGGGACCTCTCCGTCCCGGAGGAGAAGATCGCCGCCGACCTGGTCGGTCCCAGCTGGGGCGAGCAGATCGCCAACAAGGCGTGGACCGGTCTCGGCGTCTTCATGGTCCTCGTGGTGATCTACCTGGCCATCGCGTTCGAGTGGCGCATGGCGATCGCGGCCCTGGTCGCGCTGATCCACGACCTCACCATCACGGTCGGCGTCTACGCGCTGGTCGGCTTCGAGGTCACCCCGGGCACCGTGATCGGTCTGCTGACCATCCTCGGGTACTCCCTGTACGACACGGTCGTCGTCTTCGACAGCCTCAAGGAGAGCACCGTCGACGTCACCAAGCAGACCCGGTGGACGTACGGCGAGATCGCCAACCGCTCGATCAACGGCACCCTGGTCCGTTCGATCAACACCACCGTCGTGGCCCTGCTCCCGGTCGCCGGCCTGCTGTTCATCGGCGGCGGCGTCCTCGGCGCCGGCATGCTGAACGACATCTCGCTGTCGCTGTTCGTCGGCCTCGCCGCCGGTGCGTACTCCTCGATCTTCATCGCCACCCCGCTCGTCGCCGACATCAAGGGGCGCGACCCGCAGATCAAGGCGCTGAAGAAGCGGGTCCTCGCCAAGCGCGCGGCCGCCGCCGCCAAGGACGAGTCCGCCGGGGACGAGGATCCCGGCGACGACCTCCCGCAGGACACCGCGCCCGCCGCCGCGGTCGTCGGCCAGCGCCAGCAGTCCCCCAGGGGCCGCGGCCGGACCCCTGGGAAGCACTGATGACCAGCAGCACCACCGAAAGCGTCCGGGAGCTTCTGCTCAGCCGGATCCGTGACATCCCGGACCACCCGAAGCCGGGTGTGGTCTTCAAGGACATCACCCCCCTGCTGGCGGACCCGACGGCGTTCGCGGCCCTCACCGACACCCTCGCTGAGCTGTGCCTGCGGCACGGCGCCACGAAGATCGTCGGGCTCGAGGCGCGCGGCTTCATCCTGGCCGCCCCGGTAGCGGTGCGGGCCGGTCTCGGCTTCGTGCCCGTCCGCAAGGCGGGCAAGCTTCCCGGAGCCACCCTCGGCCAGCGCTACGAGCTGGAGTACGGCACCGCCGAGATCGAGATCCACGCGGAGGACCTGTCCGCCGACGACCGGATCATGGTCATCGACGACATCCTCGCGACCGGCGGCACCGCGGAGGCGTCGCTGGAGTTGATCCGGCGGGCCGGTGCCGGCGTCGCGGGCGTCGCGGTCCTCATGGAGCTCGGCTTCCTCGGTGGCCGGGCCCGTGTGGAGCGGGGCCTGGCGGGCGCGCCGCTGGAGGCCCTCATCCACGTGTGAGTGCCCGAGAAGACATGAACCGGGTGGCCAGACGCTGTTCTGGCCACCCGGTTCTCTTCGTGTGCGCACCGCGGGCCGGACGGCCGCCCGGCCCGGGGCTCGGCACACGGCGCGAAACGGCAGGGCCAGCACCGAGGCCGGGAACACGTGTGCGGCGAGGCCGGGAACAACCGGCTGCCGGTCCGTCGTTGTGAGTGGTCTCACCGTCCCCGGGGGAGGACCGGCCACCGGCTCGATACGATGGCCTTTCCGGGAGTCCGGACCCGCACGAGGAGCGCTCTTGCCAGACGAGGCCCAGCCAGTCGCCGCCCCGCAGCCCGACAAGCCCGCGGCGGCCTCAGCCGCGCCCGGGACGAGGCAGCCCGCGCAGCAGCCGAAGCCCCCGGCACCCGAGGCCGGCTCGGGCCCGGAGCGGTCCGCCGCCCCGGCACTGCGGCCCGCCTCGCCCGCGCAGCCGGCCGCCCCGGCCTCCCCGGTCGCCTCCACGCCGAAGCCCCCGGCGAAGCCCGCCGCCAGGCCGGCCGTCCCGGCCACCTCGGCATCGCGTTCCGGAGGTTCCTCCAACCGGGTACGGGCCAGGCTCGCCCGCCTCGGCGTGCAGCGTTCGAGCCCGTACAACCCGGTGCTCGAACCGCTGCTGCGCATCGTCCGCGGCAACGACCCCAAGATCGAGACCGCCACGCTCCGCCAGATCGAGCGCGCCTACCAGGTCGCCGAGCGCTGGCACAGGGGGCAGAAGCGCAAGAGCGGCGACCCGTACATCACCCATCCGCTCGCCGTCACCACGATCCTCGCCGAACTCGGCATGGACCCGGCGACGCTGATGGCCGGGCTGCTGCACGACACGGTCGAGGACACCGAGTACGGCCTGGACACCCTGCGCCAGGACTTCGGCGACCAGGTCGCCCTGCTCGTCGACGGCGTCACCAAGCTGGACAAGGTCAAGTTCGGCGAGGCCGCGCAGGCCGAGACCGTGCGCAAGATGGTCGTCGCCATGGCCAAGGACCCCCGGGTCCTCGTCATCAAGCTCGCCGACCGGCTCCACAACATGCGCACCATGCGCTATCTCAAGCGGGAGAAGCAGGAGAAGAAGGCCCGCGAGACGCTGGAGATCTACGCCCCCCTGGCCCACCGCCTGGGCATGAACACCATCAAGTGGGAGCTGGAGGACCTCGCCTTCGCGATCCTCTATCCCAAGATGTACGACGAGATCGTCCGCCTCGTCGCCGAGCGGGCCCCCAAGCGCGACGAGTACCTCGCCGTCGTGACCGACGAGGTCCAGGCCGACCTGCGCGCCGCCCGGATCAAGGCCACGGTCACCGGACGGCCGAAGCACTACTACAGCGTCTACCAGAAGATGATCGTGCGAGGCCGGGACTTCGCCGAGATCTACGACCTGGTGGGCATCCGGGTCCTCGTCGACACCGTCCGCGACTGCTACGCGGCGCTCGGCACCGTGCACGCGCGATGGAATCCGGTCCCCGGCCGGTTCAAGGACTACATCGCGATGCCCAAGTTCAACATGTACCAGTCGCTGCACACCACGGTGATCGGTCCCAGCGGCAAGCCCGTCGAACTCCAGATCCGCACGTTCGACATGCACCGGCGCGCCGAGTACGGCATCGCGGCGCACTGGAAGTACAAGCAGGAGGCCGTCGCGGGCGCCTCCAAGGTGCGCACCGACGTCCCGAAGAGCACCGGCAAGGGCGCGCGGCAGGACACCGTCAACGACATGGCGTGGCTGCGGCAGCTCCTGGACTGGCAGAAGGAGACCGAGGACCCCGGCGAGTTCCTGGAGTCCCTGCGCTTCGACCTCTCCCGCAACGAGGTCTTCGTCTTCACGCCCAAGGGTGACGTCATAGCGCTCCCCGCGGGCGCGACCCCCGTCGACTTCGCGTACGCGGTCCACACGGAGGTCGGCCACCGGACCATAGGGGCGCGGGTCAACGGGCGGCTCGTACCGCTCGAATCGACCCTCGACAACGGCGACCTGGTGGAGGTCTTCACCTCCAAGGCGGCCGGCGCCGGACCCTCCCGGGACTGGCTGGGCTTCGTCAAGTCGCCCCGCGCCCGCAACAAGATCCGCGCCTGGTTCTCCAAGGAGCGCCGCGACGAGGCGATCGAGCAGGGCAAGGACGCCATCGCACGCGCGATGCGCAAGCAGAACCTGCCGATCCAGCGCATCCTGACCGGCGACTCGCTGGTCACCCTCGCGCACGAGATGCGCTACCCGGACATCTCGTCCCTGTACGCCGCGATCGGCGAGGGCCATGTGGCCGCGGCCGGGGTCGTGCAGAAGCTGGTCCAGGCACTCGGCGGCGAGGACGCGGCCAACGAGGACATCGCGGAGAGCTCGCCGCCCTCGCGCGGCCGCGGCAAGCGCCGCTCCAACGCCGACCCCGGAGTCGTCGTCAAGGGTGTCGAGGACGTCTGGGTCAAACTGGCCCGCTGCTGCACACCCGTCCCCGGCGACCCGATCATCGGGTTCGTCACCCGCGGCAGCGGCGTCTCCGTGCACCGCGCCGACTGCGTCAACGTCGACTCGTTGTCGCAGCAGCCGGAACGCATCCTGGACGTCGAATGGGCGCCCACCCAGTCCTCGGTCTTCCTGGTCGCCATCCAGGTCGAGGCCCTGGACCGCTCCCGGTTGCTGTCGGACGTCACCCGCGTCCTGTCCGACCAGCACGTCAACATCCTGTCGGCGGCCGTGCAGACCTCCCGGGACCGGGTGGCCACCTCGCGCTTCACCTTCGAGATGGGCGACCCCAAGCACCTCGGGCACGTGCTCAAGGCGGTGCGCGGAGTGGAGGGCGTCTACGACGTCTACCGGGTGACCTCGGCCCGCAGGCCCTGACCAGGCCGCCGGGATCCGCGCGCCGGCCGGGCCCGTACGCACGACGGGCAAAGGCCCCCGTACACGTCCTTCGGGACGCGTACGGGGGCCTCGACGGCGGCGGGGATCAGCCGCCGAACTCCTCCAGCCCCTTCAGCGCCTGGTCCAGCAGCGCCTGACGGCCTTCGAGCTCCTTGGCCAGCTTGTCGGCGCGGGCGTTGTTCCCCGACGCGCGGGCGGTGTCGATCTGGGCGCGCAGCTTGTCGACGGCGGCCTGCAGCTGACCGGTCAGACCCTCGGCACGCGCACGTGCCTCCGGGTTCGTCCGGCGCCACTCCGCCTCCTCGGCCTCCTGGAGCGCTCGCTCCACCGCGTGCATCCGCCCCTCGACCTTCGGGCGGGCGTCACGCGGCACATGGCCGATGGCCTCCCAGCGCTCGTTGATGCCCCGGAACGCGGCGCGGGCCGCCTTCAGGTCCTTCACCGGCACCAGCTTCTCGGCCTCGACCGCGAGCTCCTCCTTGAGCTTGAGGTTCTCGCCCTGCTCCGCGTCCCGCTCGGCGAAGACCTCGCCGCGGGCGGCGAAGAAGATGTCCTGGGCGCCGCGGAAACGGTTCCACAGGTCGTCCTCGGCCTCGCGCTGGGCGCGGCCCGCCGCCTTCCACTCCGTCATCAGCTCGCGGTAACGGGCGGCCGTGGCCCCCCAGTCCGTGGAGCCGGAGAGCGACTCGGCCTCCGCGACCAGCTTCTCCTTCGCCTTGCGGGCCTCCTCGCGCTGGGCGTCCAGCGAGGCGAAGTGGGCCTTGCGGCGCTTGGAGAACGCCGAGCGGGCGTGCGAGAAGCGGTGCCACAGCTCGTCGTCGGACTTGCGGTCGAGCCGCGGCAGGCCCTTCCACGTGTCGACGAGCGCGCGCAGCCGCTCGCCCGCCGAGCGCCACTGCTCGCTCCGCGCCAGCTCCTCCGCCTCGGCGACCAGAGCCTCCTTGGCCTGCCTCGCCTCGTCGGACTGACGCGCCTTCTGGGCCTTGCGCTCCTCGCGCCGCGCCTCGACCGTCGCCACCAGGGCGTCGAGCCGCACGCGCAGGGCGTCGAGGTCGCCGACCGCGTGATGCTCGTCCACCTGCAGACGCAGATGCTCGATGGCGGCCGTCGCGTCCTTCGCCGACAGGTCGGTGGTCCTCACCCGACGTTCGAGGAGGCCGATCTCGACCACCATGCCCTCGTACTTGCGCTCGAAGTAGGCCAGAGCCTCCTCGGGGGAACCCGCCTGCCACGATCCGACGACCTTCTCGCCGTCGGCCGTACGCACGTACACGGTGCCCGTCTCATCGACGCGGCCCCACGGGTCGCTGCTCACAGCGCCTCCTCCACCTGATGCCCGCGAGAGGGTTCGCCCCCCTGGCATCGTCCACAGTTTCCTCGGGCGGGCAGCGCCCGCCCTGCACAACGCCAATCTAGGCGACCGGCCGCCCGGCTGTCCGCACTCGGCGGGGCCGAAAATAATCCGCTCCCACCGAGGTCGTCGCCACCGGACGGCCCGGGCCGGTCGCCCGGTCGCCTCACGACTTGTCGACGGCGGCCTTCGAGATGTCCACGGCCGTCTTCGGCGCACCGTCGCCGCCCGCACCACCGGCCACTCCCGCCGCGCCGACCTTCTCGACGGTCTTCAGCGAGGCGGCGTCCATGGTGCCGAACGGGGTGTAGCTCGGCGGCAGCTTGCTGTCCTTGTACACCAGGAAGAACTGGCTGCCTCCGGTGTGCGGCTGCCCGGTGTTGGCCATCGCCACCGTGCCCGCCGGATAGGTCACCGTGCCGTCCGCGCCCGCCTTGCCCAGCGCCGTCAGGTTCTCGTCCGGGATCGTGTAGCCGGGGCCGCCGGTGCCGTCGCCCTTGGGGTCGCCGCACTGCAGCACGAAGATGCCCTGCGTGGTCAGGCGGTGACATTTCGTGCCGTCGAAGAAGCCCTTGTCGGCGAGCGCCTTGAACGAGTTGGTGGTGTGCGGGGTCTTCGCCGCCTCCATGGTGAACGCGATGTCGCCCGCTCCGGTCTTGAGCGACATCGTGTACTTCGCCTTCTTGTCGATCGCCATCGCGGGCTCGGGCTCGGCGCTCTCGGTCGTCGACGGCGAGGGGGAGGCGCTGGCGGCCGCGTCGCTCTTGTCCTTCTTGTCGTCGCCGTCGAGGACGAGGTACGTGCCCACTCCGCCGACCGCGACCACGGCCACCGCGGCCGAGACGGCGATGGTCAGCCGCTTCGACCGGCGGCGGGCCTCCTCCCGGCGCTGCTGCTGCCGCTCGAACTTCTCCCTGGCGAGCTGCCGCCGCCGCTGATCGTTGCTGACCACCGGGTGATCTCCTTGTAGGTCGTTTGTGGGGCCTGGGTTGCCCGTACCGTATCTGGGTTGGCTGTGTGATGAGGAGCGCCGGTAGGCTCTGAACTGCCGCGACCTTCGTCAGTCGCGAATCCGCCGTCGGACGACCAGTAAGGACGATCGTGCTCATTGCCGGGTTCCCCGCAGGGGCCTGGGGGACCAACTGTTACCTGGTCGCCCCGGCCGCAGGCGAGGAGTGCGTGATCATCGATCCGGGCCATCGGGCCGCGGCCGGGGTCGAGGAGGCGCTGAAGAAGCATCGGCTGAAGCCCGTCGCCGTCGTCCTGACCCACGGACACATCGATCACGTCGCCTCGGTCGTCCCGGTGTGCGGCGCGCACGACATCCCCGCCTGGATCCACCCCGAGGACCGGTACATGATGAGCGACCCGGAGAAGGCCCTCGGCCGCTCCATCGGCATGCCGCTCATGGGTGAGCTGACGGTGGGGGAGCCGGACGACGTCAAGGAGCTGAGCGACGGTGTGCCGCTGAAGCTGGCCGGTCTGGAGTTCCACGTCGCGCACGCGCCCGGCCATACCAAGGGGTCGGTGACGTATCGGATGCCCGAGGCCGCGGACGTTCCGCAGATCCTCTTCTCGGGCGACCTGATCTTCGCCGGCTCCGTCGGACGCACCGACCTGCCCGGTGGCGACCACGCCGAGCTGCTCGAGTCGCTGGCCCGTGTGTGCCTGCCGCTCGACGACTCGACCGTGGTGCTGTCGGGCCACGGCCCCCAGACGACCATCGGCCGCGAGCGCGCCACGAACCCGTATCTGCACGGGATGGACGCGCCCCGACGAGGAATGTGACGAGAGTAAAGACCGTGAGCACCTTCAAGGCCCCCAAGGGCACGTACGACCTGATCCCGCCCGATTCCGCGAAGTACCTCGCCGTGCGCGAGGCGATCGCCGCACCCCTGAAGAACTCCGGCTACGGATACATCGAGACGCCCGGCTTCGAGGACGTCGCCCTCTTCTCGCGCGGAGTCGGCGAGTCCACCGACATCGTGACCAAGGAGATGTACACCCTCACCACCAAGGGCGGCTCCCAGCTGGCGCTGCGCCCCGAGGGCACCGCCTCCGTGCTGCGCGCCGCGCTGGAGGCCAACCTCCACAAGGCGGGCAACCTCCCCGTGAAGCTGTGGTACTCCGGCTCGTACTACCGCTACGAGCGCCCGCAGAAGGGCCGCTACAGGCACTTCTCCCAGGTGGGCGCCGAGGCGATCGGCGCCGAGGACCCGGCGCTGGACGCCGAGCTGATCATCCTGGCCGACCAGGCGTACCGCACGCTGGGCCTGCGGAACTTCCGCATCCTGCTCAACTCGCTGGGCGACCGGGAGTGCCGCCCCGTCTACCGGGACGCGCTCCAGGGCTTCCTGCGCGGGCTCGACCTTGACGAGGACACCCGCCGCCGCATCGAGATCAACCCGCTCCGGGTCCTCGACGACAAGCGGCCCGAGGTCCAGAAGCAGCTGGTCGGCGTGCCGGTGCTGCGCGACTACCTGTGCGACGCCTGCAAGGCGTACCACGAGGAGGTCCGCGACCTGCTCTCCGCGGCGGGTGTGGCGTTCGAGGACGACGAGAAGCTCGTCCGCGGGCTCGACTACTACACCCGCACCACGTTCGAGTTCGTCCACGACGGACTCGGTTCGCAGTCCGCGGTGGGCGGCGGTGGCCGCTACGACGGCCTGTCCGAGATGATCGGCGGCCCGGCGCTCCCGTCGGTCGGCTGGGCGCTCGGCGTGGACCGCACGGTGCTCGCCCTGGAGGCCGAGGGCATCGAGCTCGAACTCCCGGCGACCACCAGCGTCTTCGCGGTGCCGCTGGGCGAGGAGGCCCGGCGGGTGCTCTTCGGGATCGTCACGCAGCTGCGCCGCGAGGGCGTGGCGACGGACTTCGCCTACGGCAACCGCGGCCTCAAGGGCGCCATGAAGAGCGCGAACCGGTCGGGGGCACGGCTCACGATCGTCGCGGGCGAACGCGATCTGGCCGAGGGCGTCGTCCAGCTCAAGGACATGGAGTCCGGCGAGCAGACGGCGGTCGCGCCGGCGGACGTGGCCGGGGCGGTGCGCGAGCGCCTGGCCTGACCGCGGACGGTCCCCGGAGCCTCTCCCGGCAGTGTTCGCCGAGCCGCGGACACTGCCGGTCACCGCACCGGCGTCCTGCCCGGACCCGGCCGGATATGCCGTCGATTCCCGGATATGCCGTCAATTCGATGAGTCGGAAAGTCACCCTGCCGGGCGATTCCTTGCGGGTGGGGCACGGGGGCGCAGCCGTTCCTGTCATCGTCGGTGGGCGTCGCCCGCCGCGGCGGCGCACCGACGGGGTCGCGTCCCCGGCCCGCTCCGGGGAACCGTCCGGCCCGATCCGCCCGGGCGATTCCGTCCCGCCGGATCCGCAGGTCGGGACGGTCGGGCCGGGGCGGTGCCCCTGTGGGTGGTCCCTCCTCTCCTCGCCCCCGCGCCGGTCCCGGACGGCCCGCGCCCCTGTGTCACGCACTTGCTCCGCGTGGAATCCGCCAGACATGTTTATGTCCATCGAACGGATGAGCGCTGGAGGGGTGCGGCACAATGACCGTGCCCAGCAGGCCACTCACTGATGGAAACGGCGATATGACGACTGCAGCGGTTGACCGCCCCTCCTCCGACCAGGACGGGAAGGGGGTGGAGAGGTCCTTCGGCGCCGGCCGGGCGTTCGCGCTGCTGCTGGTGATCACGGGCGCCGCCGGGCTCCTCGCGGCCTGGATCATCACGATCGACAAGTTCAAGCTGCTGGAGGACCCGAACTTCACGCCGGGGTGCAGCCTCAACCCGGTCGTCGCCTGCGGCAACATCATGAAGAGCGAGCAGGCGTCCGCCTTCGGGTTCCCGAACCCGATGCTCGGCCTGGCCGCCTACCCGGTGATCATCGGCATCGGCCTGGCGCTCCTCTCGGGCGCCCGCTTCCGCAGCTGGTACTGGCTGGGGATGAACGCCGGAACGCTGTTCGGCGTCGGCTTCTGCACCTGGCTCCAGTACCAGTCGCTGTACCACATCAACTCGCTCTGCCTCTGGTGCTGCCTGGCCTGGGTCGCCACCATCGTCATGTTCTGCTACGTCACCAAGCACAACATCGAACACCGGATCATCCCCGCACCGAACTGGCTGCGCAACGGACTGACGGAGTTCCACTGGGTGCCGCCGGTCCTGTGGATCGGCATCATCGGCATGATGGTCCTGACCCGCTGGTGGGACTTCTGGACGAGCTGAGCCGTCGGCCCGTGCGGCGGGCCCTGCCGGGCCGGCCCGGCAGGGGTGTCGGTGCCGTGACATAGGCTTCAGTACGTGGAGCCCGACCTCTTTACCGCAGCCGCCGAGGAACGCCAGGAGAACGACCCGTCAAGCAGCCCCCTCGCTGTACGGATGCGCCCCCGCACTCTCGACGAGGTCGTCGGACAACAGCATCTGCTCAAGCCGGGCTCGCCACTGCGCCGTCTCGTCGGCGAGCGGAACGGCGGCCCGGCGGGCCCGTCCTCCGTGCTCCTGTGGGGCCCGCCCGGCATCGGGAAGACGACGCTGGCCTACGTGGTCAGCAAGGCCACCAACAAGCGCTTCGTCGAACTCTCCGCGATCACCGCGGGCGTCAAGGAGGTGCGGGCCGTCATCGACGGGGCCCGCCGCGCCACCGGAGGCTACGGCAAGGAGACCGTCCTCTTCCTCGACGAGATCCACCGCTTCTCCAAGGCCCAGCAGGACTCGCTGCTCCCCGCCGTGGAGAACCGCTGGGTGACCCTGATCGCCGCGACCACGGAGAACCCCTACTTCTCCGTCATCTCGCCGCTCCTGTCGCGCTCGCTGCTCCTCACCCTGGAACCGCTCACGGACGACGACCTGCGCGGTCTGCTCCGCCGAGCCCTGAGCGACGAGCGCGGACTGGGCGGCGCGGTGAGTCTGCCGGGCGACGCCGAGGAGCATCTGCTCCGCATCGCGGGCGGCGACGCCCGCCGGGCGCTCACCGCGCTGGAGGCGGCGGCCGGCGCGGCCCTGGACAAGCAGGAGAAGGAGATCACCCTCCGCACCCTGGAGGAGACCGTCGATCGCGCCGCCGTCACCTACGACCGGGACGGCGACCAGCACTACGACGTGGCGAGCGCGCTCATCAAGTCCATCCGCGGCTCCGACGTCGACGCCGCCCTGCACTATCTGGCCCGGATGATCGAGGCGGGGGAGGACCCCCGCTTCATCGCCCGGCGGCTGATGATCTCGGCCAGCGAGGACATCGGTCTCGCCGATCCCACGGCGCTGCCCACCGCCGTCGCGGCGGCGCAGGCGGTCGCCATGATCGGATTCCCGGAGGCCGCGCTCACCCTGAGCCACGCCACGATCGCCCTGGCCCTGGCGCCCAAGTCCAACGCGGCGACGCTCGCGATCTTCGCCGCGCAGGAGGACGTGCGCAAGGGCCTCGCCGGCTCCGTACCGGCCCATCTGCGCGACGGCCACTACAAGGGAGCCGCCAAGCTGGGCCATGCCCAGGGCTATGTGTACCCGCACGACGTCCCCGGCGGCATCGCCGCGCAGCAGTACGCCCCGGACGCCGTCCGTGACCGGCGGTACTACCGCCCCACGCGCTACGGAGCGGAGGCGCGCTACGCGGACGTGGTGGAACGGGTGCGCGAGCGGCTCGGCCGGCCCGGTCCCGACGACGAGGCGTCGCGGTCCGGCGACTGAGCGCGGCGGGCAGGGGCGGGTCTCCGCCCGTATCAGCGGGGCGCGAGCCTTCTGGGGCCCGCCCCCCAGAGGAGCGCGACCCGTCTCAACGCGCCGCGGCCTCGAAGAGCGTGCGCATGGCGTGCCGCAGCTCGACGACGTCACGCACCGGCTCGGGGAACTCGAAGCGCGCGTCGAAGCACCGGTCGCGGTCCTCGCACACGCGTACCCGCAGCCCGAACCGGTCCAGTGCCAGAGGTACGACGGAGGGCCGGTGTGCCGCGCAGCGACGGGACGTCCGCCCGCCCAGCAACGAGCACAGCGTGCCCAGCTGCTCCCCGTGGGCCGCGTGCAGATGCTGGAGCAGCTCCGTCTCGTGACCGGCGAGCGGATCGGGCACCGCGTCCCGGAAGGCGTCGGGTTCCACCGCCTCGGCGCCCCACAGGTCGTCGACGTACGCCTCGCCCGTCTCCAGCCGCAGTGTCGTCCGGCCGGGGCCCGACAGTCCGGGCACGGTGGCGAGCCATCCCGAGACCCGGGCGTGGGCCCGGACGCGGTGCGGCACGGAGACCGGGGCGACGTCCGTGATCTCCAGCACCGCGACCAGCTCGTCGTGCTCGGAGTGCGTCGCGGCCCGTACGACGGGGGAGGCCGCGGGCAGTTCGAGGAACAGGTCGCCTTCGGGCCCCACGCTCCTGGGGGACGTCACCAGCCCGTCCCAGTCGGCCCTGCGCAGCCCGGGCACGAGCAGCACCGCCGAGCAGGTACTCTGTACGAGAGTTCGTGTGCGCTCGGCTGCTGACGGCATCCGAGTGGTTTCTGGCCCGCTGGGACGCGGCTGACCACGATCTGATCGGTCCTCCGTCATGTCGGTACCCGGTGAGGTGCCGAGATTGTCAGTGCTGTCCGTGATGTGACTGGTGTTCCCCGGGCGAGACATGCGATCTCCTCAACTAAGGTGAGCCTAACCTAACCTACAACGGAGGTCTGGAGAACGTGCCTAACCAGTCGCGTCCCAAGGTCAAGAAGAGCCGCGCCCTCGGCATCGCGCTGACGCCGAAGGCTGTCAAGTACTTCGAGGCCCGCCCCTACCCGCCGGGCGAGCACGGCCGTGGCCGCAAGCAGAACTCGGACTACAAGGTCCGTCTGCTGGAGAAGCAGCGTCTGCGCGCCCAGTACGACATCAGCGAGCGCCAGATGGTGCGTGCCTACGACCGCGCCAAGAAGGCCGAGGGCAAGACGGGCGAGGCGCTCGTCGTCGAGCTGGAGCGCCGTCTCGACGCCCTGGTGCTGCGTTCGGGCCTCGCCCGCACCATCTACCAGGCCCGTCAGATGGTCGTGCACGGCCACATCGAGGTCGACGGCCGCAAGGTCGACAAGCCGTCCTTCCGCGTCCGCCCCGACCAGGTCGTGACGGTCCGCGAGCGCAGCCGCGACAAGTACCCCTTCCAGGTGGCCCGCGAGGGTGGCTACGCCACGGACGGCGAGACCCCGCGCTACCTGCAGGTGAACCTGAAGGCCCTGGCCTTCCGCCTCGACCGGGACCCGAACCGCAAGGAAATCCCCGTCATCTGCGACGAGCAGCTCGTCGTCGAGTACTACGCCCGCTGATCCAGGCGTAGCCGCTCACGGTTCGTGCTCGGGCCCGACCGCCCCCGTCCTGGGGGACGGGGCGGGCCCGAGTGCTTTCCCGGGGCCGAGCACCGGTCCGCGGGGACGGCCGGGATCCTGCGGCTCCTCGTCGGCCCCGTCCGTCAGCACGCGCGCCACCACTGCGTCCGGATCCAGCGCGCCACCCGCGCGCAGCCCGGCCTCGTACGGGCCGTCGCCCAGCTCCCGCCGCGCCAGCTTCTCGCACCGGACCCGCAGATGGCCGAAGTGCGCCGAGCCGAACAGGGGCGGCCCCACCGACGCCCAGATCCGGTCGGCGGCCCCCTGGAGCAGCGCGGCCTCCGCCGCGTCGCCCTCGACCGCCGTGACCAGGGCCAGCAGTTCCAGGACGAGCACCGAGACCAGCAGGTCGTGGAAGGTGTGCCCGATGGTCAGGGACTCCCTGAGCAGCTCCCGGGCCCGTCCGGGCCGGCCCTCCTGCAGGGCGGCGTAGGCCAGGACGTACAGGGCGTACGAGAGGGCCCACCGCTCCCCGTGGTCCTCGCAGATCTCCCTGACCTCCTCGCAGATCTCCACCGCGGCGTCGACGCCCCCGTGGAACCCGACCGCCATCGCGAGCTCGATCCGCGCCATCAGCACGTTGCTGTTCAGTTCGCCGAGCTCCCGGTAGCGGCCGATGGCCTCGGTCAGCAGTTCCCGCGCCCTGACCATGTCGTCCGTGACCAGTGCCAGGCACCCCAGTCGGTGCACCGCGTACGCCAGCGCCGTGGCGTCGCCGGCCCGGTCCGCCTCCTCCTGGCACTCCTGGAGCGCGGCGATCGCGCCGATCGGGTCGCCCTGCAGCACGGCCACGTGCCCGAGCACCCACAGCGCCTTCAGCCGCGAGGGGTCGTACGGCGTCTCCTCCTCCAGCACGTGGTCCAGCCAGCGTCTGCCCTCCGAGAGGCGCCCGCAGCCCACCCAGAGGAACCAGAGCGTGCCCGCCAGGTACTGCGCGAGGTGCTCCTCGCCGGGGATCTCCAGCGAACACTCCATCGCCTGCCGCAGATTCGGCAGTTCGCTCTCCGCCCGGGCGGCCACCTGGCTCTGCCGGGGGCCGAACCAGTCCAGCTCGCACCAGGTGGCGAGCCCCAGGAACCAGTCGCGGTGGCGGCGGCGCAACCGGTCCGTTTCGCCGGTGGCCACCAGCCACTCGGCGCCGTACTCCCGCATCGTGTCCAGCATCCGGTACCGGCTGCCGGCCGCCGCCTCCTCGCGCACCACGACCGACTGCGCGAGCAGCCCGGAGAGCGCGTCGAGCACCGCGTCGCCCGGCAGACCGGTGCCTCCGCAGATGTACTCGACCGCCTCCAGATCGAACTGCCCGGCGAAGACCGAGAGCCTCGCCCACAGCAGACGCTGCTCCGGAGTGCAGAGCTCGTGGCTCCAGCCGATGGCCGTGCGGAGCGTCTGGTGCCGGGGCAGCGCGCTGCGACTGGAGCCGGTGAGCAGCCGGAACCGGTCGTCCAGGCGTTGCAGCACCTGCTCGGTGGACAGGACGCGCAGCCGTCCCGCGGCGAGTTCCAGGGCGAGCGGGATCCCGTCCAGACGGCGGCAGAGCTCGCGTGCGGCCGCCCGGTTCTCCTCGGTCAGCCGGAACTCCGGCCGTACCGCGGCGGCGCGCTCGGCGAACAGCCGTATCGCGTCCTCGTCCGTCATCGGCGCGAGAGGGAAGACGTGCTCGCCGTCCACGTCCAGCGGAAGCCGCCCGGCGGCCAGCACCCGCAGCCGCGGATGCCGGCGCAGCAGCTCGCCCACCAGGTCGGCACAGGCGTCCACGAGATGCTCGAAGCCGTCGACCACCAGGAGGAGTCGGCGTCCGTCGAGGTGTTCGTGGAGGATCGTGCGGGGCGGCCTGCCGGTGTGGTCGGTGAGGCCGAGGGCGTCGACCACGGTGTGGTCCAGCAGCTCGGGATCGTGGACGGCGGACAGCTCCACCATCCGGACATGGCCGCAGTACCGTTTCTCCAGCTGCGTCGCGATCTTGAGCGCGCAGCGGGTCTTGCCCACTGCGCCGACGCCGACGACGGTGACCAGCCGCGCCCGGTCCATCACGCGGCCGAGGGAGGCCAGTTCGTCCTCCCGCCCCACGAATCCGCTGAGTTCCGCCGGGAGATTGCCGGCGGCGGTGGGGGCGCTCGAGTCGTGGGGGAGCTGAGGGCGTCGCATGAAACACGCACAGTACTTGTCCGAGTGCTCTCCGTACAATCACCTGATGGGATCGCATACTTGTCCGCAGAGAATGCGGTACGGGACGCGACCACCGGCGCGATAGGCTCGGTAGACGACGTCCCGCTGTCCGCGGCGGAGGGCGTCGGTACCGAGCAGAGACAGCACAGAGACAGCGACTATCCAGAGAGCGGTGCACACAGTGTCCGGTGGAGAGGTGGCCGGGATCCTGGTGGCCGTCTTCTGGGCGATCCTGGTTTCGTTCCTCGCCGTCGTACTGGTGAGGCTGGCCCAGACGCTCAGGGCGACCACCAAACTCGTGGCGGACGTGACCGAACAGGCCGTCCCGCTGCTCGCGGACGCCTCCGCGACCGTGCGCTCCGCGCAGACCCAGCTCGACCGGGTCGACGCGATCGCGACGGACGTCCAGGAAGTCACCTCGAACGCCTCGGCGCTCTCCACCACCGTCGCCTCGACCTTCGGCGGCCCGCTCGTCAAGGTCGCCGCGTTCGGGTACGGGGTCCGCCAGGCCATCGGCCGCCGGACCGGTGCCGAACAGGAACCCGCCCGCCGGGCGGCCCGGCGCACGGTGATCGTCGGCCGTACCGTGCCCCCCGTGCGCGGTGGGAGGCGCACCGGCAGAAACCCCCGCGGACCGAAGGACTGACGCAGCGATGTTCCGCCGCACGTTCTGGTTCACCGCCGGCGCAGCCGCCGGTGTCTGGGCCACCACCAAGGTCAACCGCAAGCTCAGGCAGCTGACCCCCGAGAGCCTCGCGGCCCAGGCCGCGGACCGGGCCATCGAGACCGGCCACCGGATCAAGGACTTCGCCCTGGACGTCCGTGAGTCGATGGTGCGGCGCGAGGCCGAACTGGGCGAGGCCCTGGGGCTGGAGGCGCCGGTCGACCCCGAGCTGCCCGCGCGGCCCCGCTTCGCCGTCGTCGAGGCGGCCGAGCCCGTCGGGCCGGACAGGGCCCTCGCGGCCGGCGACCGCCGTACGCCTCCCCGTAACTCGTACACCTACAACCCGTACAACCGGAATGAGGACCACTGATGGAGTCGGCTGAAATTCGTCGCCGCTGGCTGAGCTTCTTCGAGGAGCGCGGTCACACCGTCGTCCCTTCGGCGTCGCTCATCGCGGACGACCCGACTCTGCTGCTGGTCCCGGCGGGCATGGTGCCCTTCAAGCCGTACTTCCTCGGCGAGGTCAAGCCGCCCGCCCCGCGCGTCACCAGCGTGCAGAAGTGCGTCCGCACGCCGGACATCGAGGAGGTCGGCAAGACCACCCGGCACGGCACGTTCTTCCAGATGTGCGGCAACTTCTCCTTCGGGGACTACTTCAAGGAAGGCGCCATCACGCTCGCCTGGGAGCTGCTCACCAGCTCCGTGGCGGACGGCGGCTACGGCCTCGACCCCGAGCGGCTGTGGATCACGGTCTACCTCGACGACGACGAGGCCGAGCAGATCTGGCGCGACAAGATCGGCGTGCCGGCCGAGCGCATCCAGCGCCTGGGCAAGAAGGACAACTTCTGGTCCATGGGCGTCCCCGGCCCCTGCGGCCCCTGCTCCGAGATCAACTACGACCGCGGCCCCGAGTTCGGCGCCGAGGGCGGTCCGGCCGTCAACGACGAGCGCTACGTGGAGATCTGGAACCTGGTCTTCATGCAGTACGAGCGCGGCGCCGGTGACGGCAAGGAGGACTTCCCGATCCTCGGCGACCTGCCGTCGAAGAACATCGACACGGGCCTCGGCCTGGAACGCCTCGCCATGATCCTGCAGGGCGTGCAGAACATGTACGAGACGGACACGCTCAAGGTCGTCATCGACAGGGCCACCGAGCTCACCGGCGTCGCCTACGGCAGGGCCCACGGCAGCGACGTCTCGCTGCGCGTGGTCGCCGACCACATCCGCACCTCCGTGATGCTCATCGGCGACGGCGTCACCCCCGGCAACGAGGGCCGCGGCTACGTGCTGCGCCGCATCATGCGCCGCGCCATCCGCAACATGCGGCTGCTGGGCGCCACCGGGCCGGTCGTCAAGGACCTGGTCGACGTCGTGGTCGACACGATGGGGCAGCAGTACCCGGAGCTGGCCACCGACCGCAAGCGCATCGAGAGCGTCGCCCTCGCCGAGGAGGCCGCCTTCCTCAAGGCCCTCAAGGGCGGCACCAACATCCTCGACACCGCCGTCACCGAGACCAAGGCCGCGGGCGGCAAGGTCCTGCCCGGCGACAAGGCGTTCCTGCTCCACGACACCTGGGGCTTCCCGATCGACCTCACCCTGGAGATGGCCGCCGAACAGGGCCTGTCCGTGGACGAGGACGGCTTCCGCCGCCTGATGAAGGAGCAGCGGGAGCGGGCCAAGGCCGACGCCAAGGCCAAGAAGACCGGTCACGCCGACCTGTCCGCCTACCGTGCGGTCGCGGACGACTCCGGCACCACCGAGTTCACCGGCTACACCGCCACCGAGGGCGAGTCGACCGTCGTCGGCCTGCTCGTCGACGGCGTGCCCTCGCCCGCCGCCTCCGAGGGCGACGAGGTCGAGGTCGTCCTCGACCGCACCCCGTTCTACGCCGAGGGCGGCGGCCAGCTCGCCGACCAGGGCCGGATCCGGCTGGACAGCGGCGCCGTCATCCAGGTCCGCGACGTCCAGCAGCCCGTCCCCGGCGTCTCCGTGCACAAGGGGTCGGTCCAGGTCGGCGAGGTCACGGTGGGCGCCTCCGCGTACGCCGTCATCGACACCACCCGCCGCCGTGCCATCGCCCGCGCCCACAGCGCCACCCACCTCACGCACCAGGCGCTGCGCGACGCGCTGGGCCCGACGGCCGCCCAGGCCGGTTCGGAGAACTCGCCGGGCCGCTTCCGCTTCGACTTCGGTTCGCCGTCCGCCGTGCCGGGCACGGTCCTCACCGACGTCGAGCAGAAGATCAACGAGGTTCTCGCCCGCGAACTCGACGTCCACGCCGAGGTCATGCCGATCGACGAGGCCAAGAAGCAGGGTGCCATCGCCGAGTTCGGCGAGAAGTACGGCGAGCAGGTCCGGGTCGTCACCATCGGGGACTTCTCCAAGGAGCTGTGCGGCGGTACGCACGTCCACAACACCGCCCAGCTGGGCCTGGTGAAGCTGCTCGGCGAATCGTCCATCGGTTCCGGTGTGCGCCGCATCGAGGCCCTCGTCGGTGTCGACGCGTACAACTTCCTGGCCCGGGAGCACACGGTCGTCGCCCAGCTCCAGGAGCTGGTCAAGGGCCGCCCCGAGGAGCTTCCGGAGAAGATCGCCGGGATGCTCGGCAAGCTGAAGGACGCCGAGAAGGAGATCGAGAAGTTCCGTGCGGAGAAGGTCCTCCAGGCCGCCGCCGGGCTCGCCGAGTCCGCCAGGGACGTACGGGGCGTCGCCCTCGTCACCGGGCAGGTCCCGGACGGCGCCTCCGCCGACGACCTGCGCAAGCTGGTCCTCGACGTGCGCGGGCGCATCCAGGGCGGACGCCCGGCCGTCGTGGCCCTGTTCACCACGGCGAACGGGCGCCCGCTGACCGTGATCGCCACCAACGAGGCCGCCCGCGAGCGCGGTCTCAAGGCCGGCGACCTGGTCCGCACGGCCGCCAAGACCCTGGGCGGCGGTGGCGGCGGCAAGCCGGACGTCGCGCAGGGCGGCGGCCAGAACCCCGAGGCCATCGGCGAGGCCGTGGCCGCGGTCGAACGCCTCGTCGCCGAGACGGCATGATCGCGGACGTGACGGGAGCGACGGGGATGCGCCGGGGCCGCCGTCTCGCGATCGATGTCGGGGACGCCCGGATCGGGGTCGCCTCGTGCGACCCCGACGGGATCCTCGCCACACCGGTGGAGACCGTGCCGGGGCGTGACGTCCCGGCGGCCCACCGGCGGCTGAGGCAGATCGTCGAGGAGTACGAGCCGATCGAGATCATCATCGGTCTGCCGCGCTCCCTCGGCGGCGGCGAAGGGCCCGCGGCCGCCAAGATCCGGGCCTTCGCACGGGAGATGGCCCGCTCGGTGTCACCCCTTCCGGTGCGGCTGGTCGACGAGCGGATGACGACGGTGACGGCCAGTCAGGGACTGCGCGCCTCGGGCGTGAAGTCCAAGAAGGGCCGCTCCGTCATCGACCAGGCCGCCGCCGTGGTGATCCTCCAGAACGCCCTCGAGTCCGAACGGGCGTCGGGCAGAGCACCCGGTGAAGGCGTCGAGGTGGAGGGCTGATCGCGATACGGTAACGTTCCGCGCGATGCGGCGGTGTTCGAACAAGCACCGCACAGCGAAGAGGCGGAACGTCGCCTCGCGGCTCTAGGGGATCGATGACTGAGTATGGCCGGGGCCCCGGCTCCGAACCGTGGCATCCCGAGGACCCCTTGTACGGGGACCAGGGATGGGGGGGACAGCAGTCCGCCCACGGCCGGGGCCAGTACGGCGGCGGGCAGCAGCCCCATCCCCAGGACCCCTATGCCCAGGATCCGTACCACCAGGACGCGTACCACCAGGACCCGTACGGTCAGGGCGGCTACGCGCAGCAGCCGCAGGACCCGTACGCGCAGCACCCGCAGGCGTCCGATCCGTACGGGCAGCAGTACCACCAGCAGCCCGCGTACGGAACCCCGCAGGATCCGTACGCGCAGCAGCAGCCGCAGGGGCACCAGCCGCAGCGGCCCCAGCAGCCCTCCCACCACAACGGTGGCTGGGACCCGGGGCAGCAGCCGGCCGCGCCGTACGACGCCCACGCGGCCGACCCGTACGGCGGTCGGCCGGCGGGCCAGGGCGAGATGCCCGACCAGTACGGCACGCCGGACGCCTACCCGCCGCCGCAGCCCCCGTCCGGTCGTGACACCGCTCCCGGACCGGCCCCCGCGAAGAACCCCGACTGGGACCCGGAGACCGAACCGGAGGAGACCCACCCCTTCTTCACCGGCGCCGACGCCCCGGGCGGCAAGGACGACCACGGCGACGAGGACGACGACCCGCCCGCCTCGCGCCGGGCCGCACGCGGCGGAGGTGAGCGCCGGGGCAAGGGCAAGGGCAAGAAGAAGAGCCGCAACGGCTGCGCCTGTCTGGGCGTCGCGGTGGTCCTGGTCGGCGGCCTCGGCGGGGTCGGGTATCTCGGCTACTCGTTCTGGCAGGACAAGTTCGGCGCGCCGCCGGACTACTCCGGACAGGGAACCGGCCAGGTCGAGATCGAGATCACGAAGGGCCTCTACGGCTACGACATCGGCAACATCCTGAAGGAGAAGGGTGTCGTCAAGAGCGTCGACGCGTTCGTGGCCGCGCAGAAGGAGAACCCCAAGGGCGGACAGATCCAGGCCGGGGTCTATCTGCTCCACGAGAAGATGTCCGCGGCCGAGGCCGTCAAGATGCTGGTCGACAACAAGAACCAGAATCTTCTGGTGATTCCCGAGGGACGCCGCAACGTCCAGATCTACGAGCTGATCGACAAGAGGCTGGGCCTCAAAAAGGGCACGACCAAGGAAGTCGCCGCATCCAAGGCGTCCGACCTCGGTCTGCCCGAGTGGGCCGGCAATGACAAGGACATCAAGGATCCGCTGGAAGGGTTCCTCTATCCGGTCGCGTATCCGGTCACCAAGGGGACCAAGCCGGAGGCCGTTCTCAAGGCGATGGTCTCCCGGGCCAACGAGGAGTACGACAAGCTCGACCTCGAGAAGGCCGCCAAGGAGCACGATCTGGACGGTCCCTGGCAGGTCCTCACCGTCGCAAGCCTCGTCCAGGCCGAGGGTCTCACGCACGACGACTTCCGCAAGATGAGCGAGGTCGTCTACAACCGCCTGAAGCCGGACAACACGATCACGAATCGCAAGCTCGAATTCGACTCCGCGTTCAATTACCTCAAGAACCAGAGCAAGATCAAGATCGGCTCCAACGAGATCCGTAGCAATCCGGATCCGTACAACACCTATTACCACGAAGGTCTTCCGCCGGGGCCGATCAGCAATCCGGGCGCCGAAGCCCTGCGTGCCACGCTCAATCCCACCGGTGACGGGTGGATGTTCTTCATCTCGCTCGACGGCAAGAAGACCCAATTCACCAAGACGGCCGCCGAGCACGAGAAGCTCAACGACAAGTTCAAGGAACTGCATGGCCTCAAATGACCGGCGCCGGGCGGCCGTCCTCGGCTCGCCGATCGCCCACTCGCTCTCCCCGGTCCTGCACCGGGCCGCGTACGCCGAACTCGGCCTCACCGACTGGACGTACGACCGCTTCGAGGTCGACGAGGCGGGCCTGCCCGCCTTCCTGGAGGGCCTCGACGCCTCCTGGGCCGGGCTGTCCCTGACCATGCCGCTCAAGCGCGTGGTCATCCCGCTGCTGGACTCCATCAGCGAGACCGCGTCGTCGGTGGAGGCCGTCAACACGGTCGTGTTCACCCGGGACGGCCGGCGGACCGGTGACAACACCGACGTCCCCGGCATGATCGCCGCCCTGCGGGAACGCGGCGTCGAGAAGGTCGAATCGGCCGCCGTGCTCGGCGCCGGGGCGACCGCGTCCTCGGCGCTCGCCGCACTGTCCGAGATCTGCGCGGGACCGGTCACGGCGTATGTGCGCAGCGCGGAACGCGGCCGGGAGATGCACGGCTGGGGCGAACGACTCGGCGTCGACGTCAGGACCCGCGACTGGTCACGGGCCGCCGAGGCGCTGCGCGCCCCCCTGGTCGTCGCCACCACCCCGGCCGGTGCCACCGACGCGCTGACCGGCGACGTGCCCGAGCGGCCCGGCACGCTCTTCGACGTGCTGTACGAGCCCTGGCCGACCGGACTCGCCGCCTCGTGGGCGGCCCAGGACGGCACAGTCATCGGAGGTCTCGACCTCCTGGTGCACCAGGCGGTGCTCCAGGTCGAGCAGATGACCGGCCGCGCGCCCGCTCCTCTCGCGACCATGCGACAGGCCGGGGAAGCGGCGCTCGCTTCCCGCTGACCTCGTGTTCCGGCCGCCGGGAGGCGTCCGCCTGCTGGACCGGCGACCGGTTCACGCCCCCGGACGTGGGAGGATCGAGGGCGGCGGGCCAGGGCCGCGCACCCGGTCGCGCCGTCGCAGTTCGAGGCGCGAGCATGAGGAGCACCGTTGAGCAGGTTGCGCTGGCTGACCGCCGGGGAGTCGCACGGCCCCGCACTCGTGGCGACGCTGGAGGGTCTTCCCTCCGGTGTCCCGATCACCACTGGGATGGTGGCGGACGCGCTCGCGCGGCGGCGGCTCGGATACGGCCGCGGGGCGCGGATGAAGTTCGAGAAGGACGAGGTCACGTTCCTCGGCGGGGTCCGCCACGGCCTCACCCTGGGCTCCCCGGTCGCCGTGATGGTGGGCAACACCGAGTGGCCCAAGTGGGAGCAGGTCATGTCGGCCGACCCGGTCGACCCCGAGGCGCTGGCCGAACTGGCCCGCAACGCCCCGCTCACCCGCCCGCGCCCCGGCCACGCCGACCTCGCGGGCATGCAGAAGTACGACTTCGACGAGGCCCGGCCGATCCTGGAGCGCGCCAGCGCCCGGGAGACCGCGGCCAGGGTCGCGCTCGGCACCGTTGCCCGGTCGTACCTCAAGGAGACGGCCGGCATCGAGATCGTCAGCCACGTGGTCGAGCTGGCCGCCGCCAAGGCGCCCCGCGGCGTCCTCCCGACCCCCGCCGACGTCGAACGGCTCGACGCCGACCCCGTGCGCTGCCTCGACCCCGACGCGAGCGAGGCGATGGTCGCGGAGATCGACCAGGCACACAAGGACGGCGACACCCTCGGCGGGGTGGTCGAGGTGCTCGCGTACGGGGTGCCCGTCGGCCTCGGCTCGCACGTCCACTGGGACCGCCGCCTCGACGCCCGGCTCGCCGCCGCGCTGATGGGCATTCAGGCCATCAAGGGCGTCGAGGTCGGTGACGGCTTCGACCTGGCCCGCGTCCCCGGCTCCCGGGCGCACGACGAGATCCTGGTCACCGAGGACGGCATCAGGCGCGCCTCCGGCCGCTCGGGCGGCACCGAGGGCGGTCTGAGCACCGGCGAGCCGCTGCGGGTCCGCGCCGCGATGAAGCCCATCGCGACGGTGCCGCGCGCCCTCGCGACCGTCGACGTCGCCACCGGCGAGGCCGCCAAGGCCCATCACCAGCGCTCCGACGTCTGCGCCGTCCCGGCCGCGGGCATCGTCGCCGAGGCGATGGTCGCCCTGGTCCTGGCCGACGCCGTCGCGGAGAAGTTCGGCGGCGACAGCGTCACCGAGACCCGCCGCAACGTGCGCTCGTACCTCGACCACCTGAGGATCCGATGAGCGGCCCGCTGATCGTCCTCGTCGGACCGATGGGCGTCGGCAAGTCCACCGTCGGGCAGCTGCTCGCCGAACGGCTCGGCACCACCTACCGGGACACCGACGCGGACATCGTGGCGGCCGAGGGCCGGGAGATCTCGGACATCTTCGTCGACGACGGCGAGCCCCGCTTCCGTGAGCTGGAGCGGGCCGCCGTACGGACCGCGGCCGCCGAGCACGAGGGCGTCCTCGCCCTCGGCGGCGGCGCGGTCCTCGACGCGGGCACGCGGGAACTGCTGTCCTCGCTGCCCGTCGTCTACCTCTCGATGGACGTCGAGGAGGCGGTCAGGCGCACCGGCCTCAACGTCGCCCGCCCGCTGCTGGCCGTCAACCCGCGCAAGCAGTGGCGCGAGCTGATGGAGGCCCGCCGCCCTCTGTACACCGAGGTCGCCCGGGTGGTCGTCGCCACCGACGGCCGCACCCCCGACGAGGTCGCCCAGGCGGTCCTCGACGCAATGGAGTTGAAGAAGGAGACATGACGGACGCAGTGACCCGCATCCACGTCGCGGGCAGCGCGGGCACCGACCCGTACGACGTGCTGATCGGCCGGCAGCTCCTCGGCGAACTGCCCACGCTCATCGGCGACTGGGCCAGGCGCGTCGCGGTCCTGCACCCCGAGGCGCTCGCCGAGACCGGTGACGCGGTCCGCCAGGACCTCGCCGAGCAGGGCTACGAGGCCATCGCCGTCCAGGTGCCCAACGCGGAGGAGGCCAAGACCGCCGAGGTCGCCGCGTACTGCTGGAAGGCCCTGGGCCAGTCCCACTTCACGCGTTCCGACGTCATCGTCGGCATCGGCGGCGGAGCCACCACGGACCTGGCCGGATTCGTCGCCGCGACCTGGCTGCGCGGGGTGCGCTGGATCGCCGTGCCGACGACCGTGCTCGCCATGGTCGACGCGGCGGTCGGCGGCAAGACGGGCATCAACACCGCCGAGGGCAAGAACCTCGTCGGCGCCTTCCACCCGCCCGCCGGGGTCCTGTGCGACCTCGCCGCCCTGGACTCGCTGCCCGTCCACGACTACGTCAGCGGCCTGGCCGAGATCATCAAGGCCGGATTCATCGCCGACCCCGCGATCCTCGACCTGATCGAGGCGGACCCCGAGGGCGCCCGTAAGCCCACCGGACCGCACACCGCCGAGCTGATCGAACGTTCCATCCGGGTCAAGGCCGAGGTCGTCTCCGGCGACCTCAAGGAGTCCGGACGGCGCGAGATCCTCAACTACGGCCACACGCTGGCCCACGCCATCGAGAAGAACGAGCGCTACAAGTGGCGGCACGGCGCGGCCGTCTCGGTCGGCATGGTCTTCGCCGCCGAGCTGGGACGACTGGCCGGACGTCTCGACGACGCCACCGCCGACCGGCACCGTGCCGTCCTGGAGTCCGTCGGGCTGCCCCTGACCTACCGCGGCGACCAGTGGCCCAGGCTGCTGGAGACCATGAAGGTCGACAAGAAGTCCCGCGGCGACCTGCTGCGCTTCATCGTCCTCGACGGACTCGGCAAGCCGACCGTGCTGGAGGGCCCCGACCCGGCCGTCCTGCTCGCCGCGTACGGGGAGGTGTCGGCGTGAGCCGCCGGGTCCTGGTCCTCAACGGACCGAATCTCGGCCGGCTCGGGTCCCGCGAACCCGACGTGTACGGGGCCACCTCGTACGCCGGACTCGTCGAGACCTGCCGGGCCGTCGGCGAGGAGCTCGGCATGGACGTCGAGGTCCGCGAGACCAACGACGAGGGGGAGCTGATCCGCTGGCTCCACGAGGCCGCCGACGGTTCGGTCCCGGTCGTCCTCAACCCGGGCGCCTTCACCCACTACTCGTACGGGATGCGGGACGCGGCGGCCCAGCGCACCGCCCCGCTGATCGAGGTGCACATCTCGAACCCGTACGCGCGGGAGGAATTCCGCCACACCTCCGTGGTCGCGGCGGTCGCCACCGGGACCGTGGCCGGATTCGGCATCGGTTCCTACCGCCTCGCCCTGCGTGCCCTCGCGGACGAGGTGACCGGCTGACGGACCGGCACATCCGACGGCCGGCCGGGCACTGTCGGCCGTCCCCGTCCGTTCATCCTGTGGCGGCCGGGGACGGTACGGTTGCCGTCCCAGTCCCAGTCGCTTGTACGAGACGGAGTGGCACCGGATGCAGCACGCAGTGGGGGCACCGCTGCCACCGCCCCAGGGCCCGGCGAACGGGCCGCACCAGGCACGGCACCCAGGCCACCCCGGCCCCCCGGGCCCGCCGCCCCCCGCCGCGCCCGCCGGAGGGGGCTGGGGCGGCCCGGCCCCGCAGCACGCCCCCGGACCTCCCGCCAGGGAGGTCACCGGACACGTCCCGCTGCCCCCCGGCGGGCCAGTCCCGCTGCCCGCGCCGCCGGCCGGTGCCGGTACCGGCACCGCGACGCTCGCCGTCCTGTTGATCGGCCCGGCGGGGGCGGGCAAGACCACCGTGGCCCGGCTCTGGGCCGGCCGCCGCCGCGTCCCCACGGCCCACGTCAGCCTCGACGACGTCCGTGAATGGGTCTGCTCCGGCTTCGCCGACCCGCAGTCGGGGTGGAACGAGCACTCCGAGGCGCAGTACCGCCTCGCCCGCCGCACCTGCGGCTTCGCCGCCCGCAACTTCCTCGCCAACGGCATCTCCTGCATCCTGGACGACGCCGTCTTCCCCGACCGGCCCGTCGTCGGCCTCGGTGGCTGGAAGCGTCATGTCGGCCCAGGGCTGCTGCCCGTCGTCCTGCTGCCCGGCCTGGAGGTCGTGCTGGAGCGCAACGCCGCCCGCAGCGGGAACCGCCGCCTCTCCGACGAGGAGGTCGCCCGCATCCACGGCCGGATGGCGGGCTGGTACGGCTCCGGCCTGCCGATCATCGACAACTCGACGTACGACGTGGAGACCACCGCGCGGGTCCTGGACGACGTGCTCGCCCGTTCCATAACGAGCCCGCCCTCCTGGTGAGCCGCCGGTGAGCCGCGTCCGGACGGCGCTCCGGGGGAGGCCCTTGCGGGCGCCGTTCCCGGGCCGGGGACGGCCCGTCCGCGGCCCCGGTCGGACGCGCTGACCGAGCACGCCCGGGCCGGTCCTCGTAGGCTCGTGACATGTCAGACGTGTACGCCGTCCGTCGCGGGCTGCTCCGCGACCGGTGCGCAGCCGTCGGATCCGCGGCCGCGCTGGTCTCCCGTCCCGCCAACGTCCGCTACCTCGCGGGCGGGGCGCCCCCCGGCGCCGTGCTGCTGCTCGGTCCCGGCGAGGACGTGCTGCTGCGCCCCCGTGACGCGGTCGGTGAACCCGGGGACGGGCGGACCGACGACCGGCTGCGGGTGGCGTCCCTGTCGGCCGCCGACGGGGATCCGGTGGTCGCCGCCGCCGAACTGGCCGCGTCGTCGGGCGCGGACTCCCTGGCCGTCGAGGAGCACCATCTGACGGTCTCGCGCCACCGCGCCATGGGATCGGTGGTCCCGCGGGTCCGGCTGGCCGATCTCGGCCCCACCGTCGAACAGCTCCGGGTGGTCAAGGACGAGGAGGAGATCGCGTGTCTGCGGATCGCCGCCGAGATCACCGACCAGGCCCTGGGGGAACTCCTCGAATCCATCCTGGTCGGCCGCACCGAGCGGCACCTCGCCCTGGAGCTGGAACGCCGGCTGGTGGACCACGGGGCCGACGGCCCGGCCTTCCCCACCTCCGTGGCCACCGGGCCCAACTCCGGCCGGGGCCGCCACCGCCCCACGGACCGGCGGGTGGAGGAGGGGGACTTCCTCTCCGTCTGCCTCGGCGCCAACTACCGCGGCTACCGCTGCGAGATCGGCCGCACGTTCGTGATCGGGACGGCGCCCGCCGACTGGCAGATCGAGCTGTACGACCTGGTCTTCGCCGCCCAGCGGGCCGGGCGGGAGGCCCTCGTCCCCGGCGCCGCCTACCGCGACGTGGACCGCGCGGCCCGCTGTCTCCTGGACTCGGCGGGCCACGGCGGCAGCCTCGCGCCCTGCACCGGGCACGGTGTGGGACTGGAAATCGACGAGGACCCGCAGCTGGCACCCGCGGCCATGGGTAAACTGGACGCTTGCGTGCCGGTCACCGTCGAACCGGGGGTCCACCTCCCGGGCCGGGGCGGGGTCCGGATCGATGACACGCTCGTCGTGCGCCCCGAGGCGGACGGCGGACCCGAGCTACTCACCATTACGACCAAGGAGCTGCTCGCGCTCTGACGCGTTTCCTCGGTCGTTCCACCAGCTTCAGTCCAGGAGATTCCGCAACCGTGGCTTCCACGAACGACCTCAAGAACGGCCTGGTGCTCAAGCTCGACGGAGGCCAGCTCTGGTCCGTCGTCGAGTTCCAGCACGTCAAGCCCGGCAAGGGCCCGGCCTTCGTGCGCACCAAGCTCAAGAACGTGCTCTCCGGCAAGACCGTCGACAAGACGTTCAACGCCGGCGTGAAGGTCGAGACGGCCACCATCGACCGCAGCGACATGCAGTTCTCGTACATGGACGGCGACTACTTCGTCTTCATGGACATGGACACGTACGACCAGCTCATGGTCGACCGCAAGGCTGTCGGCGACGCCGCCAACTACTTGATCGAAGGCTTCACCGCCACCGTCGCCCAGCACGAGGGCGAGGTGCTCTACGTCGAGCTGCCCGCCGCCGTCGAGCTGACCGTCCAGCACACCGAGCCGGGCGTCCAGGGCGACCGCTCCACCGGCGGCACCAAGCCCGCCACCCTGGAGACCGGCTACGAGATCGGTGTCCCGCTCTTCATCACCACGGGTGAGAAGATCAAGGTCGACACCCGCACGGGCGACTACCTCGGCCGGGTGAACAGCTGACCGTGGCTGCCCGGACCAAGGCCCGCAAGCGCGCCTTCCAGATCCTCTTCGAGGCCGACCAGCGCGGCACATCCGTGCAGACCGTCCTCGCGGACTGGGTGCGGCACGCGCGGGCCGACCACCGCCAGCCGCCGGTCACCGAGTACACGATGGAGCTCGTCGAGGGGTACGCGCGGCACGCGGACCGCATCGACGAACTCATCGTGACCTACGCGGTGGACTGGGAGATCGACCGCATGCCGGTCGTCGACCGGAACATCCTGCGGCTCGGCGCGTACGAGCTGATATGGGTCGACGAGACCCCGGACGCGGTGGTGATCGACGAGGCGGTCCAGCTCGCCAAGGAGTTCTCCACCGACGAGTCCCCGTCCTTCGTGAACGGCCTGCTGGCCCGCTTCAAGGACCTCAAGCCGAACCTCCGCCGGGCGCAGTAGCCCCGCGAGACGTTCTTCGGCGGTCGTGGAGCCCGCGGTCGGACCGGCCGCGGGCTCCACGACGTCCAGCAAATCGACCGCGGCCCGCCGCGGCCCCCGTGCCGGCGACCGCCGGGGAGCCGTCGGTGCGAGCCGCGCACGGGACGAAAAAGCCGTGCCGACCGGACACCCGGGAAGGGGATGCCCGCGTCGGCACGGCGACACGTTTTCTTCGGGGGAGGGGCTCAGCCCTCCTCGTGGGCGACGGCACGGCGCGCGTCCGCGTCGAGCACACCCCAGCTGATCAGCTGCTCCGTGAGCACGGACGGCGACTGGTCGTAGATCACGGCCAGCGTGCGCAGGTCGTCCTGGCGGATCGAGAGCACCTTGCCGTTGTAGTCACCGCGCTGGCTCTGGATCGTCGCGGCGTAGCGCTGGAGCGGTCCGGCCTTCTCCTGCGGGACGTGGGCGAGGCGCTCCAGGTCCAGGACGAGCTTCGGCGGCGGCTCGGCGGCTCCGCCGGGCGTCGTGCCGGGCAGGAGCTCCTGCACCGGGACCCCGTAGAAGTCCGCGAGCTCGGCGAGTCGCTGCACGGTCACGGCGCGGTCACCGCGCTCGTACGAACCGACCACGACGGCCTTCCAGCGGCCCTGCGACTTCTCCTCCACGCCGTGGAGGGAGAGGCCCTGCTGGGTGCGGATGGCGCGGAGTTTGGCCCCGAGCTGTTTTGCGTATTCGCTGGACATAAGGCTCCCCGGACGCTGGAACAATGCGCGGCTCCGCCGCGTTGCTGGTAACTCACTGTGAGGTTACGCAGCGTTACTTGGCTGCGTCAAGCCGAACGGTCCGGACCGACACCCGCGGGGGTGCGGTCGGAGCCCGGCACAAGCCCTGCTACCGTGGATGACGCAAATTCGACGTCCTTTAAAGTCCGTCCCGTGAGGCGGAGAAGGAGGTCCGTTTCTTATGGACGCACAGCATGAACCCCCCGGCAATGCGGCACGCCCCGTTCTGGAGGCCCCCGACATCTCCCGGGCACTGACCCGCATCGCCCACGAGATCGTCGAACGCGCCAAGGGCGCCGACGACGTGGTGCTCCTCGGCATCCCGACACGTGGCGTCTTCATCGCCCGTCGACTGGCCGAAAAGCTTCAGGAGATCACCGGCAGGAAGATGCCGGTCGGCTCCCTCGACATCACCATGTACCGCGACGACCTGCGGCTGCGCCCGGCGCGCGCCCTGGCCCGCACCGAGATCCCCGGCGAGGGCATCGAGGGCCGTCTGGTGGTCCTGGTGGACGACGTCCTCTTCTCGGGCCGCACGATCCGCGCCGCGCTCGACGCCCTGGGCGACATCGGCCGTCCCCGCGCCGTGCAGCTCGCGGTCCTCGTCGACCGGGGACACCGCGAACTCCCGATCCGCGCCGACTACGTCGGAAAGAACCTCCCCACGTCGCTGCGGGAGACGGTCAAGGTCCAGCTCGCCGAGGAGGACGGCCGTGACGCCGTGCTGCTCGGTGTCCAGCGGGCCGTCCCGGTCGGCGAGCAGTAGCCGCACTTCACCCGTACGGAGGACCCTGAGCCCGTACGGCCGCTTCCGCACGCCCGCATGCCTGAATCCTCCCTCCTTCGGAGAACACCCAGATGAAGCGCCACCTCATCTCGGCCGCCGACCTCACCCGCGACGACGCCGTCCTGATCCTCGACACCGCCGAGGAGATGGCCCGGGTCGCCGACCGGCCGATCAAGAAGCTCCCCACCCTGCGCGGCCGTACCGTCGTCAACCTCTTCTTCGAGGACTCGACGCGTACCCGCATCTCCTTCGAGGCCGCCGCCAAGCGCCTCTCCGCGGACGTCATCAACTTCTCCGCGAAGGGCTCGTCCGTCTCCAAGGGCGAGTCGCTCAAGGACACCGCGCTGACCCTGGAGGCGATGGGCGCCGACGCCGTCGTCATCCGGCACGGCGCCTCCGGCGCCCCGTACCGGCTCGCCACCTCCGGCTGGATCGACGGTGCCGTCGTCAACGCGGGCGACGGCACCCACGAGCACCCCACCCAGGCCCTCCTGGACGCCTTCACGATGCGTCGCCGCCTCGTCGGCGCCGACAGCGGCCTGGGCCGGGACCTGGAGGGCCGCCGGATCACGATCGTCGGCGACATCCTGCACAGCCGGGTCGCCCGTTCCAACGTCCACCTGCTGACCACGCTCGGCGCGCACGTCACGCTCGTCGCCCCGCCCACGCTCGTCCCGGTCGGTGTCGAGCAGTGGCCGTGCGAGGTCAGCTACGGCCTCGACGAGGTGCTGCCGAAGTCCGACGCGGTGATGATGCTGAGGGTGCAGCGCGAGCGGATGAACGCCGCGTACTTCCCGACCGAGCGCGAGTACTCCCGCCGCTACGGCCTGGACGCCGACCGCATGGCGCGGATGCCCGGGCACGCCGTCGTCATGCACCCCGGCCCGATGGTCCGGGGCATGGAGATCACCGCGGAGGTCGCCGACTCCGACCGCTGCACGGCCGTCGAGCAGGTCGCCAACGGCGTCTCGATCCGCATGGCCGTCCTCTACCTGCTGCTGGGCGGCGCCGAGCCCGCCGCCCCGGCCACCCCGTCGCCCGCCGTCCCCGCCCGTACCGAGGAGAACCAGTGACCATGAGCAAGACCCTTATCCGCGGTGCGAAGGTCCTCGGCGGCGAGGCCCAGGACGTCCTGATCGACGGCGAGACCATCGCCGCCACCGCCCGGACGGGCGAAATCGACTGGAGTGGCACCGGTCTCGACGCCGGGGACGCGACCGTCGTCGACGCCGTCGGCCGGATCCTGCTGCCCGGCCTGGTCGACCTCCACACCCACCTGCGCGAGCCCGGCCGCGAGGACTCCGAGACCGTCCTCACCGGCACGAAGGCCGCGGCCGTCGGCGGCTTCACCGCCGTGCACGCCATGGCGAACACCTTCCCGGTCGCCGACACCGCCGGCGTCGTCGAGCAGGTCTGGCGGCTGGGCAGGGAGTCCGGCTACTGCGACGTGCAGCCCGTCGGCGCCGTCACCGTCGGCCTGGAGGGCAGGAAGCTCGCCGAGCTCGGTGCCATGCACGACTCGGCCGCCGGGGTGAAGGTCTTCTCCGACGACGGAAAGTGCGTCGACGACGCGGTGATCATGCGCCGCGCGCTGGAGTACGTGAAGGCGTTCGACGGGGTCGTCGCCCAGCACGCCCAGGAGCCCCGGCTCACCGAGGGCGCCCAGATGAACGAGGGCGTCGTCTCCGCGGAACTCGGCCTCGGCGGCTGGCCCGCCGTCGCGGAGGAGTCGATCATCGCCCGCGACGTCCTGCTCGCCGCCCACGTCGGCTCCCGGGTGCACATCTGCCACCTGTCGACCGCCGGGTCCGTCGAGATCGTCCGCTGGGCCAAGTCCAAGGGCTGGGACGTCACCGCCGAGGTCACCCCGCACCACCTGCTCCTGACCGACGAGCTCGTACGGACCTACGACCCGGTCTACAAGGTGAACCCGCCGTTGCGCACCGAGGCCGACGTCATGGCCCTGCGCGAGGCGCTGGCCGACGGCACCATCGACTGCGTCGCCACCGACCACGCCCCGCACCCGCACGAGGACAAGGACTGCGAGTGGGCCGCCGCCGCCATGGGCATGGTGGGCCTGGAGACCGCGCTCTCCGTCGTCCAGCAGACCATGGTGGACACCGGGCTGCTGGACTGGGCGGGCGTCGCGGACCGGATGTCGTTCCGTCCGGCCACCATCGGCCGGCTCGACGGACACGGCCGTCCCGTCTCGGTCGGTGAGCCCGCCAACCTCACCCTGGTCGATCCGGCATACCGTGGTGTGGTGGACCCCGCGGGCTTCGCCTCCCGCAGCCGCAACACCCCCTACGAGGGGCGCGAGCTGCCGGGCCGAGTCACTCACACCTTCCTGCGGGGCCGTGCCACGGTCGTCGACGGGAAGCTCGCGTGACATCACTCACCCCCCTGTACCTCCAGCTCGCCGCCGAGCAGAAGTCGGCCGAAGTGACCGACTGGGCCGCCCGCATCAGCTGGGTCGTCGGACTGCTCGTCTTCATCGCCTTCGTCTACTGGCTGATGCGCCAGGGATGGAAGTGGCGCGGCAGCCTCCAGTCCGATCTGCCGGAGCTCCCGACCGCGCCGGAAGGGTTCGCGGACGGCGCGGAGCCGCTGACGCTGTCCGGCCGGTACCACGCCTCGACGACCGCCGGACAGTGGCTCGACCGGATCGTCGCCCACGGCCTCGGCACCCGCAGCCGGGTCGAGCTCACCCTGACCGACCGGGGCCTGGACGTCGTGCGCCCCGGCGCGGCCGACTTCTTCGTCCCGGCCGCCGCGCTGCGCGGGGCCCGGCTCGACAAGGGCATCGCGGGCAAGGTCCTCCCCGAGGGCGGCCTGCTGATCATCACCTGGGCCCACGGCGACAAGCTGATCGACTCCGGGTTCCGCTCCGACCGCTCGGCCGAGCACCCGGCCTGGGTCGAGGCCATCGAACAACTCACCAGCACTACGGAAGGCATCGCACGATGACGACCTCCGCCCGGGGAGCCGGCAGAGCTCCCGCCGTACTCGTCCTGGAGGACGGCCGCGCCTTCCGCGGCCGTGCCTACGGGGCCGTGGGGGAGACCTTCGGCGAAGCGGTGTTCTCCACCGGCATGACCGGTTACCAGGAGACGCTGACCGACCCCTCCTACCACCGCCAGGTCGTCGTGATGACCGCCCCGCACGTCGGCAACACCGGCGTCAACGACGAGGACCCCGAGTCGAAGCGGATCTGGGTCTCCGGCTACGTCGTCCGCGACCCCGCCCGGGTGTCCTCCAACTGGCGCGCCCGGCGCTCGCTCGACGACGAACTGGAGAGCCAGGGCGTCGTCGGCATCAGCGGCGTCGACACCCGTGCCCTCACCCGCCACCTGCGCGAACGCGGCGCCATGCGCGTCGGCATCTTCTCCGGCGACGCGCTGGCCGACGAGGCCGCGCTGCTGGCCCGCGTCCAGCAGGCGCCCCAGATGGTGGGCGCCGACCTCTCCGCCGAGGTCGCCACGGAGGAGGCGTACGTCGTCCCCGCGATCGGCGCCAAGAAGTTCACCGTCGCCGCCGTCGACCTCGGCATCAAGGGCATGACCCCGCACCGGATGGCCGAGCGCGGCGTCGAGGTGCACGTGCTGCCCGCCACCGCCACGCTGGAGGACGTGTACGCGGTCGAGCCCGACGGCGTGTTCTTCTCCAACGGTCCCGGCGACCCGGCCACCGCCGACCACCCGGTCTCCGTCATGCGAGGCGTCCTGGAGCGCGGCACCCCGCTCTTCGGGATCTGCTTCGGCAACCAGATCCTGGGCCGCGCCCTCGGCTTCGGCACCTACAAGCTGAAGTACGGGCACCGCGGGATCAACCAGCCCGTGCAGGACCGTACGACCGGAAAGGTCGAGGTCACCGCGCACAACCACGGCTTCGCCGTCGACGCCCCGCTCGACAAGGTCACCGAGACGGAGTTCGGCCGCGTCGAGGTCTCCCACGTCTGCCTGAACGACCAGGTCGTCGAGGGGCTGCGGCTCCTGGACCGGCCCGCCTTCAGCGTCCAGTACCACCCCGAGGCGGCCGCGGGCCCGCACGACGCCGCGTACCTCTTCGACCGTTTCGTCTCCCTGATGGAGGACCGGCGTGCCTAAGCGCTCCGACATCCAGTCCGTCCTGGTCATCGGCTCCGGGCCGATCGTCATCGGACAGGCCGCCGAGTTCGACTACTCCGGCACCCAGGCCTGCCGCGTGCTCAGGGCCGAGGGCCTGCGCGTCATCCTGGTCAACTCCAACCCGGCCACGATCATGACCGACCCGGAGATCGCCGACGCCACCTACGTCGAGCCGATCACCCCCGAGTTCGTCGAGAAGATCATCGCCAAGGAGCGCCCCGACGCGCTCCTGCCCACCCTGGGCGGCCAGACCGCGCTCAACACCGCGATCTCCATGCACGAGAACGGCGTCCTGGAGAAGTACGGCGTCGAGCTGATCGGCGCCAACGTCGAGGCCATCCACAAGGGCGAGGACCGCGACCTGTTCAAGGGCGTCGTCGAGGCCGTCCGTGCGAAGACCGGCCACGGCGAGTCCGCCCGCTCGGTCATCTGCCACTCCATGGACGAGGTCCTCGCGGGCGTCGACACGCTCGGCGGCTACCCCGTGGTCGTCCGCCCCTCCTTCACCATGGGCGGCGCCGGCTCCGGCTTCGCGCACGACGAGGAGGAGCTGCGCCGCATCGCCGGCCAGGGCCTGGCGCTCTCCCCGACCACCGAGGTGCTCCTGGAGGAGTCCATCCTCGGCTGGAAGGAGTACGAGCTGGAGCTGATGCGCGACAGGAACGACAACGTCGTGGTCGTCTGCTCCATCGAGAACTTCGACCCGATGGGCGTCCACACCGGTGACTCGATCACCGTCGCCCCCGCGATGACGCTCACCGACCGCGAGTACCAGCGGCTGCGCGACATCGGCATCGCGATCATCCGCGAGGTCGGCGTCGACACCGGCGGCTGCAACATCCAGTTCGCCGTCGACCCGGTCGACGGCCGGATCATCGTCATCGAGATGAACCCGCGGGTCTCCCGCTCCTCGGCGCTCGCCTCGAAGGCCACCGGCTTCCCGATCGCCAAGATCGCGGCCAAGCTGGCCGTCGGCTACACGCTCGACGAGATCCCCAACGACATCACCGAGCAGACCCCGGCCTCCTTCGAGCCGACCCTCGACTACGTCGTGGTCAAGGCCCCCCGGTTCGCCTTCGAGAAGTTCCCCTCCGCCGACTCCACCCTCACCACCACCATGAAGTCGGTCGGCGAGGCCATGGCGATCGGCCGGAACTTCACCGAGGCGCTCCAGAAGGCGCTGCGCTCCCTGGAGAAGAAGGGCTCACAGTTCTCCTTCACCGGCGACCCCGGCGACAAGGACGAACTGCTCGCCGCGGCGGTCCGCCCGACCGACGGCCGGATCAACACCGTCATGCGCGCGATCCGGGCCGGTGCCACCCAGGAGGAGGTCTTCGAGGCCACCAGGATCGACCCCTGGTTCGTCGACCAGCTCTTCCTGATCAAGGAGATCGCCGACGAGCTGGCCGCGGCCGACGAACTCGTCCCCGAACTGCTCGCGGAGGCCAAGCGGCACGGCTTCTCCGACCAGCAGATCGGCGAGATCCGCGGGCTGCGCGAGGACGTGGTCCGCGAGGTGCGGCACGCGCTGGGCGTGCGCCCGGTGTACAAGACGGTCGACACCTGCGCCGCCGAGTTCGCGGCGAGGACGCCGTACTTCTACTCGTCCTACGACGAGGAGAACGAGGTCGCACCGCGCGAGAGGCCCGCGGTCATCATCCTCGGCTCCGGCCCGAACCGCATCGGCCAGGGCATCGAGTTCGACTACTCCTGCGTCCACGCCTCCTTCGCACTGAGCGACGCGGGCTACGAGACCGTGATGGTCAACTGCAACCCGGAGACCGTCTCCACCGACTACGACACCTCCGACCGCCTGTACTTCGAGCCGCTGACGCTTGAGGACGTGCTGGAGATCGTGCACGCGGAGACGCTCGCGGGCCCGGTCGCCGGTGTCGTCGTCCAGCTCGGCGGCCAGACCCCGCTCGGTCTGTCGCAGGCGCTCAAGGACAACGGCGTCCCCGTCGTCGGCACGCCCCCGGAGGCCATCCACGCCGCCGAGGACCGCGGCGCCTTCGGCCGCGTCCTGGCCGAGGCCGGGCTGCCCGCGCCGAAGCACGGCACCGCCACCACGTTCGGCGAGGCCAAGGCCATCGCGGACGAGATCGGCTACCCCGTCCTCGTACGCCCGTCGTACGTGCTCGGCGGGCGCGGCATGGAGATCGTCTACGACGAGGCCCGGCTCTCCTCGTACATCGCCGAGTCCACCGAGATCAGCCCCACCCGGCCGGTCCTGGTCGACCGCTTCCTCGACGACGCGATCGAGATCGACGTCGACGCGCTCTACGACGGCACCGAGCTCTACCTCGGCGGCGTCATGGAGCACATCGAGGAGGCCGGCATCCACTCCGGCGACTCCGCCTGCGCGCTGCCCCCGATCACCCTCGGCGGCTTCGACATCAAGCGGCTGCGGGCCTCCACCGAGGGCATCGCGAAGGGCGTCGGCGTCCGCGGACTGATCAACATCCAGTTCGCGCTCTCCGGCGACATCCTGTACGTCCTGGAGGCCAACCCGCGTGCCTCGCGCACGGTCCCCTTCACCTCGAAGGCGACCGCCGTCCCGCTCGCCAAGGCCGCCGCCCGGATCTCCCTGGGCGCGACCATCGCCGAACTGCGCGCGGAGGGCCTGCTCCCGGCGCACGGCGACGGCGGCACCCTGCCGCTCGACGCCCCGATCTCCGTCAAGGAGGCCGTCATGCCGTGGTCGCGCTTCCGCGACATCCACGGCCGCGGCGTCGACACCGTCCTCGGCCCGGAGATGCGCTCCACCGGCGAGGTCATGGGCATAGACTCGGTCTTCGGCACGGCGTACGCCAAGTCGCAGTCCGGCGCCTACGGGCCGCTGCCCACCAAGGGCCGCGCGTTCATCTCGGTGGCCAACCGCGACAAGCGCTCGATGATCTTCCCGGCGCGCGAACTCGTCGCCCACGGCTTCGAGCTGCTCGCCACCTCCGGCACCGCCGAGGTCCTCAAGCGCAACGGCATCCACGCCACCGTCGTGCGCAAGCAGTCCGAGGGCACCGGCCCGCAGGGCGAGCGCACCATCGTCCAGCTGATCCACGACGGCGAGGTCGACCTGATCGTCAACACGCCGTACGGCACCGGCGGCCGACTCGACGGCTACGAGATCCGCACCGCCGCCGTGGCCCGGTCCGTGCCGTGCCTGACGACGGTCCAGGCGCTCGCCGCCGCCGTCCAGGGCATCGACGCGCTCACCCACGGAGACGTCGGCGTCCGCTCCCTCCAGGAACACGCGGAACACCTGATCGCCGCCCGCGACTAGCCGAAGGGGGACACCGGAAACGGTGTCCCCCTCTCCATGAGGACACCCCCGATGTACAAACTCTTCTTCCAGCTGTTCTTCAAACGGATGGACACGGAGCGGGCGCACCACCTGGCCTTCGGCTGGATCCGCCTCGCGGCCCGCGTCCCCGTGCTGCGCACCTTCGTCGCCGCCGTGCTCGCTCCCCGGTACAAGGAGCTGCGCACGGAGGCGTTCGGCCTGCGGATGCACGGCCCGTTCGGCCTCGCCGCAGGCTTCGACAAGAACGCCGTCGGGATCGACGGCATGGCGATGCTCGGCTTCGACCACGTCGAGATCGGAACGGTCACCGGCGAACCGCAGCCCGGCAACCCCAAGAAGCGCCTCTTCCGCCTCGTCGCGGACCGCGCGCTGATCAACCGCATGGGCTTCAACAACGAGGGCTCCGCGGTGGTGGCCCGACGGCTCGCGGACCGCACCCCGGTCTTCCGGACCACGGTCGGGGTCAACATCGGCAAGACGAAGGTCGTGCCGGAGGCCGAGGCGGTCGGCGACTACGTGAAGTCCACCGAACGGCTCGCCGCCCACGCCGACTACCTCGTCGTCAACGTCTCCTCGCCCAACACCCCCGGCCTGCGCAACCTCCAGGCCGCCGAGGCGCTGCGCCCCCTGCTCGCCGCCGTGCGCGAGGCGGCCGACCGCACCGTCGCCGGACGGCGCGTCCCGCTGCTGGTCAAGATCGCCCCGGACCTCGCGGACGAGGACGTCGACGCGGTCGCCGACCTCGCGGTCGAGCTGGGTCTCGACGGCATCATCGCCACCAACACCACCACCGCCCGGGACGGTCTCGGTCTGAAGTCCCCACGCGCCCTCACCGGCGAGACCGGCGGACTGTCCGGCGCGCCCCTCAAGGCGCGCTCCCTGGAGGTCCTGAGCCGCCTGTACGCGCGGGTCGGGGACCGGATCACCCTGGTCGGCGTCGGGGGCGTCGAGAACGCCGAGGACGCCTGGCAGCGCATCCTCGCGGGCGCCACGCTCGTCCAGGGGTACAGCGCCTTCATCTACGAGGGCCCGTTCTACGCCCGGGCGATCCACAAGGGCCTGGCCGCGCGCCTGGCCGCCTCCCCGTACGCCACCCTCGCCGAGGCCGTCGGCGCGGAGACCAGGAAGGCAACCGCATGACCACCCCGGAACCGTTCGGCGCGCGTCTGCGCCACGCCATGGACACCCGCGGGCCGCTCTGCGTCGGCATCGACCCGCACGCCTCGCTGCTCACCGCCTGGGGCCTGGGCGACGACGTCGCCGGCCTGGAGCGGTTCACGCGTACCGTCGTCGAGGCGCTGGCCGACCGCGTGGCGGTCCTCAAGCCGCAGTCGGCGTTCTTCGAGCGCTTCGGCTCGCGCGGCATCGCGGTCCTGGAGAAGGCCGTCGAGGAGGCACGCGCGGCCGGCGCGCTGGTCCTGATGGACGCCAAGCGCGGCGACATCGGCTCGACCATGGGCGCCTACGCGGCGACCTACCTGGACCCCGGCTCCCCGCTGTTCTCGGACGCCGTCACCGTCTCGCCGTACCTGGGCTTCGGCTCGCTGCGTCCGGCGCTCGACGCGGCGGTCCTCTCCGGCTCGGGCGTCTTCGTGCTCGCCCTCACCTCCAACCCCGAGGGGGCCGAGGTGCAGCGCGCCACCGCCGCCGACGGCCGCTCGCTGGCCCAGGTGATGCTCGACCACCTGGCCGCCGAGAACGAGGGGGCCCGGCCGCTCGGCTCCGTCGGCGCGGTGGTCGGCGCCACGCTCGGCGACGCGGGCGTGGACCTCGCCGTCAACGGTCCGCTGCTCGCCCCGGGCATCGGGGCCCAGGGGGCGACCCCCGCGGACCTCCCCGGCGTCTTCGGGGACGCGGTGGGCAACGTACTGCCCAGTGTGAGCCGCGGCGTGCTGAGCCGGGGGCCGCACGCGGCGGGGCTGCGCGACGCCGCCGAACGGCTGACGGACGAGGTCCGGACGGCCGTCGCGGGCGCATGACCGTGCCCGATGTCACTGCGTTGAGTGAATTCTGAACGAAAAACTCGGATATTATGCCCGAAATGTCCTGGTCGGCGGAGGCTGACCAGGACTTTTCGTTGGTTCTCGCTGACTCGGGCCGCCCGGGCCGCTAGTCTCCGTCGAGAGCCGACGTGCACGAGTGGCGCGTCGCTCGCCTGGTGTGGGGCGCACAGCTTCTCACCGGTCCGTATCCGACAGATCGACATCCGAGGTGACGTAGGCGTGGCTCTTCCGCCCCTTACCCCTGAACAGCGCGCAGCCGCGCTCGAAAAGGCCGCCGCGGCTCGCCGGGAGCGGGCCGAGGTCAAGAATCGACTCAAGCACTCCGGCGCCTCCCTCCACGAGGTCATCAAGCAGGGCCAGGAGAACGACGTCATCGGGAAGATGAAGGTCTCCGCCCTCCTGGAGTCCCTGCCCGGCGTGGGCAAGGTCCGCGCCAAGCAGATCATGGAGCGGCTCGGCATCTCCGAGAGCCGCCGGGTCCGGGGTCTCGGCTCCAACCAGATCGCATCCCTGGAGCGAGAGTTCGGCGGCAGCGCCGCCTGACGTTCTCGGGCACCCCCGAGAACCTGGATAATCGCTCCATGGCTGCAACATCCCGGGGGACGTCCCCCGTACCCCCGGACGTACGTCCGCGGCTGACCGTGCTCTCCGGCCCCTCCGGGGTCGGCAAGAGCACGGTCGTCGCCCATATGCGCAAGGCCCACCCCGAGGTGTGGCTCTCGGTGTCGGCGACGACCCGCAAGCCGCGCCCCGGCGAGCAGGACGGCGTCCACTACTTCTTCGTGGACAACGACGAGTTCGACAAGCTGATCGCCAACGGCGAGCTGCTGGAGTGGGCCGAGTTCGCAGGCAACCGCTACGGCACGCCGCGCCGGGCCGTGCTCGAACGCCTGGAGGCCGGTGAGCCGGTGCTGCTGGAGATCGACCTCCAGGGTGCCCGGCTGGTCCGGCAGTCCATGCCGGACGCCCGGCTCGTCTTCCTGGCCCCGCCGAGCTGGGAGGAGCTGGTCCGCCGGCTCACCGGCCGCGGGACCGAGTCGGTCGAGGTGATCGAGCGTCGGCTCGCCGCCGCCAAGGTCGAGCTGGCCGCCGAGTCCGAGTTCGATACGACGCTGGTCAACACCTCCGTCCAGGACGTGGCACGCGAGCTGCTAGCCTTGATGTTGGAGGCTTCCGGCCGCAGCGACGGTACGGACGGTACCGACTGACCCACCCGGGCACGTGCGGTGTACACGCGGCATGTGTGACAGACGGACACGTCGGTACCGTCACCAGTGCGGAGCCTCACGCCGTCAAAGGTTTCTTTGATCCTCACCCCCTTCGGAAGGCAGAGAGTGTCCTCTTCCATCACCACGCCCGAGGGCATCATCAACCCGCCGATTGATGAACTCCTCGAGGCCACCGACTCGAAGTACAGCCTCGTGATCTACGCCGCCAAGCGCGCGCGCCAGATCAACGCGTACTACTCGCAGCTCGGCGAGGGCCTCCTGGAGTACGTCGGTCCGCTCGTCGACACCCACGTGCACGAGAAGCCGCTCTCGATCGCGCTCCGCGAGATCAACGCGGGCCTGCTCACCTCCGAGGCCGTCGAGGGCCCCGCGCAGTAGGCAGGAATCGCACCTCCACCACAGGCCCGGCGGCCGCGACCGCCGGGCCTGTGGTGCGCCCGGGGGCGACGGCGCCGCACCCGACGCGGTGCGGCAGCATGGGGGAGTCCGAATACGAGTGCGGGGAGACGCAGTGGACAAGCCGAAGGTCGTTCTTGGGGTCAGCGGGGGCATCGCCGCGTACAAGGCGTGCGAGCTCCTGCGCCGGTTGACCGAGTCCGGTCACGACGTACGGGTCGTCCCGACCGAGTCGGCACTGCACTTCGTGGGCGCGGCCACCTGGTCGGCGCTCTCGGGCCACCCGGTCGCCACGGAGGTCTGGAACGACGTCCACGAGGTCCCGCACGTCCGGATCGGGCAGGGCGCGGACCTCGTCGTCGTCGCCCCCGCGACCGCGGACACGCTCGCCCGGGCCGCTCACGGCCTCGCCGACGACCTGCTCACCAATACGCTCCTCACGGCCCGCTGTCCGGTCGTCTTCGCACCCGCCATGCACACCGAGATGTGGGAGCACCCCGCCACCCGCGAGAACGTCGCCACGCTGCGCCGCCGCGGCGCCGTCGTCATCGAGCCCGCCGTCGGCCGGCTCACCGGCGTCGACACCGGCAAGGGCCGGCTGCCCGACCCCGGGGAGATCTTCGAGGTCTGCCGCCGGGTGCTGACCCGCGGCGCGGCCGAACCGGACCTGGTGGGCCGGCACGTCGTGATCAGCGCGGGAGGCACGCGCGAGCCGCTCGACCCGGTGCGCTACCTCGGCAACCGTTCCTCCGGCAAGCAGGGCTACGCACTGGCGCGCACCGCGGTCGCCCGAGGCGCCCGGGTCACCCTGATCGAGGCCAACACCGGCCTGCCCGACCCGGCGGGCGCCGACGTCGTGAGCGTCGGCACCGCCGTCCAGCTGCGCGAGGCCGTGCTGAGGGCCGCCGCGGACGCCGACGTGGTCGTGATGGCCGCCGCGGTCGCCGACTTCCGCCCCGCCGCCTACGCGCCGGGCAAGATCAAGAAGAAGGACGGGCAGGAGCCGGAGCCCGTCGCGCTCGTTCGTAATCCGGACATCCTCGCCGAGGTCTCCGCCGGACGCGCCCGGCCGGACCAGATCGTCGTCGGTTTCGCCGCCGAGACCGACGACGTCCTCGCCAACGGCCGCGAGAAGCTCCGCCGCAAGGGCTGCGATCTCCTCGTCGTCAATGAGGTCGGCGAGCGCAGGACCTTCGGGTCCGAGGACAACGAGGCGGTGGTGCTCGGCGCCGACGGCACCGAGACACCGGTGCCCCACGGCCCCAAGGAGGCCCTCGCCGACACGGTCTGGGACCTCGTGTCGCCGCGGTTGGGATGAAGATCTCGTTCCATGTCCGGCACTCCGCGAAACCCCCGGAAAACCGGGCACGGAGGGCATGTCGGCGAGGCTGATTCCATGCCCTGACGAGCCCTTTCGGCGGCCGCGGGACTCCCAAGGAGCGAGACACGCTGTCCGCCGGACGAAAGTGACCGATAAACTGTCCGCGGATCGTGCCGGGCGCAGCTCCCGGACGGTCCGCCAAATGATCAGCCAGCAGCCGCTGCAACCCCAGGGAGCGATGTGTCCCGCCGTCTCTTCACCTCGGAGTCCGTCACCGAGGGCCACCCCGACAAGATCGCTGACCAGATCAGCGACACGATCCTCGACGCACTGCTCCGTGAGGACCCCACCTCGCGCGTCGCCGTCGAGACCCTGATCACCACCGGTCTGGTGCATGTTGCGGGTGAGGTCACGACCAAGGCCTACGCCGACATCCCGACCCTCGTGCGCAACAAGGTCCTGGAGATCGGCTACGACTCCTCCAAGAAGGGCTTCGACGGCGCCTCCTGCGGTGTCTCGGTCTCCATCGGCGCCCAGTCGCCCGACATCGCGCAGGGCGTCGACACGGCCTACGAGGCACGGGTCGAGGGCTCCGCCGCGGGCGGCGAGGGCGACGACCTCGACAAGCAGGGTGCCGGCGACCAGGGGCTGATGTTCGGCTACGCGTGCGACGAGACGCCCGAGCTCATGCCGCTCCCGATCTACCTCGCGCACCGGCTCTCGCGCAGGCTCTCCGAGGTCCGTAAGAACGGGACCATCCCCTACCTGCGCCCCGACGGCAAGACCCAGGTCACCATCGAGTACGACGGCGACAAGGCGGTCCGCCTTGACACGGTCGTCGTCTCCTCGCAGCACGCCAGCGACATCGATCTCGACTCGCTGCTCGCCCCCGACATCCGCGAGTTCGTCGTCGAGCACGTGCTGGCGCAGCTCGTCGAGGACGGCATCAAGCTGGACACCGACGGCTACCGGCTGCTGGTCAACCCGACCGGCCGCTTCGAGATCGGCGGCCCGATGGGCGACGCCGGTCTGACCGGCCGCAAGATCATCATCGACACGTACGGCGGCATGGCCCGCCACGGCGGCGGAGCCTTCTCCGGCAAGGACCCGTCCAAGGTCGACCGCTCGGCCGCCTACGCCATGCGCTGGGTCGCCAAGAACGTCGTCGCCGCGGGTCTCGCCGCCCGCTGCGAGGTGCAGGTCGCGTACGCGATCGGCAAGGCCGAGCCGGTCGGCCTCTTCGTCGAGACCTTCGGCACCGCCACGATCGAGACCGAGAAGATCGAGCACGCCATCGGCGAGGTCTTCGACCTCCGCCCGGCCGCGATCATCCGCGACCTCAACCTGCTGCGCCCGATCTACGCGCAGACCGCGGCCTACGGCCACTTCGGCCGCGAGCTCCCCGACTTCACCTGGGAGCGCACGGACCGCGTGGAGGCGCTGCGCGTGGCGGCCGGTCTGTAACGACCCGGGGGAACTGCCCTCAGCCGTACGCCGGGGCCCGGACACCGCACCAGGTGTCCGGGCCCCGGCGCGTGCTCCCGGCGCTCTGCCCCGGGGCGGGCTCCGACTCGGGAGGCGCTGTCCGCGGGGTCTGGTAGGAATGTGGCTGTGAGCAGCGACGACAAGCGATCCGGCGACCCCGGGCCCGGGGCCGGGGAGCAGCTCGCGCTGATCCGGGAGACGGTGCGCAGGGCGAAGGTGCCGCGGGCCAAGCCGCGGACCTGGCGCGGTGCCGCGCTCGCCGAGGAGCTGCCCGTCGCCCGGGTCCTGGTCAACAAGGGCGCGCTCCATCTCGACCAGTACTTCGACTACGCCGTGCCCGAGGAGCTCGACGCCGACGCCCGGCCCGGGGTGCGGGTGCGCGTGCGGTTCGGCGCCGGTTCCCGCCACGTCCGCGGCGGACGGCGCGAGGGCGGGGGACTGATCGACGGCTTCCTCGTCGAGCGGCTCGCCGAATCCGACTACCCGGGGGCCCTCGCCGCGCTCGCCTACGTCGTGTCGCCCGAGCCGGTGCTGAGCCCGGAACTGCTCGCGCTCGCGCGCGCCGTCGCCGACCGGTACGCGGGCAGCCTCGCCGACGTGCTGCAACTGGCCGTGCCGCCCCGCAACGGCAGGGCCGAGTCCAGGCCCTCGCCCGCGCCCCTGCCTCCGCCGCCCCCGCCGCGTCCGGGCAGCTGGGAGCGGTACCCGCAGGGGCCCGCGTTCCTGCGGGCCCTGGCCGACGGCGGCGCGCCCCGGGCCGTGTGGACGGCGCTGCCCGGACCGCACTGGCCCCGCGAGATCGCCGGGGCCGTGGCCGCGACGCTCGCCTCCGGCCGGGGCGCCCTCGTCGTCGTACCGGACGGCCGGGCCGCGGGCCGGGTGGACGCGGCCCTCACCGAGCTGCTCGGCGAGGGGCGCCACGCCCTGCTGACCGCCGACTCCGGGCCGGAAAAGCGCTACCGGGAGTGGCTGGCCGTGCGGCGCGGCTCGGTGCGGGCGGTGGTGGGGACGCGCGCCGCGATGTTCGCGCCGGTCGTGAACCTGGGCCTGGTGGCCGTCTGGGACGACGGGGACTCCAGCCACAGCGACGACAACGCCCCCTTCCCGCACGTGCGCGAGGTGCTCGAACTCAGGGCGGCGCACGCGCGGTGCGCGTTCCTGCTCGGCGCCACGAGCTGCACGGTGGAGGCCGCGCAGCTCGTGGAGAGCGGCTGGGCGCTGCCGCTGGCCGCGGACCGGGAGCAGCTGCGGACCGCGGCGCCCCTGGTGCGCACCGTGGGCGACGGGGAACTGGCGAGGGACGAAGCCGCCCGGGCGGCCCGGCTCCCCAGCCTGGCCTGGCGGACCGTCCGTGACGGGCTGCGCGCGGGCCCCGTGCTGGTCCAGGTGCCGCGCCGGGGGTACGTGCCCCGGCTGGCCTGCGAGCGCTGCCGCGAACCGGCCCGGTGCCGGCACTGCGCGGGACCGCTCCAGGCACCGGACCAGCGGGATCTCGAATGCGCCTGGTGCGGACGAGCCGAGACCGACTGGCACTGCGCCGCCTGCGGCTCCGTCCGGCTGCGGGCCCAGGTCGTCGGCGCGCGCCGGACCGCCGAGGAGCTCGGCCGGGCGTTCCCCGCCGTACCGGTCCGCACCTCGGGCCGTGACCACGTCCTGGAGTCGGTGCCGGACGCGCCCGCGCTGGTCGTCAGCACCCCCGGCGCCGAACCCGTGGCCGAGGGCGGCTACGCGGCGGCGCTGCTGCTGGACGGGTGGGCGCTGGTGGGACGACCCGATCTGCGGGCCGGTGAGGAGGCGCTGCGGCGCTGGACGGCCGCCGCCTCGCTGGTACGGGGCCGGGCGGAGGGCGGCACGGTGGTGGTCGTCGCGGAGCCGACCCTGCGGCCCGTGCAGGCGCTGGTGCGGTGGGACCCGGTCGGGCACGCCCGCCGCGAGCTGGCGGAACGGGCGGAGCTGGGCTTTCCGCCGGTGTCGCGGATGGCGTCGGTGACCGGTTCGCCGGACGCGCTCGCCGCCTTCTTCGCCGTCGCCGAGCTCCCGCCGGAGGCCGAGGTGCTCGGCCCGGTCCCGCTCCCGCGCACCGAACCGGGCAGGCCGCGCAGGCCCAGGGACGCACCGCCGGGGGAGTCCTGGGAGCGGGCGCTGGTGAGGGTTCCGCCGGGGGGCGGCACGGCCCTGGCGTCCGCGCTGAAGGCGGCCCAGGCTGCGCGGCTCGCCCGGGGCGGCGGCGACCAGGTCCGGATCCGGGTGGACCCGCCGGACATCGGCTGACGGCCCGGGGCCGGAACGGGCGCGTCCGTCGCCCGCGCACCCGGGGCGTGGTGGTCGGGCGCCGGGCACACGCGCCGGCCCGTCCGCCGCGCCGACGACCGCCACGGACGACGGGGCCCGGAGCGCGGGCACGCGGCTGCCCCGCCGTGCGTCGGGCGCGGCGGGGCAGTGGACGGGGTGGTCAGCCGTTGCGCGGGCCGGGGAAGACCCCGGGGCGCAGGTCCTCGCGCAGTGCCGGACGGTCCGCCGGGTGCTGCGGGGGCATGGAGCGCGCGGCGGGCACGGCCGGCAGGGGCGGGGTGCCGCCGGAGCCGGGCGCCATGGGCATCGGGCGCGGCACGGCGCCCTCCCCGGCCGGCTCGGCCGCTCCGGCCTGCCGGGCGTTGCGGCGTGCGCCGTAGCGGCGGTGGACCGCCTGCTTGGTGACCCCGAGCGCGGAGCCCACCGCGTCCCAGGAGAAACCCAGCGAGCGGTCGAAGTCCACCGCCGCGGTGACCAGGGTCTCTACGCTGTCGCGCAGTTCCTGGGCGAGCCTGACGGTGGGGGCCGGGGCCCTGCCGTAGACGACGAAGCCCGTGGACGGGCCGGAGCGGCGCGGTCGGTAGACGTTGCCCAGTTGGGCGGTGAGCGTGCGCAGCGCGTCCACCTGCCGCCGGACCCGCTCGATGTCCCGCACCAACAGATGCAGGCTGGCCCGCGCTTGGGCGTCGTGGGTTGCGTGGTCGGCCATGAAGAAGCCTCTCGAACCGGCGTTGAAAGGGATCGGGCCGCACCGTGGCGGCCCGCTTCGGTCAATCTCTCTTGACCAACGCGACAGTCGGTGATCTGGTCACGTGCGGGGGCGCGAGCGCATCCCCGAGGGGCGCGCGGTGACGCGTACGCCCCCCGAGCACCCGGCCCATAGACTTGAGGGCCGACCGGCGGACCGGAGCGGCGTCACTCCACCGTGCCGGTCGGCCCCCCGCGTCGCAGTTCACCGTACGTTCCGGCCCGAGAGGCAGTCAGCCACCCATGAAGCTCGTCTTCGCAGGCACCCCCGAGGTTGCCGTACCCGCCCTGGACGCCCTGATCGCCTCCGACCGGCACGAGGTGGCGGCCGTCGTCACCCGGCCCGACGCACCGGCCGGGCGGGGCCGCCGGCTGGTCGCCAGCCCTGTCGCGGAGCGTGCCGAGGAGGCCGGGATCGAGGTGCTCAAGCCCGCCCGGCCGCGCGACGAGGACTTCCTGGCGCGGCTGCGGGAGATCGCTCCGGACTGCTGCCCGGTCGTCGCCTACGGGGCGCTGCTGCCCAGGACCGCGCTCGACGTGCCCGCCCACGGCTGGGTCAACCTCCATTTCTCGCTGCTGCCCGCCTGGCGCGGCGCGGCCCCCGTCCAGCACGCGGTCATGGCCGGGGACGAGGTGACCGGGGCGTCGACCTTCCTGATCGAGGAGGGGCTGGACTCCGGTCCGGTGTACGGCGTCCTCACCGAGGAGGTGCGCCCCACCGACACCAGCGGCGACCTGCTCACCCGCCTGGCGTTCGCCGGGGCGGGGCTGCTCGTCGCGACCATGGACGGCATCGAGGACGGCACGCTGCACGCGGTGCCCCAGCCCGCCGACGGCGTGACCCTCGCCCCGAAGATCACCGCCGAGGACGCCCGGGTGCGGTGGTCCGAGCCCGCCCTGCGGGTCGACCGGGTGGTGCGCGGCTGCACCCCCGCTCCCGGCGCGTGGACGGTGTTCCGCGGCGAACGCCTGAAGCTGGTCCAGGTGACCCCGGTGACGGACCGCGCGGACCTCGCGCCCGGCGAGCTGTCGGCGGCGAAGAACAACGTGTACGTCGGCACCGGGTCGCACGCCGTCGAACTGCTCTGGGTCCAGCCGCAGGGCAAGAAGCCGATGCGGGCCGCGGACTGGGCCCGCGGGGTGCGGATCGTCCACGGCGAGCTGCTGGGGGCCTGAGAGCCCGTCGGGCGACGCCCCCGAGGGCCCCGGGGGCCGGGCACGGCGACGTAGGCTTGGGGGGTTCGTCCCCTCACCACCAGCGGAGCACCTTTCACGTGAACGACCAGCAGCGTCGCCGTCCCGCCAAGCCGCATCGCCGTCCGAAGAAGGACCCCGTCCGGTTCCTCGCCTTCGAGGCGCTCAGGGCCGTCGACGAACGCGACGCGTACGCCAACCTCGTCCTGCCCCCGCTGCTGAAGAAGGCCCGCGCCACGGGTGACTTCGACAACCGGGACGCGGCGCTGGCGACCGAGCTGGTCTACGGGACGCTGCGCCGCCAGGGGACGTACGACGCGATCGTCGCGGCCTGCATCGACCGGCCGCTGCGCGAGGTCGACCCGCCGGTCCTCGACGTGCTCGACATGGGCGTGCACCAGCTGCTCGGCACCCGCATCCCCACCCACGCCGCGGTCTCCGCCAGTGTGGAACTGGCCCGGGTGGTGCTCGGCGAGGGGCGGGCCAAGTTCGTCAACGCCGTGCTGCGGAAGGTCGCCGCGGACGACCTCGACGGCTGGCTGGCGCGCGTCGCCCCGCCGTACGACGAGGACCCCGAGGACCACCTCGCGGTCGTGCACTCGCATCCCCGCTGGGTCGTCTCCGCCCTCTGGGACGCGCTGGGCGGCGGCCGGGCCGGCATCGAGAACCTTCTGGAGGCGGACAACGAACGGCCCGAGGTCACGCTCGTCGCCCGCCCCGGCCGGGCCACGACCGAGGAGCTCCTCACCGCCCTCGGCGAGGAGAACGGCCTGCCCGGCCGCTGGTCGCCCTACGCCGTGCGGATGGCCGAGGGCGGCGAGCCCGGCGTCCTGGAGGCGGTCCGGGAAGGCCGCGCCGGGGTCCAGGACGAAGGCAGCCAGCTGGTGGCCGCGGCCCTCGCCCACGCCCCGCTGGAGGGCCGTGACTCCCGGTGGCTCGACGGCTGCGCGGGACCGGGGGGCAAGGCCGCCCTGCTCGGCGCGCTGGCCGCCGGACGCGGGGCCGCCCTGCTCGCCGCCGAGAAGCAGCCGCACCGGGCCCGCCTGGTCGAGCGCGCGCTGGCCGGCAACCCCGGTCCGTACCAGGTGGTCACCGCCGACGGCACCCGCCCGCCGTGGCGTCCGGGCACCTTCGACCGGATCCTGATGGACGTGCCGTGCTCCGGACTGGGCGCGCTGCGGCGCCGCCCGGAGGCGCGCTGGCGGCGCCGGCCGGAGGACCTGGAGGGTTTCGCGCCGCTGCAACGCGGCCTGCTGCGCGAGGCGTTGGCGGCGGTCCGGGTCGGCGGCGTCGTCGGCTACGCGACCTGCTCGCCGCATCTCGCGGAGACCCGGGTCGTCGTCGAGGACGTGCTCAGGGGGCGCGGCGGCAGGCCGGTCGAGGCGGAATGGATCGACGCCCGCCCGCTGATGCCGGGAGTGCCCGCGCTCGGGGACGGACCCGACGTCCAGCTGTGGCCGCATCTGCACGGCACGGACGCGATGTACCTGGCGCTGCTGCGGCGCACCGGCTGACGACGGAGCGGGCGGGGGAGCGCCGCGCGGCATCCCGGCCGACCGGCCGTCGTCCACGGGCCGCCCGGGGCCCGCGCGCGACGGCCGAAACGTCCGGATCGGGCGGATGGTGCGGCTCGGACCCCGCGAACTGTAACGATCCGGTGAGGCTTTGGCCCGCGCAGGGGCGGGGAACCGGTGCGGAGCATGGCAGGCTTGGCACATGGCCCAGATCAACCCCAGCATCCTGTCCGCCGATTTCGCCCGCCTCGCCGAGGAGGCGAAGGCGGTCGAAGGCGCCGACTGGCTCCACGTCGACGTGATGGACAACCACTTCGTCCCCAACCTGACCCTCGGCGTGCCGATCGTGGAATCGCTCAGCCGGGCCACGGACACCCCGCTGGACTGCCATCTGATGATCGAGGACGCGGACCGCTGGGCGCCGCAGTACGTCGAGGCGGGAGCCGGATCCGTCACCTTCCACGCGGAGGCCGCCGCCGCCCCCGTGCGGCTGGCGCGGGAGATCAGGGCCAAGGGCGCCCGCGCCTCCATGGCGCTCAAGCCCGCGACGCCCATCGAGCCGTACGAGGACCTGCTCCCCGAGCTCGACATGCTGCTGATCATGACGGTGGAGCCGGGCTTCGGCGGCCAGGCGTTCCTTGACATCATGCTGCCGAAGATCCGCCGCACCCGTGAGCTGATCTCCAAGCACGGACTCGAACTCTGGCTCCAGGTCGACGGTGGCGTCTCCGGGTCCACCATCGAGCAGTGCGCCGAGGCAGGTGCGGACGTCTTCGTCGCCGGCTCGGCGGTCTACGGGGCCGAGGACCCCGCCGAGGCGGTGCGCGCCCTGCGCGCCCAGGCCGACGCGGCCACCGCCTCGGCCGCCTGGGCCTGCCGCCACTGACCCAGAACCACGGCCGGACCGCGCTCCGGCCCCGAACGGAAGTCGGCCCGGCCAAGGGCAGATGAACGCGGTCCGACGGGACCGATCAGGGATCGCCGGATCTGACAGGATGAACGGCGTATCGAGAGTGTGAACAGCAGTGAGGAGATCGCGGTGTCTGCAATGTCGGCGGGACGGTCCGCCCTGCGGATGGGGCCCGCGGAGCTGGTGCAGGCGGCGGCCATGGCCCGCCGCTTCTACCTCGAAGGAAAGTCGAAGATCCAGATCGCCGAGGAGTTCGGTGTCAGCCGCTTCAAGGTGGCCCGGGTCCTGGAGACGGCACTCGAACGCGACCTCGTGCGCATCGAGATCCGTGTTCCCGCCGAGCTGGACGCCGAGCGTTCCGACGCGCTCCGGGCCCGTTACGGGTTGCGTCACGCGGTGGTCGTCGAATCGCCCGCGGAGGAGCCCGACGACGCACCCGACCCGGAGAACCTGGGGGAGGTCGCGGCCGATCTGCTCGGCGAGCTGGTGACCGAGGGCGATGTGCTCGGTCTCGCCTGGGGACGGTCCACGATCCACATGGCCGCCGCCCTCGACCGGCTGCCCCCGTGCACCGTCGTGCAGCTCACCGGTGTGTACGACGCGGGGACGGCCGAACGCGGCTCGGTCGAGGCGGTCCGACGCGCCGCCCAGGTGGCGGGCGGCGAGGCCCACCCGATCTACGCGCCGATGCTGCTGCCCGACTCGGCCACGGCCGCCGCGCTGCGCCACCAGACGGGCATCGCCCGCGCCTTCGACTACTTCGACAAGGTCACGGTCGCCGCGGTGTCCATCGGCTCCTGGGAGCCGGGCATCTCCACCGTCCACGACATGCTCACGGACGAGGAGCGCGCCCATTACGCCTCGCTCGGTGTCGCCGCGGAGATGTCCGCGCACCTCTTCGACACGGAGGGGCGCCGGGTCGGCCGGGACCTGGGGGAGCGGTGCATCACGGTCGAGGCCGACCGGCTGCGCCGGATCCCGGAAGTGGTGGCGATCGCGGGCGGTCGGCGCAAGGCCGCCGCGATCGGGGCGGTGCTGCGGTCCGGTCTGGTCACCAGCCTGGTGACGGACACGGCGGCGGCGGAGTATCTGCTGACCGAGTCGGCGGCGCCGAGGCGCCCGGCCCTGGAACGGGCCGACCCGGACGGGGCCTGAGCGGGGACGGTGCGGCCGGGCGGCCGCGGGCGGCGCCGACGGCCGTCCGCGCCGCCCGGCCCGCGGTCGGCCGTCGCGCCCGTGCCGCGTCATGTACGGCGGCGTCCGTACGACGGTGGGAACGGCGTCCGCCCGCGGACCGTCCGGACGGTCCGCGGGCGGAGTGCGAGGTGTCAGTCCTGGACGACGCCCAGGACCGTCGCCTCCAGGTATTCCTCCGGTTCCTCGTACTGGCCCACGTCCGCCGGGTTGTAGCGGGGGGTCTGGCGCGACCAGTCCAGGTTGCCGCGCATCCAGCTCCGCATCCCGTCCAGGTACGGCAGGAGCATCCCGGACAGCTGCGGGTAGGAGCTCAGCAGCTCGGCCTCGGCGGCGAGGAACCGCCGGGTCTCCCTGTCGGTCTCGGCGCAGACGTGTTCCAGCGCCTCCCGCTTTCCGTATCCGCGGTGGTGCCGGACCAGATGGACGAGGTTGTGGATCTCGCCGAGGACCTGTTCCTTCTCGTACGAGTACACGTCGTTCGCCCAGCACACGACGTTGCACGAGGCTTCCAGGGCGGTGATGAACCGGGAGTCGTTGTGGATCGACTCGGGGGCCTCGATCCCGGCGACGATCTCTATGAGATCCATGCACACGTGGATCGCGCCCGTGTGGCGCCGCTTGGCGATGTAGGTCTCCTCGGACGGCACCACACCGTCCGCGCGGTTCCCGGCCTCCCAGGTGGTGGTCGTCATGAGGTACTCGGTCAGGTGCCAGCCGAACCGGGCGCGCCAGTGTGCGGCGGCGGCGGGGGTCGTGCGTTCCCACAGGTCGACCAGGGCGACCACGGCGGCGGGAAGCTCCTCGTCCGGCGCGGTCCCCGTGCCCTTGCCCTCGATCACGGACCTCATCACGGCCACCACGTCGCGCACCCGCTCCGGGCTGCGGCCCAGGTGGCCGTCGTCGAGCTGGTCGTCGACGAGGAACAGCCACACGAACCAGTCGGCGACGAGGTCGAGCCTCTCGGCGTCGGCGGTCGGATACACCATGCCGACGAAGGCTCCGAAGTCCGCCTGCTCGAAGCGTTCCCTGGCCGAATCCCGATGTACCAGACCGGTGTTGCGGATCCAGGCGTCGAGATGGACCCGGGTGTGCGGGACGTGCGGATTGGTGCGCTGGGGGAACGGGCAGTAGATGTCCGGCAGTTCATTGTCCACGGTGGGTCCTTGATCCTCTCCGGTCGTACCTCTGACGGAGGTTGTGGCTCCTCCGCATCCTCCTCCGGGCGTCGTGGTGGCCCACGGGACCTGCGGGTTTTGAAGCTACCCGACCGCTTGCAGCCAGGTCCAGGGATGATGATCGTGAATGATTCCGAATGCCGCGGGACATGATGCGAGGACGACCGGGTGCGTGGCGCGACGAGGAGGGGGTCCGTTCGTCCGGGGTTCCCGCACGCCTCATCGGAGGAACGTACGAGCACGGGGGCGTTTTGCTGTGCCTTCGTGAACGCGACCTGCGCCGTTTCGTATGAAAAAATGAGCATCATGCGCTTTCTTGAGCCCGGCACCGGTCGCTACACGGAGTCCCCCTCGGTCCCGTACGACCTCACGTACGACGACGTCTTCATGGTCCCGGGGCGTTCGGCGGTCGGTTCCCGCCAGGGAGTCGATCTCTCCTCGCCCGACGGCACCGGCACCACCATCCCGCTGGTCGTGGCGAACATGACGGCCATCGCGGGCCGCCGGATGGCCGAAACGGTCGCCCGCCGCGGCGGGCTCGTCGTCATCCCGCAGGACATCCCGATCGACGTGGTCACCGATGTCGTCTCCTGGGTGAAGAAGCGCCATCTGGTGCTGGACACGCCGATCGTGCTGACGCCCGGCCAGACGGTGGCCGACGCGTTGTTCCTGCTGCCGAAGCGCGCGCACGGCGCCGGCGTCGTCGTGGACGAGGACCACCGGCCCGTCGGTGTCGTCACCGACCACGACCTGGGCGGTGTCGACCGCTTCACCCAGCTCTCCGAGGTCATGTCCAGGGACCTGATGCTGCTGGACGCGGACATCGCGCCGCGCGACGCGTTCCACGAACTCGACGGTGCCCACCGCAAGTTGGCTCCCGCGGTCGACGCGGACGGCCGGCTCGTCGGCATCCTCACCCGCAAGGGCGCGCTGCGCGCCACGCTGTACACACCGGCCACCGACGCCGAGGGCCGGCTGCGGATCGCCGCCGCGGTCGGGATCAACGGCGATGTCGCGGGCAAGGCCAAGCAGTTGCTCGACGCGGGCGTCGACACGCTCGTGGTGGACACCGCGCACGGTCACCAGGAGTCCATGATCGGCGCCATCCGCGCGGTCCGGGCGCTCGACCCGAGGGTGCCGGTCGTCGCGGGCAACGTCGTCGCCGCCGCAGGGGTGCGCGACCTCGTCGAGGCGGGCGCGGACATCGTCAAGGTCGGTGTCGGACCGGGTGCCATGTGCACCACCCGGATGATGACGGGTGTGGGCCGGCCGCAGTTCTCCGCGGTCCTCGAATGCGCCGCCGAGGCGAAGAAGTACGGCAAGCACGTGTGGGCCGACGGCGGCGTCCGGCACCCGCGCGACGTCGCGATGGCACTCGCGGCGGGCGCGTCCAACGTGATGATCGGCTCGTGGTTCGCCGGTACGTACGAGTCGCCCGGCGACCTCCAGCAGTCCGCCGACGGGCGCTTCTACAAGGAGTCCTTCGGCATGGCGTCCGCGCGCGCCGTGAAGAACCGCACCTCGGACGAGTCGGCGTACGACCGGGCCCGCAAGGCGCTCTTCGAGGAGGGGATCTCCACCTCGCGGATGTTCCTCGACGCGGCCCGGCCCGGCGTGGAGGACCTGATCGACTCGATCATCGCGGGCGTCCGTTCCTCCTGCACCTACGCCGGTGCGGCGTCGCTGGAGGAGTTCGCCGAGAAGGCGGTCGTCGGGGTGCAGAGCGCCGCCGGGTACGCCGAGGGCAAGCCGCTGCACGCCAGCTGGAGTTGATCACGCCACCGCCACGAAGCGGTTCACCGGCAGGAGTTGATCCCGCCGCGGCGTGGTGTGGCCGGAGCCGATCCCGCGCCCGTCACAACACCGTTGCCCCTTACGGCCGTTCGCGCCGTGAGGGGCAACCGCTTTCCCGCCCGGGAACGGGGCGAGGATGTCCGATTACGGCGGGTGGGTGGCCTGAGCCACGGCCCAACTTGCCCGGCCCCTCAGTAGTATGAACGGCAATCAGCTGCCCGGCTCTCTCTGCGGTAAGGGATCTCATGTCCTTCTTCACTGACCTGGCCCATCAGTACATCGACGGAGAGTGGAGGCCGGGCAAGGGGTCCTGGGACATCATCGACTTCAACCCGTACAACGGGGAGAAGCTCGCCTCGATCACGGTCGCCACGGCCGACGAGGTGGACCAGGCGTACCGCTCGGCCGAGACCGCCCAGCAGGCCTGGGGCGAGACCAACCCGTACGCCCGGCGGCAGGTGCTGGAGCGGGCGCTGCGCATCGTCGAGGAGCGCGAACAGGAGATCAGCGACGCGATCGTCGCGGAGCTCGGCGGCACCCGGGTGAAGGCGGCGTTCGAGCTGCATCTGGCCAAGGAGTTCCTGCGCGAGTCGATCCAGCTCGCGCTGCGGCCCGCCGGTCAGATCCTGCCCTCGCCGACCGAGGGCAAGGAGAACCGCGTCTACCGGGTGCCGGTCGGCGTCGTCGGCGTGATCAGCCCCTTCAACTTCCCGTTCCTGCTGTCGCTGAAGTCGGTCGCCCCGGCCCTGGCGCTCGGCAACGCCGTGGTGCTCAAGCCGCACCAGAACACCCCGGTCTGCGGTGGCACGCTGGTGGCGAAGGTGTTCGAGGACGCGGGGCTGCCGGCCGGGCTCCTCAACGTCGTGATCACCGACATCGCCGAGATCGGCGACGCGCTGCTGGAGCACCCCGTTCCGCAGGTCATCTCCTTCACCGGCTCGGACAAGGTGGGGCGGCACGTCGCCACGGTGTGCGCGGCCCACCTCAAGCGGGCCGTGCTGGAGCTCGGCGGGAACAGCGCGCTGATCGTCCTCGACGACGCCGACCTGGACTACGCCGTGGACGCGGCCGTCTTCAGCCGCTACGTGCACCAGGGCCAGGTCTGCATGGCCGCGAACCGCATCCTGGTCGACCGGGCGGTGGAGAAGGAGTTCACCGAGAAGTTCGTCGCCAAGGTCGCATCGCTGCCGGTCGGCGACCCCGCGGCGCCGGACACCGTGATCGGCCCGCTGATCAACGCCACCCAGGCCGAGGCGATCACCTCGCTCGTCGACCAGGCGGTGGAGGACGGGGCCACCGCCCTGCTGCACGGCCGGGCAGAGGGCAACCTGGTGAGCCCGTCCGTGCTGACCGGCCTGCCCGCCGATGCCCCCGTCCTGTCCCAGGAACTGTTCGGACCGGTCGCGCTCGTCGTGCCGTTCGACGGTGAGGACGAGGCGGTGCGGATCGCCAACGACAGCCCGTACGGGCTCAGCGGCGCGGTGCACACCGGCAACATCGAGCGCGGCGTGCGCGTCGGGCAGCGCATCCACACCGGAATGATCCACATCAACGACGGCACGGTCCACGACGAGCCCATCGTCCCGTTCGGTGGCGAGAAGAGCTCCGGCCTCGGCCGGCTGAACGGCGACTCCATGGTCGAGGCGTTCACCACCCAGAAGTGGATCTCGGTGCAGTACGGCCGCTCGCGCTTCCCCTTCTGACGGGGTCGCGCCCACGACGCGGTTCCCTTCCCCACCGCCCCGCCGGGTGCGTCCGGCGGGGCGGTGGCGTGTTCTACTTCGGAGGGCGGCCCGCGCCGCCCCCGAACCGGCCATCGCAGAGAAGTGAACCGCCCGACGTGCGCCTGAACGACCTCGACGAACGCATCGTCCACGCCCTCGCCGAAGACGCCCGGCGCTCCTACGCGGACATCGGCGCGCTCGTCGGTCTCTCCGCACCCGCGGTGAAGCGCCGCGTGGACCGGCTGCGCGCCGAAGGGGCGATCACCGGGTTCACGGTGCGGGTCGACCCGGCGGCGCTGGGATGGGAGACCGAGGGCTACATCGAGATCTACTGCAGCCGCAACACCTCCCCGGAGGCGATCAAGCAGGGGCTGGAGCGCTATCCGGAGGTCGCGTCGGCGTCCACGGTGACGGGCGAGGCCGACGCGCTGGTGCAGGTCTTCGCCGAGGACATGCGCCACTTCGAGCAGGTGCTGGAACGGATCGCGGGCGAGCCGTACGTGGAGCGGACCAAGTCCGTGCTGGTGCTGTCGCCGTTGCTGCGCCGGTACACCTCGGGGCCGCCGCAGTAGGCGCGGTGCGCCGGGACCGGGCCGACCCCGTCCGGGCGGACCGGCTGAGACCTGCGTCACCCTTCTGACCTGGGACGACGCCCGGCGCAATGAATCGCCGCCGCGGGCCGGTGACGCGCAATGGATCGACGGTGGATGCGCAACGGTCGCGCCTTGTCCGCCCCGAGCGGCGGACCGTACCGTCGATACGTCCCGCCCCGCCCCCATCGCCCGAGGTCAGACATGCCGTCGCTGCGCACCGCCCTGCTCCAGAGCTCCGGACGCCCCGGGCACGTGGACACGAATCTCGCGGCGCTCGACGAGGCGGCGCGGCGGGCGGCGGACGCCGGGGCCCGGCTCATGGTCTGCCCCGAACTGTTCCTGACCGGGTACGCGATCGGCGCCGACGTGGCACGGCTGGCCGAGCCGGCCGACGGCCCGTCCGCCGGGGCCGTCGCAAGGATCGCGGCCCGGCACGGGCTCGCGGTCCTGTACGGCTGCCCGGAGCGCGACGGCGAGCGGATCTTCAACACCGCACGGCTCGTCGGCCCGGACGGGGCGACGCTCGCGAACTACCGCAAGACCCATCTCTTCGGCGACTTCGAGCAGGAGTGGTTCACCCCGGGCGAGCACCCCGTCGTGCAGGCCGAACTGGACGGCGTCCGCGTCGGGATGCTGATCTGCTACGACGTCGAGTTCCCGGAGAACGTCCGCGCACACGCCCTCGCCGGTACCGAGCTGCTGCTGGTGCCCACCGCGCTCATGCACCCGTACCAGTTCGTCGCCGAATCGCTCGTCCCGGTACGGGCGTTCGAGAGCCAGATGTACGTGGCCTACGCCGACCGCACGGGCCCGGAGGGCGCGTTCGAGTTCGTCGGGCTGAGCTGTCTGGCCGGCCCCGACGGCACCGTCCGCGCCCGCGCCGGACGCGGCGAGGAACTGATCACCGGCGACGTCGACACCGCGCTCCTGGGCGCGTCGCGCGAGGCCAACCCGTATCTGCGCGACCGCCGGCCCGGCCTGTACGGCTCCCTCGCCTGAGTCCGGGCCCGCCACCCCTTCCGCCACACCGTCCCGTTCCATTGCTCTCGTTCCCGTGCAAGGAGTCCGTACCCCATGACGTCCACGGTGCCCAACGCCGCCCAGCACACCGAGGCGGCCGAGCCCATCACCATGTTCGGACCGGACTTCCCGTACGCGTACGACGACTATCTGGCGCATCCCGCGGGGCTCGGGCAGATCCCGGCGACGGAGCACGGCACCGAGGTCGCCGTCATCGGCGGCGGGCTGTCCGGCATCGTCGCCGCGTACGAGCTGATGAAGATGGGCCTGCGGCCCGTGGTGTACGAGGCCGACCGGATCGGCGGCCGGCTGCGCACCGTCGGCTTCGACGGCTGCTCCGCCGCAGGTGAGGGAGGGGAACTCACCGCGGAGATGGGCGCGATGCGCTTCCCGCCCTCCTCCACCGCGCTCCAGCACTACATCGACCTGGTCGGCCTGGAGACCAGGCCGTTCCCCAACCCGCTCGGCCCGGCCACCCCGTCGACCGTCGTCGACCTCAAGGGCGAGTCGCACTACGCGCGGACCATCGACGACCTGCCGCAGGTGTACCGGGACGTGATGGACGCCTGGAACCGGTGCCTGGAGGAGGACGCCGACTTCTCGGACATGAACCGCGCGATGCGCGAGCGCGACGTGCCGCGCGTCCGGGAGCTCTGGTCGAGGCTCGTCCACCGGCTCGACAACCAGACCTTCTACGGCTTCCTCTGCGACTCCGACGCCTTCAGGTCGTTCAAGCACCGGGAGATCTTCGGCCAGGTCGGTTTCGGCACCGGAGGATGGGACACCGACTTCCCCAACTCCATCCTGGAGATCCTGCGCGTCGTCTACACCGAGGCGGACGACCACCACCGCTCCATCGTCGGCGGCAGCCAGCAACTCCCGCTGCGGCTCTGGGAACGCGAACCGCGCAAGATCGTCCACTGGCCGCTGGGCACCTCGCTGTCCTCGCTGCACGGTGGCGAACCGCGCCCCGCAGTCACCCGGCTGCACCGCACCGCCGGCAACCGGATCACCGTCACCGACGCCACCGGTGACATCCGCACCTATCCCGCAGTGATCTTCACCGGACAGTCCTGGCTGTTGCTCTCGAAGATCGACTGCGACGACGCGCTCTTCCCGATCGACCACTGGACGGCGATGGAGCGCACCCACTACATGGAGTCGTCCAAGCTGTTCGTGCCCGTCGACCGGCCGTTCTGGCTGGACAAGGACGAGAGAACCGGGCGGGACCGCATGTCGATGACGCTCACCGACCGGATGACCCGGGGGACGTACCTCCTGGACGACGGCCCCGACCGGCCCGCCGTCATCTGCCTCTCGTACACCTGGTGCGACGACAGCCTGAAGTGGCTGCCGCTCTCCGCGAACGAGCGCATGGAGGTCATGCTGAAGTCGCTCGGCGAGATCTACCCGGACGTCGACATCAGGAAGCACATCATCGGCAACCCGGTGACCGTCTCGTGGGAGAACGAGCCGTACTTCATGGGCGCGTTCAAGGCCAACCTGCCGGGCCACTACCGGTACCAGCGACGGCTGTTCACCCACTTCATGCAGGACCGGCTGCCCGCCGACCGGCGCGGCATCTTCCTCGCGGGCGACGACATCTCCTGGACGGCCGGATGGGCCGAGGGCGCCGTGCAGACCGCGCTCAACGCCGTCTGGGGTGTGATGGCCCGGTTCGGCGGCGCGACCGACCCGACCAACCCCGGCCCCGGCGACGTGTTCGACGACATCGCCCCGGTCGAACTCCCCGAGGACTGAGGGGCGTTCGGGCCGGGGCGGGGCGTCAAAGGGAGGGCGCGGTCCCGATCCGACGGGGGGGCGGGGCCGCGCCCGGCGGATCGGCGTCAGGCGGGGCGGCAGACGCTGCGCTGGCGTCCCAGCCCCGAGATCTCGACCTCCATCACGTCGTCCGCTCCCAGGTACGGGAAGCGGCCGGACAGCGCCACGCCCTGCGGGGTGCCGGTGTTCACGATGTCACCCGGCTCCAGCACCAGGTACTGCGACAGGTGGTGCACCAGGTGCGCCACGCTGAAGATCATGTCCGCGGTGCTGGAGTCCTGCCGCGGCTCGCCGTTGACGAAGCTGCGCAGCCGCAGCCGCTGCGGGTCGCCGACCTCGTCGGCCGTCACCAGCACCGGGCCCAGCGGGTTGAACGTGGCGCAGCTCTTGCCCTTGGACCACTGGCCGCCCGACTCCTCCAGCTGGAAGGCGCGTTCGGACACGTCGTTGCTGACGGCGTAGCCCGCGATGTGCGCGGCGGCGTCGGCGGGGGAGTCCAAGTACGAGGCGCGGCGGCCGATGACGACGGCCAGCTCCACCTCCCAGTCGGTCTTCTTCGAACCGCGCGGGATCAGCACGTCGTCGTACGGGCCGACGACCGTGTTCGGCGACTTGTAGAAGAGGATCGGCTGCTCGGGCGGCTCGCTGCCGGACTCCGCCGCGTGCGCCGCGTAGTTCTGGCCGATGCAGAGCAGCGCGGAGGGACGGGCCACGGGGGCGCCGATCCGCTCGCCGGTGATGTCGATCTCGGGGAGCGCGGTCTCGGCGGGGACCAGGTGCGGATCGTCCGCGAGCGCGGCGAGGAACGCGCCGTCGATGTCGTCGGTGATGCCGGACAGGTCGTAGTGACGGCCTTCGGGGCGGACGAGGACCGGGCGCTCGTGGCCGGGCTCGCCGATGCGCATCAGTCGCATGGGAGGAACTCTCTCAAGGGGTAGGGGTGTCGGGGGTTTCGCAGGGGGCTCAGTGCAGTCGGGCGAGGGCGTCGACGGTGACGGCGTGCGCCGGGGGGCGTCCGGCGAGCAGCCGCAGCACCTCGTCGACGGCGCTCGCGCCGAGCCGCCGACGGCACTCGACGGTGCCCGCCGCCTGGTGCGGGGTGAGCAGGACGTTCGGCAGGGAGCGCAGCGGGTGGTCCACGGGCAGCGGCTCGGCGTCGAAGACGTCGATCGCCGCGTCCAGCCGGCCCGACGACAGCTCGGCCAGCAGCGCGTCCTCGTCGACCAGCCACGATCTGGCGGTGTTCACCAGACCCGCCCCGTCCGGCATCAGCGCCAGCTGCGCGGCGCCGATCATCCGGTGCGTCTCCTCGGTGACCGGCGCGTGCACGGCCACGATCCGGCTGCGCGACAGCAGCGTCTCCAGCGGGACGGACCGTACACCGAGCTCCTCGGCGTCCGCCTCGGACAGGAACGGGTCGGTGACGCTCACCCGCGCCCCCATCGCCCGGACCAGGGCGATGTAGGCGCGGCCGGTGCGGGAGGCGCCGATGACCCCGATGTCGCTGCCGCGGATCTCGTGGCGCGGCGGCGCCTCGCCCGCCGCCGCCCACGGCGCCCCGCCGCGCAGCGCGTGGTCGAAGCGGTGGACGCGGTGCAGCAGCGCGAGCGTGAACGCGAGCGCCACCTCGGCGACCGGGCGGGCCATCTCGTCCCCGGCCTGGGTGACCGAGATGCCCCGCCGGAACACGTCCTCGGTGACGTACGGGGCGACCGCCGAACCGGTGTGCGCCACCAGCTCCAGCCGGTCCGCCGAGGCCAGCAGCCCGGCATCCACCCGCGGCGCGCCCCACGCGGTGATCAGGGCGCGGGCGCCCGGAAGCGCGGCGGCGACCGCGTCCCGGTCCCGGTGGTGGTCCAGGACCGTCAGCTCCGCCGCCCGCTCCAGCTCCCGCCACACCTCGGCGGCGAAGAACTGCTCCCGCAGCCGGGGCGGCACGGCGACGACCACCCGGTCGCGGGTGGTCGCCGGGTCAGGACAGCCAGGCATCGAGATGCTCCGCGACGAAGGCGTCATCGGTCAGCCACGGGTAGGCCGCGGCCACCCGGCTGATCTCCTCGGCCTGCCCGGGGGACAGTGTCTCGGCCGGGTCCAGGCAGCGGATGTTCGCCAACAGGCCCTGGCGGTACAGGACTTCGTGCACCCCGGCGATGCAGCCCCGGAACGCGCCGCGCACGTCGAAGACCGCGCTGTTGGCGTCGGTCAGCTCGGGGCGGCGTGCCAGGCAGCGCACCATCGCCTCGTGGTCCCCGGCGCGCGCCCTGCGCACGTCGTCGAGGAGCGCCACGGCGGAGCCGGTCCAAACGGCCCACTGGCCGAGCAGCCCGCCGGCGAACCAGCGCCGGGTGCCGCCGGCCGTCTCGTACGGGGTGAGCAGGTC
>NZ_JBEZVN010000008.1:84417-204036 GCF_040636995.1 Streptomyces sp. NPDC032161 | reverse complement strand
GCGTCAACGTCATCTGCGCACTCATCCGTGACCGACGGTGCTACCAAGTCGCACCACCAGTAACCCTCGCGGCTTGACATCAGCATTGGGAAGCCACCCTCTCCTCGGCCCAGCGCCGCACATGCGGCAGATCGTCATCCAGCCAGAAGGCACTCCGTTCGGGGTCCTTGGAGTCGGTGACCACCAGGATCTCCTCGAACTTGGCGCCCGTACCCCGGAATCCGAGGTGGGGTTCGACCGCCCACAGCCCCGGCCGCGGCGGGTGGTCGGAGAAGCGGTACGGGCTCCACAGCGGCGACCAGCCCTCCCGGTGGCCGTGCAGCGCGTCGCTCAGCAGCCCCTTGAGGGACTGGGTGCCGAAGCCGAACACATGTGGGGACCAACGGCGTTCGGGAACGCGGGCGATCTTGTGGGCGATGACGCCGAACGGATACGCGCGATGCCGGTTGGCGTACCCCTGCTTGACCATCAGCCGGTCGACGTCCTCGTAGATCTCGCGCAGCGGACGCCGCTCCCGCACCTCGCGCAGGATCAGCTCGCGGTGCGCCTCCAGATCGGCGAGGAGCTTGTCGTGCAGGGGGTTGGGCCCGAGACAGCCGGAATACCCGATGTCCGCCGTGAACCCCTTGTACACCGGGGCCATGTCGAGGATGAACGGCATCCCCGGCTCCAGCCGCCGGTCGGTCGGGAAGAACTGCAGGGGCACCTTGAAACCGGCGAACGCCGTCCGGTCCCCGAACCAGGCGAACGGGAGGTGGAACCAGTCCCGGACCCCGCGCTCGCGCAGCCAGTCGCGCTGCATCCTGGCCGCCTCGCGCTCGGTCACCCCCGGCACGAGCCGTCCGGCGACCGCCTCGGCGCAGGCGTACGCGAGACGCTGCACCTCCGCGAACCCCCGCAGCTCCGGGGCTCGTTCGTCCTTCACTGCCGAAGCCATGCCACCGTCCGTTCCCTGCTGTGTGCGGTACGTGTCCGTAACGTGACACTGATGAATGTGACAATGTCCCGCGGCTGCGTCAAGGGGTGTGCGGAGACCTGTGGAAAACCGCGGGCACCCGTCACGGCCCCGGATCCCCCTCCGGGTGGTGGTCCCCCTACGGGCCCGTACACCTGGAGTCTGAGGCGCTGTCCAACCCCAGGGCTGATGTGCGGTGTGGCCCGCGCCACTACCGTCGGAGCCGTGACTGTCATCGCGACCGAAAGCCTGAGCAAGCGGTTCCCACGGGTGACCGCGCTCGACCGGCTCTCCCTGGACATCGGACCCGGTGTGACCGGCCTGGTGGGTTCCAACGGAGCCGGTAAATCCACATTGATCAAGATCCTGCTGGGTCTGTCCCCCGCCACCGAGGGCCGGGCCACGGTGCTCGGTCTCGATGTCGCCACCGACGGCGCCGCCATCCGGGAGCGGGTCGGGTACATGCCCGAGCACGACTGCCTGCCGCCGGACGTCTCGGCCACCGAGTTCGTCGTCCACATGGCGCGGATGTCCGGTCTGCCGCCCACCGCAGCGCGTGAGCGCACGGCGGACACCCTGCGCCACGTCGGCCTGTACGAGGAGCGCTACCGCCCCATCGGCGGATACTCGACGGGCATGAAGCAGCGAGTGAAGCTGGCCCAGGCACTCGTGCACGACCCGCGGCTGGTTCTGCTCGACGAGCCGACCAACGGTCTGGACCCGGTCGGCCGCGACGAGATGCTCGGGCTGATCCGCCGCGTCCACACCGATTTCGGCATCTCGGTCCTGGTCACCTCGCACCTCCTGGGCGAGCTGGAACGCACCTGTGACCACGTCGTCGTCATCGACGGCGGCTCCCTGCTGCGGTCCAGCTCCACCAGCGACTTCACCCAGACCACCACGACCCTCGCGGTCGAGGTCACCGACAGCGACACCCATCCCGACGGCACGGCCGCACTGAGCCGGGCCCTCGTCCGGGCCGGCGTCGGTCTCGTGGGCCAGGACGGTCTGGACGGACAGGGGCTGCCCGGCGCGGGCCACATCCTGCTGGTCGAGGCCACCGGCGAGGAGACGTACGACATCGTGCGCGACAGCGTCGCCGCGCTCGGGCTCGGCCTTGTACGGATGGAACAGCGGCGCCACCACATCGCCGAGGTCTTCCGCACCGAGGAGGAGCCCCGGACCGGCGCCGCCGCAGGAGATACGGCGGCCATGCCGGCGCCCGCCGAGCCCGCGACCGGGCCCGCCACGGCCGCGGACCGGAAGGGCCTTGCAGCAGAGGGGGATCGGCCGTGACGAGCACACAGACCGGAGCCGTGAGCGGGAGCGACACCTCCCGTATCCACAACATCGGGTACCGCTCCTACGACGGTCCCCGGCTCGGCCGCGGCTATGCGCGCCGCTCGCTGTACTCGCAGTCCCTGCGGGGCGCCTTCGGACTGGGACGTTCCGCCAAGTCCAAGGTGCTGCCGATGCTTCTCCTCGGCGTGATGTGCGTGGTCGCGGCGATCATCGTCGCCGTCTCCATCTCCATTCCGGGCAGCACGGCCCTGCAGATCAAGTACACGTCCTTCGCGATCTACATGCAGGCCGTCATCGGCCTGTTCGTAGCCGCCCAGGCGCCGCAGTCGGTTTCCAGGGATCTGCGTTTCAGAAGTGTTCCGCTGTACTTCTCCCGACCGATCGAGCGCGTCGACTACGTCGTCGCCAAACTGGCTGCCATGGCGTCCGCGCTGCTCATCCTCACCGGGGCGCCACTCGTGATCCTCTACGCGGGCGCGCTGCTGGGGAAGTTCGACTTCGTCGAGCAGACCAAGGGATTCGGACAAGGGATGCTGTCGGTGACGCTGCTCTCCGTGCTCTTCGCCGGACTGGGGCTGGTGATGGCGGCACTGACGCCGCGCCGCGGCTTCGGTGTCGCCGCGGTGATCGCCGTGCTGACCATCTCCTACGGCGCGGTCTCCACGGTGCAGGCCATCGCCTGGCAGACGGGTTCCGAGGGCGCCGTCGAGTGGCTGGGGCTGTTCTCCCCGATCACGCTGATCGGGGGCGTGCAGGCCGCGTTCCTCGGCGCCAGTTCACCCTTCCCCGGCGGGGCGGTCCCCGGGGTCGGTGTCGGCGCGGTCTATCTGTTCGCTGTTCTCGCGCTCGTCGCCGGCTCGTACGCCGTACTGATGCGCCGCTACCGGAGGGTCGGGCTGTGACCACCATCGAGATCGACCACACCTCGCGCTGGTTCGGCAACGTGGTCGCCGTCAACGACGTGAGCATGACGGTGGGACCGGGCGTCACCGGGCTGCTCGGGCCCAATGGCGCGGGCAAGTCCACGCTGATCAACATGATGGCCGGCTTCCTCGCCCCGTCGACGGGCACCGTCACGCTCGACGGACGGGCGATCTGGCGGAACGAGGCGGTGTACAAGGAGATCGGCATCGTCCCGGAGCGGGAGGCGATGTACGACTTCCTGACCGGCCGCGAGTTCGTCGTCGCCAACGCGGAACTCCAGGGCCTCGGCGACGCGGAGGCACGTCGGGCTTTGGCCACGGTCGAGATGGAGTACGCGCAGGACCGGAAGATCTCCACATACAGCAAGGGCATGCGCCAACGCGTGAAGATGGCGTCCGCCCTGGTCCACGAGCCGTCGGTGCTGCTCCTCGACGAACCGTTCAACGGGATGGACCCGCGTCAGCGGATGCAGCTGATGGAGCTGCTGCGGTTGATGGGGGCCGAGGGACGTACCGTGCTCTTCTCCTCCCACATCCTCGAAGAGGTCGAGCAACTCGCCTCGCACATCGAGGTGATCGTGGCGGGACGGCACGCGGCATCCGGTGACTTCCGGAAGATCCGCAGGCTGATGACGGACCGCCCCCACCGCTACCTCGTCCGCTCCAGCGACGACCGCGCCCTCGCCGCCGCGCTCATCGCCGACCCGTCGACGGCCGGTATCGAGGTGGACCTGGGCGAGCGGGCCCTGCGCATCCAGGCGGTCGACTTCGGGCGCTTCACCGAACTGCTGCCGAAGGTGGCACGCGAGCACGGAATCCGTCTCCTGACCGTCTCGCCGTCCGACGAGTCCCTCGAATCGGTCTTCTCCTATCTCGTAGCGGCCTGAGTAGTGGCCTGAAAGGAGCTGTGAATCGTCATGTACGACCCCACAGTCGCCCGGCTCACCTACCGGGCCCTGCTCGGCCGACGCCGGGCCGCCATCCTCTTCGTCCTGCCGGTGCTGCTGGTGGCCATCGCCGTGGCGGTACGGATGTTCGCCGGAGCCGACGACCAGATCGCGTCGGACGTGCTGGGAGGCTTCGCCATCGCCACGATGGTGCCGCTGATCGGCGTGATCGCCGGAACCGGGGCCATCGGTCCCGAGATCGACGACGGATCGATCGTCTACCTGCTGGCCAAGCCGGTGAAGCGACCGACGATCATCTCCACCAAGCTGATCGTGTCCATCGCCGTCACCATGGTCTTCTCCGCGCTGCCCACACTGATCGCCGGCCTGATCCTCAATGGCAACGGCCAGCAGATCGCGGTGGCGTACACCATCGCGGCGCTGGTCGCCTCGATCGCGTACAGCTCGCTGTTCCTGCTGCTGGGCACGGTCAGCCGGCACGCGGTGGTCTTCGGCCTCGTCTACGCGCTGGTTTGGGAGGCCCTGTTCGGCTCGTTGGTGCCGGGGGCGCGCACGCTCAGTGTGCAGCAGTGGTCCCTCGCGGTGGCCGAGAAGGTCGGCGGCGACGGTGCGATCACTTCCGACGTCGGGCTGCCGGTCGCGACCGCCCTGCTGGTCGCGGTCACGGTGGCGGCGACCTGGTACGCCGGTCAGAAGCTGCGCACACTGAAGCTGGCCGGGGAGGAGTGAGCCCGGTCGGGGAGGAGCGCGTGGGCCCACGAAGGGTCGAGGCTGCCCGGTGAGCGGGGGGCCGCGGCGGGTGGAGCCGCCCGGTCAGTCAGGGCGGTGGTGCGTGGAGCCGCCCGATGCATGTCGGTCGGGTCACGGCACGCAGGCTGCGCCGTGAGGGTGTGAGGCCGTTGAGGGCGTGAGGAGAGGGTGTCCGGTGCGCCCGACTCTGGTGAGTGCCCGGGAGCCCGTGAACGCGGCCTGAGCCGGGCGCCTTTCCGCCCGGCTTCCCTCTCCCGGTGCCCCGACCCCCTGCCGCCCTTGTCGACCCTCGCCCGTCGGGCGGGGGTTGACGCGTTTCGGACACAAGTGCCCGTAACTGTACGGTTATCGGTTCGTTATGCGGGGCGCGTGGAGGCAACTGGGATCCGTGGCGTCGTAGCGTTCGTGAATCGGGTATTGCCGATGCCGGTGGGGGAGTGCTCGCCGGGTCGGTCGTCGAGTGAGTGGCAACTGTGAGCGTCCTCCGCCCTCAGGCCCGGGACAGGGCTGTCCATCACTGGTTCCACGATCGGAAGGCATGCCCATGCCCGCAGAAGTCGCCCTGCTCGAATCGCGTGCGCTGCGCGTCGAACAGGTGGGACGCGTCGATGTCCTCGACAAGGTCAAGGCCCTTGTCATGCTCCCGGACGGAATTCACCTTCGCACAGAGGACGTGGCTCGCTACTTCGAAGTATCCACAGAGGCCGTCAAGAAGGTCACCCAGCGGCATCGGGCCGAGGTCGAAGAAAACGGGCTCAGACTGCTTCGTGGCTCTGAGCTGCGGGAATTCCATAGGGACATGTTGTCCCTATGGGACGGTGAGCGAAGTGGAAGTTATCCACAGGCTCCTGCTCGGCTCACCCTCTACACCCGAAGGACCGTGCTCAACGTGGCGATGCTTCTTCGCGACAGCGACATCGCCCGATGCGTTCGTACGTATCTGCTCGACGCCGAGCAGGACCTCCAGGCGGGCTACGCCTCGCTCGAACGCCGCGTCACCCGGGTCGAGAGCTGCCTCGCCGGAGTGGGCAGCGCGCTCCAGGAACTCGGGCCCGTCCTCGACCGGATGTCGCATCGGCTCGACAGCCTCGACCGGAGACTGGACCTCACCCATCGGGTCGTCGGCGCCATGAGCGTGCGGCTGGGGCATCTGTCCGAGGATGTCGTGCGGATCGACGGCAGGATGGACGATCTCGCCCGCCGTCTGCAGGAGTTGAATCGCAGGGGCAGGCAGCGCTGACCTGCGGGCCGTTCACGGCCCTTCGGCGTTGCCCGAAATCGAGTGGCGCCCAAGGGCCTTCCTGGGCAAAGTAGTTGGTGCGACACGTGCTGGACCGGGCCCTGCGGGCCCGAGCCCCGGCACAGTGCACGCGCCCAACGACAGCCGTACGCCCGCGTGTACGCCACAGACCGGGAGAGGAGCGCGACGATGACCGACAGTCCGAGTCCGTCGAGTTCCCATCAGGGCGGCCCCGAGACGGCGCCGGAGTAGTCACCGACGACTCCGCCGCGCCGATCGGGGCAGGACGCCCGGGGCGGCTTCTTCGCGCCTTCGCGCGCGGCCGCCCTCCCGGAGGATTGGCCGAGTGGTAAGGCAGCGGCTTGCTAAGCCGTCGTCGGGGCCGTGAAACCCCGCGCGCGTTCGATCCGCGCATCCTCCGCCGAGCTTGCCCGCGGTGTGGACACCGATACGGCTGCGGCAGATGCTGCCCGCTGCCCGCTGCCCGCTGCCCGCTGCCCGCTGCCCGGGGCCCGGGGCCCGGGGCCCGGGCCCGGGGCCGTGCCGGTTCGTGTCCGGCTTCTGTACGCGTACCGTCCTCGCACGGGAGCGGCGGTGTACGACCGGACGCGGGCGATACACGTACGACCGGCTCACCCGTGCCCGGCCCCGTACGGCGAGCGGCCCCGGGCCGGCGCCCGGGGCCGAACACCGCCTGTTCGAGGACTCGGCCTAGAGCAGGCGCTCCAGAACCACGGCGATGCCGTCGTCCTCGTTGGACGCCGTGATCTCCTGGGCCACGGCCTTCAGGTCCTCGTGCGCGTTGGCCATGGCCACACCGTGCCGTGCCCAGGCGAACAGCGGGATGTCGTTCGGCATGTCGCCGAAGGCCAGCGTCTCCGCGGCCTTCACGCCCAGGCGGCGTGCGGCGAGCGAGAGCCCGGTCGCCTTGCTCAGCCCCAGCGGGAGGATCTCCACCGTGCCCGGACCGGCCATGACCACGTCCACCAGATTGCCGACGGCCGCTCGCGCGGCCTTCGTCAGAGCGTTGTCGTCCAGCTCCGGGTGCTGGATGTAGACCTTGTTCAGCGGGGCGGCCCACAGCTCGGCCGGGTCCTGCGCCACGATGGACGGCAGCGGCCCGTCCTGGACGCGGTAGCCGGGGCCGATCACCACCTCGCCGTCGAGTCCGTCGCGGCTCGCCGCCAGCGCCAGCGGGCCGACCTCGGCCTCGACCTTGGACAGCGCGAGCCCGGCGAGCTGCCGGTCCAGTGTCAGCGAGGTCAGCAGCCTGTGCTCGCCCGCGTGGTAGACCTGCGCTCCCTGGCCACAGACCGCGAGGCCCTCGTAGCCGAGGTCGTCCAGGATGTGCCGGGTCCACGGCACACCGCGGCCGGTGACGATGATGTGTGCGGCACCGGCCGCGGCGGCCCCGGTCAGCGCCGCACGGGTGCGTTCGGAGACCGTCTCGTCATTGCGCAGCAGCGTGCCGTCGAGGTCGGTCGCGACGAGTTTGTACGGAAAGGTCACTTGGCGACCGGATCCAGCACCTCGCGCCCACCCAGGTACGGCCGGAGGACCTCGGGGACCCGTACCGAACCGTCGGCCAGCTGGTGGTTCTCCAGGAGCGCCACGATCGTGCGCGGCACGGCGCAGAGCGTGCCGTTCAGCGTGGCCAGCGGCTGGAGGACCTTCTTGCCGTCGCGGGTGTCGCGCATCCGGACGGACAGACGGCGCGCCTGGAAGCTGTTGCAGTTCGACGCGGACGTCAGCTCGCGGTACTTGCCCTGGGTCGGGATCCACGCCTCGCAGTCGAACTTGCGGGCGGCCGAGGCGCCCAGATCGCCGGTGGCGACATCGATCACCTGGAACGGCAGCTCAAGGGCGGTGAGCCACTGCTTCTCCCAGTCGAGGAGCCTGCGGTGCTCGGCCTCGGCGTCCGCGGGGTCGACGTACGAGAACATCTCCACCTTGTCGAACTGGTGGACGCGGAAGATGCCCCGGGTGTCCTTGCCGTACGTGCCGGCCTCGCGGCGGTAGCACGGCGAGAAGCCCGCGTACCGCAGCGGCAGCTTGTCGGCCTCGATGATCTCGTCCATGTGGTAGGCGGCGAGCGGGACCTCGGAGGTGCCGACCAGGTAGAAGTCGTCCTTCTCCAGGTGGTACACGTTCTCCGCGGCCTGGCCGAGGAAGCCGGTGCCCTCCATGGCGCGCGGGCGGACCAGCGCGGGCGTCAGCATCGGGACGAAGCCGGCCTCGGTGGCCTGCGCGATCGCCGCGTTGACGAGGGCGAGCTCCAGCAGCGCGCCGATGCCCGTCAGGTAGTAGAAGCGCGATCCCGAGACCTTGGCGCCGCGCTCCATGTCGATGGCGCCCAGCATCTCGCCGAGTTCCAGGTGGTCCCTGGGCTCGAAGCCCTCGGCCCCGAAGTCACGGATCGTGCCGTGGGTCTCCAGGACGACGAAGTCCTCCTCGCCGCCGACCGGCACGTCCTCGTGAACGATGTTGCCGAGCTTGAGCATCAGGCTCCTGGCCTCGGCGTCCGCCTCGTCCTGTGCCGCGTCGGCCGCCTTGACGTCGGCCTTCAGCTGTTCGGCACGCTTGAGCAGCTCGGCGCGCTCCTCGGGCTTCGCCTTGGGGATGAGCTTGCCGAGCGACTTCTGCTCGGAACGGAGTTCGTCGAAGCGGACGCCGGACGACCTGCGCCGCTCGTCGGCGGAGAGAAGGGCGTCGACGAGGTCGACGTCCTCTCCACGGGCGCGCTGGGAGGCGCGAACACGGTCGGGGTCCTCACGGAGCAGGCGAAGGTCAATCACCCCTCCAGGCTACCGGTGCGCGCTTCCACAGCTCGAACCGATATTGCCGAGCGTGTCATTTTGCCCGAATTGTGAGAATTGATAAATGGCGGGGGTATTGTGCATTCGGCGTCGGGCCCGATTGTGTTCGGTGTCGGATCCGGCCGGTCAACGAAATGAGTTTACTCCCCCAAAGGGGGCGGAGAGTGGTGGCCTCGTTGACGCATCTGCCCCGTGAAGGGCGGGAGTTGAGGTCTCCTTGTCCACAGGTGTCGACCTCTGTGCGAGTTATCCACAGGCTGTGGGGAAAGTCTGTGGATGGCGGAGGGGTGTGCTCCGAAAGTGATGCCGTGGCGCGCAGAATCTTCTCTCAAACCTGCCGAGGGCGCCCGTTCGGGTGGGGATTCCTTGTTTTGCAGGGCTGATCACCGGAATCGGGGCGGTGGTGGGCGACCTGGCCGGGTCGGGTGGCTGTGGATGCATCCGAGTCGATCGGGGCGATATGTCGATCGTGTCGCATTTCGATGTCGACTTGTCCCCAGGTCGAGAACCGTCCCTGTGGATAACTCCTGGGTGGCGGGGGAGTCGAAAATCGGCTGGTGATATCGGCCTGGCACCGGCTCCCGGCCTGGCCCTGTTTTCCGGCCTGGCCCTGCTCCTGGCTTCGCTCTCGGCCCCGGCCCCACTCTTGTGGTCCGGGTCCCGCCCCGTTCCGGGGCTGTCGTGGAGCGGTGTCAGACCCGGCCGTCCAGGTTCCGGGCCAGCCAGTCGGCGGCTTCGGTGAACTCCGCGTCCGATGTGCCGGGCCGCAGCGGCCGTACGTCCTTCGGCTCCACCCCGGCCCGCGGATACGACCCGAGAAACCGTACGTTCGGACAGATCCGCTTCAGGCCCATCAACGCCTCGCCGACCCGCCGGTCCGCGATGTGACCCTCGGCATCCACCGCGAAGCAGTAGTTGCCGATGCCCGCGCCCGTCGGCCGCGACTGGATCAGCATCAGGTTCACTCCGCGTACCGCGAACTCCTGGAGCAGTTCGAGCAACGCACCGGGCTGGTCCTCGCCCAGCCAGATGACCACCGACGTCTTGTCCGCACCCGTCGGCGCGGCGGGCCGGGCCGGGCGGCCCACCAGGACGAAGCGGGTCTGCGCGTTCTCCGCGTCGTGGATCTCGGTGACCAGCGGCTCCAAGCCGTACGTCGCCGCCGCGAACTCACCGGCGAAGGCGGCGTCGTACCGCCCCTCCTGCACCAGCCGGGCGCCGTCCGCGTTGGACGCAGCGGATTCCCACACGGCGTCCGGGAGATGGGCGGCCATCCAGTTGCGCACCTGCGGCTGCGCGGCCGGATGCGCGGTGACCGACTTGATGTCGGACAGCTGGGTCCCGGGCCGCACCAGCAGCGCGAAGCTGATGGAGAGCAGCACCTCGCGGTAGATCATCAGTGGCTCGCCGGTGGCCAGCTCGTCGAGCGTCGTGGTGATGCCGCCCTCGACCGAGTTCTCGATCGGCACGAGCGCCGCGGCGGCGGATCCGCTGCGCACCGCGTCCAGGGCCGCCGGGACGGAGACCATCGGTACGAGTTCGCGGGTGGCGGCTTCCGGGAGCGTACGGAGGGCGACCTCGGTGAAGGTGCCTTCGGGGCCGAGATAGGCGTAGCGCGTGGCGGACATACCGTCACCCTAGTGCCCCTCCCGGCGACGTCCGCCCCGTCGCACCGCCCCGGACCCGCACGCTCGACGCGGCGTCGGCCACGAGCTCCCGCGGGGGCGGCCACAAGCCCTCGTGAGGTCGGTCCGAGGGCTTCCGGCGGCTTCGCGCCGAGGTTTCGGGAATCCAGCCGGGGTTTCGGGAATCCAGCCGGGGTTTCGGGAATCCAGCCGGGGTTTCGGGAATCCAGCCGGGGTTTCAGGAATCCAGCCGGGGTTTCAGGAATCCAGCCGGGGTTTCAGGAATCCAGAAGCCGCTGCCCCACGTACTCGCCCTCCGCCGCCCCGCCCGGTACCGCGAACAGGCCGCTGGCCTCGTGCCGGATGAAGGGCGACAGGGCGTCTCCCCGGTCCAGCTTGCGCTGCACCGGCACGAACCCGCGCAGCGGATCCGCCTGCCAGCAGATGAACAGCAGTCCGGCGTCCGGAGTCCCGTCCGACGCGATGCCGTCGTGGTAGGAGAACGGGCGCCTCAGCATGGCCGCGCCACTGTTCTTCTGCGGGGAGGAAATCCGGGAGTGCGCGTTGTCCGGAATCAGGAGCCTGCCGTCCGGACCGGCCTTGTCGAGGTTCATGGGCGTGGTCTCGGAGCCGCCGCTGAGCGGGGAGCCGTCCGTCTTGCGCCGCCCTATGACCCGTTCCTGCCGTTCCACCGAGAGCTTCTCCCAGTCGTCGAGCAGCATCCTGATCCGGCGCACGACCGCGTACGAACCGCCTGCCAGCCAGTCGTGCCGGGCGTCCGTCCCCGTCGCCGGGACGAAGACGCGCTGGTCGAAGTCGTCGTCGGCGGGCTTGGGATTGCCGGTGCCGTCGATCTGGCCCATCAGGTTGCGGGCGGTCATCGGCCGTGCGGTGGCACCCGGAGTGCGGTTGAAGCCGTTCATCTGCCAGCGGAGCCGGGTGGATCCGGCGGCCTCCTTCTGCACGGCGCGCAGTGCGTGGAAGGCGACGAGCGCGTCGTCGGCCCCGATCTGCACCCAGAGGTCGCCGTCGGACTGCTTGAGGTCGATGCGGTCGTTGGAGAACGGCGGCAGCGGGTCGAGCCCCGGCGGGCGGCGGTCGACCAGGCCGGTGCGGTCGAAGAAGGTGCGCCCGAAACCGAAGGTGATGGTCAGCGACGACGGTCCGGCGTCCAGGGAGATACCGGTGTCGTGGGTCGTGCCGTCCGCCGCACCACCGTCCGCTGGTTCACCGGCCATGAGGCGTCGAGCCACGTCCGACCAGCGGTGCATCAGGGCGGCTGCTTCCTTGCGGCCCGCACCGGGCGCCAGGTCGAAGGCGAGGAGATGGCCGCATGCCTGAAGCGGAGTGGTGATCCCTGGTTGGTGTTTCCCGTGAAACATCACCTGTGTGGATCCGACCGCGGTCAGGGCGGTCGGCGCGTCGGGCCGGGTGGCGGCATAGCCGGTCGCACCACCGGCCGCCCCCAGTACCAGGCCGGCGGCACCGGTCGCGCCCACGCCGCCCAGCAGCCGCCGCCGGGAGAGGCCGCCATGGCCGCTGCTCTCGCCGTTCCCGCCGGTGGCGATGCTTCCGTCGTCGCTGCTGCTCTTGCTCTTGCCGTTGATTCCGCCGTTGTTGCTGTCGTTCTTACCGGCCGTACTGCCGTTGTCGGTCTTCTTGTACACGCTCACGATTCCGCTCAGCCGATCTTCACGTTCTTGTCGACGGTCGTCTGGTCGATGTCCGAGGTACGCACGGTCACCGCGACCTTCCAGTCGCCCGCCATCGGGATCTGGACGCCGCTCGCGGTCCAATGGCCCTCGGCGAACCGGGTGGGGACGGTGGGAAGCGGGCCGATGCCCTTGGACTCCAAGGTGAAGGCGACCTTCAACTCGGGGACGTCCATGGCCTTGCCCCCGGGGCCCTCGACCCAGATGTGGAGTTCGTCGTTGCCGGTACGACCGGGGTCGATGTCCATGCGCACCGTCCCCTTGCCGTTCTCGCCGCCCGTGTCGAACGGCAGCTTCACGGTGACCGGGCCCTCGGCCGCCGAGACGGCCGCCGTCGTGGAGCCACGGGCCTCCTCCTCGGTGCGCCCCGGCTCGGTCGAGGTCAGCACGGTCGTCACGGCCAGGAGCGCGACGGCGACACCGACCTCTGTCAGGACCGAACGGCGCAGCCCCGAACGGTCGGGGTCGGCGTCGCGGAGCCGCTTCTTCGCGGCGGTGGCCACGGCGGCCCGCTGCCGGGCGAGCTGTGCGGTCCGCGCAGGGTCCTCGGTCGCCGGTGCCAACATCGATGTGGGCGCCGAGGAGTCCGCGTCTGTGGTGCCGGTGCCGGTGCCTGCACCGGTATCGGTTCCCGCACCGCTGTCCGTCACGGCGGCACCGCTGTCCGTGACGGCGGCCCCGGTGGCGTCGTCGTCCCGCTGCCCCCTCGTACCGGCCTCGGCGCTCTCGCCGTCGCGCCGCTCCGCACCGGCATGAGCACCGGCACCGCCCAGGACCAGCCGCGCGGTCCAGCGGCGCGAGCTCCAGGCGATCGCGACCATGACGGCGACGAGCCCCACCTTCACGAGCAGCAGCTGTCCGTAGTCCGTGCCGGTGAGCGCGGACCAGCTGCCGACCTGGCGCCAGGACTGGTAGATCCCGGTGGCGGTGAGCACCAGCACGCTGCCGAAGGCGATACGGGAGAAGCGCCCCACCGCCGCCGCATCGATGTCCGGAGTCCGGTAGAGCGCGACGAGCAGTGCCGTCAGTCCGCCCAGCCAGGCGGCGACGGCCAGCAGATGGAGCAGGTCGACCGGCATGGCGATGCCGGGCTGGAGGCCCGCCGAGGCGTGCTCGGCGAGCGACCAGGTAGCGGCGATCCCCGCGGCGATCACCACCCCGCCCGCGGCCAGTCCGAACGTGAGGTCCTTCCGCTCGTGCTCGTCCGCGCGCCTCGCCTGTGTCCGTGCGTACGCCCCGAACAACACGGCGATGAAGAGGGCGGACGCGCCGAGCAGCAGCAGCCGGGAGACGAGCGCAGCCCCGGGCTTCGTGTCGAGCACGGCCTTCAGTCCGTCGAGGTCGAAGACGTCCGCGAGCTTCCCCGAGCCGGTGTAGGGGCTGCGCAGCATCAGCATGACCAGCGTGGCGACGGTGAGCGTCATCCAGCCCCGTACGACCAGGCGCTGCAGGGGCCGCGCGCCCGCACCGCGCGGCCAGCAGGCCAGCACGAAGGCGGAGCCGCCGACCAGCAGGATGAAACCGGCGTACGCGACGTAGCGCGTGATGTCGTAGAGGGCGCCGACGAGGCCGCCGCCCGCCTCCTTCGAAGGGAGGGCGACGTTGGTCTTCGAGGGGGCTCCGACGGAGAACGTGAAGGCGCCCGAGATGGGGTGGCTGTCCGCCGACACGGCCTGCCAGGCGACGGTGTACGTGCCGTCGGGCAGCCCGGAGCGCAGCGGGACGCTGTACTCCATGGCGGAGCCGCACCGGAGATTACGTGGTGGGGTGCCGGTGTCGGCACGTTTGCCGCCGGGGTCCAGGACCCTGATGGAGTCCTTGTCGAGCGCGACGGATTCGGAGAAGGTGAGCTTGATGTCCTGGGGAGCGGTGTCGACCACCGCCCCGTCCTGCGGATCGCTCCCGGTGAGCGCGGCGTGCGCGGCCGCAGGGCCCGCGCCGCCCAGCAGCAGGCCGAACACCATGCCGACGAGGGCGGTGAGGAGCGCGGCCGCGGCCAGGGGGCGGCGTGTCGCGGAGGCGGCCGGGGACGGTCCGAAGTGCGGGGCGGTGGCTGTCATGACGTGTCAGTCCCTCACTGCTTCTTCGGGTTGTAGGTGGTCTCCTTCACGGGAAGGTCGACCTTGATCGTGTCGGCCTTCTCGAAGTGCAGCTCGACAGAAACCTTGTCGCCCTGCTTGGGCTGTTCCTTGAGCTTCATGAACATGAGGTGGTTTCCGCCGCGTTCCAGATCCAGCCGGCCGCCCGCGGGCACCTCGAAGGACTTCACCATGCGCATCGCCCCGTTCTTCGTCTCGTGCATCGAGACGTCGTCCGAGAGCGGGCTGGTGACCGAGGTGAGCCGGTCGGAGGTGCCGCCGCTGTTCTTCACGACGAGGAAGCCCGCCGCCATGTCGTCGACCGGCTGCGGCATGAACGCGCCGGTCACCTTCAGTTCGGGCTCGTCGTTACCGGACGAGCATCCCGTCAGTGTCAGTGCCAGCCCGGTGGCGAGTGCGGCGGCTCCGGCGAGGGCGGTACGGCGGTTCACGGGTTCTCCCCCTTGACGATCTCGGGCAAGTCCTTGGTGTAGTCCCCGGGCGAGGTGTCCTCGCTGTAGATCAGGTAGCCCTTGTCGGTCTTCGGGGAGAACGCGACGACCTGGGAGCCGTGCATCGAGACGACCGTGCCGTCCTTCTCCTTCTTCGGCGCGTCGATGCCGATGCCGATCTGGCGTGCACCCGCCTGGATGGCCGGGAAGTCGCCGGTGAGGCCGATGAAGGAGGGGTCCTGGGACTTGAGCCAGGTGCCCAGAGAGGAGGGGGTGTCCCGCTCCGGGTCGGTGGTCACGAAGACGACCCGGAGGTTGTCCTGGTCGGCCTTGGGGAGGGACTTCTTGGCGATGGAGATGTTGCTCATGATGAGCGGGCAGACGTCGGGGCAGTTGGTGTAGCCGAAGTAGATCAGCGTCGGCTTGCCCTTCGTCTGCTCCCGGAGGTCGTACTTCTTCCCGTGGGTGTCGGTGAGGACGAGGTCGGGCTTGGTGAACGGCTGGTCGAGCACCGTCGCGGCCTTGGTCTTGGCCGGGACGGAGACGTCGGCCACGGGCTGCTTGGCGGCGGTGCCGTCGTCGCCGCAGGCGGACAGGGTGAGCGCCGCCGCGGCGGCGAACGCCGCGGCCAGCACTGTCTTCTTACGCATGGAGCACTGAATCCTGGTGGGTCGATGGGGTTGGTGGGGCGAGGGGACTGGTGGATCGGAGGACTGGTGGGCGGAGAGGGCGCCACGGAGCCTCGGCTCGGACGCCGCGTCACCGCGGGACCCGGGCGGGCGCCGCGGCACCGTGGACCGGAGGCCCCGGGCGCCGCTGCACCCGGGAACCGTGGGAACCGGCACCGGACGGTTTGCCCGGTCAGGCGTTGCGGCGACGGCCCGCGAGGACACCGAAGGCCACCCCCGCAGCACCGATGACGATCCCGACGATGCCGAGGACGCGGGCCGTGGTGTCGCTGTTCGACGCGTCGGACGCCTCGGCGGAGGCCGTCGTGCGCTCGTCCGACTCGTGCGCGGACCCGGTACCGTTCTTGTCGTCGGTGCCCGCGCCGTGGCCGCCGTCGGCCGGCGCGGTCAGCTTGAGGACCGGTGCCGGACTCTCCGGCTCGGCGGCGCCGTCCTTCTGCTCCTCGATCCAGCGGACGACTTCCTTGTTGTCGTACGTCTGGACGGCCTTGAACACGAGCTGATCGGCGTCCTCGGGGAGCTGGCCGATGGACAGTGGGAACTGCTGGAAGTAGCCCGGGCGGATACCGGCCTCGTCCTTGTCGCCCTTGGCGGTCCAGGTGACCTTGGAGACGGCCTCGTCGATCTTCTTGCCGTGCATGTCGAGCGGCTTGGCCAGCTTGCTCTTGGTGACCTCGATGTCCCAGCCCGGCACGGCCTGCGGCGTGACCGAGGCCAGCGGGTGGTCGGTGGGGAAGCTGACTTCGAGCTTGACCGTCGAGGCGTTGTCGCGCTCGTTGGGGACCTTGATGTTGACCGAAGCGTAGCCGCCCTTGGCGGCCTCGCCCAGCGGCTGCACGGACACGTGCGCGGAGGCGGTGCCCGCGAGAAGCAGGACGGTGGACGCGGCGATGCCGCCTGCCAGGGCGATGCGGGAAACGTTCATGACGGGAATCACTCCACGGAAGCACAGAGGAAAGGTGGCCCGGTGCGCGGTCGCGCACCGGTGTCGCGACACCTCTTCCCATTCGCGGCGCGCATACATCGGCGATAAGGAACCGGGGGTCCGTATGCCGGGCGTGCGTGCGTCGAGTGGCCGGGACGGCCCGGTGACCCAGGGGGCGAGCGGGGCCGCGTGGCTGGGTGGCCGGCCGGGGGTGTCGCGTCAGGCTGCGAGTGCGTACGCGGGTGGCGGCCCGCGCCTGATCACCATGTGCTGCAACGTGTCCCCGACGGCGGGGAGCGGAGTGTCGTCCTCGGTACGGGGGGCGCGCGGCCCGGACGTCGGGGAGCCGGGCAGTCCGGCGCGCAGGGCGGCCACGAGCGCGAGCGCCGCGCGCAGGGCGCGCAGCCGGGCCCCGGCCGCGACCTGCTGCGCGCCGTGTGCGGAGAGCCGGGCCAGCCCGGACAGCGCGATCTCGCCGCGCCGCAGCAGCCAGCCGGTCGCCACGGCAGCCAGCAGATGGCCGAGCAGCATGGGCAGACCGGGCAGCAGCCCGACGAGCCCGTCCTGGTGCGAGCCGAGCTCGGGGGCAAGGTGCTGGTGCCCGACGGTCACCGACGCCGGGTCGATGCCCGCGGTGGTGACGATGCGGCGGGCTTCGGCGGCGTTCAGCCGGGCCGGCCCCGCGCCGCACACGATGTTCGCCGCGAACCGGATCAGCGAGTCGTCCCCGGCCGAGGCGACCGGATGCGCGGCGGGCGCGCCCACGCTGAAGAGGGAATGCAGGGCGATCTGCCCGCCGGCCAGCGCGGCGGCGATGGTCGGCAGCGAGCGCTCGCGCCCGGCGAGCGGCGCGACCACCGCGAAGATTCCCAGGAAACCGGCGAGCAGCGTCCACCAGGGGACGGTGGCGCAGGATGCCAGGGCATGTCCTGCCGCGGACAGCGCGACGCAGACCGCGGTGAACACCGTGGCCCTGAGGAGCCGTACACCGGCCCCGGCGCGTGCGACAGGAATGGACATGGCGGGGCCCATCATCGCACCGCGCCCCGCGTCCGGGAACGGCAGGTCCGGAACAGCACCGGCCGTCCGATACGTGCGACGGACCCCGCCGCGCCCGGCTTCGAGCGACCGGCCGGAAGCGGGCCGGGCCATGGAGCGGCCCAACGTCCCGGGTCCGGCGGCGGACCCGGCAGGGGAACGCGTGGCCGCGGCGTCGGCGCGTGGCGGCGGTACCAACGGCCGGTCCTCCGGGGCCGGTTCGGCATACACGGGTGGGTGGAGTGCTGGTATCCGCCGAATGAGCGGTCTCACATCCGGGATGCGCTTACGAACGGTTCGGCAGGGCAATACGTACCGGTGGTATGTCGAGCCGCAGCCAGGAGGCTGGAGCATGAGCATCTGGTGGTCCCTCCATCTGCGGCGCGAGGCTGCGAGCGTTCCGCTCGCCCGCCGCTTCCTGCTGGGCACGATGGAGACGGCGGGCGTGGATCCGGAGATCTCCTTCGACCTGTCGGTCGCGCTCACCGAGGCGTGTGCGAACGCCGTCGAGCACGGTGGCGACCACCGTCCCCGGGAAGGCCGGCCCCCGTACGAGCGGTGGGAACGGGAACAGCACGCTCCGGGGGGAGAAGAGGACGAACGCGCAGAGCGCGGAGAACGGCGGGAGGAACAGCGCGAGGGGCGGGACGCGCGCCGGGGCCCGTGGGACCCGAGGGACGAGCGGCCCGGGGAGGCTCCCGGTCAGTACCGGGTCACCGCGTATCTGGACGGCGAGAAGTGCCGTATCGAGGTCACCGACTCGGGACCCGGCTTCCCCTCCCGCCGCACGCTGCGGTCGTCGGGGCAGCAGTACGGGGGCCGGCCGTACCCCTCGCTCAGCGCCGAGGACGGCCGGGGGCTCTGTCTGATCGAGCAGCTTGCCGACCACGTCCACTTCGGCAACCGCCCCGGCCGCGGGGCCGTGGTGAGCTTCGACAAGGTCCTCAAATGGCGGGAGGGCGCCCTGCTCATGGTGTCCTGAGCGGGGCGGCCCTCCAGCACGCGGACGTCAGTCCTCGAAGCGGGACATCGGCCCTCGGCCCCTGAGGCGGGGCGTCAGCCCTTGAGGCGGGCCATCCACGTCTCGACCTCGTCGGACCGGCGCGGCAGCTTGTCGGAGAGGTTCCGGTTGCCGTCCTCGGTGACGAGGATGTCGTCCTCGATGCGGACGCCGATGCCCCGGTACTCCTCGGGGACGGTCAGGTCGTCGGCCTGGAAGTACAGGCCGGGCTCGACCGTGAGGCACATGCCCGCCTCCAGCGTCCCGTTCACGTACGTCTCGGTGCGCGCGGCGGCGCAGTCGTGGACGTCCATGCCGAGCATGTGACCGGTGCCGTGCAGGGTCCAGCGGCGCTGGAGGCCCAGCTCCAGCACCTTGTCAGCGGTCAGGTCGCCCAGCAGGCCCCACTCGACGAGCTTCTCGGTGAGCACGCGCTGCGCGGCGTCGTGGAAGTCGCGGTACGCGGCCCCCGGCTTGACGGCCGCGATGCCCGCCTCCTGGGCCTCGTACACCGCGTCGTAGATCTTCCGCTGGAGCGGCGTGAACGTGCCGTTGATCGGGAGGGTGCGGGTCACATCGGCGGTGTAGAGGTCGTTGGTCTCCACCCCGGCGTCGAGGAGCAGCAGCTCACCGGAGCGCACCGGACCGTCGTTGCGCACCCAGTGCAGGGTGGTCGCGTGGGGACCGGCCGCGCAGATCGAGCCGTAGCCGATGTCGTTGCCCTCGACGCGGGCGCGCAGGAAGAACGTTCCCTCGATGTACCGCTCGCTGGTCGCCTCGGCCTTGTCGAGGACCTTCACGACGTCCTCGAAGCCGCGCGCGGTGGCGTCGCAGGCCCTCTGCAGCTCGGCGATCTCGAAGGTGTCCTTGATCAGCCGGGCCTCGGAGAGGTAGACGCGCAGTTCCTCGTCGCGCTCCGCGGTGACCTTGTCGGTCAGGGCGGCCTCGATGCCGGCGTCGTGGCCGCGTACGGCACGGACCGGTCCGGTGGCCTCGGCGAGCGCGGCCGTGAGTTCGCGGACGTCCTTCGCCGGGATGCCCAGCAGCTGCTCGGCCTCGGCGAGGGAGTGGCGGCGGCCGACCCACAGCTCGCCCTGGCCGTCGAGCCAGAACTCGCCGTTCTCGCGGTTGGAGCGCGGCAGCAGGTGGATGGTCGCCTCGTGGCCGTCCTCGGTCGGCTCCAGGACGAGGACACCGTCCTGCGTCTGGTCACCGGTGAGGTACGCGTACTCGGTGGAGGCGCGGAAGGAGTACTCGGTGTCGTTGGAGCGGGTCTTCAGGTTGCCTGCGGGGATGACCAGCCGCTCACCCGGGAAGCGCGCGGAGAGCGCGGCGCGGCGGGCGGCGGTGTGCGCGGCCTGGGGGATCGGTTCGAGGCCGTGCAGCTCGGTGTCGGCCCAGCCGGACTTCATGTTCGCGGCGAGCTCGTCGGAGACGCCCGGGTACAGACCGTTCTTCCGCTGCTCGATCGTTTCCTCTGCTTCGGTCTCCGGGTTCTCCGGGGTCTCCGGGTTCTCCTGGGTGAGCTCCTCAGCCACGACTTGTCTCTCCTTGATACGACATTGGACCCCGTCCATCGTACGGGCGTACGGATACGGGGCGCAGGGCCGGAGGGCCTGTTACACAGCCTGACCGGACCGTATACGTCCCGTGCGCGTCCGCCCAGCCGCATACGTGTCCCGAGCCGTGTACGTCCTGCATGCCCCCGTCGCGGCGTATGCGTTCCGGACGCGTCCGGAACGGTACGGCTCGGCCGGAACGCCGGGGTCCGTCCGGCTTAGTCGAAGCGTGCGGCGAGGACCACGACGTCCTCCGAGCCGCCGCCCTGGTCGAGTCCGTCCGGCAGCATGGTGCGCAGGACGTGGTCGGCGACGGCCGAGGCGTCGTCGCGCAGCGCCTTCGGCACGCGCGCCGCCGCCGAGTGCAGCCGGGCGAACGCCCGGTCCGTCGAGTCGCCGGTGCGGCGCAGCAGTCCGTCGGTGTAGAGGAGCACGGTCTCGCCCGGCGCCGGGGCGATCTCCACGCTGGGCGCCTCCCAGCAGGCGAGCATGCCCAGCGGTGCGGAGACCGAGGTCTCGACGAACTCGGTGTGCCCGTCGCCGATCAGGAGCGGCGGGGTGTGGCCCGCACCGGCCAGCAGGATCTTGCGGCAGGAGGGTTCGCAGTAGGCGAAGAGGGCGGTCGCGGAGCGGGCGGGTTCGGTGAGCCGCAGCAGCAGTTCCAGGTCGGAGAGCACGGCGACCGGATCCTCGCCCTCCATGACGGCGTACGCCCGCAGTCCGGCGCGCAGCCGCCCCATGGCGGCCAGGGCGCTCGGTCCGGAGCCGTCCACCGAGCCCACGGCGAGTCCGAGGGCGCCCTCCGGCAGCGCCAGCGCGTCGTACCAGTCGCCGCCGCCCTCCGGCGCCGCGCGGTGACGGGCCGCCAGTTGTACGCCGGTGACCCTGGGCAGGCGGGTGGGCAGCAGTTCCTCCGCCACGGTGGCGACATCGGCCCTGGCGCGTTCCAGTTCCAGCAGCCTGGCGAGGTGTTCACCGGCGTATCCGGCGTAGAGGGTGACGAGATGGCGCTGGCGTTCCAGCGGTTCGGCCGGTTCGTCGTACAGCCAGACGGCGGCGCCGAGCCTGCCGGTCGCCTCGGCGACGATCGGCACGGCGTAACTGGCGGCGTATCCGAGCCGGGCGGCCACCTCGCGGCGCCGGGGGTCCAGGGTGGTGTCGCCGAGCAGATCGGGGGTGGTCCGCGTTCCTTCGGCGTCGGGGGCCCCTTCCAGGATCCGGCCGTAGGAGGTGGCGCTGCGCGGCACGGTCTCGATGTGCCCGAGTTCGGCGTGGGCGAGGCCCAGACCGACGGTGCTGACCGGGCCGCGGTGGTCGGACGGTTCGAAGACGACCAGACCGCGGCGGGCGCCGACCAGAGCGGCGCCGGCGTCCAGGAGTTCGCGCAGGGCGTCGTCGAGCGTGCTGGTCCTGGCCAGTCGTTCGGTGAGTTCGTGCAGCGTGGTGAGGTCGGAGACCCAGCCGGCCAGCCGGTCCTGGACGAATGCTCCGGGGGCGGCCGGTACTCCGGAGAGAGAACCGGCAGTGTGCGTTGAAACAGGAACCATGGGATCGATTCCAGCCACTTTCGGCAGGTGCGGGGCGCTCATGGCAGAAGGCTTTCCCACCGGTGCGCTTCTTGGAATAGCATCGCAAACCCCCATGTCATTCTGCGCCGCTATCAGTGCATCTACAGGTACACGTAGCATCCACATGTACACGCACAAGTAAGGCGATGTCCAGCATTGTCCCTACGGGTTTTGTGGTGTCCGGCCAACTGTTAAGTTGGCTGAAAAATGCACCTGGTGGCGGCTAATTGCGGTCGACTGAGGGTGCTCGACGGGGGGTGTTCTCGGGGTGAAGTCCCGGGGGAAGTCCCGTAGGGAGCGTCATTTCGGGCATGCTGGGTACGTAATCGTTGATGGTCAGGGGCAGTTCCGATCGCCCCGGGAACCCGGCAGCCGACCCGGACGTCCTCTCTTGTGACGGCCACGCCCCCACCCCCGAGTGGCGGGGTTTGCACCATGGGACGACACGCGCGATGTGCATGCGCTTCTCCTCGCCATGTTTGTGTCCGGCTCGTCTCACCCCCCTTGCTCGACCTGGCTCAGCGCACGCTCGGTACGACGAACCACCCGTACGACACGTCGGACGGGCGTGCACGCACGGCGAAGTGATGCACACGCGATGTGAGGCACGCGTGGTGTGATGTGGACCCTCGGCGTTCAACGGAAAGGAACGAGCGCTCATGCGCGAGATCCTCGGAAGGCGACGCAGGCTCCGGCGCAGGGCAAGGCCCGCCCAGCTCGACGCGGTCCTGATCTGTGCCACCGCGTGGCAGTGGCCCGTGCTCCCCGGAGTGGGAACGGCGGCGGGCGACGGACGCGGTGGCCGTGACGGCCGTGACCGTGGGTGCGCCTGCCCCGATCCCGAGTGCGCCGTACCCGGCGCGCACCCCTTCGACCCCGGTCTTCTGGCGGCGACCACCGACGAGCGCATGGTGCGTTGGTGGTGGACCAACCGGCCCACCGCGCCGATCGTGCTGGCCACCGGTGGCCGTGCCCCCTGCGCGCTGAGCCTGCCCGCCGTGGCCGCCGCGCGGGCGCTGGTCGAACTGGACCGGATGGGCACCCGGCTCGGCCCCGTGGTGGCGACGCCGACCCGGTGGTCGCTGCTGGTCGCCCCGTACACCCTCGAACGGCTCGGTGAGTTGCTGTACGTCCAGGACCGGGTGCCCAGTTCGCTGCGCTTCCACGGCGAGGGCGGCTATCTGGTCCTTCCGCCGTCGGCGACGGGGACGGGACAGGTGCGCTGGGAACGGCCTCCCGCCCCCGGCCCTCTGCCGGGTACGAACGGACGCCGCTCCGGCCGCGAAGCCGGGACCGGGGGCAGCAGCGGAGACGCGACCGGAGCCGCGGTGCCGTGGCTGCCGGATGTGGAGACGGTGCTCGACGCGCTGGTCGAGGCGAGCAACGGTGCCCCCGACGGAGGCAGTCGACTCGCGTACTGACGGCTCGCGCGCTGACGACTCGTGTACTGACGAGCCGGCGGGCCGGCGGGACGACGGCATCCGGTGCTTCGCATGCCTCCGGATCCGGCGTGTTCGGGCCCTGGGCATCGCGCCTTCACTGTGTGGGGCAGGGCCCCGGGGTCTCGGTGCTTCCAGGGTCCGGGTCCGGCCTCGTGGTGTGCGGGCTCCGCGTGTGCCTGCCTCGCGTGGGCCGGGGCGGGATGAGGCGGGGCCTCGGTGCTCGGGAAGTGGTCACCGGCAGTGGGCGGGCGCATTCCGTGATGCCGGCGTGGAATCGTCTCCGGTGTCTGCGCCGAACTTCTCGAAATTCGGGTGAAATTCGGCCGAAGTTCGCATGCCGCGACCTATCGCCTCATTGTTCGTCATTGCCCTCTTCGTCGTCCCTGGTGTCGCCCGTCGCCTTCGTTCTCCCTCGGCGTCTTCATCGACCACCGGTGTTCGCCCCGTGCGATTCCCGACGATGATCTCCGGTTGATCGGCACGAGAATCCCCGGACCTCCGTGTCCCGGTGATGTCTCATGCCGGTTCCGTGCCCGCTCGTGCAAAGTCTGCCGCTGCAAAGTGCGGAGAGAGTTGGTTTTCTGACGGGTCTTCCGTGGCTATTTCGCGGAAATTCGAAGGCTTATTCGATTGGCCTCGTAAGGGGCGCGTAAAGGGATCCGGGATCCTTCTCTGTCCGAGAGTGACCGCCTCGGCCAAGGACGCGGCGGGCCCGGGGTGGAGGAGCGGGGTCGCCCGGGTGCGGCAGGTCAAAACGGGCTCTGTCGTGGCGGGTTGGCGACGATGTGCGGTGGTGGGAAGCCCGGACCGGGTGTGGGCGGAGAGTCCGACGGGCGGGCGGCGAACGGCGGGCGCGCTGCGGGGCCGTACTGATGGCGGGTCGTGCGCGGGCTCATGCGCCGGGCGTGCGCTGTGCGCCGCACCAGGAAATGAGGATGCCCGATCGCTGGCGACGGGGGATGCACCAGCGACCGGGCTTCTAGAACCGTAACAAGAGATCTGCCGTTCGCAAATTCGATCTCGCGTATTCGGACAGGGATTTACCTGCCGGTACGGGTGGTTGTGACGCGAGTCACCGAGCCCGCTCGGCGGTCGTCACTGTCAGCTGAGCGTCACTTGGCGGTTGGTGAGCCCGCCGCGGGCCCGGCGCTCCTCGGCGGTGAGCGGCGCGTCCGACACGAGCGCGTCGGCCAGCCGCTCCGCGAACTCCGCCGCAGGCTTCTCGCACTCCGCCGCGCCCATCGCGCTCGGCAGATCCCAGACCGGGACCATCAGCCCGTGCGCCCGGAAGGAACCGACCAGCCGGGTCCCCTCGCCCAACGAAGAGGCGCCGGCGGCGTGCAGCCGGGCGAGCGCGTCGAGAAGCTGCTCCTCGGGGTGCGGCATGACCCAGCGCAGGTGGTTCTTCTCCGGGGTCTCGCACCAGTACGCGGCGTCCACGCCGGAGAGCCGCGCCGTGGGGATCGCCGCCTCGTTCGCGCGCTCCAGGGAGGCGGACACCTCCGGCGCGGCGTTCTCCGCGTCCGGAACCCAGAACTCGAAACCCGGGTGGACGGCGGGCTCGAAGGCCGCGTCGGGGTCGAGCATGTCCTGAAGCCGCGGTCCGTCGGCCGGGGCGCGCCGCGCGGTCACGGGCGAGCCGGGCTCGGCGGCGAGCGCCTGTCGGAGTGTGTCCGCGAGGTCGCGGCTGAGGTCGCCCGACGGGGTGTCGTTCTGCAGCCCCAGCAGGACCGAGCCGTCGTCGCGGCGGAGGGCCGGCCACGCCATCGGCAGGACGGTCGCGAGGGTCACGGAGGGTACGCCGTCGGGGAGCCCGCCATTGAGCGTCAGCTCGACCGTGGCGGCCGGCACCAGTTCGCGCAGCGCGACCCAGTCGCACTCACCGGCCAGGCCCTCGAAGGGGCGGTGGACCAGTTCGGCCACGGCCTGGGCGGCGGCGCGGCCGTGGCACGCCTTGTAGCGTCGGCCCGAACCGCACGGGCAGGGCTCACGAGCCCCGACCACCGGGATCTCGCCGTCCTTGAGTTGCTGCTTCCCGGCCTTGGTCTGGGGGCGCTTCTTGGCCATGGTGGGCTTTCTCCCGGTTGCGACAGTGCGGTCTGGGCCGCGAGCCTAGCGGCCCGCGTCACGTCCGGAACACACGCGCCCGCGTACCAGCCCCGTGTACCTCGTCCGTGCCCCGTCCCACGTACCCGGTCCGGACCTGTTCCCACGTACCCGGTCCGTGCCCGCACGTCGAACCAGGGGGGCGGTCCGGGCGTGCCCGCGATGCCGCGGCCGGGCCCGAGGTCCGCCGCCCGGTGAGCCTCGTCGCTGTCGGGCTCCGGCTCCGCCCGTAGCCCGTACGTTGGCGCGGACCTCAGCCGACGTCGTCGAGGGACCCCGCGAACCCCAGCCGGTCCAGCGCGGCCGGACTCGACATGCCCGTTGCGCGGCGGATGCCCGACACTCTCGACGAACCCGAGGTGCCCGGGGCTCCGGATGCCCGCCCGTGCCCCTTGCTCCCGCGCCCTTCGGCACCGTGCGCTTCGTTCCCGTTCGCCTTCGCGTTCCCGCTCGGGTGCTCGTCGTCCCGGCGTCTCTCATCGTGGTGTCCCTCGTGGACGAGGACCCAGACGGTGACCTCGCCCGAGGAGTCGTCGCGTACGCCCCACTCCTCGGCGAGCGCGCTGATGATGTTGAGACCGCGACCGCCGCGCGCCGTCACCGACGGCGTGGCCGGGACCGGTCGGGTCGGGCCGCCGCCGTCCGTCACCTCGACGGTCAGTCCTCCCCTTCTGTCCACGCGCCAGGCGGCGCGGATGTCGCCCTCGCCCACATCCGTGTGCCGGCCCAGCGGCCTGCCGTGCCGGCAGGCGTTGCTGAGCAGTTCGGAAAGAATCAACACGGCATCGTCGACGACCGAATCCGGCATCCCGTGGCTGCGCAACTGCTCGCGCATCCGGTGCCGCGCCTGCCCCACGCCCGCAGGGCCATGGGGTACGGCCATGCTCGACGACGCGGGCACTTCCTGTGCCACCACCAACGCCACCCCCGAGACCTCCTTTGCCCCACGCCACGAAGTGGATGCCCCCCTGGGCTGGACCGGAAACCGACCGTTCGCCCACCGGTGACGCACTCATGACGATCGAGTACGGTTCGAATGCGCCGTTGCACTCCCTGTAACGGATGTTAAAGGCGTCCCAGTTGTGACAGAACCTGTTTGGGGCGATTCGTGATGATTGCGTCCACACCGAGGTTGACGCAGAGTTCGACGTCCTCCGGCTCGTCGACCGTCCAGACGTGGACGCGGTGGCCCGCGCGGTGCAGGCGCTCGACGTAGCCGGGGTGACTGCGGACGATCCGCATCCCGGGCCCGGCGATCCGGGCCCCGGCGGGCAGCCGTCCGTCGCGCAGGCGTGGCGAGAAGAACTGCATCAGGTAGACGGTGGGCAGGGTGGGCGAGGCGGCCTGGACGCGGTGCAGGGAGCGCGCCGAGAAGCTCATGATCCGTACCGGCGGGGGCCCGTCGGCCGGTGGGACGTCGAGCGCGAAACGCTTCAGCAGATGCAGCAGCCGCTCTTCGACCTGGCCCGCCCAGCGGGTGGGGTGCTTGGTCTCGATGGCGAGCTGCACCGGGCGTCCGGCTGCCCGTGTCTCGGCGACCAGTTCGAGCAGTCGTTCCAGGGTGAGCACCGAAGTGAGTTCTCCCGGCACCGGGTCCCAGTCCGGGGACTCCGAGTCCTCGCGGTCCTTCCAGGAGCCGAAGTCGAGGGCGGCGAGCGCGGACAGCTCCAGGGCGGAGACCGCGCCGCGTCCGTTGGACGTGCGATTCACCCGACGGTCGTGCACACACACGAGATGCCCGTCGGCGGTCAGCCGTACATCGCACTCCAGTGCGTCGGCGCCGTCCTCGATCGCCTTCCGGTACGCGGCCAGGGTGTGCTCGGGGGCGTCGTCGGACGCGCCCCGGTGGGCGATGACCTGGATGGAAGGGTGCGTGGAGGGCTGCCGTGCTTGCGTCACTGCGTCATCGTGTCACCGAGAGCGGGTGCTGTGTACAGCTTGTGTCCGAGGCGTCCGCGCGACGCGCGGCGCGCACGCCGGGTGGTGCGTCGCGCGGACCACAAGTGCGCGTCCTTTTTGTCGGATGTAAGGATGGGTCCGAGGATGCACAGGTCCTGCTTACAGTGGCCTGACGGGTCTTGGGAAAGGCTGTCCCAGGACACGTACACAGCGGATCTCTTGCCGACAATCGTGTGGAATCGAGGAGTAAAGAGCTGTGAGCACAGAGAACGAGGGCAGCGAGGGCACTGCGGGCGAGGCCGTTCCGCCGGTTCCGTCCGTACCTCCCGTGCCGCCGGCCGACGCTCCCCAGGGGCCTTCCGCTTCCACGCCCGCTCCGGGGCAGCCGCAGGCGCCGGAGGGCGAGGCCGCGACCACTTCCACGGGCCCCGTTCCGGCCTCGACTCCTCCCGGCTTCCAGTCGGCCGCCGAGGCGAACTGGCCCCCGCCGCCCCCTCCCGCCGCGCCCACGTACGCGCACCACGGTGCCGACGGCGGGGCGCCGGTCTGGGGCGCCCCGGACCAGTTCCCCGACCAGAAAGGCCCGCGGAAGCGGGGAATGGGCGGGTTGGTGGCCGCGGTGGCGGCGGCAGCGCTGATCGCGGGCGGCATCGGCGGCGCCTTCGGCTACTGGGCGGCCGACCGGAACAGCGCGTCCAGCGGTTCGACCACGGTCTCGGCCGACGCGCAGGGCTTCAAGCGCGACCCCGGCACGGTCGCGGGCGTGGCCGCCAGAGCACTGCCCAGCGTGGTCACCATCGACGCGCAGGGCGGTGACGGCGAGGGCGGTACGGGCACCGGCTTCGTGTACGACAAGCAGGGCCACATCCTCACCAACAACCACGTGGTGGCCTCCGCGGCGGACAGTGGCCAGCTCACCGCCACGTTCTCCAATGGCAAGAAGTACGACGCCGAGGTGGTCGGCCGGGCGCAGGGCTACGACGTCGCGGTGCTGAAGCTGAAGAACCCGCCGTCGGGGCTCGCCCCGCTGCCCCTCGGCAACTCGGACCATGTCGCGGTCGGCGATTCGACGATCGCGATCGGTGCCCCGTTCGGGCTGTCCAACACGGTGACCACGGGGATCATCAGCGCCAAGAACCGCCCGGTCGCCTCCGGGGACGGGGCCGGCGGCAACAACTCGTACATGAGCGCCCTGCAGACCGACGCGTCGATCAACCCGGGCAACTCCGGCGGCCCGCTGCTCGACGCGCGCGGCGCGGTCATCGGCATCAACTCGGCCATCCAGTCGACCGGCAGCGGCCTCGGCCAGACCCAGGCCGGTTCCATCGGTCTCGGCTTCGCGATCCCGATCAACCAGGCGACGAACGTCGCCCAGCAGCTGATCAAGACGGGTCGGCCCGTCTACCCGGTGATCGGCGCCACGGTCAGGATGGACGAGAGGTCCGGCGGCGCGGTCATCTCCGACCGGGGCGCGGGCGCCGACGCGGACGCCGTGGTGCAGGGCGGACCCGCGGACAAGGCCGGTCTCCGGGCGGGCGATGTGATCACGAAGTTCGGCGACACCGCGATCGACAGCGGCCCGAGCCTGATCGGCGAGATCTGGACGCACGAGCCCGGCGACCGCGTGACGCTGACCTATCAGCGCGACGGTAGGACGGCCACGACCGAAGTCACCCTGGGGGAGCGCAAGGGCGACAGCTGACCGGCTAGGCTGTCCTCGCGTCAACGCCGGTCCGTGAACCGGTGGCGCGGGGTGGGTTGCCCGAGCGGCCTAAGGGAACGGTCTTGAAAACCGTCGTGGCGCGAGTCACCGTGGGTTCAAATCCCACACCCACCGCACGCAGGTCGGCGTAGCCGCTGATCGGAAGGGGTGCCCCGGTCCGGGGCGCCCCTTCGTCGTGTGGTCCGTCTTTCTGCTGTGGCCGCGGGCACCGCCGGTGCGGCGGTCCCGGGCCAGGTGACTCCGGCCCGGCCCGGCCCGGGGCGCGGCGGCCCATGGTCGTGGCGTCGGCGTCGGATGCCGGTGGTCAGCGGATCGACTCGTCCATGAGCAGGTAGAGCAGGCCGACGAGGGAGCCGCTGCTGACGATCTCGCGGCGGTCGATCATGCTGCGGATGTCGGCGAGCGGGATCCACTCGATCCGGTCGGATTCGTTCTTCTCGGTCGGCGGGCCCACGTACGTCGCTCCGTCGGCCCGGAAGAGGTGGTGCTGGGAGTCGGTGATGCCGTTGGCCGGTTCGGCGTAGATCAGCGGTTTCACGGGGCCGGGGCGGTAGCCGGTCTCCTCCAGGACCTCGCGGGCCGCCGCGTCGGCCGGGGTCTCGTCCTCCTCGACCAGGCCCATGGGCAGTTCCCACGCCCAGGTGTCCGTGATGAAGCGGTGCCGCCACATCATCAGGACCTCGCGCCGTTCGTTGACCACCGCGGCGACGGCCAGGTGGCGCAGCTTGACGACGTGGTGTTCCCAGCGGCTTCCGTCCGGTGTCTCGATGTCGGTGAGCCACAGGTTCACCCACTCGTTCTCGTAGATCGGACGTTCCCCGTGGATCTTCCACTGCATCGCTGCGGCCCCTCTCGATCGGCACCCAGCATCGCAGAGCAACCATGGAGAGGTGCCGGGTTACGGGATTTCGTCATGTCAGAGGGGGTCGGAGGACCGGAGGGCCGGTAGGGCGGCTCGTGGCGACGCCCTACCGGATTCCCAGCAGCCCCAGGATCTTGTCGACCGCGTCGGCGACCGGCTGGCCGAGCGCTCCGACGGTCGAGGCGATGGTGGCCACGGCGATCAGGGCACGGTGCCGTTCCTGCGGGGCGCTCGTGGCGGAGGTGATCGCGGGCAGCGAGTCGTCGATGACCCGCGCGCTCGCGGGCGCCAACTCACCGCGCAACTCCCGCAGGAGCCGAACCAGTTCGCCGATCGCCTCCGGCAGGGCCGGGGCCTGCTGCTTGACGATGCCCGTGTTGCCCGTACCGCCGTACATGTTGACGTTGTCGCCGTTGATGTTGTTGCCGTGGTGGATGTTGTCGCCGTAGTGGTAGGAACTCCCGTTGCTCACTTGCTCACCCCCGTGTTGAACAATCCTCCGTACATGTTCACGTTGTCACCGAAGTGGTAGTTCTTCGGATTGACCAGCACCCGCTCCACACGCACTTGGAACTCGGCCTCCGGATTCTCTATGGCGTCGACGAGGTGGTGGACCAGTCTGCGGAGCCGGTTCGGGTCGGGGAGGGTGACCAGCGCGTTGGAGCCACTGGCGGTCTCGATGGCCAGCACGTACTCGGACTGCGCCGCCAGATCCTTCACCAGGCGCACGACCAGGCCGATCGCGATCCCTATGGCGAGGACCCACAGCACGTCGGCCGATTCGTTCGTTTCCTCGTAGCCGGACGACCCGTTCTCGTTGGCCAGTTGGAGCAGGACGAAGGCCACGAACGTGGCCGCGAGCCATTTCAGGAAGCTCAGGAACGCTTCCATGCGCTTGGGCCGGAGTTCGAAGGTGTGGACCCGGGTGATGTTGTGTACCGGATAGGCCGCCTCTCCCACCCACAGGAGCCGTTTGCCCACCCTCAGGTCGACGCCGCTCGCGGGCGGGGGTGGGGCCGGTGGCATGGGTGGTGGTGGCGGCGTGGGCGGTGGGGTTCCCGAAGTCCCTGTGTTGTCCATGAGCTCCCCGAGTCTGCTGGTCTTCCGAGTGGGCCGGGTTTCCGTGGGTGCGTGGGTGCCTGAGTGCGTGTGTGGCTGAGTTTCTTGTGCGTGTGGGGCTTCTGGTGTGTTGCTCACCGCGCCCGTACGCGCGCGGCGGGCGCGTCCTCGTACGCGGCTCCGCGCCCGCGCGGGAACTCATAGGTACGCGCTTTGCGTGTGCGGCGAGAGACCAAAAACAGCCAATCTCGGTGCGCGTGCTGCCGAGGCGGCGGCGGTGGGGGGTGCGATCCGGGCGTCGTCCGCCTTGACAGCCCTCACGCATCTGACGGACAGTCAGAAACCGAGCTCGCGAACACAGACGTGGACTCGGACCCCAGACCCCGGATCTGAACCCGAACCCGAACGCGGACCCCGGACCTCGGACCTCGGACCTCGGACCTCGGACCTCGGACCTCGGACCCGAGTCTGTGCACCCGTACCCGAACCCGATCCGTACGCCCGTGCCAGGGAGGCAGCCGTCGTGCACCTCGCCCCGACGGAGCGGCAGCGGCAGTTGCGCGCCGAACTCCGTGCCTATTTCGCCACGTTGATGCCGCGCGAGGGCGCCTCGACGGGGCCCGGCGTCGACGACCCCGGCGAACAGCGGCGGTTGTTGCGGCGGATCGGCGCGGACGGCATGCTCGGGCTGGGCTGGCCCGTCGAGTACGGCGGCCAGGGGCGCGGCCCCGACGAGCAGTTCGTCTTCTTCGACGAGGCCTACCGGGCGGCGGCGCCCGTCTCGATGGTCACCCTCAACACCGTCGGCCCGACGCTGATGAAGTACGGCACCGAGGAGCAGAAGGCGTACTTCCTGCCCCGGATCCTCAGCGGCGAGCTCGTCTTCGCCATCGGCTACAGCGAGCCGGAGGCCGGTACGGATCTCGCGGCCCTGCGTACCAGGGCCGTACGGGACGGCGACTCCTGGGTGATCGACGGGCAGAAGATCTTCACCAGCAACGCGCAGAACGCGGACTGGATCTGGCTGGCCTGCCGTACCGATCCGGAGGCGCCGAAGCACCGGGGCATCTCGATCATACTGGTGCCGACGGACGCCCCGGGCTTCTCCTGGACGCCGATCGAGACCGTGGGCGGGCTGACCACGACGGCCACCTACTACGACGGGATACGGGTGCCCGCGGGGCATCTGGTCGGTGCGGAGAACGGCGGCTGGGGACTGATCACCAACCAGCTGAACCACGAACGGGTGGCCCTCGCCGCGATCGGGATGCAGGCCGAGGACTTCTACGACGCGGCCCTCGCCCTCGCCCGCACCCCCGATCCGGTCACGGGCCGGCGCCCGGCCGACGAGCCGTGGGTGCGGGCCCGCCTGGCCGAGGCGTACGCGCGGCTGGCGGCGACCCGGCTGCTCAACTGGCGGCTGGTGGGGGATGTCGGCGCGGGTTCGCTGGCGCCCGGTGAGGCGAGCGGCGTGAAGTTCGCGGGCACCGAGAGCGCCGTCGAGGTGTACCGGATCTGCCAGGAGGTCGTCGGGGAGGCCGGCACCCTGCGGGGCGGGTCGCCCGGCTGCCTCGGGGACGGGGAACTGGAGCGGATGAACAGGGCCGCGCAGATCAACACCTTCGGGGGCGGGGTGAGCGAGGTTCAGCGGGAGATCGTCGCGACCATGCGGCTCGGCATGAAGAGGGGCAAGCGGTGACCCGTACGCGGCAGGAGAAGCAGCGGCCGGAGAAAGAGGACGCGCTGTACACGCGGCTCAAGGAGTACGAGGGGCGACCCGCCGCGACCGCGGGCATCGGCAAGGATCCGGTCAACGAACCGATGATCAGGCACTGGTGCGAGGCGATGGGCGACACCAACCCCGCCTACACCGGCCCGGAGGCGATCGCCCCGCCGACCATGCTCCAGGCGTGGACGATGGGCGGCCTGTCGGGGCACACCAGCCGTTCCACGGCGTACGAGGAACTGCTCGGCCTGCTCGACGGCGCGGGGTACACCTCTGTGGTCGCGACCGATTGCGAGCAGGAGTATCTGCGACCGCTCCGGCCCGGCGAGCGGATCACCTTCGACGCGCTGATCGAGTCGGTCTCGGAACGGAAGACGACCCGATTGGGGACGGGCCACTTCGTGACGACGCGGATGGACGTACGCGTACGGGGGGAGCTGGCCGGGACGCACCGGTTCCGGATCCTGAAGTACGCACCGGCGGCGGTGGGGCGGCCCACGGCGGAGCAGCGGACGGGTGAACGGGACCCCGGGGAACGGGGGCGTAAGGAGCGGGGGCGTAAGGAACGGAAGCGGGCGGAACGGGAGCTGCCGCGAAAGCAGGAGCAGGAGCAGGAGCAGGAGCAGGTTCAGGAACGGGAGCAGGCACGGGATCAGGGGCCGGAGCGAGTGGGCGGGGCGGGGGCGGACCTCGGTGGCCGGCGTCCGCGTCCGAGGCCGGTGATCAACCGTGACAACGCCGGGTTCTGGCAGGGCGTCGCCGAGCACAAGCTGCTGATCCAGCGGTGCGCCGGGTGCCGGAAGCCGCGCTTCCCCTGGCTGCCCGGCTGCAACGCCTGCGGCTGCCAGGAATGGGACACGATCGAGGCGACCGGCGAGGGCACCGTCTTCAGCCATGTGGTGATGCACCACCCGCCCTTCCCCGCCTTCAGTGCCTCCGGGGAGGGCGGGCCGTACGCGGTGGCGCTGATCGAACTCGCGGAGGGGGTGCGGATGGTCGGCAACGTGGTCGGCGTGCCGTACGACAAGCTACGGATCGGAATGCCGGTTCGGCTCGAATTCCTCCGTACGGACCCCGAGTTGGTGCTCCCGGTCTTTCGCGGGGGTGAGGGCTGACATGGACTTCACCCCCACGGAGGAGCAGACGGCGGCGCAGGGGCTGGCGGCGCGGATCTTCCGGGACCTGTCGACGCACGAACGCCTGGTCGCGGCCGGTACGGGCACCGACACCGAGCTGTGGAAGGAACTGTGCGCGGCCGGACTGACCGCGGCGGTGGAGGAGATCGGGCTGCTGGGCCTGGTGCTCCTGCTGGAGGAACAGGGCCGGGTGACGGCTCAGGTGCCGTTCGCGTCGAGCTGTGTGTACGGGCTGCTCGCCGTCGCCGAGCGCGGCACGGACGAACAGCGGGAGCGGCTGTTGCCCGCACTGCGGGACGGTACGGAGGTCGCGGCCGGGGCGTTCCCCGCGCGCGGCGGGATCCGGGCGGACGGCGAGGGCCGGCTGAGCGGCTCGGTGCCGTACGTGCCGTGGCTGCGGGACGCGTCCCTGGTCCTGGTCGCGGACGCGGAGCGCCGGCTGTGGATCGTAAGGACCGACGGGCCGGGTGTGGCGACGGAGCCCGTGGAGACCACGGCGCCGTGGTCGCCGGCTCGACTCGTCCTGGACGGGGCGCCCGGGGAGCGACTTGGTGGCGCGGGGGCGCACGAGGAAGGACGGGCGGAAGCGACCCCGGCGTACGAGGAAGGGCGGCGGCCGTACGAGGGTGCGCGGGCGCGTGAGGATGCGCGGGCGCGTGAGGATGCGCGGGCGCGTGAGGACATGAGGGCGCGTGCGGATGCGTGGGCGTACGAGAAGGTCCTGGCCGTGAGCCGGATCGCGTTCGCCGGGCTGCAGGCCGGCGTGTGCGCCGGTTCGCTGGCCCTGGCCGTCGCCCACACGAACACCCGCGAGCAGTTCGGGCGCCCGCTCTCCACCAAGCAGGCGGTGCTGATGCGTGCCGCCGACGCCCATATGGACACCGAGGCGATACGGGTCACGGCGTACGAGGCCGCGTGGCGCCGTGATACGGGCCTGCCGTACCGGCGTCAGGCGCTCACCGCAGCGTGGTGGGCGTCGGAGGCGGGCAAACGGGTGGTGCACGCCGGACAGCATCTGCACGGCGGGACGGGGGCCGATCTCGACCATCCCGTGCACCGGCACTTCCTCTGGGGCCGGCAGCTCGACGCCCATCTGGGCTGCGGCAGCGAGGTGCTTCAGGAACTCGGTGAACTGCTGGCGTCGGCGGAGGAACCGGTACGCGCGGCGGCGACGGAGGAGGGGGCGGAGTGAGAGGCGGCGAACGGATGAAAGCCGGTGAGGGGACGAAGGCCGGTGAGGGGACGAAGGCCGGTGGAGAGCCGAGGGCCGGTGGAGAGACGGAGGCGAGCGAAGGGATGAAGACGGGCGGAGGGACCAAGGACGGTGAAGCGGTGAAGGCCGGGGGAGGGATGAAGGCCGGTGACGTACTGGAGCCGCTGGAGATCGAGGTGACCCGCACCCTGATCGTGGCGGGTGCCATCGCTTCTCGCGACTACCAGGACGTGCACCACGACGCGGAGCTCGCCCGGGAGAAGGGGGCCCCGGACATCTTCATGAACATCTTGACGACCAACGGCCTGGTCGGCAGGTACGTCACCGATCGCCTCGGCCCGTCCACCGTGCTGCGCAAGGTCGCCATCAGGCTGGGCGCGCCCAACTACCCCGGGGACACCATGGTGCTCGGTGGCACGGTCACCGCGGTCGGTGACGACGGGACGGCCGAGGTGTCGATCGTCGGGACCAACGCCCTCGGCAGACACGTCACCGGAACCGTGGCCGTGACCGTCGGCGGGGCGCGGACCCCGGCCACAGGGGGTCTCCCTCCGGCACCGGAGGGGGCGGCATGAGTCTGCGGAGGGCCGACTCGCTCGGGGGCAGGGCGGCGATCGTGGGCATCGGGGCGACCGAGTTCTCCAAGAACTCCGGGCGCAGCGAACTCAAGCTGGCCGTCGAGGCGGTGCGGTCCGCGCTCGACGACGCCGGACTGACGCCCGCCGATGTGGACGGCCTGGTCACCTTCACCATGGACACCAGCCCGGAGATCACCGTCGCCCAGGCGGCCGGGATCGGTGAGCTGTCCTTCTTCTCCCGCGTGCACTACGGGGGCGGGGCCGCCTGTGCCACCGTCCAGCAGGCGGCGATGGCCGTGGCGAGCGGGGTGGCCGAGGTCGTGGTCTGCTACCGGGCGTTCAACGAGCGCTCGGGGCGCAGGTTCGGTTCCGGGGTGCAGCACCGCGAGCCCACCGCGGAGGGCGCCGCGCTCGGCTGGAACCTCCCGTTCGGGTTGCTCACGCCCGCCTCCTGGGTCGCCATGGCCGCCCAGCGCTATCTGCACGCCTACGGGCTGACGCCGGACGTCTTCGGCCATGTCGCGGTCACCGACCGGCGCCATGCCGCCCGCAACCCGGCCGCGTACTTCTACGGAAAGCCGATCACCCTGGCCGACCACGCCGCGTCGCGCTGGATCGTCGAACCCCTGCGGCTGCTCGACTGCTGTCAGGAGACCGACGGCGGGCAGGCGATCGTGGTCACCAGCGCGGAGCGCGCCCGGGACCTGCCCCGGCCCCCTGCCCTGATCGCCGCCGCGGCCCAGGGGGCGGGCCGGGCACAGGAGCAGATGACCAGCTTCTACCGCGACGACCTGACCGGGCTGCCCGAGACGGCGGTGGTCGCCCGGCAGCTCTGGCGGAACTCCGGGCTCTCCCCGGCCGACATCGACGTGGGCATCCTCTACGACCACTTCACGCCGCTCGTGCTGATGCAGCTGGAGGAGTTCGGGTTCTGCGGACCGGGCGAGGCCGCCGACTTCGTCGCCGCCGACTCACTGCCGCTGAACACGCACGGCGGGCAGCTCGGGGAGGCGTATCTGCACGGGATGAACGGCATCGCCGAGGCGGTCCGCCAGGTCCGCGGCTCGTCGGTGAACCAGGTCCCCGGCGCGGCCACCGCCCTGGTCACGGCAGGCACCGGTGTACCCACCTCGGGACTCGTCCTGAGCGCCGACGGATGAGCCCCGAGGAGCCACGACCGCCGGGCGGGTCACCGGCCGAACCTTCGAGCAGACCTTCGAGCGGCCCACGCGACGGACCACAAGACGGACCACTGGGCGGGCTCGGCAGGACCGCGTTCGCCCGTCCGGCGACTCGTGTCCGTACGACCGTGCATGGCCGGTCGGCGACTCGTGTCCGTACGACCGTGCATGGCCGGTCGGCGACTCGTGTCCGTACGACCGTGCATGGGCGTCCGGCGACTCGTGCCCGTACGAACGCGTACGCCCGGTCGGCGACTCGTGCCCGTATGACCTCATGCGTCCGGTTGATCATTCGCACCCTGTCGAGGCCGTCGGCGACCCTGAGCCCCCGTGACTTCCGCTCCACCTACAGGAGGTGGAGCAGACCCCACCCCTACACCCTGAGGGGGACGCCCTTTCGGGACCTGGGGCCGATCCCCGGAACGGCGCCCGCTTCTAGCGTGGAGCCATGACCACGTCAGTCCGCACGGGCACCTCCGGGGGTACCGCCGCCACGGGACACGTCCCGCACGGCTCATGCGCGGCGTACACGTCGCGCGCCGCGCACGCACCACACGCCTCGCGGGCCCAGTACGCGCCGTATCCGTCGTTCTCCTCGTTCGTACGGGCGCGGGGGCCCGTACTGCTGCGCGCCGCCCGCTCGCTCACCGCGAACCCGAGCGACGCCGAGGATCTGTTGCAGACCGCGCTCACCAAGACCTATGTCGCGTGGGAGCGGATCGAGGACCACCGGGCGCTCGACGGCTACGTCCGTCGGGCCCTTCTCAACACTCGTACTTCGCAGTGGCGCAAGCGCAAGGTCGAGGAGTTCGCCTGCGACGAGCTGCCCGAGCAGGAGGCCCCGGGCGCCCCCGACCCGGCGGAGCATCAGACGCTGCACGACGCGATGTGGCGCGCCGTGCTGAAGCTCCCGGACCGGCAGCGGGCCATGGTCGTCCTGCGGTACTACGAGGACCTGAGCGAGGCCCAGACGGCCGAGGTGCTCGGCGTGTCCGTCGGCACGGTGAAGAGCGCGGTGTCACGGGCGCTCGGCAAGCTCAGGGAGGACCCGGAGCTGACACCGGTCCGGTGAGTCCGGTCCGCCGGCCCCGGTCCGGCGACTGAGGTCCGCCGACCCCGGTCCGATGAGTCCGGTCCGTCCGCCGACCCCGGTCGGTGTGGTGGCGCAGGCCCACCGCCCCGGTGCGGCGAGTCCGAAAGCTCCAGTCGTAGAACCCCCAAGCTCCGGCCGTAAAACTCGTGACCTCGGGACTAGTGACATACCGGCCGGTATGCGCGCAGAATCAGCGGAACCCTACTGCCGCGTAGCGCCCACCGGGAGGACGCCGTGCTGAGCACCATGCAGGACGTACCGCTGACTGTGACCCGCATCCTCGAACACGGGATGACCATTCATGGGAAGTCCCAGATCACGACCTGGACCGGGGAGTCCGAGCCGCAGCGGCGCAGTTTCGCCGAGATCGGCCGACGGGCCGCACAGCTCGCGAACGCCCTGCGCGACGAACTCGGTGTCGAGGGTGACCAGCGCATAGCAAGCCTCATGTGGAACAACGCGGAGCATGTCGAGGCGTATCTCGCGGTCCCCTCGATGGGCGCGGTCCTCCACACGCTCAACCTCCGGCTCCCCGCCGAGCAGCTCGTCTGGATCGTCGAGCACGCCGACGACAAGGTCGTCATCGTCAACGGCTCCCTGCTGCCGCTGCTCGCTCCGGTGCTCCCGCGCCTGGCGTCGGTCGAGCACGTGATCGTCTCCGGGCCGGGCGACCGTTCCGTCCTCGACGGCGCGCGGCCCCGGGTTCACGAGTACGAGGAGCTGATCGCCGGCCGTCCGACCACCTACGACTGGCCCGAGATCGACGAACGCCAGGCCGCGGCCATGTGCTACACCTCCGGCACCACCGGTGACCCCAAGGGCGTCGTCTACTCCCACCGCTCCATCTACCTGCACTCCATGCAGGTCAACATGGCCGAGTCGATGGGGCTGACCGACAAGGACACCACGCTGGTCGTGGTCCCGCAGTTCCACGTACTGGCCTGGGGGCTGCCGCACGCGACGTTCATGTCCGGCATCAACATGCTCATGCCGGACCGGTTCCTGCAGCCCGCTCCGCTCGCCGACATGATCGAGCGCGAGCGGCCGACGCACGCCGCCGCCGTCCCCACGATCTGGCAGGGGCTGCTCGCCGAGGTCACCGCCAACCCCCGCGACCTCACCTCCATGGCCAGCGTCACCATCGGCGGTGCCGCCTGTCCGCCGTCCCTCATGGAGGCGTACGACAAGATCGGCGTCCGGCTCTGCCACGCCTGGGGCATGACGGAGACCTCGCCGCTCGGCACCATGGCCAACCCGCCCGCCGGCCTGGCCGAGGAGCAGGAGTGGCCCTACCGCGTCACCCAGGGCCGCTTCCCGGCCGGTGTCGAGGCGCGCCTGGTCGGCCCCGACGGCGAGCACCTGCCGTGGGACAACACGTCGGCCGGCGAGCTGGAGGTGCGCGGCCCCTGGATCGCCCGTGCGTACTACGGGGGCGCGGACGGCGAGGACCTGCGCCCCGAGGACAAGTTCAGCGAGGACGGCTGGCTGAAGACCGGCGACGTCGGCGTGATCAGCCCGGACGGCTTCCTCACCCTCACCGACCGGGCCAAGGACGTCATCAAGTCCGGCGGCGAGTGGATTTCGAGCGTCTCGCTGGAGAACGTCCTCATGGCGCACCCGGACGTGGCCGAGGCGGCGGTCGTCGCGGTCCCGGACGACAAGTGGGGTGAGCGCCCGCTCGCGACGGTCGTGCTCAAGGACGGCGCCGACGCCGACTACGAGGCGTTGCGGGCCTTCCTCACCGAGTCGGGCATCGCCAAGTGGCAGCTGCCGGAGCGCTGGACGGTCATTCCGGCGGTGCCGAAGACCAGCGTCGGGAAGTTCGACAAGAAGGTGATCCGCAGGCGGTACGCGGAGGGCGAGCTGGACATCACCCACCTCTGATCCGACTGTTCGGCGGCCGACTGGTCGGTGGTCGGCGGTCGGCGGTCGGCGGGGAGTGAGGCGGAAGGGGCGGTACGGAAGTTTCCGTACCGCCCGTTCGTGCTGCGGGCCGTCACCGTGGTGATGCCGGTCGGTCGGTGACGAAGTGACGCCGGACGTCGGTCAGTTGGTACCGATCTTGGCGAGCAGGTCGACGATCCGCGCCTGCACCTCGTCGCTCGTGGAGCGCTCGGCCAGGAAGAGGACGGTCTCGCCCGTGCTGAGCTTCGGCAGGTCCGGACCCGCCATGTCGGCGGAGGTGTAGACGACCAACGGGGTGCGGTTCAACTGGCCGTTGGCGCGCAGCCAGTCGATGATCCCGGCCCGGCGGCGGCGCACCTGCATCAGGTCCATCACCACCAGGTTGGGTCGCATCCGGGTGGCGAGCGTCACCGCCTCGTTGTCCGTGGCGGCCCGTCCCACCTGCATGCCGCGCCGCTCCAGCGTCTCCGTCAACGCCAGCGCGATCTCCTCGTGCTCCTCGATCAACAGCACCCGCGGCGGATGCTGCTCGCTGTCGCGCGGGGCGAGCGCCTTGAGGAGCACGGCCGGGTCGGCACCGTACGCCGCTTCCCGCGACGCCTGGCCCAGGCCCGCCGTCACCAGCACCGGGACCTCGGCCGCCACCGCGGCCTGGCGCAGCGACTGGAGCGCCTTGCGGGTGATCGGCCCGGTGAGCGGGTCGACGAACAGCGCGGCCGGGAACGCGGCGATCTGGGCGTCGACCTCCTCGCGCGAGTGCACGATCACCGGCCGGTAGCCGCGGTCGCTCAGGGCCTGCTGGGTGGCGACGTCGGGGGCGGGCCAGACGAGCAGGCGGCGCGGGTTGTCCAGCGGCTCCGGGGGCAGCTCGTCGTCGACCGGCGGCGGCGCCGGACGGTTGGAGACCTCCACCGCGCCACCGGGTCCGTCCAGCGGCTCCGGTCCTTCGGCGCCCTCGTCGGGCGCCCCTATGGCGTACGCGCGCCCCTCGGCCTCGGGGGCCGCGAGCAGCTGACCGTGCCCCCCGTGGGCGCCGTGGCCCTGCGGCGGCTGCCCCGGGGAAGGCCGACCCTGGGGCGGCGCGGCGACCGGGCCCTGCGCGGCGCCGGGCCGGCCGGACGCGGACCGGGGTGACGCGGGCTGCGGCGCCGACGGCGGCGGGGTGCGCTCCTCCTCCGGAGGGGCGGCGAGCTTACGGCGCCGTCCGGCGCCACCGGGCGCCGGATGCGACTGGTGGGCGATGTGCTGGGCGAACGGCACCCCCTGACCGAGCGTCCGCACGCTGAAGGCACGCCCTTGAGTGTCCGATGCATGCGTGTCCGAGGCGTACGTGTCCGAGGCGTACGTGTCCGAGGCGTACGTGTCCGGCGCGCCGTCGGCCGTCTGCGCCTCATCGGGCAGCGGCTGCCTCCGCCCGTCCGGTCCGGGCGCGTTGTCGTGCGGCCGGACCGGCACCGCTCCGGTGGCATCGGGGGAGCCGGCCACGGCCGTGGAGCCGGTGGCGTGCGTGGTGTGACCGGCCGAGGGCAGGTCCGGGGCTTCGCCGGGCCGGAGGCCGGGCTGACCGGCGGACGGCTCGCCGGGGGCCACCGGCCCGGCCGGGTTCCGAACCGGGACGTCGCTCCCCGGCAGGTCCCCGGGCTGAGCCGGCTGCCGTACGGGCACCTCACCGGTGTCCGGAACGCCGTGGGCGGCCTCCTGGCCGGGCTGCTGGTGGATGTCGGCGTGGCGCGCCCGGCGGCGGCCGGTGGGCAGGGGATGCGCCTGGGGCGGTGTGTGGTCGTCGTCCGGTGCGAGGGGCGCGGCGTCGTGGCGTCCGGGCAGCGAAGCGTCCGCCCCGGCGGCCTGGGGCGCGTTCCGGTCCGCGTCGGCCGGGGGGAGGGCGAACGCGGTACGGGGGCCCGTCGGCTCGGCCTGCGCGGCCCGCTCCTGCGCGGCGGCCAGGGCCCGCCGGGCCCGCCGTCCGGTCGGCTTCGGAACGGGCACGGCACCTTCGCCGACGGCCGGTGAGTCCGCGCCCGGTGCCTCACCGGCGGCGGGGGCGGGGACGGCAACGGCCTGAGCGGTAGCGGCCTCGGAGGAGGACGGGGACGCCGACGAGGCCAGGGCCAGCTGGTTCTCGCCGCCCGGGCGAGTCCGGTGCGCACCTGCGGGGGGCACCGGCACCGGGGTCTCCGGCGGAACACCCTGGGGCGGCACGGTCCGGCCGAGCTGCGGACGGTCGCCACTGCCATGCGCGCCCCGGCCCGCCGCCTCCGCGCCCTCGGCCGGAGCCGACGCCGCGGGCAGTGCCAACGCCTGTCCCGGCCCCTGCGGACCGCCGACGGGCTCCCGGATCCCCTGCTCCGGCCCCTGCTCGGGGCCCCGGTCCCCCGGGACCTGCTGGGGGAGAGGGGGCAGCGGAGGCAGCGGCGGCATGGGGGGCGTCTGCGCGGGCAGCGGGTACTGGCCGGACTCTGCCGGGCTCGGCCGCCCGCGCCTGCGCCCGGACCCCTCGGCCTGCTGGGCGGGAATCATGTCGTGCGGACCGGCGTGACCACCCTGACCGTCGTGCGCCTCCTGCGCGCCCTCGGCCGCCGGCTCACGGCGCGCCCGGCGCCGCCCGGTCGGTGCGGGCGCCGCGGTTTCCCCCGGCGCGTCGGCGGAACCGGGAGCGGCAACGGAACCGGCGCCCGTGTCGGCGTCCGGCCCCGAACCGCCCACAGGGCTCTCCAGGAACGCGTCCGTGGACGCCCGGCGCGCCCGACGCCGCCCGCTGCCAGGCACTCCCTGACCGGTTCCCGTCCCCGGGCCCGCCTCTGCGGCCCCCGGTACCGGGTCCGTTCCGGACTCCGGCTCCGTCCCCGCCGTCGGCGCGGGCGGCGGCCCGGCCGCGGGCTCCGCCTCGGGCGACCGCTGCACCACCGATCCCGAGCCGGTGCCCAGCGGCACTTCGAGCACGTACGCGCTGCCGCTCATCCCCGGCACCTCGTGCGTCTGCAGCACGCCGCCGTGCGCCTCCACGATCCCGCGCACGATCGGCTCGTGCACCGGGTCGCCTCCGGCGTACGGGCCGCGCACCTCGATCCGTACGACCTCACCGCGCTGTGCCGCGGCGACGACGACCGTCGAGTCGACGTAGCCGCTGCCCTGCACCAGGCGGGCCTTGCCCGTCGAGTCGACCCCGGCGACGTCCGCGACCAGGTGGGCGAGCGCGGTCACCAGCCGGGCCGCGTCCACCTCCGCCTCGATCGGCGGCGCGTGCACCGCGAACTGGGCGCGCCCGGGGCCGATCAGCTCGACGGCCGCGTCGATACCGGCGGTCACGACCGAGTCGAGCAGCACGTTCGCCTTGGACAACTGCTCCTCACCGGCGTCCAGACGCTGGTAGCCGAGCACGTTGTCGACGAGCGTGGTCATACGGGCGTAGCCCGCGGCCAGGTGATGGAGGATCTGGTTGGCCTCCGGCCACAGCTGGCCCGCCGGGTCGGCGGCGAGCGTGGAGAGCTCGCCGCGCAGTTCCTCCAGCGGTCCGCGCAGCGCCCCGCCGAGCACGGCGGTGAGCTGGGAGTGCCGGGCGGTCAGCGCCGCCAGGCGTTCGGCCTGCTGTTCCAGTTCGGTCGTGTACCGCTCGGCCCGGTCGGCCAGTTCCGCTTCGTGCCGTTCCGTCAGTTCGGCGACCTCGGCGGTGTGGTTCTCGGTGAGCCCGGTGACCTCGGTGGTGTGGTGCGAGGTCAGCTCGGCGACCTCGGCCTTGTGCCGTTCGGTGAGCTCGTCGAAGGGCCTGCGGTCGGTGAACGTCATGACCGCGCCGACCAGCTGATCCCCGTCCCGGACCGGTGCGGTGGTCAGGTCGACCGGGACCCGCGCCCCGCTCTTGGACCACAGGACCTGCCCGCGCACCCGGTGCTTGCGCCCGGAGCGGAGGGTGTCGGCGAGCGGCGACTCGTCGTACGGGAACGGCTCCCCGTCCGCCCGCGAGTGCAGCACCAGCGTGTGCAGCTCCCGGCCGCCCAGGTCGCTGGCGCGGAAGCCCAGGATCTGCGCGGCGGCGGGGTTGACCAGGACGACCCGGCCGTCCGTGTCCGTGCCGACGACGCCCTCGGCCGCCGCCCGCAGGATCATCTCCGTCTGCCGCTGCGAACGGGCCAGTTCGGCCTCGGTGTCGACGGTCCCGGACAGGTCCCGCACGACGATCATCAGCAGCTCGGCACCGGTGTAGCCGCCGCCGTAACCGCCCTGCAGGTCGTTGTACGCGGCGTTCCCGTCCTCCAGCCCGGCGCTGGTGACCTCGACGGGATACTCGGCGCCGTCCGTCCGGCGCGCGGTCATCCGCGTCGGCTTCGTACGGCCGCGGTCGTCGGCGACGGACTCGGGCCGACGCATCGAACCGGGGATGAGGCGGGAGTCGAACTCCGGCAGCAGGTCGAGGAGTCCGCGCCCGACGAGCGCGGTGCCCGGGGTCTCGAACATCTCCAGGGCGATCGTGTTCGCGTTGACGACCGTGCCGTTGCAGTTGACGAGCAGCAGCCCGTCGGGGAGGGCATCGAGTATGGCTGCGAGGCGAGCAGTGCCTCGGGACGGCCTGCTGCTCACGAGACGCTTCCTCCCTGGTTACCGCACCTTGCCGACAGCGGGCCCCATCTTGCCCCTCGGGCCGCGTGCTGTCACGGAAGGAGTCTAAGGGCAGGGGAGGAGCGCGGGGCGGCGGATGAGGAGGAGCTCTCACCAAGGTTCGGTGGACACGGTGTGCCGCGCCGACCCGTCGACACGGTGCGGGGCGCCCGGCAGGGAACGGTCCGGCCGCCCCGCACCGGACGCCACCCTGGACGATCGCCACCGCTTCGCGGACGTCGGCCGGCCGGGCGGGCCGCCCGCCGGATCGGGCGTCGCCGGCCGGGTGGCGGACCGGATCGGACGCCGTTCACCGGGCGTCGTTTCACCGGACCCCGGGAAGCACCGGCCGCAGGTTGTTCCAGCGCGAGATCTCGCAGCCGTCGGCCCGGCTGAACCCGGCGTCGATGTGCCGCCCCTGCCAGGTCCCGGTGATCCAGGCGGTGGCCGGACCGCCGAACTGCTGGGTGCACATCGCGCCCCGGGGCACCGGTGCGAACGGGTCCGTGCCCTCGTCCGCCAGTTCCGCCAGCCGGTCGCAGGCCGGTTCCGCCGCCGGGTGGTCGCCGCCCACGGGAGCGCATTCCAGCTCGAAGACTCCCTCGGCCGAGGGATCCCCCGCCTCCGAGACCGTTACCGTCAGCCGGGCGCGGGCGTCGTCCTCGCCCTGCGGCAGAGGCAGCGGCAGCGGCAGGGGCGACGGAAGCGGAAGGGGGCCGGACGCCGCCGCGGCACCCGGCGCGGCGGCGGACAGCACGGCGAGGGACACGACGGCGGTGAGAGCGAGGCGGCGCAGCATGACGGGCTCCTGTGCTCGGGCCCTCCGGGGACGCGCACTTTCTCGCGATTTTCCGAAGGGCGGCCTGACGAACGGAAGAACGGGGAACAGGAGGCCGGTGCCTCCCTCCCGACTAACGCTCCTCGCGCCACGACGTTGCGCACCCGAGGCGCTTTGCTCTCGCACCCGACTGCCTAGTACCGTAGGCAGCGATTGGTGACACGACGCTTGGCTGTGTCATCATCTGCACACACCACTCGCGCTCGCGCGGGGTGTGCTGGAGGCGTCGCCTAGTCCGGTCTATGGCGCCGCACTGCTAATGCGGTTTGGGGCTTAAACCCCATCGAGGGTTCAAATCCCTCCGCCTCCGCTTTCACCGAAGCCCCGTGCCACCGGCACGGGGCTTCGGTGGTATTCCGGGATCTCGGCGGTCTCCGGGCCCCGAACGCTCTCGACGGCCGCCTCGATCGCCCCTCGGCCGTTCCGGCTGTTCTCGGATGTTCCCGGCCGCCCTCGGCCCTCAGTCGCCTTCGGTCGCTCTTGGTCGCCCTCGGACATCCTCGGTCGTTCTCGTACAGCATCGGTCGTTCTCGTGCGGCCCGGCGAGTGGTTCGGTGAGCCGTCCGGGAGCGGGTGAATCCACGATCCGCCGTGATCGCGCACGGGGGCGGTGTGTGCGCCGGACGCCACAGAACAGGGCGTTTCCGCAGGTCAGAGGCGGTGCGGCTAATGGATTTCGCGCTACGGCGCAGGTCATGTAATGTTGTTCCCGCAACGCCGACCGGGAAGAAAAAAAACCGGGAAGCACAAGCACTCGTAGCTTAACGGATAGAGCATCTGACTACGGATCAGAAGGTTGCAGGTTCGAATCCTGCCGAGTGCACAGCAGATCAGAGGCCCTGTGGAGTGATCCACAGGGCCTCTGGCTTTTGCCTTGACGGCAGTGTTTGACGGCAACCGCTCTGGAGGGCGGGCGGGGAGCCGATCAGACGGCTATCGCGACACCGGCCGTGCCGTCGTCTTCGTCCGGCCCGTTGCCGTCACCCCTCAGGGCGTCCCCGACGCGGTCGAAGGCGGAGCGCTGCGAGTCGAGGCGTACGAAGGTGTAGATGTCCATGGTCACGCGGATCGAGCTGTGACCGAGGACTTCCATGATCATGCGGGCGTCGGCGCCCTGTTCGTGGAGGAGAGAGGCGCAGGTGTGGCGCAGGTCATGGAAGCGGACCTTACGGACGCCGGCACGGACGCTCAGCGCCTCGAAGGAGCGGTTCAGGTTGCGCGGCTCGATGGGGGTGCCGTTCTTCGTGGTGAAGACGAGGCCGTGCCCCGTCCCCTTCCAGTTCGCGCCGGCGGCCTTCCGGTCGGCGATCTGCTGGGCGCGCTGGGCGCGGAGCGCGGTGACGCATTCGGCCGGCAGAGCCACGCGGCGGGCCGAGCGCTGAGTCTTCGGCGCGACGATCAGCAGTTCGCCGCCGACCCGCTGTAGGGCCTGCCGGACGGTGAGGACTCCTTCGTGAAGGTCTACGTCCGACCAGCGCAGGCCCAGCAGCTCACCGCGCCGGAGGCCGATGCGGACCGCCAGTTCGTAAGCAGCCCACAGCCGGTTGTCGCGGGCCGCCGCCAGGAGCTGACGCCCCTCCTTGGCCGTGAGCGGTTCGATCTCGCGCTTCGTTCCCATGCTCAGCTCCACGTTCCGGGCCACGTTGCGGGGCAGCTCGTCCTCACGCACGGCGTGCTGGAGGGCGGCCCGGAGGATCACCAGCAGGAAGCGCACGGTCCGGTCGGAGGGCAACTTCTTGCAGCACTTGCCAAGGCGGCCCGCCTACGGCGGTCCGCGCGCGCTGGCGGCCAAGGGCCGCCGCCGCTCCTTGTCTCCGCCACCGCTGCGCCGGCCCCCACCCGCTCAGCGCGCAGCAACGCCGAGGCGGACAGCCGGACCAGGAAGCAACGCGACCACTCCGATCACCAGGGCCAGGCCGACACCGACCAAGCGAGACGCCACCGCCCGACCAGCCCCGCTCCGCAGCCGAACAGACCGCATAGGCGCAAACAGAGCTCAGCCGTCCGGCCGCTCCCTCTCCATCGCCCAGGCCGGGACGAGGACGAGGCCGTGACGAATGGAAGAAGCGTGGCTGAGACCGGCGGGTGGTTGCTGGAAGCACACGTGACGGGTGCTCGTTCGACGCACCCGCCGTCGTGGCTGACTTTCGGTGGCTCAGGTCAGGACCCCTCTCCAACTGGGCAACATAGAGCCGGGGTTGCAGTAGCACCCGTGTTCGAGCACGCCAACTACCCCGGTACCATCGGCACCGGGTTCCTGACTGGAATTCCGCGACCGGACCACCCGGAATGCTGTCCAGGCTGAGGGGTGGTCCGGTCTTTGGCTGTTGGGAGTCAGCTCAGGGCTTTGCCCACCTCGTAGATGGTTGGCCGATCCTCCGGGGCATGGCTGAGCATCGCGTCGATCAGCTCGCCCAGCGGACCGGGAGCCTTCACGGGCCGGCGCTTGCCGTTCGCCACTGCCTCTCTCTGGACGGGGCGCGGAGCGTCGTCCGGATACTCCACGGCTCGCCACCCAGTGGCGGAGATGAGGAGAGACGCGCCGAGCCCGTAGATGTCGGCTTCCTGTGTGGGTTCGGCCTCTCCGGTCGCGAGCACGCTGCGCGCGATCTCCGGAGCCTCGTAGTGGACGAGGCAGCCGCGGAACGGGAAGTCGTACCCCTCGGGTACGTGCCCGCCCCGGGCAAGGGCGAGGTCGATGAGGTGCGTCCGCTCCGGCCCGATGATGAAGTGGGCGGGCTGTACATCACCGTGTGCCCAGCCCTTGGCGTGGAGTTCGGCCAGCGCCTCGACACAGCCCAGTGCGACGCCGGTGTGCGGTTCGACGGGCGAGTCCTTCGCGCGGCTGGGTTCCCACAGTTGGTAGAGGTCCGGCCCCTCGTGCCACGGCTGGAGGTTCCACGTTCCGCGCTCCCACTCGCCGTACGCCAAGTCGTCCAAGCCGAGGCGATGCAGTACGGCCCCCTCGCGTGCGGGGGCGAGCGCGGTCCAGGGCTGGGCGGGCCAGTCGGCCGTGGCCTCGATCGGATGACCGAGCTTCACGGCGTAGTGACCCCGATGACTCTCCACGTCCCAGACCGTGGAGCCCCGGCGGTCCACCACCAGGCGCTGAGCCGTAGGCATGAGGGCGTCGAGCACCACGATCGGCAGTTCAGGGGATGACCCGGACAACGTCTCTTCTCCTTCCGGCGAACGCGGCCGGCCACGACTCGTGGTCGGCCGCGTCGCTGCTGTCGTGTGCTACGCCTGACCGTACGGTCGGCCGCAGTCCGAGTCGCACTGTGCGAGGTTGGTGCCGTCCACGGTCCACAGGTCGTCGAAGACCATGAACCCGGCCGCCTTCATGGCGCGCGCGGAGGCAGCGACCTTCTCCGGGTCACGGGCCCCGCCGCCCGGCGCCGGGTTGTGGTGCAGGAAGCGGCCCGCGTACCGCTCGCACAGGGCCGCGTACTCCTTCGTGTGCAGGATGAGCGCGTGCAGCCCGAGGTCCGCGTCGTCCGACGGGACCATGGGAATGGTGGCGGTGGCAGCGGTGACCAAGAAGGCCACGGCCTGGTCCGCGATCCGCTGGGCACGCTCGGGCGACTGCCCGTTGTGGACGACCACGAAGTGGGCGAGGCTTTCGAACAACTCCTCACCAGCCACCGCGCGACCGGTCCTCTGATCGTTCGCCGTTGCCGTCATGCGACTACTCCTTGTGTGTGGCGGTGCGTGGCACTTACCTCCCGCATCGGTCGATGAGCCACGGCTCAAGGGCGACCAGAAGGCGGGCTTGGAAGGCCGGCCCCGAACGGGGACGGGGAGCCGGGGAACTGGCACCCGTTCGGGGCGGCCGGTCTACTGGCCGACGGCGAGAGCCATGCCGATCACCAGGCCGCACGACCCGCTGATCATGACGATGAACAGGACTCCCGCATACCGGCCGATGGCGCGCATCACAGCCCGTCCCGAGTGTTGGCGTTCCGGATGGCCAGACGTGCGCTCAGTTCCTCCCGCGCACTCGGCGCCACGACGTGGTCCGGCACGGCATCCCATTCCGTGCCGCCGCGGATCGGCCGTATCTGCACACGACCGCCGACCTCGCCCATGACGACGCCGATACGTCCCCTGGCGGTGTCCTTCGCCAATTCACCGATGCCTGGTCTGGTCTGCTGGTTGCTCGCCATGCGGACGAGGATCCTGCCGCTCATCAGGACGTCGGAACCTCCGACAAACCCCACTTCGGGACGTCCCGCGTCGGGTAGAACGTCCCTAGTGCCGTCCCCGGGTGTTAGGAGAGATTGAGATGCCGAACGAGAGATTACGTGCTGCCATGGCGGCCGCCGGCTGGACGTATGCCGCCCTTGCGGACAAGGTCGAAGTCGATCCCAAGTCCGTTGAAAGATGGGTCAACCTGGGGCGTACGCCGCGCCGTGCCACGGCCATGCTGGCAGCGGAAACACTAGGAGAAGACGTGCACGCTCTATGGCCCGCGCTCCGGCAGGCACGCCCTGCCCGCGCTGTCAGTCCGGAACTTGTGGCTCTCTACGACCAGCGGGCGGACGTCCCCGTGTCCACCTTTGTAGACATGCTGACCCAAGCCCGCGAGCGCATCGACGTGTTGGTGTACGCGGCCGTCTTCCTGCACGAGGCGTACCCGCGGCTCAACGACTTGCTGCGAGAGCGAGCTTCCGACGGGTGTGCGGTCCGTATCGCGATCGGCGACCCGGACAGCGCGAATGTCCAACAGCGCGGCAAGGAAGAGAGGTTCGGCCACGGGATCGAGTCCCGTTGCCGACTCGCCCTCATGCACTATCGCCCCCTTGCTGGGGTACCTGGCATCGAGGTGCGGACCCATGCCACCACGCTCTACAACTCGATCTACCGTGCGGATGACCAGGCGATGGTCAATGCCCATGTCTGGGGCGTGAACGCCTACGGCGCTCCCGTGTGGCATCTGCGGCGCAGTGGAGAGGGCGGCATGTTCGACACCTACGCCAGCAGCTTCGATGCGGTCTGGGAGACCGCGACGCCGGTAAGCGAAGGGTGATCATGGCACGGACCGAGTATTACGACGACCCGGCGGCACCTGAGCCGAACAGCTTGGTGGTCGCCGCGTCCGCCGTGGTTACCGACGACGAAGGGCGTGTGCTTCTCCAGCGCCGGCGGGATAATGATCTTTGGGCGCTACCTGGCGGCGGCATGGAGATGACCGATTCCCTACCAGGAACGGCCGTCCGCGAGGTGAAAGAAGAAACCGGTCTAGACGTAGAGATCACCGGGCTCGTGGGCACGTACACCGACCCTCGCCACATCATCGCCTACTCGGATGGGGAGGTGCGCAGACAGTTCAACGTCTGTTTCACTGCCCGTGTGGTCGGGGGCCAGCTCGCGATCTCGGATGAGTCCACGGAACTGCGGTTCGTCAGGCCGGAGGAGATCGATCAACTGCCGATGCACCACACGCAGCGGCTCCGAATCGATCATTTCCTAGGGGACCGTGAGCGGCCCTATCTCGGCTGACCTCGTGGATCGCGATGGCGGGTACTCAGTACTGATGGAACAAAGAGGTCACTGACAACGACTATCAGTACTCGCGACTCGATCTGGAATTACTGGGTTGAGAGCCACCGGCTGCAGACTTCAGTTGAGTATTTCCGCATAGGTCGAGCGTTCTGCCGACTCATGCTGTTCTTCGGGTCCTGCGTGACTGCTTGACGTCGGCAGCGAGGTCAAAGGATTTTCTGCGCGTGATCGGCGATCGGAGTGTTTGAGGTAACGCCGGGCATGACGCCCCGGCGTTCGATCGCGTGACGATTAAACCAACCGAAGTCTTGTCTATCCGACGAGAACGTTCTCCTCAGGGCATCTTCCTGCTCACTGGTAGGAAGAAGCTCATAAATGTCTGCCATTAGGATTTCGAGGGAACCCGCTTGAGGGCTAAATCGGATAGGATCCACGATCCTTCCGTGATAGTCGTGGAAAATATAAGGGAAAGTGTCACCCGGAAGCACAGAAGTCACGATGAGCTCCTCATGAAATTCTCGCCAGGGTGAGTCCTCGCGTCCTTGGCGGCCGTCGAACCAGGAATAGAATTTCAGCAGGTTCCTGGCGGGAATGCGGATTCGAAGATCAGACCTGCTCCTGTCGTCAATGGCTACCAGCTCATCATCCTGGGCATCGATTGACATCAGGAAGGCTTGCCCTTGGGGCGAGAACTTGAATACACCTCCCGCTGGTTGATAATGCGGAAAGCGCGTTCCTTTAACAAGGAGATACTTGTCGTCCAACTTGATGCGGAACAGGTAGGCGGCTGATATTCGAATGGTGCGATGCCTGTAGCGCAAGGAGTACCAGTAGAGCCGAAGGTGCACCCGACTGGCGTTGATTGCCAATGCAGTAGGTACTGTCAGAGCCAAGAAAGCCCCGACTGAAAGATCCCCAAGGGTCGTATTTTGAAAGCTGAAACCCAACGCGAGGAGGGTGACAGAGATGGTTAGGTAAAGCGCGGCTCTCAGCAATGCGACTCCAATTATCTCAAGCGGGCAAAGGCATTTCGGATACATTGCGTAGATATCGTGCTGTCCAGCTTAGTTCTGAGTCTCTCTTCTCGATGTCCCGCAGAAGGGCGTCGGGCACGTACCTACACTCGTGCATGGCGATGAGTAGGGCTCGCTGAATCGCTTCACTATGCTCGGACTCATACTGCATTTTCAACATGGGCCCATCGACCACCTCCGAATTGCGCCCTATGTAGCGTGCAGCGAATTCGCGTGGATAGTTGGGCCGGTTCCTGTCGCGCAGAATGGCCCAAGCGCTATCTTTTAGAACCTTGGAATTGATGTCTTGCCGTAGGGCGCAGTGCAATATGTTGCGCTCTAGGAAAGGATAGTGGAGCAAAGCATAGTCTGACATCACAGCTTCTAGGGTGTTGACTAGCCGTGTGCGGTAGCCCGGCAAAGATTCGACGTAGCGAAGTATTTGATCCGATATGTGGTGCAGCTCCTTGACGTTATTTAGAGCCCACTCAACGGCGGTCGCATCCTGTCTGTATCTAAAGCGTGTCAGGGAGAACTTCACATCCCTTTCTTCCGGAGGCTTTTTGGAAGTTGCGTTGCGAAACAGCTTGTTCAACAATTGTTTCGCTTGAGGGTTGCCTAGCGAATGGAGGTATGCGATCAAGTCGCGTTCGGCGTCATCTAGGTAGTCCATTGCCTTAGCTCGGCTAAGGATCTCGGTTTTCCTTGCGGCTGGAGTGAGCCGCCGAGCGCGCAGGGCCTGGTTCGCTCCAGCCAAGGATGACCTTAAGCTCTCCCAATTGCTACCAAAGAGATAAGTGTCATCAGAATAGCGAACATGTCGTATGCCTGATTGGCGCACGTACTCATCAAACGGAAGCAGGTAAATATTGGCTAAAACGCCAGAAGCGCTTGAGCCTTGCGGCAACCCCCAGGCCTCCGATTGATGCTGGAACCCCTCAAGGAAAGAGTTAACTTGTTCGACGAGCGAATTTTCGACTCCCGCTTGAAGGAGATCCGCTTTCAGGATTCCTATGTCTATATTCTCATAGAAGGCGGAAATGTCGGTTCGGGCCATCATGAGGGTTGCGTCAGATGTGAGCAATTCGCGAGCGCGTTTCCTCATGGCTAGCCAGTCACCCACCGAGTGAATCTGGTTTCTTTTAAGTCGGTAGCTGTACACATTAGCTGGAATGAGTTTGTCTACCGTGTGGGACACCTCAAGGGAGAGCGTTTCATAAGCCAAACGGTCTTTGATGTCGAAGCGAGCCAAAGGGCGTACCGATATGGGATCCTTCGGGTGTTCGACAATTTCCACTCTGGCGGGTGCGACATTCGGATTCGAAACGTATTGAATCATTCGACCTTGGTAAAGGTCCCACTGTTTTCTTATGTCGCTGAAGTTGATGATGTCTGGAAGTTCTCTGCGTACTTCGACAAAAAAGAGGCGGCGGGCTGCGCGTCGCAGATACGCTTCTTTTGCCACTGGTCCCCGCTGCTCAGTAAGTGGAAAAACTGAGCGCAGTTTACCTGGCGGGCGTGGCCTGACTCCAGTACTGCTCCCAAGTTGAGGAGGAGAGGCAGAGGGGCCCTGTGCGCGAGTGGAGAAGGTGCCCCACGTCCGGGTGGGCCGGAGTCCTGCGCACTTGCGGACCCCCGGCCACTTCTGCCAGCCCGGCATTCCTTGCATCGATCAGGCTGTCGCGGGGAGGGGCGGTGGACTCTTCGTGTGAGCAGGTCAGGATTGAGCCTTGCGTCAGCCACATCGCCGCTAGAGGCCGGCAGTCGGTGCGCTGACGGCAACCCTGACGGCAACGAAGGCACACAGAGACTGTTGATCACGACAATCAGCGATCAGCCGGGAGGAATGCGGAGGCCTCTTCCAACAGCCTGCCCGATCCTACGGATCAGAAGGTTGCAGGTTCGAATCCTGCCGAGTGCACATAGGTGAGAGGCCCCGGAGAAATCCGGGGCCTCTTGCGTGGGCGCCACCTTGGTTGGTAAGGGTACCCTTACTCGGGTAGGAGTGATCGTTTCCTCGTGAACCCGGGGTGAGACATGGCGGGCCGGTTTTCGGTTACTTCCGCGCGGGGGTTCGCGGATCTGGAGCGGCAGTACCGCGAGTTCTACGCGGCCATCGCGGTGCGGCGGGAGCTCGGGGGCGGGGCGGTGGTGCACGAGGTGCGGCCCGAGGCGGGGGAGGGGCGCATCACGGTGTACGAGTTGCTCGAAGGCGTCACGCTCACCCTGTACGACGTGATGTTCCACGACGAACTTGTCCTCGACTTCGACCTCGGCGGTGAGTACTTCGAGCTGGAGTACTGCGTCGACGGTCTGATGCTGATCGAGGAGGCGGGTACGGGGGCGTCGGTCTTCGGGGCGGGGCAGCTGTCCATCTCGCGCTCCCGGGCCTCGGCCGGGCGGCTGACGCGGCCGGCCGGGCAGCGCTACCGGGGGGTGTCGGTCACGGCCGAGCGATCGGCGACCACCGCGTTCTTCGGGAGCGTCGGGGCCGGGGCCTGGCAGGAGAGCGTCGAGGGGATGCCGGTCGCCGAGCGGGACGCGCACTACCTCGGCCGTCAGGCCCCGCCCGAACTGGCCGCCGCCTTCGGGGACCTGTTCCTGTGCACCCTGCCCGTCCGTTTCCGGGCGCTCTACTTCGAGGCGAAGGTCATGGAGATCCTCGCCCGGATCGTCTCCCGTGACGACGTTCCGCGCGGACCGGCCCAACTGCCGCTCGCGGAGTACGAGATCGAGCGCATCCGGACGGTGCCGGCGCTGTTGATGGAGAACCTGCACGAGCGGCACACCGGTGAATCCCTCGCCCGTGCCCTGCGGATGAACCCCAAGCGGCTCAGCCACGGGTTCAAGCAGCTCTACGGCGACACGATCTTCAGCCATCACCGCAACGAGTGCCTGCGCCGGGCCTCGCTGCTGCTCGTGGAGACCGATCTGAGCGTGGCCGCGATCGCGCTCCGGGTCGGCTACTCCAGCCCCAGCAACTTCTGCTACGCCTTCAAGAAGCGGTTCGGGCGGACCCCGCGGCAGTACCGCGTGGGGCGGGGCCGAACGGGTGCCCGGGGAGCGGACGCGGCGTAGCGCGCCCGCGGGCGACCCGGGCCCGCCGCGGGCGCCGTGGGTGTAAGGGGCGTCGCAGGTGTTCGCTCCACATTTCGGGGGACCGCGCTCCGTACGGATTTCGCTTTCGTCCGTTTCAGCATGGGCCGTGGCCGACGCCACGCCCGGCTCGAAAGGACATCGTGAACGTCTCCCCGATACGCGCCCGCACCGCGCTCGCCGTCGGTGCGGCCCTGTTGCTCAGCGGTTGTGCGGCACCGGCGGAACCCGCCGCCGGGCGCACCGGCGCGGCGGCGCCATCCGGGCACTACACCGTCACCCTCGACGTCGTCGACGACGCGGGCGGGAAACTCACCCAGACCGTCGAGAAACGCCCGGGGCGGGGGGTGGTCATCGGGCAGGCGCTCGCCGAGCTGATGATCGAGTTCGGTCTGGAGGACCGGATCGTGGGCGTCGGCTATCTCGACAACTCCTACTCGGCCTACGCGGGCCGGATCGAGAAGCTGCCGAAGATCTCCGATCAGCTGCCCTCCAAGGAGTCGATCCTCGAACGCCGTCCCGACCTTGAGGGGCCTCCGATCGAGGGGCCTCTGATCGAGAAGCCCCCGACCGAGAAGCCCCCGACCGAGGAGTCCTCGATCGAGGAGCCCCCGACCGAGGGGTTCCTGTCCGACGAGTTCCTGCCCGAGGACGCGCCGTGCATGGACATTCCGCGCAAGGAGCACACATGAAGCCGCGTCACCAGATGCCTCTCGTCATCTCCTGTCTCGCCACCTTCCTGCTGCTCGCCTACACCACGATCGTGACGGTGGCCATCCCCGCCGTCGCCGAGGGGCTGCACACCGACTTCGCCGCCCTGCAATGGGTCGTCGACGTGTACACCCTGGCGCTCGCCGCGCTCCTCGTCGTGGCCGGCGCGGTCGGGGACGTCATGGGGCGGCGCCGGGTCTTCGTCGGCGGGTTCGTCCTCTTCACCCTTTCCTCGCTGGCCTGCGGACTCGCTCCGGACGTCGTCGCTCTGATCGTCTTCCGCGGTGCGCAGGGCGTGGGCGGGGCGGCGATGTTCGCGACCACGCTCCCGCTCATCCGGGCCTCCTACAGCGGGCGGGAGCAGCAACGGGCCTTCGCGGTCTGGGGCGCGGTGGCCGGGCTGGCGGCGGCCGTCGGCAATGTGTCGGGCGGGCTGCTGGCCGAGGCGCTGGGGTGGCGGTCGATCTTTCTCCTGGCCGTCGTGCCGGGCGCGCTCGGCGTGGGCCTGGCCGTGCGCTTCCTCGCCCGCGACCCGGAACGCGACGCCCGCCGCGTGGACATCGCGGGCGCCGTACTGCTCGGGGTCGGGCTCGCGGCCCTGGTGGTCGCCGCGCTGCTGTTCGGCGAGCACGGGGCGGGCCCGGGACCGTCGGTGGCGGCGCTGGTCGCCTGCGCGTGCGGTGTCGCCTTCGTGGTGTGCGAACGCCGCACCCCCGACCCGCTGGTCGACCTGGCGCTGTTCCGCCACCCCCGGTTCCTCGCCGTGGTCGCGGTGGCGTTCGGCTACTACTTCGCCGCGTTCGGACCGCTGACCGTGCTGTCGTCCTGGTTCCAGGACGCCGCCGGGCTCGACGCGGTACGGACGGCCCTGCTGCTGTCCGTGCAGCCCGTCGTCTTCTTCGCCGTCTCGGCGCTGTGCGGAGCCGCGCTCCAGCGTGCTCCGCTGTGGTTGCCGCTCGGCGTCGGTACCGTGCTCTGCGCCGTCGGCTGCCTGAGTTTCCTGCTGCTCGGTCTCGTGTACGGGCCGGCGGCACTGGTGCCGTCGCTGGTGCTGACCGGGGTGGGCGCGGGCATGGTCTCCCCGGTGCTGGCGTCGGCCGCCATGCGGGACGTCGACCCGTCCCGGGCGGGAGTGGCGTCCGCCGTGGCCAACACCGCCCGGCAGGTGGGCCTGGCGGTGGGGGTCGCGGTGTGCGGGGGGCTGTTCGTCGGGCTCGCGGACCCGGGCCGGGCCGCGTACACACGGACGCTCGGCGAGGTCGCCGCGGTCGCGGCGTCGGTGGGCCTCGCCACCGCGGCTCTCGCGGTCGTGTTGCTGCGGCGGCAGCGCGTCCGGGCGCGGACGGCTGAAGCCGGGGCTGCTGTGCTCGCCGAGGCCCGCAGGCCCCTGTCCGCCGGGTCTGCCAGAACCGCCGGGTCTGCCAGGACTGCCAGGGGTGCGGCGCCCAGCGAGCTCGGCGGGGCCACAGGGATGGAAGAGATGGACGGGACGGACAGGGCCGCCGGGACGGACAGGACGGAGTAGGGCTCCCGCAGTTCGACTGGCCGGATCACGTACCCATCGGTGTCCGGCTCGAAGGAGAAAAGGAGAACCGGACGGCTTCCTCATCCCGGAAACAGCGAAGTCGGCGCGTCACTGGTCCACTGCGTCGAAGGGCTTGTCGTGCCAGCGCCAGCCGGCGGTGCCGTCGTCGTGGATGTGCAGCATGAACTCGGCGACCGGGCTGCCGTCGGGGAACGTCATGGTGAGCGCACGACGGATCCGGGCGTAGCAGGCGTCGGCCTGCTCCCAGTCCTCCTCGTCGACAGCCCGCTCCTGCTCGGCGAAGAGGGGACGGAACTCTTCGAAGTCAGGAAGTGTCTCGACTTCGGCGTGGATCCAGGGCATGTCGGTACCGGTCACGGTCAGGCGGGCAATCTCCCGGTCGCCGCGGTGGAGCCGCCAGATACTGCTGGTGGTCAGGTGCGGGTTGGCCATGTCCCCATGATGGTGATCCCGGCCTTTCCCGGCTTCCCCGGCCCTTCCCTGGCTTTCTTCACCCGGCTCTCGTCGTCCGTCGCCCGGTAGCATCGCGGGATCTCTCATCGTCCGCGAACGTCCGGAGTTCACCCATGGGCTGGCAGTGCACGGGGCTGCGATGGCCGACGGGCGACGGCGGGCCCTCGCTCGGCTGGCGGCGGGCCGCGACGGTGCGGGCGAGCGCGCTCGCGTACGGGACGGAACTCGGGTTCCGGGCCGTGGGGCCGCGGCGATGCACCGGGGCGCGCGGGCACGCGTGCCCGGTGGGGGCCGTGGTGCCGGGGCGGAGCACGGGGGCACGGTGCCCGGAGTGCGCGCGGCTGGACCGGGCGCACTCGGTGGCCGCCGACACGATCGCCGACGACCCCCGGACGTACCGCGTGTACCTCGCCTGGTTCGGGCCGGGGATGGTGAAGGCCGGGATCACGGCCGAGGAGCGCGGGGCGGCGCGGCTGCGGGAGCAGGGGGCCGTGGTGTTCAGCTGGCTGGGACGCGGGCCGTTGATGGCGGCGCGACGGACCGAGGAACTGCTGCGGTCGGCGCTCGGAGTGCCGGACCGGATCCCGTACGCCGCGAAACGCGCCGTGCGCGCGATGCTGCCGGGGGAGGGGGAGCGGCGGTCCGAGGTGGCGGAGCTGTACGGGCGGGCCGTGGCGCTGGAGGGGGCGGGGTGGCCGGAGACGCTGGAGCGGCTGCCGTTCGAGGCGGTCGACCACGCCGGGCTGTTCGGGCTGGGCGGCGTGGTCGAAGTGACGTGCGCGGTCACCGAGCTGGTGGACGGGGGCGCGGTCGCGGGGCGGCTGGTGGCGGCGGCCGGTCCGGACCTGCACCTGGAGACGGTGGCGGACGGGGTCGTGGTGCTGGACACCCGGTTGATGACCGGGTGGGAGCTGACGGACGCCGACGCGCGGGCGGGGGTGGGCGTGCCGGTGGCCGGCATCGGGGGCGGTGGAGTGCAGGACGGGCTGTTCTGAGATCGTCGGCTCCAGGCAGGTCCGGCAGTGCCAGGCAGGTCCGGCAGTGCCAGCAGGTCCGGCAGTGCCAGCAGGTCCGGCAGGTCCAGGCAGGACCGACGTGGGTCGGGCCTGCCCGGACGGAAGCCGCGTGGGTCCGCACAGGGCCACATACGAGTCCACATGGGTCGTACGAGTCCACACGGGCCGCATGGGTCCCACGGGTTCCCGCGCGGCCGAGTGGTCCGTGCACGGAGGGAAGGGGAGCGCTGTGAACGGTGAAGCCGACGATGTCGTTCGGTTCTGGGAACGACTGGGGCTGCCCGGGATCATTGATGTGCACACGCACTTCATGCCGGAGCGGGTGCTGCGCAAGGTCTGGGCGTACTTCGACTCGGCCGGTCCGCTGACCGGCATGGAGTGGCCGATCGCCTACCGCCACGAGGAGGACGAACGACTCGCGCTGCTGCGCTCGTTCGGAGTGCGGCGGTTCACCTCGATGCTCTACCCGCACAAGGCCGGGATGGCCGCCTGGCTGAACGAGTGGGCGGCCGGTTTCGCGAGCCGGGTGCCGGACTGTCTGCACACCGCGACCTTCTTTCCGGAGGAGGGCGTGGAACGGTACGTGCGCGAGGCGGTGGAGGCGGGGGCCAGGGTCTTCAAGGCGCATGTCCAGGTCGGCGCGTACGACCCCGGCGACCCCTTGCTGGACCCGGTGTGGGGGCTGCTCGCCGATGCGGGCATCCCGGTGGTGACGCACTGCGGCTCCGGACCGGCGCCCGGCCGGCACACCGGGCCCGCGCCGATCGCCGGGCTGCTCGCCCGGCACCCGCGGCTGCGGCTGGTCGTGGCGCACATGGGGATGCCGGAGTACGCGGAGTTCCTGGCGCTGGCCGAGACGTACCCGGAGGTGCGGCTGGACACGACGATGGTGTTCACGGACTTCGTACGGGACCTGAGCCCGTTCCCGGTGGCCGAACGGGGGCGGCTCGCCGCGTTCGGGGACCGGATCCTGCTGGGTACGGACTTCCCCAACATCCCGTATCCGTACGCGCATCAACTGCATGCGCTGGAACGGCTGGAGCTGGGCGACGACTGGCTGCGGGCGGTCTGTCACGAGAACGCGAGGGCGCTGTTCGGCGTGGCGTGAGACGCCGGGAGGATCGCGTACGCCGGGACGGACGTGCACGCCGGGAGGATCGCGTAAGCCGGGAGGATCGCGCACGCGCGGGCGGGGAAGTGGGGGTGTGGACAGGAGGGGGAAGAGGCCCGTTTCTCAGGGAATTCACAGATTCGGGAAAGAAGCCTCTCAGAGGAGCCTCACAGGGTTGAGGCATGACGACGACGACCTCGCCCCTGAGTCATACCGAACTGTCCCGGGAACGCGACGAACCGCTGAGGCCCGACCGCCGCACCCCCGTCCGCGTGCTCGTCGTGGACGACGAGGCCGCTCTCACCGAGCTGCTCTCCATGGCGCTGCGCTACGAGGGCTGGGAGGTGCGCAGCGCCGGTGACGCGGCCGGGGCCGTACGGATGGCGCGGGACTTCCGGCCCGATGCGGTGATCCTCGACGTGACGCTGCCGGGCACGGACGGATCCGCCGTGCTCGGCGGGCTGCGGCGGGAGCTGTCCGGGGTGCCCGTGCTGTTCCTGACCGCGCGCGACGCGGTGGAGGACCGGATCGCCGGGCTCACCGCCGGTGGCGACGACTTCGTCATCAAGCCGTTCGGCCTGGAGGAGGTCGTGGCCCGGTTGCGCGGGCTGATCCGGCGTTCCGGTGCGGCGGCGGCCGTACGCGCCGACTCGTCGCTCGTCGTCGGCGACTTGGTCCTCGACGAGGACAGCCGCGAGGTGAGCCGGGGCGGCACGTCCATCCATCTCACGGCCACCGAGTTCGAGCTGCTGCGCTTCCTGATGCGCAACCCGCGACGGGTGCTGAGCAAGGCTCAGATCCTCGACCGGGTGTGGAACTACGACTTCGGCGGGCAGGCGAACGTCGTCGAGCTGTACATCTCGTACCTGCGCAAGAAGATCGACGTCGGCCGCACACCGATGATCCACACCCGGCGCGGGGCGGGATACCTCATCAAACCGGGGGAGTAGGGGCCGAAGGGCCGCCGCCCGGCCGGTCGGAGGCGCGGCGGAGCGCGGTCGTCGCCCGCGTCGCCTCCCGTGCCGATTCGGGGTGGCCGAGGACGTCGGTGCTGTCGACGAACTGGTCCACGGCGCCGATCGGTGGCAGCCCGCGCACCACCGGATCGGTGATGCGGTCGAGCAGCGCGGCGGCGAAGCGTTCGGCGTGCAGCACCCGGAACGGTCTGCTGTGGTACGGGCGTGTCGCGGGATCGACCGGTTCGGTGAGCCCGAGCCGGTTGTGGGCGGTCGCGACGGTCTCGTAGGCGCGGGCCAGGTGGTGTTCGCGGGTGTCCCGGTCGGTGGCGGCGAGGGCCGCAGTGAGCACGGGTGTGAGGGCGGGGGCCTCGGGCGTGCGGGCGAAGGCGCTGCCGAGCCACTTGGCGTAGGGCGGGTACCGGCGGTCCATCAGCAGGCACAGCCGCATCAGATCGCGTACCAGGCGTGCGCACACGACGGCGGAGCCGAGTTCGTCGCCCACCTCGCCGCAACGGCCGACGAAGGCTTCCTCCTGGGAGACGCGCCGCCACTGACAGGCGAGCAGGTGGAGCCAGAGGTCGTGGTCGTACCAGTCGAGCTTCGTCCGCGCGGGAGCGAGCTCACCGAGGCCGTCGTGGAAGACGGCCCCGGAAGTGACCTCGGCGAGCCGCTGGGTGGGGGTGGCCAGCCAGTCCGTCAGGGTGACCTCTCGGCGGGGGTCGAAGCCCAGCCGCTCGGTGAACCAGGTGCCCGGGTCCGTGATCTCGACCCCGTGCTGAACCGGCCCGTCGGTCGCCCGCATCACCCGGATTCCCGCCTCGGGGGTGGCGGCGAAGTGGGTCGGGTAGCCGTGGAAACGCTTCGGCAGACGTTCGGAGAGCCGCTTCGCGAGCACCGCGCCGTGGCGGGCGACGTCCCGGGGGCGCAGGAAGATCTGCAGGCGCGGTCCCCATTCGTGGTCGAGGGAGCGGGCGGTGTCGAATCCCAGGACCTCCGAGCCGCTGCCGAGAAGGGCGGCCGAGTACGCGATGCCGGGAACGGCCTCCTCCAGCAGGGGGCGTACGGCTTCGAGGTGGAAGCGGCGGGACAGCTCCAGACCGGGGACGAAGGGCGGTGTCGTCATGCCAGGGAGGCTGCCGGATCGGTGAGCGGCCCGTCGACGGCATTTCCCGATCCCGGCCGACCTCTGATCTCCGCGGCTGCCGTGCTGTCCGCTTCGGCGCCAGGCAAATCACTTGTACGCCGTACGAGGACGGCCATACGGTGTATGTCGCCCCCTCTCGTACACCGTATAAGGCATCTGGAGTCCGCATGACGGCGACCGCCGCCGAGCAGAACCACCTCTCGCCGCCCAGTCATCCGCAGCGCTGGCTGATCCTCGGCGTCATCTGCCTCGCCCAGCTCACGGTGCTGCTCGACAACACCGTGCTCAATGTCGCGATCCCCTCCCTCACCCGGGAGCTGGACGCGTCCACCGCCGAAGTGCAGTGGATGATCACCGCCTACTCGCTCGTCCAGTCGGGTCTGCTGCTCACGGCCGGCAGCTCCGCCGACCGCTACGGCCGCAAGAAGATGCTGATCGCCGGACTCGCCGTGTTCGGCATCGGCTCGCTGACGGCCGGACTGGCACAGTCGTCCGCGCAGCTGATCGCCGCGCGGGCGGGCATGGGCATCGGCGGTGCGCTGCTGCTGACCACGACCCTCGCCGTCGTCGTCCAGATCTTCGACGAGACCGAGCGGGTCAGGGCGATCGGCATCTGGGCGACCGTCGGCTCGCTCGGCGTCGCCGTCGGTCCGCTGATCGGCGGGGTGATGCTCGACCACTTCTGGTGGGGCGCGATCTTCCTGATCAACATCCCCGTCGCCGTTCTCGGTCTGATCGCCGTGGCCTGGCTGGTCCCGGAGTCCGGGAACGCCGGCGACGGCCGCCCCGACCTGCTCGGCGCGCTGCTCTCCACGATCGGTATGGCATCTCTCGTGTACGCGATCATCTCTGGCCCGGAGCGCGGCTGGACGTCGGGGCAGGTCCTGCTGACGGCCGTCGTCGGGGTCGTCGTCCTCGCCGGGTTCGTGCTGTGGGAGCTGCGCATTCCGTACCCCATGCTGGACATGCACTTCTTCCGGAACCAGAAGTTCGTCGGGGCCGTCGGCGGCTCGATCCTGGTCGCCTTCGGGATGGGGGGCTCGCTCTTCCTGCTCACCCAGCAGCTCCAGTTCGTGCTCGGCTACGGTCCGCTGGAGGCCGGTCTGCGTACCGCACCGCTGGCGCTGAGCGTCGTCGTGCTCAACCTCTTCGGACTGGGCGCCAGGCTGGTGCCGAAGCTGGGCACGCCGCTCACCATCGCGGCCGGGATGACCCTGCTGGCCGCGGGGCTCGCCGCGGTCGCGCTGCTCGGCGGCGACGGTTACGGCGGCATGCTGCTCGGCCTGGTGGTGATGGGCGCGGGCATCGCGCTCGCCACGCCCGCCATGGCCAACGCGATCATGAGCGCCATCCCGCCGGAGAAGGCGGGCGTGGGCGCCGGGGTCAACGGCACGCTCGCCGAATTCGGCAATGGCCTGGGCGTGGCCGTCCTCGGCGCGGTGCTCAACGCGCGCTTCGCGTCGCTCGTGCCCGCGGCGGTGGGCGCCGCCTCGCTGCCCGTCGCGCTCGCCGCGGCCGTCGACGACGGCGAACGGGCGCGGATCAGCGACGCCTTCGCCTCGGGCCTGGAGACCAGTCAGCTGGCCGGAGCGGTGGCGGTGCTGGCCGGTGGCCTGCTGGCCGCGGCGCTCCTGCGCCGTGCGGAGCGCGCCGAGTCCCTCCGCGCGGAGTCCGTCGAGGCCGGGGCCGAGGCCGCGGCATAGCATCGGGGCGGGGCGTATCGGACCGTACGCATCCACCTCGCGTACGCATCCGCCTCGCGCGTACACGCACACGTACGCGCAGGTGCGGGTGTGCGCGTACGGGACGGTTCGCCCCGCCGGCAAGACGAGGAGAGTGCGCCATGGTGTCCGCGGCCGACCGTGTGAAGAACCCCGCCAGGACCAGCGTGTGGCTGGCCCAGCCCGCACCGTCGCGCACCCGCAGAACGGACCAGCCGGCCGGTCTCGACCGGGAGAGGATCGTCGCGGCCTCGGTACGGTTGCTGGACGCCGAGGGTCTCGACAAGTTCTCCATGCGCCGCCTCGCCGCCGAGCTGGGTGTCACCGCCATGTCCCTCTACTGGTACGTGGACACCAAGGACGATCTGCTGGAACTGGCCCTGGACTCCGTCCACAGCGAGATCCGCCCCCCGCACGAGGACGCGCACTGGCACGACCGGTTGCGCGAACTCGCCACGCAGTACCGGGCGCTGATCGTCCGTCATGTCTGGGCCGCGCACCTCGCCGGGCACTTCCTCAACATCGGTCCGCATGCGAGGGCGATGTCGAACGCGGTCATGGCCGTGATCCGGGCGACCGGCCTGCCGCTGGAACGCCAGGCCGGGGCGCTCGCCGCGGTCTTCCAGTTCGTGTACGGATTCGGCACCATCGAGGGCCACTACGCGCAACGCAGCGCGAACGCCGGGATGACCCAGGAGGAGTACTACCAGCAGTCCATGAGCGAGGTCCGCGGCCAACCGAGTTTCGACCAGATGCTCGAATCCTCGGAGAAGCTGAGGGATGCCCGCGGCGGCGACACGGTCGAGGAGATGCGCGACCGGGACTTCACCTACGCCCTGGACCTGCTGATCGCCGGCATCGAAGCGATCCGGGAACAGGCCCGCGAGCGGTAGCGGCGGGCCGAGGGACGGATACGAGGGACGGGGGACGGGAGAGACGGACGGGGACACGAGGGATCGCCTCGTTCATCGGCCCCGTCCCGAGCCTCGGCCCCTGCCCCGCCCACCCGCCCTGTCCCTGTCCCTGTTTCCTCCCGTCGGCCCCCGTCCCGCCCGGTGGTTACGACGGCAGCGACTCGCCCTGTACGGCCTGGATGTCGAGTTCCACCCGCAGCGTCGTACCGATCGCCGAGATGCCCGCCTGCAGCACCTGGTTGTAGTTCATGGCGAAGTCGTCGCGCCGCAGCTCCGCCGTGGCGCTGAACGCCGCGCGCACCCCGCCCCACGGGTCGGGGCCCGTACCGAGGTAGCTCAGGTCCAGATCGACCGGTCGGTCGACGCCGCGCATGGACAGCACGCCGTGGACGGTCCAGCGGTCGGGGCCGGTCGGGGTCAGTCCGTCGGAGTGGTAGGTGATCTCCGGGAATTGGTCGGTGTCCAGGAAGTCGGGCGAGCGCAGGTGCTTGTCCCGCATGCCGTTGCCGGTGTCGATGCTGGCCGCGGTGATGACGGCGTCGACCCGGGACCGGTGGACCTCGTCCGCGATCTCGATCCGGCCGCTGAACTCGGTGAACCGGCCCCGCACGCTGGAGATGCCCAGGTGCTGCGCGACCGCGGCGACCGAGGAGTGCGCCGGGTCCAGCGACCAGGCGCCCGGCGGCGGCAGCTCGACCCCGCCCTGCCGGGCCAGCACCACGGTGCCGGCCTCTACGCGCCCGCTCGCCGTGACGAGCGCGGTGGATGCGGCCGGGGCGTACCCGACCGCGGTGACGATCACCGTGTACGCGCCGGCCGGCAGGGGGGTGTCCGTCCGCACCGTCCCGTCCTCGTCGGCGGTGGCCCGCAGCACCTGCGCGCCGGTCATGTCGGTGACCGTCACGACCGCGTGCTGGACCGCCCAGCCGTCCCGCGTCCGTACCTGTGCGCGAAGTCCCATCCCGTTCTCTCTCCTTGCTCAAGGACTCAGTGAATCAGTGACCCAGTGGCTGGGACCCGGTGGCCCGGGCCCGGTTGCCCGGACCCGGTGGCTCGGACCAGTGCTCGGAACCGGGGACCCGGTGACCCGTGGACCGGAGCCGGTGACTCCGAAGCAGTGACCCCGGTGACTCGGTGAGTTCGAGTCGCTCAATGAGTCGGGCCCCGGGGCGGGGCCGGCCGGCCGTCCCCTGCCTGCCGTCCCCGCCGCCGGGGCCCATTTCCACCGGCCGGTACAGCGTCTCCGCTCGGGACGCCGACCCGCCAGGGGTCTGTGGTGAGAGGTCCGGCGGCAGGCCCCGCTGTCGCGGGCCGCCGCCGGGCCTCCTCACTCGCCGGGGTGGGCGAGTTCGACGTCGTGGCCGTCGACGCCGGGACCGGTCACGGTCAGCGCGCCGGCCACCGGCGGGTAGCCGGTCGCGATGACCGTGTACTCGCCCGCGTCCAGGTCGGTGAAGGCATACGCCCCGTCCTCCCCGGTCGTCGAGGTGGCGACCACGTTGCCCGCCGCGTCGACCAGGGTGACCCGGGCGTCGGCCAGCGGACGCCGGGCGGAGCCGGCCCGTACGACACCGCGCACCAGCGCGCCGGACTGCAGCGCGGCCTCGACGCGGGTGACGCCCTGGCCGCCGATCTCCACCGGCAGGGCCAGCGGGCGGAACCCGGCGGCGTTCACCGCGACGGTCACCGGACCGGGGACCAGCTCGCCGAAGGTGAACTCGCCGGCCTCCCCGGAACTGCCGGTCGCCAGCACGTCGCCGCGCACATCGGTCACGACGACCATGGCACCCTCGACCGGAGCCGCGGTCTCGGCGGCCCGGACGGTTCCGGTGAGGCCGCTCGTACCGGAGAGCAGGATGTCGTAAGACAGCGGCTGCTCACCGACGACCACGGTCGACGCCTGCGGCTGGAAACCGTCGGCGGACGCGATCAGCACGTAGCTGCCGGTTCCCGGGGCGTCCAGCGCGTAGCTACCGTCGGCCTGGGCGACGGAGCGCCCCAGCTGGCGGCCGGCCAGCGAGATCAGCGTGACGGCGGCCCGGGGGACGGGCGCACCCTCCACGCCACGCACCACACCGTGCACGGCCGTGCCCTGAACGGAGGCGAGCAGGGGCTCCGGAGCGGCGGCCGCGGCTGCGGCCGCGGCCGGGGCCGGAGCGGTCTGCGCCGCGTCCGCGGGCGTGGCCGCGACGGCGGCTGGGACCGGCACCGGCGCCTCGGCCCGCTCGACGGCCGGGGTCCCGTCCGTGACCGGTGCGGCCTCGGCGGCGTTCGACTTCAGCGCGACCTCCTTGATGAAGACCGTGATCAGGAAGGCGATCAGCGCGGCCGGCGCGGCGTACAGGAAGACGTCGCCGACGCCGTGCCCGTAGGCGCTCTCCACGACCGTGCGGAACGGCGCGGGCAGCTTGTCCAGGTCGGGGATGCCCCCGCCGCCGGTGCCGCCGTGACCCATGGCCGCGCCCTCGGGGCCGAGGGCGGCGAGACCGTCCTTGACGTAGTGGGTGACGCGGTTCGCCATGACGGCGCCCAGCGCCGAGACGCCGATCGCACCACCGAGGGAACGGAAGAAGGTGACGACGGAGCTGGCCGAGCCGAGGTCGGACGGGGCGACCTGGTTCTGCGTGGCGAGCACCAGGTTCTGCATCATCATGCCGATGCCGAGACCCATCACGGCCATGTAGACGGCGATGTACCCGTAGGCCGTGTCGTACCGGATGGTGCCGAGCAGCCCGAGCCCGGCGGTCACCAGGAAGCCACCGCTGACCAGCCAGGCCTTCCAGCGGCCGGTCTTCGTGATGACCCAGCCGGAGACCGTCGAGGAGATGAACAGGCCACCGATCATCGGGATCGTCATGACGCCGGACATCGTCGGCGACTTGCCGCGCGCCAGCTGGAAGTACTGGCTGAAGAAGACGGTGCCCGCGAACATCGCGATACCGACGAACAGCGAGGCCAGCGAGGCCAGCGCGATGGTGCGGTTGCGGAAGAGGCGCAGCGGGATGATCGGCTCGCTGGCCCTGGACTCGACGGCGACGAAGATCGCGCCGAGCAGCACGGAGCCGATGACCATCACCGCGGTCTGCCAGGACAGCCAGTCGTACTTGTCGCCCGCGAAGGTCACCCAGATGAGCAGCAGCGACACGGCGGCGCTGATGAAGAACGCGCCCCACCAGTCGACCTTGACCTCACGCTTTACGACCGGGAGCTTCAGCGTCTTCTGGAGCACGATCAGCGCGATGACGGCGAACGGCACACCGACGTAGAAGCACCAGCGCCAGCCCATCCAGCTGGTGTCGGTGATGACACCGCCGAGCAGCGGACCACCGACGGTGGCGACGGCGAACACCGCACCGATGTATCCGCTGTAGCGACCGCGCTCACGGGGGGCGATCATCGCCGCCATCACGATCTGCGCGAGGGCGGAGAGACCGCCGACGCCTATGCCCTGGACGACACGGCAGGCGATGAGCATGCCGCTGCTGGTCGAGAGACCGGCCACGACCGAGGCCGCGACGTAGATGACCAGGGCTATCTGGACCAGCAGCTTCTTGCTGAACAGGTCCGCGAGCTTGCCCCACAGGGGAGTGGTGGCGGTCATCGACAGCAGCGAGGCCGTGACGACCCAGGTGTAGGCGCTCTGGCCGCCGCCGAGGTCGGAGATGATCTGCGGAAGGGCGTTGGAGACGACCGTCGACGACAGGATCGCGACAAACATGCCGAGCATCAGCCCGGCCAGTGCTTCCATGATCTGCCGGTGTGTCATCGGCGCGCCGGACGAGGGATCGGGCGACCCCCCGTGCTTGGCGTGGCCGCCCCGCACACCGGTCGGTGTGGTCGTAGCCATAGAGTTCCTTGTCTTTGCTTCTGTTACACGGGTGTACGGGTGTGCGCGTCGGCGCCGATGTCGGAAGGCCGCGAGCGGCACTCGCCGCTGTGCGTTCCGGGGACGCAATCGCCGAAACCGCGGCAGGCGAAACTGTCGCGCAGCCGGGCCAGGAGCCGGTTGAGCTGGCCGACCTCGTCGTCCGACCAGTCGGAGAGATTGTGGGCGAACATCTCGGTGACACGACGGTTCATGTCACCGAGCAGGTCGCGTCCGGCCGGGGTCAGCCGCAGGATGCGGGACCGCTTGTCGGTCGGGTCCGAGGACCGTTCGATCCAGCCGTGCTCCGCCACATGGGCGACATGTCTGCTCGTAACAGACATGTCGACGTCCAGCAGCTCGGCCAGTCTGCTGATGCGCATCTCGCCGTGCTGCCTGAGCAGCGCGAGGACGGCGGCGGAACCGGACGGGCATTCGGCGGGGAGGACGCGTGCGACACCTCGCTTGACGGCTCCGACCGCGCTGAGATGCCGGGCCAGCTCTTCGTACTGACTCCGTGCGGCCATGAGCCCCCCAGACGATTCCACCGGTGCATCTTGTTGCTTAGGGCAACCATAGAAGCCGTTGGTTGCTGCAGGCAAACGAAAATGCACTTGCAGAAGTAAAGGAACGCAAAAGGCTGCGTAGGGTCCCGGTCAAAGTGCCAGCGTGTGGGGTGTGGCCCGGGACTGGTGTGTCTCCCACCACAGCCGGGGCGATGCCCGGCCGGGATCGCGACCGGTTTCCACGGCCCCGTGAACGTCTTCCGTCGGGGGTGTCCCCGTCTTCCGTCGGGGTCGCGAACGCTTTCCACCGGTGCGCGAGCGTGCCGAGCCGGGGTCCCGCCCGTCCTGCGCCGGGTCCCGCCCGTCCTGAGCCGGGGTCTCGCCCGTCCTGAGCCGGGGTCCCGCCCGTCCTGAGCCGGGGTCTCGCCCGTCCTGAGCCGGGGTCCCGCCCGTCCTGCGCCGGGTCCCGCCCGTCCTGAGCCGGGCCGTGCCCGGCCTGAGCAGGTCGTGCCCGTTCCGTACTCGGGCCGCGATCGTCTTCCGTGATCGCCGGCCCCGGCGGATGTCCGTTCCGGGGCGGGTTGTGCGGTGTGTTCCGTGGTGACGGCGGGACGCCCGGCGCTCCGTCCGGGACGACACCGCCGACCGTCAGCTCGCTTCGGTGCCCCGGGGGTTGGGCCGTAACGGCGAGTTCGCTAGGGTCCTTCCCCATGGCACACAACCCCCACGCCCCTCAGGGCCCCGAGGGCAACCACGACCCGGCCGGCAGCACCCAGATGTTCCGCGCCTTCGTCGACGAGGGCGAGCCGCAGCGCCGACAGCAGGCTGCCGCCCCGTCCGGACCGAAGACCGGGATGATCGTCACCGTCGTCGCGGTGGTCGTCGTCCTCGCGGCGGTCGCCTGGCTCGCGCTCGGCTGACCGGCTCGACGGTTCCCTCGTACCTCGTACCTCGAACCTCGTACCTCCGGCTCCCACCCCTTCACCCGGCACGGCTCCGGTACTGCGGGGGCGTCCCTTCCGGTACGTGGCGGTGACGTCGCCCCGGCGCGGCGGTGGCGTCACCTCAGTACGGCGGTGACGTCGCGGGTCTCCACATGCATTCCCAGCGGCACCCGCCAGGCGTCCACGCAGACGGTGTACGTCCTCGTCCGCGCCGCTCCCGCGTCGATCGGCGCCGGAAGCGGCGCGGACGACTCGACGGTCGCCCAGTCGACGCCCAGGCCGCCGATGATGTGTGTGGCGAAGGTGACGGTTCCCGCGCGGGCAGGCGATCCGCCGGTGTTGCGGAACTCCACGGTCACCTTCTCGCACCAGCGCTCCTCGGCGGCCGCCCGCTCGGGGGCGCCGACCACCAGCACGGCCGGGCCGCCCGGTGTCGAGGGTCCGGGGTCCGTCGGCACCGACGGGTCCGTGGACCCACCGCCCGTGCCGCCGCCGGATCCGCCCGTACCGTCACCGGGGTCGTCCGGGCCGTTCGACCCACCGGAACCGCCCGTACCAGCGGGCCCACCCGGGCCGTCCGAACCGCCCGGACCATCCGGACGGGAGGCATCGCCCGGCGTCCCGCCGCCTGTGACCCCCGTCCCCCCGGCGCTTCCGGACCCTTCGGCTTCCCCGGGGCCTCGCGAGTCGTCCCCGTCCTTCCTCGAACTCCCGTTCCCGAACTCGTGCCCGCGGCCGGATCCGCCCGGCGAGGCCCCGTCGGCGCCACCGGCCCCGTCCAGCGGCACCAGCGTCACCTTCCCCGACGGAGCCACCGCCCCGGACGGTGTCCGCTCGCCCCCGGGCCCCGCCGCGCCCACCGCCACGTAACCGTCGGCCGCCGCACCGCCACCGCAGGCGGCCAGCGCACCGCCCAGACACAGCACGGCCGCCGAGGCGGCGATCACGCTGCCCCGGCGGCCGGTCGAGTGGAGCATCTGACGTCGCATCGCGCCAGTGTGGCTGACGGTCCGTCAAATCGGAACCCCTGTGCCGCGCGGTGCGGCGGTCCATGGCGGTCAGTCGGCGATGAGCCCTTCCCTGAGCTGGGCGAGCGTACGGGTCAGCAGGCGCGAGACGTGCATCTGCGAGATGCCGACCTCCTCGCCGATCTGCGACTGGGTCATGTTGGCGAAGAACCGCAGCATGATGATCTGCCGTTCGCGCGGCGGGAGTTTGGCCAGCAGCGGCTTGAGCGACTCGCGGTACTCGACGCCCTCCAGCGCCGAGTCCTCGTACCCGAGCCGGTCCGCGAGGGAGCCCTCGCCGCCGTCGTCCTCGGGCGAGGGCGAGTCCAGCGAGGACGCGGTGTACGCGTTGCCGACGGCCAGGCCGTCGACCACGTCCTCCTCCGAGACCCCGAGCGCCTTGGCCAGCTCCGGCACGGTCGGCGAACGGTCCAGCTTCTGGGCGAGTTCGTCGCTGGCCTTGGTCAGCGCGAGCCGCAGCTCCTGGAGGCGGCGCGGCACCCGCACCGACCACGAGGTGTCGCGGAAGAACCGCTTGATCTCGCCGACGACGGTCGGCATCGCGAACGTCGGGAATTCCACGCCCCGTTCGCAGTCGAACCGGTCGATCGCCTTGATCAGCCCGATCGTGCCGACCTGGACGATGTCCTCCATCGGCTCGTTGCGACTGCGGAACCGCGCGGCGGCGTACCGCACCAGCGGGAGGTTGAGCTCGATCAGAGTGTCCCGTACGTAGGCGCGCTCCGGGCTGTCCGTTCCGTCGGGACCGGGAGCCAGGGCGGCGAGCCGCAGGAACAGGGAGCGGGACAGCGTGCGGGTGTCGATGGCTTCCGGCGAGCTGACGGGCGCAACAGGTGCGGGTACGCCCTTGGTGAGCGTGAGCACCTTCGAGCTGCCCTGTTCTTCGGACATGCCACCCCCTTGAGGTCGCGGACGGTCGCGTCGAGCCGCGACCATCGGAGGAACGCAGCTCCCACCTGAATACCGGAGGCGAGGCCGCGGCAAACGCGGTTTCCGCAGAATGTCACATGTCGGCAACGCGCTGTAGCGACATGTCGACAAGTCTTTGTGACGTCTGCCCAGTTAGCGGGGGTGCTCGGCAAGTCGGGCCGTCCGGACCGGACTTCGAGTGCTTTACCCGATCCGGTTAGGCATCGATCCTGTTTGCGGATCGGAGACGGGCGAAGCTACGGGCCAGAAGCCTTGACACATGCATCTGGGAGACACCCAGCTCGGCGCTGATCTGTGACTGCGTCAGGTTGTTGTAGTAGCGCAGCAACAGGATGCGCTGCTCGCGCTCGGGCAGCTGCACGAGCAGATGGCGGACCAGATCGCGGTGTTCGACCCCCGCGAGGGCCGGGTCCTCGTACCCGAGCCGGTCCAGCAGGCCGGGCAGTCCGTCGCCCTCCTGGGCGGCCTCCAGGGAGGTCGCGTGGTAGGAGCGGCCCGCCTCGATGCAGGCCAGTACCTCGTCCTCGGAGATCCTCAGTCGTTCGGCGATCTCCGCGGTGGTCGGCGACCTGCCGTGAGCGGTCGTCAGGTCCTCGGTGGCGCCGGTGACCTGCACCCACAGCTCGTGCAGCCGACGGGGGACGTGGACGGTGCGCACGTTGTCGCGGAAGTATCGTTTGATCTCGCCGACGACGGTCGGCATCGCGAAGGTCGGGAACTGCACCCCGCGCTCGGGGTCGAACCGGTCGATGGCGTTGATCAGCCCGATCGTGCCGACCTGGACGACGTCCTCCATCGGCTCGTTGCGGCTGCGGAAGCGTGCCGCCGCGTACCGGACCAGGGGGAGGTTCGCCTCGATCAGTGCCGCCCGCACCCGGCTGTGTTCCGGTGTGCCCGGTTCCAGCTCCTTGAGCTCTCCGAAGAGCACCTGGGTGAGCGCCCTGGTGTCCGCGCCCCTGCTCCTGGCGGGCGCCGTCGCCGAACCGTCGGGTTCCCCGTCCGGCCGCACGGCCCCGACGGCCGCCGGCGCCGCACCCTGCGCGGACCGGCCGCTCGGGGGGCTCGGGGCGCTGCGGGCGTTCGGGGTGCCCTGTGCGGTCCCGGTGGCGGCCTGGGAGGGTCGTCCGCTCTGGGCGCCCCGTCCGGTCTGGATGGCCTGGCCGGTCTGGACGGTCTGGGGAGGCACTTGAGGCGCTGTACTGGCTGGCACGGTGGGGCCACCCCTTTGCGGTCAACTGCGGTCAACTCATCCGTCAAAAGCGGTCATAGCATCACAAGACATGCCCACTGTGTGCAAGCACCGTATAACGTCGTGTTGGGTTCAACTTGGTTTAAACACCGAAAAGGCCCCTCGCCGCAGTGGCGAGGGGCCCGGATGACCGTATGGATCGGCTGGAACGAACGAATCAGAACGGGTAGTCGGCGATCACCCACGTGGCGAACTCCCGCCACTGACCGGCGGCGGCCTGATGGGCCGGATGCTCGATGTAGCGCTTCAGGGCGGCCTCGTCGGCGACGGCGGAGTTGATGGCGAAGTCGTACGCGATCGGCCGGTCGGTGATGTTCCAGGCGCACTCCCAGAACTCCAGCTCCGGAACCTGCCCGTCCAGGTCCTGGAACGCCTTCGCCCCGGCGACGACCCGTGGGTCGTCCCGCTCGACGCCGTCGTTCAGCTTGAACAGGACCAGATGGCGGATCATGGCGTGGTACTCCTAGTTCACGAGCTCGGACATGAAGTCGCCGACGCCCTGCGCGGCACTCGAAACGCCCTCGAACCCTATCTGCACGAGATCCGCCGCCCGGGCCGGGGACGTGATGATCGTGTACAGCACGAAGACGACTATCACGTAGAGAGCTATCTTCTTCGCTTGCACCATCAGCCCCTGCCTCCCCTTCGGTCCCCTGTGCAGTCGGGCGATTGTATCCGCACGAATGGTCGCATCCGTCTGAATCCCTGCCTCGCCCCACGCGGCCTCCAGCCGGCCCGCAGCGGGTCCTCGACCGGCCCTCGGCCGGCCTTCGAGCGATCTTCGGGTGGCCTTCGAGTGGCCTTTGGGGGACCGAGGACCCGTCGATCGAGGCCCTTCGGCGGCCCGCGGAACCACTCCCGCGACGCAGGATGGGTGCTGTAGCCCCCGGGGGACGGTCAGGAACCCGAGGGGCGAGGAACAGGCCCCCACTGTGGGGTCCGCGCCGCGCTTCCCCCAGACCGCGGCGCCCGGACCTGAGGTGCCGTTCTCACCGGGGGAAGCGGCTTGTCCCCCCGATGCCGCTTCCCCCGACCTCCGCCGAGACGGGGCCATCGCCCCGCGGGCGGGACCACTGCGACGTGTCACGGCTCATACGCGCGTCCAGGCGGTCCGGTCCGGCATGGGGCCGCTCAGCGGCTGCCGAACCTTCTTCGCCTGGACGCCTTGCTCCAGCCCTGGCGTGGGACGTCTGCGGGCTTCTGTGCGGCGCGTGGCGCGTTGGCGTTCGGGCGGTGGATCAACGTGAGGCCCTTGTGATCGGTGGGGTGCCAGGCGTGGTCGTGGGTCTCGAAGGTGTAGCCCTGCTCGTTGTCGGTCTGGTAGGCGAGCAGGGCTCGGCCCTGCCCCGCGTACTGACGGACCTCGTTCCACAGGACCGTGCGAATCCGTGCCGACGGGGCGCCGAGGAAGACACCCGGTGAGATCTCCAGCAGCCAGCGGGTGAGAAAGCCACGCAGACCGACGGGACAGTTGGTGAGCACGATGACCGTCACCAGATGATCTCGTCCCCGTAGTTGTGACCGCTCTCGACATGGCGGTCGCCGTCGGACAGAAGAGTGACCCGGTCCCGCGACACTCCGTTCGGTTCCGACGTGTCGCGAGTGCCGTCGTGGCCGAGGAGGTCCTTGATGTCCCGGACGCAGCGGTCGAGCAGCCCGATCCGGTTGATGCGGTCCCTGAGCAACCGGCGGGTCCGCGTCGCCACGTCCTCCTCGCCCTCGGCCGCCGCGTCGAACGCGACCGGAATGGCGATCTCAGTCCGGTAGAAGTCCGCCACGTCCATGACGAACGACCGCTCGTGCCCGGAATGCACGAAGCCCAGCCCCGGGGAACAGCCGAGGGCCGCGACCACGGAGTGGGAGACCCCGTACATGCACTGGGCGGCGGCCGTGATGGCCTGATTGGGAGCGTCTCCCGCGGAGAAGTCGGCACGGTTGAACTCGCGTCGGTGCCACGGCACGCCCGTGCGCCGCGACTCCCGCTTGTAGCAGTCCCTCACGCGTCGCCCCTCCATGCCGAGGAGGTCCTGCCTGGTACGGCCCGCGGTGTCCTCACCCGGGAAGCGCAGGCGGTACATGGCGCGCGCCACGTCCAACCGGGTGCGCCGGTTCGCCCAGGCGGTCGCCTGGGCCTCTACCAGGCCCGAGGAACGCGTCAGGGCCCGCCCGCCCGCGTAGTACCGCACGCCGTGCTCGCCGACCCAGACGACCCCGGCACCGGATTCGCCGAGAAGGGCCATGGCCTGATGGGTGACGCGCGTACCTGGTCCCAGCAGCAGTGTGCCGATGGTGGCGGACGGGATGTGCGTCACGCCGTCCGCGTCCTCCGCCGTGATCGCATGGGAGTCCCGGTGGATGGTGCAGCGCTCCAGGTAGACGAAGGAGAGGCGCTCCCCGATCCGGGTGAGCTCGTGCGGTGAGGAGGCCCCTCTGCGGCTGACGGTGCTCATGCCGCCTCCCGCACCGGGGCCAGGGTCATCAGGCCGCAGCCGTACGCCTTCGCCTTGCCCAGGCCATGGGTGAGCGTGCGGCGGAACAGGGCCGCGTCCGTGACGCGCAGGCGGCCGTCGAAGGTGACCCTCGTGATCTGCACATCGTCCCTGCCCGTCTTCGCCGGGGGACGGTGGAACCGCAGTGGCACCTGGTCGCGGACGATCAACTCGTACGCGTCGCCCTCGGGCGGCAGCCGGCGCTCCGCCGGCTTCTGGACGATCTCGAACCCGGCCTGCTCCTGCCGCTTCAGCAGCCAGGCCATCTGGTGGCGGGGGGTCTTGTGCGCGGCGCGCTTCGTCGGGTCCCCCTCCTTGAGGTGCTCGTGGCGAATGTTGTGCACGGGGTTGGCGGTGAGTCTGAATCCCCAGGTGTCACCCGGGCGGAGCGCGGTGAGGAAGCCCTCGTACGCGAACGTCGTCCAGCCCGGTTCGTCCGAGGCCGGCCAGCCCGCCTGCTCGACCAGGCGGGTCAGGTCGGGGCGGGTGGGGCTCACGACGTACAGCAACGTCTCGGACGGGGTGTTGCGGTCCACCCGCCACAGCACCCGGGGGCCCGATCCGTCGCGGACGGGCGGCGTGGGGAAGGACCCGTTCACCGCGCCGTGCATGCGGTGCGGCGAGCCGAGCAACCGCCGGGCGTCGGATCGTCCGGTGTTCACACGGAAGCGGGTGAGGTACATCAGTCGGTCCTCGGTGTGACGGGTGTGAGCAGGGCGGTGGGTTCGTGGTGCGGCGGTGCGTCCGGTGACGGTGATCCGGCCGCGCCGGGGACCGGGATCCGCAGGGTCCGGACACCGCGCAGCCCGTACCGTCGGTGGCGCGGATCGAAGCTCACCGGCAGATCGCGCAGTGTCATGTGCGCCCCCTCAGAGTTGTCACCCGGCTGCGCGCTGTCCAACAGCAGGTCCAGGCGCATGTCGGAGAACGGACGCCCCGCGCGCCGGTAGGACGCCTTGCAGCGTGCCCGGTACCGCTCGGACGCCTCCCATTCGGCTTCCCGCAGGGCCCGCTCCAGACCCCCCGCCTCGTCCAGCGGCTCCCCGATCGTGATCGGCTCCGAGGGCGGGCAGGAGCGACGTCCCAGGTACGGCAGGAAGACGGGTTCCAGCAGCGCCTCGTACAGGCGCTGCACGAGAGCGGGCTCGCCCCGCACTCCCGCCACGAAGACGGCGTCCGCCAGATAGAAGCGCTCCGACAGCGGCATGGCCTTCCGCGTGTCGCCGTGGTGCGCCGTCTGGAAGTCCCGCAGCCGGGTGCCGGGCTGATCGACGCGGACGCCGAACTCCAGTTCAGCCAGGTCGGAGAGATCGGCATCCCGTCTGCGCCCCTGCGCCGCGGCGAGCAGTCCGAGTACTCCGCTCTTCGTGGGCGCGTTCTCGGTGGTGCGGCGTACGAAGCGGGCCGCGGACCCCCAGGACTGCAGGGGACCCGCCAGCCGCATCAGCAGCACGCTCATGCCCGCGTCTCCGCAGCGCTTTTCTCGTCGTCGGCAGCGGCCTTCTTCGGCTCCAGCCGGTCGACCACGACCTCCCCCACGGCGGCCAGCAGTCCGGACAGGTTCACCTCGTCACCCAGTCCGCTGAGTCCGCTCGTCTCGGGGCCCACCCGCAGCACCCAGCCCTGATCGTTCCCGGCGAGCCCGTACCGGTCCTCCAGGTCCGGCACGAACGTGGCGAGCTGCTCGCAGGCGCCTCGGAGGAAGCCACCGTCCTCGCCCACCGGGACGGGCCGTTCAAAGGCGCCGACGTAACTGATCGGGCGCCGGGAGCGGAGCTTGACGATCACGACGGACGGCAGTGTCTGGTTGCCGAAGGAGTTGATCTTCCCGGTCGGGAGCGAGGCGATGAAACCTTCGAGGAACGCGGTGACCGCTCGTCGAGTGGCGTCCACCGGTCGCTCCTCGTCGTTCCCGCCGGTCCCCAGGTTCTCGTGGAGCCGGTTCACGTCGAGTGCCGCGTACCGGTAGAGAGTGGCGGAGTTGAAGTCGACGGTGCCGATCATGCCGGCGCCCGGCTCGGCGTCCGAGTTCTTGTCGTCGACCGCCGTGTAGTAGTCCGACTCGATCTCCACCGGGTGCACGCTCAGCGCGTGGGCGACCTGCACCGACGCGTCCACGTTCAGGTCGGCCGAGTCCGCGACCATGCGGCCGAACAGCGCGATGTCGATGGAGTGCTCGGTGTCGGCGGCATGCTTGGCCCGCTGCTTGTTCTCCTTGACCTTGAGGAACTCCTTGAGGGCCTTGACGTCGCCGTCCTTTCCGCCTTCCACCGCGAGCGCGGCGAGAGCGCCGAACTGCCGGTCGCTGAGAAACATCAGGTACGAGGACTCGCCGGCGGCATCCTCGCTCTCCTCCTTGCTCTTGCGCCTGGGCACGGCGATCTTCGAACCGGTGGCCGTCTCGATCACCGCCACCGCCAGTTCCAGTGCCACGGCGCGCGGCAGCGACGAGTCGAGCATCTGGATGCGCCCCGCGAGCTCCTCCGCGACCTTCTTGGTACGGATGCCCAGTTCGGACTTGTCGAGCAGTTCGTCGAACGCCTTCCGCGTGGCTCGCTTCCACGCCTGGCTGGACACCCGGGAACGCCGTACGCCTCCGTACGTCGCAGACTTCGGCGTGCCCGTGTCGTCTCGGTTCAGGTTGCTGGGCGGGACGGTCTGGAGGATATGGATGTCAAGGATCGTCCTGGTCACGCGTGCTCAAGTCCTCTGTGTGGAAGGAGATTCATGAAGTGGATGGAGCCGGGAGGGAATCGTCGGGTGAGCGTGAAGGCAGGTTGTGCGCATCGGATGCGGCGGAGTGTCACTCCCCGGCGGCATAACCGCCGTACGTCTCCTCGTCCGCGGACAGGGTCCGGTCGATCACGTCGTCCCCCGCCTCAGCGCCATCGGCTGTGGTCTTCCGGTTCTTGCCGCGCGGCACGGCGGCCAGGTGGAACTCGCGTCCCCATTCGCGTTGCACACCGGGGCGATCAGGTCGGTGCTGCCAGCGGTAGAGCTGACCGGCCAGGCGCGCGTAGTCGAGAGGCAGCGGATCCGGCGCGGAACGCAGGAGCAGCACGATCTCCCGGAGCCGCACGGCGGCCGAATCGAACGATTCGGCCGTACCGACCCGGACGAGGCGTTTGAGCAGCGCTGACTCCTCCTCGTCCGTGCCCCCCATGGCTCGCTGCCGGATCAGTGCCCGCACCGCACCGCCGAGGTTGTGCCGGTCCGCGTGCATGCCCTTCTCGCGTCGGGACTGCTGGTGCAGTGCCCAGAGCGTCGAGGCGAGGAAGACCGCTTCCTCGGCCTTCTCGGCTTCCTTCTGGCGAGGGGGATCGGCGAGCTCTGCCAACAGCACGACGAGGTTGTCCAGCGAGTCCATCCCCCACAGGTCCTTGACCGCGTGCGCCCGCTTCCCCGCGCCGCGCCGCAGCCGAGCGAGCTCCGCCACGGCCGATGACTCGTCCCTGAGGTAACGAGGCTGGAGGTTGATGATGTACGAACGCGTCGCCTGTTCGACCAGGGCGCGGATCGGGGGATCCTGCGAGCGAGAGGCAGACGCGGCGTCCGGACCGTCCGTAGACGTGGGCTGCTGGGTGGGGCCGCTGACGTGGCCGTCGCCGCGGGATGCCGTCGAGGTGGTCATGCGGTTCCCCCTGAAGGGTTGTCGTCGGTGTGAGGAGAGGCGGTGGAGGGCTCCGGACGATTCGGTGGTGCGGCTGGTGCCAGTCCCGCCGGCCCGTCCGCTCTGCTCCGCCCGCCGTCCTGTTCCGCCGATTCAGACGGCTTCGGCAGCACCTTGTTGATACGCGTCCGGAACCACAGGTCCGCCTGTGAACTGTCCACCCAGCGCGTGCCGACCCCAGGCAGCTCGACCACCCGTCCCTCCGCCGCCGCCCGGCCCGCGCCGTCGAGGAGTTCACGGCCGAGGGCGAGGACGATCCGCCGGACCTCGGCTTGCCATTCGGCGCGCGCGCCGTCCGGATCCGCCGCCTCCGCGAGATCCACCAGCCATCGTCGGTACGGCCCGTCGAGCGCCCCGAAACCCAGGTCGCGAGCCGTGTTCGTGCCCGGACCGGGCGGTGAGCCCGTCGCGCGGGCGAGATTTCCGGCCAGATGCCCCAGCGCCGACACGGCCCGCTCGGCGTCTGCGACCGCGTCCACCGCCACGACGCCGTGCAGCGGACTCTTCTCATGGAGCAGGACAACCGGCGGCAGGACGACGTCGTCGTCGACGACCTCGTCCACCACGGACTGCTGTGTTCCATACACCGCGCCGACGAGCCGGGTACGGATCAGCGATCTCTCCGGCAGAACATCCTCGTTGGCGAGCAGCGTCAGCCACCGCACCACCCCGGACGGCTTGCTCTCATCCGTGCCCCGGCCCGTCGAGCCGTCGTCCGACCGCTGCGCGTACAGCAGGCTCGCCAGACCGCGCCAGGCGGCCCGGCTCGGGTCGTGCTGACGCGGCAGATAGACCAGCGGAAGACCCAGCTTCTTCTCCTGCGTCCGGCTGCGCCGCCAGCCCGTCATGGGTTCGGACTTCCACCGGTTGACGGGTGCGAGCGGATCGCCGTAGCCGAGAACGACGCCGGTGACGTCCTCGCCGTCGGTGTGCAGGAGCAGTCGGCGGGACTGCCAGGTATAGAGGTCCCGTGGGCCCGCGGGACGAGGTACGGACGGCTCTTCCTCCAGTACGCCGGGTCCGGGCGGCGTCTCACGGCGCCATACCGGCAGATCGTCCTTCGGGTCCGCCGTCGTGTCGAGGATGCCCTCCTTCGTCGGAACCAGGTTCAGCAGCAGCGTCTCGCGCAGCGTGCGCCCCTCGGCATGCACACCGCCGAGCGTCCCCATCCATCCCACGCCTTGGGGATAGACCTTTCCGTTGCCGGCCCGGTCGTCGCCGACCATCCCGGACTTGATACCGGACGAGTCGTAGGCGTGGGTGTGGACCAGCCAGCGGGCCGCCTCGGCAAGGCTCAGCCTGTCCACCTCCGGCCTGCGCATGGAGAAGAACGCCTCACCGTTCGGCACGTCGGCCACGATCCGGTTCAGCGAGGCGACCTCGCGCTTCGCCGTGTGCAGCCCGGCGACCTGGAAGAACGGGCGCTCGGGGTGGAGCAGATCGAAGGACTCCCGATGACGGCCGAGGTAGTCCACGGCGACGGCGAGGGACTTCTCGTCCTGCCACAGCTCCTCCCAATCCTCCAGCTCCGCCGGGGCACCGGGTCTTCCGCCCTCCGCGTCCGCGAGCGCGTCGTAGAGGATCGCCAGCAGCAGCCGCAGCAGGGCGAACTCCTGGGTGGGCAGGTCGCCCACCAGCCGCCGCAGACTGCCGGCCTGCTGGAAGACCTCGGAGAGCGAAAGCTCGTCCGTCGTACCGTCGTCGCGCTGTACGGGCAGCCATGGCCGTGAGACCAGGTCGAAGGAGGGCGTCATTCGTTTCGGCCCCTTTGTTCCGGGCGCGCCGACGGAACCCACTCGGAGTCCGTCATCGGCGCTGTAGTGGATTTCCAAGTCTGACAGACGGGTCTGACAACGCTCGTCGAGCACGAGCAGCAACTCGCCCGCCAGCCAGGGGCATTCCTTCACCTGCCAGGCCGGAACGACGAATCGCTCCAGTTCCGCGATGGTCCGGTCGATCACGCCCGGGTGCGTCAGGGACCGGGGCAGCGTCAGCGCGCTCGCGGCCACGGCCTCGGCGGCCCGGCGCACCGGAGGCGCATGCTCCGGGAGGTCCAGTCCGCCGCGTCCCCCGTCGAGCCAGTCCACCGTGGTCAGCCGGCCGTCCTCCCGGCGCTGCACGACGAGGACCTCCAGGGACTCGTCGCTGTCCCGCACCTGGGCTCGCCCGGCGCGACTGTCGTCGGCGTCCCCGGCGTTGCCGTCCAGCCAGCCGATGATCGGCCGCCCCGCCCGCCGCACCGGATCGAGCCGGAAGGTGTTCGCGCGCTCCCGTTTGTCCGTGAGCCGTTTCACGTATTCGTGCCGGGCCTCGGCCAGTGCGGGAGCCCAGTGCTCGGGACCGACCGCCCGGTCGTCGTACGCGGCCTGCACCAGCGGGCTGATGTGGTCGGGCACCACGAGCGGGGCGCCGTCGAGGTGCGGACCGAGTACGGCGAGCGCCCTGAGCAGGGTGTGCCGCCCCTGATAGACGGCCACCGAGCCCTTCACCGGCTCGGGCGGATCGGCGGCCCAGTCCTCGACACCGGTCACCAGGCACCGCGCCGCGACCAGGCGCGGCGGGCGCGTCCGCGGGTGGCGGTGCAGCCGTCCCACGCGCTGGAGCATCAAGTCCACGGGGGCCAGATCGGTCACCAACAGATCGAAGTCGATGTCGAGCGACTGCTCGACGACCTGACTGGCCACGACGATGTGCGGCCCGGTCGGCCGCCGGTCGCTGCCGGGCCCGAACCGTTCCCGCAGGTCGGTGTCCTTTCGCGCCCGGTCGGCGGCGAGGAACCGGGAGTGGGTGACGGTCACCGCCTCCGTGCCGAAACGCTCCCGCAGGTGTGCGGCGGCCTCCAGCACGCGGTCGACGGTGTTGCGTACGACCAGTGCACACCCACCGTCCCGCAGTTCGCGACCGAGCCGGTCCGTCAGTACGGACAGCTCGTCGTCGAGCCGTTCCACCGTCACTTCGGTACGACGGCCCGATGCAGCCGCAGGACGCGCGGCCCGCACGACACCGCCGGGAGAGACAGCGGTGATCAACGGATAGGCGTCATCGGGGAGATGCAGCGCCTCCGCCACCTCCGGCGTCTCCTCCCCGGCATACGCGGCGGCCAACTCCCTTCGTCGCTGGACCGGCAGGGTCGCGGAGAGCATCACCACGGGTACGCGGTAGGCGGCCAGCCACCCCAGGACCCGGTCGAGGTAGGTGTTCATGTACGCGTCGTACGCGTGGACTTCGTCGATCACGACGACCTTGCCCGCGACGGCCAGATGTCGCAGAGCCAGGTGTCGGCTCTTGAGCCCGGCGAAGAGCACTTGGTCAATGGTGCCCACGGCGAAGGAGGCGAGCAGCGACTTCTTCCGGCCACGGAGCCACTGATGCGCGTGCAGCCCGGAGGGTCGAGCCGAGTTGGCTTCTCCGGGCGCGGACAACGTCTCGTCGCCGTCCAGTTCGACGGCGGCGATGGTCCGGGTTCCGGCCTTCGTCATCCCGGACCAGACCTCGTTGAGCGCGGCCTTGGCGTGGGCGAGGACGACTGAACGGGTGCCGTCCGAAGGAAGACGCTTTAGCCAGCTCAGGAGCCGGGGAAACATGGCGTCGCCGGTGGCCCGGGTCGGCAGCGCGATCAGGCAGCCCCCTGCACCGGTGCGGGCCGCCAGGATCTCCGCCGCCGCGAACGCCGCCTCCGTCTTCCCCTCGCCCATCGGCGCCTCGATGATCAGCATGCCGGCGGCGGGCATGGCACGGGCCATCCGTACGGTTTCTTCCTGTACGGGTCTGATGACCGCGCCATCCGGCAGATCGAAGCGGTCCCGGAACAGATCGGCCGCGTCCTGCTCCGGCTCCTCGGGCCGCCATGGTCCCGGCAGGTCCAGCCCGGCCCAGGCGGCGCGAAGGCGCCGTTCCTCACCTCCGTCCCCCTCTTCCGCCCGCCCCGTTTTCGTGGTGCCTGACGATGCCCAGGACGAGGGATCGTAAGGGAAGAGCTCGGAGGAACTGGCGATCCAGTCGGAGACGATGACGATCGCCGTCAGAACCACTTGGACCGGCTGTGACAGTCGGACCGACTGCCACTCCTCCAACCGCCCCTCCACCCCTGCCCGCCGCGCGCACGCGTCCAGCAACTCATACTGCACCGAGCGCCAGACGGCCTCGCTCTGCCCGCGCGTACGCAGCAGTCGCGGGTGGGACCGGAGGTCGTGGATCTGCTGGTGATCGGGCGGCGTGCCGTGATGGCCACCAGCCACGATGGCGAACTGTCCGGACGCCCGGCTGCTCCATCCGTAGCGTTCGGTCAGCCATTCCTGGATGAGGAACTGCCCGGCCAGCCCGTGCGGAGCCATGCGACGGTCCACGCCGAACTGCTTCTGGTCCGGCATGTCGAGCCCGGCCCTCCGCATCCGGTGGGCGAGCCCCTCCACTTGGCAGGCGAATGCGGGAGTTGCCTTGCCGATGTCATGCGCGCAGGCGAGGAAAACGGCGAGGTGGCGGGCGTCCGCCGCGCGTTGAGGGAGTGGGGCCGCGATGAGCTCTTTCACGTTCTCGGGGATCCACTCGTCCCACAGCCGCCCGGCGACGGCGGCACTGTCCGCCATATGCCGCCACAACGGGAGCCACTCGTCGGTCGCCCGCTCGTGCTTGCCCCAGGCCGTCCGGGCTGCGGGCGACAACTTGGCGTAGGCCGAGAGGAGTTCGGAGTGATCTCGGTGCATAGGGGTATTTGACATGAGTACGGGGCGATCAGGTGTTGGATTTCGAAGTAGCTCTAAAATGAGAGATTTTGATCCAACGGCGACTGGTTAGCTCGATGCACCTGCCACAGGTGCACGGTGTGATGTAGAGGGCGTGCAGGGCCTTGGAGGCGCCAGGGACCACCCCGCGTGCGCGGGGACCACTTCAGGACCCCGAGGTACTCGCGCTTTGACCGGGGACCACCCCCGCGTGCGCGGGGACCACCCACCGGCCCGGGTCGAGCCGGTCAGCTCCAGGGGACCACCCCCGCGTGCGCGGGGACCACCTCGGCCTTGACGGCGTCGAGCCAGGCCAGCAGGGACCACCCCCGCGTGCGCGGGGACCACGAGGCCGTGGCCAAGGCAGGCCCCCCGCCCCGGGACCACCCCCGCGTGCGCGGGGGTGGCTCCGCGGCGTCGCCGAGCTGTCCGCGGCCAAGGGGACCACCCCCGCGTGCGCGGGGACCACGCGACCTCATCATGGGGTGCGCTGGAGTCTCAGGGACCACCCCCGCGTGCGCGGGGACCACACGTGTGTCCTCTCAGGGTTGGCGGTCGGCGTGGGACCACCCCCGCGTGCGCGGGGACCACAGCGGCATGGCGGCGGTGATCAACATCCCCCTGGGACCACCCCCGCGTGCGCGGGGACCACGATCTGCGATGGGATGCCGTCGCCCACGGTCGGGGACCACCCCCGCGTGCGCGGGGGCCACAGGCGCGCGGCCGGGTCTGTCGACAACGCCAGGGGACCACCCCCGCGTGCGCGGGGACCACGTGATCCGGGTCTCGGCACTCTGGATGCGCTGGGGACCACCCCCGCGTGCGCGGGGACCACTCGGCGGCCGGAATTCATCGGGGTCGGTGGGTCAGACCACCCCCGCGTGCGCGGGGACCACGAGGGCGGCGGTTGCTCGTGCTCCTGGTGCTCGGGACCACCCCCGCGTGCGCGGGGACCACAGGCGCGTGGGCTCGACACGTACGGCCTTCACGGGACCACCCCCGCGTGCGCGGGGACCACAGCGCCGTACGGGCGCTGTCGCCCATACGGGAGGGACCACCCCCGCGTGCGCGGGGACCACGGTTGCTCCCACCGGTTGCACTCTGGTTGCCAGGGACCACCCCCGCGTGCGCGGGGACCACAGGGCGTTCCAGAGCCGTTCCGAGTCCGGGACGGGACCACCCCGCGTGCGCGGGGACCACCCCGAAATCCGAGTCGCGGGGACGGTGCGGTAGGGACCACCCCCGCGTGCGCGGGGACCACCTTGTCTGAGACGGCCCGAATGCGCCCCCGGAGGGACCACCCCCGCGTGCGCGGGGACCACCGGGTGCGCCAGCGCATCGCGTAGTCGAAGCAGGGACCACCCCCGCGTGCGCGGGGACCACGGTACGGCCGAGGCTGACGGCGGTGTCGATGAGGGACCACCCCCGCGTGCGCGGGGACCACACGGCCGCTGGACCCGCACCCGCGCCAGTACGGGACCACCCCCGCGTGCGCGGGGACCACGCGGTGCTTCAGCCACACGCGGTAGATGGCGAGGGACCACCCCCGCGTGCGCGGGGACCACTGCCCAAGTCGTGCCATTCTTTGAGTGCCCAAGGGACCACCCCCGCGTGCGCGGGGACCACTCGGCGATCGTCTCCGCGAAGAGGATCTTTGTGGGACCACCCCCGCGTGCGCGGGGACCACGAATCTCCCGGCAGCCCGCCAGGCCGCAAGGTGGGACCACCCCCGCGTGCGCGGGGACCACCGCAGCAGCTTCTGGAATGCCGGGCCCATGGTGGGACCACCCCCGCGTGCGCGGGGACCACTCTCTGACCGAACTTCCCGAGGCCATAACCAAGGGACCACCCCCGCGTGCGCGGGGACCACAGTTCCTGACCTGCTGGTTTATGTGGGACAGAGCCTGTTTTTACTTGCTTCTTGAGATTCGGACATATTGCCCTCCTCATGTGGTGCGGCGTCAGTGCATATGCAGAGGCATGGGCCTGCCGCTGTTCTGGCGGTGTGGTTTCGGTAACGCGAACGCCCTCCCGACCTGTGTTTCCACAGGTCGGGAGGGCGTCGATGGCGGTAGCGGAGGGATTTGAACCCTCGGTGAGTTTCCCCACACTCGCTTTCGAGGCGAGCTCCTTCGGCCGCTCGGACACGCTACCGAGAGAGAGCTTAGACCATGCCGGGCCGTGGAAAGAAATCGTTTCTCAGGGGGTGCGGAAGAAGGCCGTCAACCGCTCCGCGCACTCCGGCTCCAGGACGCCTTGGATGACCTCCGGGCGGTGGTTGAGGCGGCGGTCGCGGACGACGTCCCAGAGGGAACCGGCGGCGCCCGCCTTCTCGTCGCGCGCCCCGTAGACGACCCGGTCCACGCGGGACTGCACCAGTGCGCCCGCGCACATCGTGCACGGCTCCAGGGTGACCACCAGGGTGCAGCCGGACAGGCGCCACTCGCCGAGCGCGGCGGCCGCGCGGCGGAGGGCGAGGATCTCGGCGTGGGCGGTCGGGTCGCCCGTCGCCTCGCGTTCGTTGTGGCCGACGGCCAGCAGCGCGCCGTCGGGGCCGAGAACGACGGCGCCGACCGGCACGTCGCCAGCCGCCGCCGCCAGCTCGGCCTCGGCCAGGGCGTGGCGCATGTGCGCACGCCATGGGTCTCGTACGGGATCGTGCGGTGCTTCCACCGGGTGGTGCGGTTCCGGTGGGCCCTGCGGGCGGGGTGGTTCGGTCACCCGCGGACCCTAGCGGACGGTCTCCAGGACCTCGGCCGCACCCAGCGCGTCCGCGATCTCGCCCAGCGCGTCCGTGCGCAGCATCAGCAGTTCGGCCTCGGGGAGACCGAGGTCGGCCAGGATGGCGGTGTCCCCGAGCGGCCCCGCCGGTACGGCGTCGGCATCGAGTGCGTCGTCATCGTCGTTGTCGTCGTGGTCGTTGTCGGGGGTGGTGTCCGGTTCGCCGTCCTCCGTACCGTCGAGGCCGACGAGTTCTTCGAGGGCGGCAATGGTGTCGTCGGCCCCGGGTTCGCGGCCGAGCAGTTCGTCGGTGAGCAGGATCTCTCCGTACGAGGACCGGGCGGCGGCGGTGGCGTCCGAGACGAAGATACGGGGGTCGTCCTCACCGTCCACCCGGACGACGCCGAACCAGGCGTCCTCCTGTTCGATGAAGACGAGCACCGTGTCCTCGTCCGCCGAGGCCTCACGGGCCAGATCCGTCAGGTCGGACAGGGTCTCCACATCGTCGAGTTCCGTATCGCTCGCTTCCCACCCGTCTTCGGTGCGCGCGAGCAGTGCGGCGAAATACACCGTGACTCTCCCACTGGTCATAGGGGTGTCGGTCCGGCGGGAGGGCAGTCGGTGGCCCGGCTGTCCTGCGTCCCGCCCATCGGAATCGTGGCAGAAACAAGTGCTTCGCGAGAGGAGTTCGGCCGTTGCGTCGGCCATCAGTTCTCCAGGACGGGGCCAGCAGGGGGACGCGGGACCGCCGTACGACCTACCAGCGGAAGGTCCGCATCCTCATGGCCTGGCGCATCCGGGCGGCCCGGGCCCGGCGTGGCTGCACCCGGTCGCGGAGCGCCTTGGCCTCATGGAGCTCGCGCAGGAACTGGGCGCGTCGCCTGCGACGGGCGGACTCGGCCTCCTCGGGATCCGGCGAGGCTGCGGTATCCGAGGGATCTGGGGTGTCCAGGGGGCCCGGGAAGCCAGAGGTCCCCTTGCGGCCCAAGGGGGGCGTGGGTTCCGTTGGGTCTACACGGTCCGCCGGGGCCATGGGGGCCACTGATCCTGCTGGGGGCACTGGGGGCACTGAGGCCGAAAGGGCTGGAGGGGTCCCTGGGGCCGAAGGGGGCTGAGGTGCTTGTGACCTGTGTGGTGGTTCTTGTGACCTCTGCGACCTTTGCGATCCGGGCCTCTGTGATCCCGGCCTCTGTGATTCCGGCTTCTCCGAGTCCTCCGATCCCGAACTTCGTGAGCCCGATGTCTGTGGTCGCCGCGACCCCTGTGGCTTCTGCGGTGCTTGTGCGGCCCCGGCGTTCCGGCGGGAAGACGCGCCCGGCGCGTTCGGTACGTTCGGCGCATTCGGTGTGCGCTGTGTGTCCGGGCGGCCCGGATTCGGCTGGTCCCGTTTGCGCTGTTCCGCGTCCGGCATCGGCTCATCACCCCAAGGCTGGGTCCGTGTGCAACCACCTTCCCCCCGAACGTGTGGTTGATGCCAGCGCAGGCGTGCTGCGGGCCCGGTTACTGTTGAGGCCATGCGGATCCACGTCGTCGACCATCCACTGGTCGCGCACAAGCTCACCACCCTGCGCGACAAGCGCACCGATTCCCCGACCTTCCGGCGCCTCGCCGACGAGCTGGTCACCCTGCTCGCCTACGAGGCCACCCGGGACGTGCGCACCGAGCAGGTCGACATCGAGACCCCGGTCACGCGGACGACCGGCGTAAAGCTGTCGCACCCGCGGCCGCTGGTCGTGCCGATCCTGCGGGCCGGCCTCGGCATGCTCGATGGCATGGTGCGCCTGCTGCCGACCGCCGAGGTGGGCTTCCTGGGCATGATCCGTAACGAGGAGACGCTCCAGGCGTCCACGTACGCGACGCGCATGCCGGAGGACCTCTCGGGCCGCCAGGTGTACGTGCTCGACCCGATGCTGGCGACGGGCGGCACGCTCGTCGCGGCCATCAAGGAACTGATCGAGCGCGGGGCGGACGATGTCACCGCGGTCGTGCTGCTCGCTGCGCCGGAAGGCGTCGAGGTGATGGAGCGCGAGCTGGCCGGTACGCCGGTGAGGGTCGTCACGGCCTCGGTCGACGAGCAGCTCAACGAGAACGGCTACATCGTCCCGGGCCTCGGCGACGCGGGCGACCGGATGTACGGCACGGTCGACTAGGACCGACCGCAGCGGTCGTCCCGACCGGGTTCGGTTCCGGTTCCGGCTCCGACACGCGGTCCCGGTTCCACGGCACGCGGTTCCGGGGCCCGAGGCAGGGACCCGGTTCCCGGACTCCGGCTCCCGCGCGCGGCCCCGGACTCGGGCCGAAGGGCGCGGGACGCCGGGGTCGCCGGTGCGGGGCGCCGGGTTCCGGCGCTCCGGGCGGCCCCGACCGCCGTCAGCAGGAAGGCGCGGGGGACGGCTTCGTCAGGGCGGCGAGTGCCGCAGCGGCCGAGTTGGGCGTGTTGAACGCCGTGAACTTCGTACCGAGAATCAGATCGACGTCCGCGGTCCTGCGGGCGTCGGTCTTCGAAACGGCCCCGTTCAACTGGGTGCCGAGCACCTGGAGCGGGCCGTTCGTCGCCGACGGGGCACCCAGCAGCACTCCCGGTCCCGCGACCTTCTTGTCGTACTCAGGCGAGGCGTTTCCCACCTTGCCGATGGCGAACCCACGCTTCTTCAGTTCGTCGGCCGCCTGTTTGGCGAGGCCGCTGCGTGGTGTCGCGTTGTAGACGTTGACCGTGATCTTCGCGGGTGCGGGCAGCGCCTTCGCGGGTGCGGACGGCGCGGCCGACGGGCAGTCCTTCTTGTGGTCGGCGGCGTCGGCGGTCTTGCTGCCGCCCGTGAAGACGTCGATGAGCTGCATCGTGCCCCATCCGGCCAGCCCGAGGGCGACCACGGAGGCGGTGGCAGCGAGGATCAATTTGCCGCGACGCCGGGGGCGGCGCATACGCGGGTACTTGTCGCCCGTGATGCGGTACTTTCCGCCCATGCCGGGGGGAGTGAGCATGCTCATGGGCGCAGCGTAGTGCGGCCCGATGGTGATGCCTACTAAATGATCAACCGATCGCATCCGTCCGTGTGCGAATGCACCCGAACGAGCGCGGACATGCGTCCGAACGCATTCGGAGGTTGTGGGCGCGTTCCCGCGCATGGTCGGCATGTACCCGGAAGCGGCCGACGGGCCGGGCGGTGAGCCCGTCGCGCGGGCGATGCCGCCGTGACATGACGCCATTGCGGGGGTGGTGCCATTGCGACGTCACGTCACGTCATGGCGCCATGACGGTCGCGCAGGCCGTGGGGTGCCGTCGCGGGCGAGCTCGCCGAGCGGGTCCGCGGAGCCCGTGACGGACCGACCCGCGGGGCTCGCGACCGTGGGCGAGGGGCGTGCGCCTCGTTCTCAGCCGAGTTCGAGCACCCGGGCGTGCAGCACCTGGCGCTGTTGCAGCGCGGCGCGGACTGCGCGGTGCAGTCCGTCCTCCAGATAGAGGTCGCCCTGCCACTTCACGACGTGCGCGAACAGGTCGCCGTAGAACGTCGAGTCCTCGGCGAGGAGGGTTTCGAGGTCCAGGTTGCCCTTGGTGGTCACCAACTGATCGAGGCGGACCGGGCGCGGCGCGACGTCCGCCCACTGCCGGGTGCTTTCCCGGCCGTGGTCGGGATATGGCCGCCCATTTCCGATGCGCTTGAAGATCACACGGAAAGCCTACCGGGCAAGAGCCTCCGGGCGCAGCCACGGGGCCGGACTGCGATGCTTACGAGGGCATCACAAATGCGGGCATTCTGGAATTGGGGCTGTGATGGACGACAGCGACAGTACGGGCCAGGACGCGGGTTCGGGCGCCCGAGGCGGTCGGAACGCGGGTGTCCAACCGGGAACGGGTGGTGGAGCGGGCGCGGACTTGACGCCGGGGAGAACGAGGCGTCGGAACAGGGCGGGGAGCCGGGCGAACTGAGTGGCCGTTCGGTCTGAACATCCATGACGAAGGGCCGCCTCGCAGTGGATGCTTCCCGGCCAGCTCTCCGGGGCCGTTTCTCGGGGAGTCACTTCCCGGCCGCGCGTTTCGCGGACCTGGCCGCCTGTTTCGCCTGCTGCTTGAACGCCCGGACCTCGGCGAGGGATTCGGGGCCGGTGATATCGGCGACCGACCGGTGCGAACCCGTCTCGCCGTACGGCCCGGCCGCCTCCCGCCAGCCCGGCGGCCGGACCCCGAACCGCTTGCCGAGCAGCGCCAGGAAGATCTGGGCCTTCTGGACGCCGAAACCAGGCAGCGCGTTCAGCCGTTTCAGCAGTTCTGTCCCGGTGGCGGCATCACTCCACACCGCGCTCGCGTCGCCCTCGTACTCGTCCACCAGGTACTGGCACAACTGCTGGACCCGCTTGGCCATGGAACCCGGGTAGCGGTGCAGGGCCGGCTTGGCGGTGAAGAGTTCGACGAACGCCTCCGGGGCGTACGCGGCGATCTCATGGGCGTCCAGGTCGTCACCGCCCATCCGCACGGCCAGGGTGTACGGACCGGTGAAGGCCCATTCCATCGGCACCTGCTGGTCCAGCAGCATGCCGACCAGGATGGCGAGCGGACTGCGCGCGAGAAGACCGTCGGCCTCGGGGTCCTGGGCGATCCGCACCGTGACGGTCCCGGCGGCCCGGTCCTTCTTGCTCTTGGTCATGTCTCCGATCATCCCGACGGCGGCCTGCCCCGGCCACTCCACCGACCGCCGATGCGGCCGTTCGGCACGGATTCGCGTAATGCGCGCTGTCGGCCGGGGAGGTACGAGCGTCATGGCTGCCCGAAGGGGCAGGGGCGGGTGCCCTTCGTCGGCGGGGCCCGGTCTGGACGAGGCGATGACACGTCGTGAAGGTGGAGAGGTGGGGCCATCACGACGTGCCCGCGGCCCGGGTGCGGCGCAGCCGAGACGCGGCGCAGGAGTGACGCGGCGTAGAAGAGACGCGGCGCAGGGGAGATGACGATGCACGCACAGGAATGGGACCGGGAGCACGCCCCCGAGCGCGAAGGACACGCGCTCCGGCAGGACCACGACGAGGCCGCGCCCGCGGCGAGGGTGCCCGAGGGGGCGGACACGGCCGACGCCTCGCGTGTCTTCCACGCGGCGGCGACCGGACGGGCCGATGTGGTCGGGACCCGTGGCATGGGCGCGCTCCAGCGGGCGGTCGGCAACAGCGCCGTGGGGGCAGTGCTTCGGCGCCAGGTACTCCAGCGGCAGGAGTCCCGGGGCGAGGAGCTTCAGCGCCAGGAGGAGACAGAACGTTCCCCCGTGCACGACGTGATCTCGTCCGGCGGCGGGCAGCCCCTGGACACCGACACCCGCACGGACATGGAACGGCGTATGGGCGCGGACTTCTCCGACGTACGCGTTCACACCGACTCCGCCGCCCACGAGTCGGCGAAGGGCGTGGGGGCTCACGCGTACACCGTCGGCAGCGACGTGGTGTTCCAGCGGGACGCGTACGATCCGTCCTCGCCGCAGGGCCGGACCACGCTGGCCCATGAGCTCACCCACGTCATCCAGCAGCGCAACGGCCCGGTGGAGGGCACGGAGGCGCCGGGAGGCATCCGGGTGAGTGATCCGTCCGACCGGTTCGAGCGGGAGGCCGTCGCGAATGCCGACCGAGTGCTGGCGGACCCGGCGCCGGCTCCGGCTCCGGAATCGGCGCCGGTCACGGACATGGCTTCGACGCCGGCACCGGTAGCGGCACCGGCGTCGGCCTCGCCGCCCGCCGTGCAGCGGGCGGCGACGGAGGACGAGGACGAGGAACCCGCCGACGTACAGGGCTCCTTCGTCCAGCGGGCGACGGAGGAAGGGAGCGAGAAGGAGAAGGAGGAGGACGAGGAGGCGTCGTCCTCCTGACCGGTTCCCCGGCTTCGTGCTCACCGTGGCCACGGCCGTAGTTGTGGTCGGTCGTGGCCGCCGCGGCCGTTCGTCCGGCCGGCCTCGTCCGTCCGGACGTCAGCCGGTGGTGTTCGTGCGCATCGTGCCGCCGAGGAACAGCGATTCCGCGCACCGCGAGGGGGTCGGCGCGTTCACCGGCTTCCCCACCTTCCGGCAGTCGACGGTCATGGTGACCTTGCCGCGCGCGGGCACCAGGATCGGCGTGACGAAGTGGTAGTCGGAGTCGCGGAAGTTCTCCAGTGCGAGCCGGAGCACGGGAGTGTCCCGGCCGGAGGAGATCACGAGCGTTCCCGCGTCGCCCTGCGGGTTCTGGACGACGATGTCCGTGAGCTGGAAGGTGTGCCCGGCGGGCACCTGAAGGGCCGTCGATGTAGTGGAGCCGCCGCCCACCGAGTCCCTGACCTGCACCTGCGCACTGGTCGGGGCCGCGGCGCCCGCGCCGTCCGACGAACCTGCGGACGTACCGTCGCCCGGTGAGGGACTCGGCTTCGCCGCGCCTCCGCTCGCACCGCTGCTCGTACCCGCGGAGGAGCCGTCCGCGCCCGGTCCCGTTCCGGCCGAGGCGCCCTGGCCCGGCTCCTGTGTCCGGCTCTTGTCGGCCGCGGCGGCGGACCGGACCGCCTCCGGCGTGATCGCCTCCCGGGCCGCCGACTTCACCGCGGGACGCAGCAGCGCGTACCAGAGGCCGACCAGTGCGATCAGCAGCACGGCCGCGGTGATCAGCGCCCGTGGCAGCCAGCGCGGAAGAATCGGATCCTGCTGGTACGAGCCGTCCAGGACCACCGGTGCGGCCGGGTCCTGTCCCTCCGCCGCCTCCGGGGTGGCGACGACCTGGAAGGGGTGCGTGATCGGCGCACCCCGCCACATGCGCTTCGCGGGCCGTACCCGTACCTTCCCGAACTCGGCCCGGCCGGGTTCGATGCGCAGGGTGTCCGACCCGAAGGAGACCCGGGCCCGCTCCGTCCCGGACCGTGTCTCCAGCCGTACCGTGGCCGGGGCATTCCCCCGGTTGTCGACGGCGAGTTGGTGCCTGCCGCGCCATGCGCCGTTCGAACCGCGTGGCACCAGCTCGGCGGTCGTCTCGGTGAAGGGCAGTACCGTCACCCGCCCCTCGGGCACCACCGTCCGGCCCTGCTCGCTGGTGGGCACCACCCGGATCCCGAAGTGCGTCTCCCCGGCGAGTACGGTGGAGTCCCGCGGCGGGCGGAGCACCAGCGAGACCGTTCGAGAGTCGCCCGGGTACAGGGACAGGGCAGCAGGTTCCACCGTCGACCAGGCGGCACACGCACCGACCACCTCGAAGCGGTACTCCTCGACGGTGCTGCCGGAGTTGAGGATCCGCAGAGGGACGGCCGTTTCCTCGCCCGGTGCGGCAGTGACGGACGAATCGTCGAGGCTTGCCGTGAGACTCATAGGGCGAACGGTAGGAGCGGCCCCGGACACGGGCACCGGCCGTTGAGGAACACTTCCGGGCAGATTCCGTGCCCGCGGACGGCCCTTTTGTTTCCCCGTACGCAAACGGGGGAATCGTCTGACAGCTTCAAGACGAGCGAGTCAGGCGTGCAAGCGATTCAGCACTCAGCGATTCGGCACTCGGCGATTCTGCGGTTCGAGCGAGTTCAGCGATTCGAGTGATACGAGCGAGTTGAGCGGTTCAAACGAGTCCAGCGAGTCCAGCGAGTCCAGCAAGTCATACGAAACAGCCGTGTTGGTTGTGTTCGCCGTGGTGCCACCGGCTGTTGCTCAGGGGGGAGCATTGCCATGGAGCGAACCACTGTCGCGTTAAGTGCCCAGGACCCGATCTCGCAGGCGGGCGTGGCGAGTCAGTTACGGGCCCGCCCCGAGGTCAGCGTGACGGAGTGGGCGGAGGGAGACACCTCGCCCCAGATCGTGGTCGTCGTCGTGGACGCGGTCGACGACGAGGTGCTCACGATGTTGCGGCACATCCAGCGCACCAGCACCGCGCGGGCCGTCCTCGTCACCACGGACATCGACGAGCAGAAGCTGGTGAGCGCGGCCGAATGCGGCGTCGCCGGTGTCGTCCGGCGGGCCGAGGCGACCCCGGAACACCTGGTGCAGGTCATCGGAACGGTGGCGCGTGGCGAGGGCCATCTCCCTTCCGACCTGCTGGGACGCCTTCTTGAGGAGGTCGGTCGCCTCCAGGGGCAGGTGCTCGGACCGCGCGGCCTGCACTTCACCGGTCTCGCGGCCCGGGAGGTGGACGTGCTGCGACTGGTCGCGGAGGGGTACGACACCGCGGACATCGCGACGAAGCTGGCCTATTCCGAGCGCACGATCAAGAACGTGCTGCATTCGGTGATGACCCGGCTGCAGCTGCGTAACCGGTCCCACGCGGTCGCGTACGCGATGCGACAAGGGCTGATCTGAGCCGTCCGGTAAGGATCCCGGGGTCGGTCCCCGGGCCGGGCCCACGGGGCTGGGCGCGTGGGTACGGTGCTCGGCTTTCGGGTACGGGGCTCGGCATTCGGGTGCGGGGATGGTCTTTGGGAGCGGCCGGGTGCGGGTCGGCTTTCGGGTACGGGCCCGGATTCCAGGCACGAGGCCGGGTTCGGGGTTGGGGCCGGGGGCGGGTCGGGTTCCTTGGGCGGGGCCGGGGCCGGTGGCTGCCCGAAAGGGCAGCGGGGGCTTCCCGCAGATGTGGTCGGCGTACCGCTGCGGGCCGGGTGCCCGTACGGGACCGTGGCGTCCGGACGCCGATCGGCCGGACGGTGGGGGAGGGCTTTCGTGCGCTGGTTCCAGCCGCCGCGGAGGGCGACGTGGTCGTGGTCATGGCCGTGGTCGCGGACGGACCGGCCGGCCCGGCCCCTGCCCCGGTCTTCCGCTTCGCGCAGGGCTCTGGCCGTGCTGCGCCTTCCGGCGTTGGCCCTGCTCCTCGTGGCGGCCGGCATGACGCCCGGTTCGGCCGTGACCTCGGAGGCGCCGACTGCGGCGGTGCCCGAGCCCTGGGTCACCCCCGCCGAGTTCACCGACGCGGTCGATCCCGGCGGCTCCACGGGCGTGGCCAAACAGGTGCGTACGCCCGCGATCCCGCCACGCCCCGATGTGATCCTGCTGGTGGACGGTACGGGGAGCATGGAGGCCCCCATCAGTGATGTGCAGACGGGCCTGAAGTCCATCACGACGAAGGTCCGTGAACAGCAGCCGGACTCCCGCTTCGCAGTGGCCACCTATGGCGACGAGAAGGACGATCCGACAGCGGAGTTCGCAGTCCTCCAAGGTCTGACGACCAACCTCGACGACGTCCAGAAGCAGGGCGTCGACAGGCTGGACACCTCACGTGGCTACCGGAGCAACGGCCCGTCCGAGGACTGGATCTACGCGCTGTGGAAGGTGGCCAACGGCGCGGACGGCGGTACGGTCTTCCGCGAGGGCGCCAGCCCGGTCGTGGTCCTGGTGGGCGATGCGTCGAGCCACAATCCCAGCAACGACATCTCTTATGACGACGCGGTGTTCGCGCTCCAGGACAAGGGCGTTCGCGTCATCACCGTCGATGTGACGACCGAGAACGGCGACGGACTCAACGGCGACGGATACAAGAGCCCCACCTACCAGGACCCGTACCACGAGCCCGACCAGGCCAAGCGGATCGCAGAAGCCACCAACGGCCGCATGCTGAGCGGAATTCCCGGCGACGGCGTCACCGACGCCATCATCGAGGGGTTCAACAACCTCCCCACCAACGTCAGCTATCGCCTGGACGACTGCGACCCGCATCTCTCCGTCAGCCTCGAACCACCCACCCAGAGGCTCACCAGCGGAGAGACCGCGCACTTCGAGGAGAACATCGATGTCTCCGCCGACGCGCCCCAGGGCTCCCGACTGACCTGCACCGTCCAGTTCCTGATGGGGACCCAGGTGCCCGGAACGGAAACGATCGGCCCGGCCGCGGCGGCGGACCCGGACTTCACGGAGCAGATCAACATCGATGTGAACGATGTCGACGCCCCCGTCGTCACCGTGGACGATCTGATCGTCCGGGCCAAGGAGAAAGAAGGGGCGAGGGTCACGTACAGGGCCACCGCCCAGGACGTCACCGACGGCCCGCTGCCGGTGACCTGCGACCCGCCCTCGGGCTCGCTCTTCCCGGTCGGTGTCACGACGGTGACCTGTTCGGCCACCGACTCCGCAGGCAACACCGGGACGGACACGGCGCGGATCGAGGTTCTGGAGGCCCCCGTGCCGCCTTCGGCGGATGTGGCGGTGAAGGTCGACGTCAGCCCCGACCGCACGTACACCGGACGCCCCGCACGAGCCCGCTTCACCGTCACCAACGCCGGTCCGGAGGCGGCGACCGGGGTGGTGCTCGGCTCGTCCTGGCCGGAGCCGTCCAAGGCGAAGGACCGCAGTCTGCCCGCCTTGTCCCGCTGCACTGCCGCCAAGCCGTGCACCATCCCGGCCGGGGGCCGCATCGAGGTGACGCAGACCGCGACGTACCGTGCGCCGGTCACCGGTGACGTACGGGCCACTGTGCGTGGCACGCTGCCCGACCGTCGGAAGACCGACAACCAGGCCACCGACCGGCTGCGCGTCCTGAAGCCCTCGCTGACCGTCACTCCGCAGGTCGCCAAGCCGGGCCAGGTGGTGCTGGCGCGGGGCAAGGACTATCCGCCGGGGCAGACCGTACGTTTCACGTGGAACATCGGGATCAACGCGGAGATGTCCGCCGTGACCGTGCGCCGCGACGGCACCTTCGAGGTCCAGATCCCGGTGCTGCGCAAGGACAAGTTGGGTCCGCGCAAGCTGCGTGTGGACACCCACGACATCGGCTGGCTGCAGAAACCGGTCCTCGTGGTCCAACGGAATCTCCAACCACCGGACTTCGCGGGGCGTGCGTGAGCGTGGACGAGCGTGCGGGGGCGATCGGGTGAGTCGGGGCGAAAACGGCTTGAGGGCTCCGGATGAGCAGGGACGAGGGTACGCGGGCGACCGACGAGTGAGCAGGGCGGATCGGCGCGGAGGCGACCGAGTGAGCAGAGCCGACCGGCGCGGAGCCGCCCGAGTGAGCAGGGTCGATCGGCGCGGAGGCGACCGAATGAGCAGGGTCGACGGCACGGAGGCGATCGGGTGATCCACGAGGTCGACGACGTACTGCGGTCCCTGATCAGGGCGGAGGTGCTCGAAGGCGGCCAGATCGCGGTGGTCTTCGACGCCCCGACCCGGGAGTGGGCGGCGAAGGTCAACGCGCCGATGGTCAACCTCTACCTCTACGACATCCGCGAGGACATGCGCAGACGCGAGCGCGGGCTGCACAACGAGTACGACGAGCGCGGCACGATCATCGCGCGCCGCCGACCGCCTCGCTTCTTCAAGCTGTCGTACCTGATCACGGCATGGACAAAGCGCCCCGAGGACGAACACCGGCTGCTCGCCTCCCTGCTGGGCTGTCTGCTCCGTTACGAGGCGCTGCCCCCGGAACGGCTGGCGGGCACGCTGGCCGAGATCGGGGCCGCCGTACCGATGTCGATCGCCCTGCCGCCTCCCGAGGACCGCTCGTTCGCCGATGTGTGGAGCGCGCTGGGCGGCGAGTTGAAGCCCTCGTTGGACCTGGTGGTCAGCGTGCCGGTGACGGCGTCGCCGAGCTATGCGGCCGGTCCGCCGGTGGGCGACGAGGGGGTGCAGGCCAGGTTCGGGGACATGCCGGAACGGGACGAGCCGCCCTCGGAACCGATGCCGGGGCGTGGCCGGATCCCGGTGTACGGGGGCCGCCCGGGCAGGCCCGTACGACCGGTACCGGACGACGGGCGGGCCGGATCGGACTCCGACGGGACCCGGTCGGACGGTGCTCCGGGCCGGTCGGACGGCACCCCGACCAGGTCGGACGGCACTCCGGGCCGGTCGGACGGCACTCCGGGCCGGTCGGACGGCACCCCGGGCCGGTCGGACGGCACCCCGGGCCGGTCGGACGGCACCCCGGGCCGGTCGGACGGGCGGCGGAACTCCGGTACGGAGCGTCGGCGTGGCCTTTCGCTCCGCATCACCGAGAACCGGGGAACCGGCGCGACGGGCGGTGCGGCCGGCCCGGCGGCCGACCCGGAGAACGGCGTGCGGAAGGAAGCGGCGGACGGAGTGGAGCAGGGCGCGGGGGACGCGATGGAGAAGGAAGCGGAGGACGGCGCTTCATGACGACCGAGGATGACGCGAACCTGCGCCATCTCCTTGCCCGCGCGACAGCGGTGGAGCAGCGCGTCCGACGAGCGGTGGAGGCCAGGCAGGCCACCGACCCGGACCCGGACGACGCCTTCCGCGGCCTCTACCTCACGGACGACACCGTCACGCGTCTGCTGGATTCGAAGGAGGCGCGCGCCTTCCCGTCCCCCGTTCCGTACGACGAAGAGGCTCCGGCCGAGCCGACCCGGCTCACGGCCCTGGCGGACGAGTTCGGGCTGACCGCTCTCGACGTGGAGATCCTCCTCATCACCCTCGTCCCCGATCTGGACGACCGCTTCGAGGCGTTCTACGGCTACCTCAACGACGACGTCACCCGCCGCCGCCCGTCGATCGGTCTGGCCCTGGGCCTGTGCGGGCTGTCCCCCGCCGACCAGGCGGCGCGCGGTCGGCTCTCGGCCTGTGCGCCCCTCCGGGAAGGGCGCCTGTTGCTGGTCGAGGACATGGACCGGCCGTTCCTGAACCGTGCGCTCCGCGTACCCGACCGGGTCGCCACGCACCTCCTCGGCGACGACACCCCCGATCCCCGGCTGGCGGATCTCCTCGCCCCGTGGCACGCCGTACCGGGCGTCGGCGATCCGGCCCCACTGGCCCGGGCCTTCGCCCACGGCATCGCGCTGGTCCACCTTCGTGAGGACCAGGGTGGCGCGGGCACCGCCTTCGCCGCCTCCGCCCTGACCCGGGCGGGCCGCGGGGTGCTGGGTCTCGACCTGGCGAGGCTGGCCGAGGATCCGGCCCCCGCGGATGCGGTCCGTTCCCTGGTGCGGGAGGCCCGGCTGACCGGCGCCGGGCTGGTCTGTGCCCCGCTCGACGCGGTCTCCCGCGACCATCCCGGGCTTCTCCGGCTGCTCACCGGCACGCCGGTCCCCACGGTCCTGGTGGGCCGGGCCCCCTGGGACGCGGCCTGGTCCGCCGCGCCACCGCTCCTGTTGCACGCTCCCCGTGTCGATCCCTCGACCCGGGCCGCCCTCTGGGCCGACGCGTACGACGACGCGTACGGGGCTCCGGTCTCCGGCACTGTCCCGGTCTCCGGCGCTGCCTCGGTCCCTGCCGCTGCCCCGGTCCCCGGCATGGTCGATGTCGACCGGCTGCTCTCGCCGTTTCTCCTCACCCCGGAGCAGATCACCCGCGCCGCCCGGAGCGCGGCCCAGGCCACCCACCTGGAAGGCGGCACCCTCACTCCCGACCACGTCCGTCATGGCGCCCGCGCCCAGAACGCGGCCGGCCTGGACCGGCTGGCCCGCCGCATCGAACCCTCCGTCACCTGGGACGACCTCGTTCTCCCCCCGGACACCCACGCCCAGCTCCGTGAACTCACCGCCCGCGCCCGCCATCGCGACCGGGTGCTGGGGGAGTGGGGCATGCGCCCCGGCGGCGGCAGGGGCCGGGGCGTGTCCGCCCTTTTCGCGGGCGACTCGGGCACCGGGAAGACGATGTCGGCGGAGGTGATCGCCGCCGATCTGGGGCTCGACCTGTACACCGTCGACCTGGCCACGGTGATCGACAAATACGTGGGCGAGACGGAGAAGAACCTGGAACGGATCTTCTCCGAGGCCGCGGGCGTGAACGGGGTTCTTCTCTTCGACGAGGCCGACGCGATCTTCGGCAAACGCTCGGATGTGAAGGACGCCCACGACCGCTACGCGAACGTCGAGAGCGCGTATCTGCTCCAGCGCATGGAGTCCTTCGACGGTCTGGCCATCCTCGCCACCAACCTCCGGGCCAACCTCGACGACGCCTTCACCCGCCGCCTCGACCTGGTCGTCGACTTCCCGGTCCCGGACCCCGGGCAGCGCCTCGTTCTCTGGGAACGCTGCCTGGGACCCGCACTCCCACGCGGCAGCGACCTCGATCTCGCCTTCTGTGCCGAGAGCTTCGAGCTGGCGGGCGGCAACATCCGCTCCATCGCCGTGACAGCCGCCTACCTGGCGGCGGACACGGGCGAACCCGTGACCATGCCGACACTCATCCACGCGATCCAACGCGAGTACCAGAAACTGGGCCGACTGACGCTGGCATCGGAATTCGGGCCGTACCTGAAGCTGCTGGGGTGAGCGAACGACCGCGGCGAGACGGTGTCATGGCGGCGTGATGGTGCGGTGGTGCGGTGCGGCCGTACGTGCCCTCTTGCGCACGACGAGGCCTGCCGCCACCGTGGTCGAGCCGACCGGTGATCGACCAGCCGGCTCCGTACGGTGACGGGAGTCCGCGTGACCGCAACGTTTGACCTGCCCCACGAACTGCACGGCGACGGTCCGCACAAGGTGATCGCCGTGCACGGCTGGCTCGCCGACCGCTCCGCCTACGCCCCGGTGCTGCCGGACCTCGACCTCGGGTCGTTCCAGTACGCGGTGGTGGACCTGCGCGGATACGGCGGCGCCAGGGACGTGGACGGTGCGTACACCACGGCCGAGGGAGCCGCGGACGTGCTCGCGCTGGCCGACCGGCTCGGCTGGGAACGGTTCTCGCTGATCGGCCACTCGATGGGCGGATCGGTCGCCCAGCGGGCGCTGGCCGCAGCACCGCACCGGGTGCGACGGCTCGTCGGGGTCTCGCCCGTCCCCGCGTCCGGCGTACCGTTCCCGCCCGATCAGTGGGAACTCTTCTCCGGTGCGGCGCGTGCCCCGGAGAACCGTCGCACCATCCTCGACATCACCACAGGGGGCCGCCGACCGGCAGCCTGGTTGGACCGCATGGTGCGCCGTTCGCTCGAACGCAGCGACGAGAAGGCGTTCCGGACGTGGCTGGACTCCTGGGCGCGCGAGGACTTCCACGAGCGGATCGAGGGTTCGTCCGTACCGGCCCTGTCCGTCGTCGGCGCGCTGGACCCGGCGCTGTCGGCCGAGGTGCAGCGCGCCACCTGGATGCGGTGGTACCCGCACGCCGAGCTGGTGGAGCTGCCCTCGTGCGGGCACTACGCGATGGACGAGGCCCCGCTCGACCTGATCCGTGTGGTGGAGGACTTCCTGCGGGACGACGAGCGGGACGGCGAAGGGGATGGCGAGCGGGACGGCGGGGCGTCGGCATGAACGGCGCCGCACCGGAGGGGCCCGTGCCGGAGGGGCCCGTGCCGGAGGAGCCCGTGCCGGAGGGGCCCGTACCGGACCAGGCTGTGGCGGACGGGCCCACGCCCATCGCGTACACGCCGAAACCGTCCGTACCGGACGTTTTCGACCCTCGGTTGTACGCGCGAGGCATCCCGCACGACCGCTATCGCCAGCTGCGCGACCACCACCCGGTGGCGTGGCAGGAGGAACCGGAGGTCCTCGGCTGGCCTGCGGGCCCCGGATTCTGGGCCGTTACCCGGCACGAGGACGTCGTCCGGGTCCTCAAGGACGCGTCGACGTACTCCTCCTACCTCGGCGCCACCCAGATCCGCGATCCGGACCCCGACGACCTGCCGTTCATCCGCCGGATGATGCTCAACCAGGACCCGCCGCACCACCGTCGGCTGCGTACACTCATCAGCCGCGCCTTCACGCCCCGGCGCGTGGACCGCTTCGGGACGACCGTCCGCGAGCGTGCGCGCTCCCTGTTCACCGCGGCGGTCGCCGAGGCTCGCGCCACCGACGGGACCTGTGACCTGGTCGCCCGGGTCACCGACGACTACGCCCTTCTCAATCTCACCGATCTGCTCGGCGTGCCGGACAGCGACCGGGACCTCCTCCTGCACTGGACCCGGCGCGTCATCGGCTACCAGGACCCCGACGAGGCCGGACCCTCCTCACCGGACCCGGACGGCAAACCCCTCAACCCCCGTTCCCCGGCGGCACTGGGCGACATGTTCGACTATGCGCAGGCGCTCGCCGCCCACAAGCGCCGGAACCCCGCCGACGACGCCATGACGTCCCTGGCCACCGACCCCGAACTCACGGTCCCCGAACTGGAGATGTTCTTCTTCCTGCTGGTGGTGGCGGGCAACGACACCGTACGCAGCGCGGCCCCGGGCGGCCTGCATCTCCTGGCCCGACACCCTGACGCGTACGCACGGTTGCGTGCGGGAGACGTGCAACTCACCACCGCGGTCGACGAACTGCTGCGCCGCCACCCGCCGGTCCTGTCCTTCCGTCGGACCGCCACCCGTGACACGGACCTGGCCGGCACCCGTATCCGGCGAGGCGACAAGGTGGTCGTCCTCCACGCCTCGGCCAACCACGACGAACGTGTCTTCCCCGACCCGTTCACCCTCGACCTCGCCCGGACGCCCAACCCCCACGTCTCCTTCGGCGACGGCCCCCACGTCTGCCTCGGCGCCCACTTCGCCCGGCTGCAACTGCGGGCCCTGTACGAGGAGGCATGCCGCGCCCTGCCGCCCGGCCCCCTCCGACTCGCCGGCCCGCCGAGCCGCCTGGTGTCGAACTTCATCAATGGGATGAAGTCGCTTCCGGCGTGGGTGGTCGACTCCTGACCACAGAGGTCAGCGATTTCTGACGGCGTTTTTGTTCATTTCCCAATCCTGCTGATGTGCTTTCCTGCCCGTGGGTTCCTGGAGAGGGATTACGGCCAGCGGAGGGCCGGACAGGGAGATCTCCGCTCCCTGTGAGTGACGCCAGTGCACAGGTGGAGAGACTTTGTTGATGTCTTCCCGGTAGGAAGCAATGATCTTGATTTCATCCTGGATCTCGGCTGCGTAAAGAAGTTCACTGTAGGACCGGGCTGTTGTTACCCTGTCTCCTCCGACATATGCAGCGTAGAGCGTACGCCAAATAGGGTCGCTATATTCGGCGGCCAGGAAAATCTCGCGTCGTGCCAGATTTACCTTGGCTGCCATTTCATTCAATTGCTCGGGTGTCATTCCCATCGTCCTTCCAAAGCTGGGCGACAGCGGTACTCCATGTTCTGAATGCCAGAACTTCATGCTGTTTTCCCTGAGGGTATTCACTGCTTCATCGCCCTCCAAAAAGACGGCCTTGTTTCCGGCGTAGTCGACGTCCAGGTACGAATTGAAGAAGTCTACTGCGTCTTCCAGGGTGGTCACTGACTTGCACTCCTTTTTATGAAGAGGTGGTCATCAGACTGGATGTTGCGTATGTCGCTCTCTGGTTGTACGTCGGATACCGTAGAGGTCAGGGTGAACTCATAAGCTACGCCCATGACGCGTCGCACGGGTGGGGTCAAGAGAATGTTTGTCAGTTTTTTCAGTTGAGCTTCAGAGTCGGGATCACCCGCCGTGTACCAATCCTGATTCTTAATATTTCTCATGAAAACGTCTTTTAAAAGTTCCCCGAACGTTACGCTCACCTTCAGGTCCATGGAAACCTGGCCGCGCGCCAGGTCGTGCCTCTCGGCGAATGCCAGTATTTTGTGGGCTATATCTGACTCTGCCTCTCCCATGACCTTTTTGTTGTAGTGGTCGCTGGCCGTCACCAGATTGAGCGCATCGCGGTACCCCGACCCGCCGAACCAGTCCGCAATCACATGGGATCGGTTCAGGTTCTGATTCGGAATGAATCCTGGAGAGTCCTGCGTGACACCTCGTGGGTCGCCCGGCTCCTTAAGTCGAAGATTTACCCCCCTCACCTGGAGTTCCATTCCGTTTCTTATGTCCTCAGTGACCGTGAACGTCTTTCCGGCAGCCGTTCGCACTGTGGTAACCCTTTTTTCCGGGGTGCTTCTCGCCTCGTCCAGGACGATGGAGACGGGGAAGAAATTCGTATGCTCACGGTCATCCGGGGAAGGCGGGAACGGTTCGTAGAGGCCATAGATCTCCCGCTTGGCCAGGAATTTCATGGACCTGAGAGTGTTGAGGGTCTCAGGAACCTCGCGTGCGGCTTGCCGGCCCTGTTTCTTCAGCTCCTTCAGGGCCTCGCTTCCGAGCAGTCTGACAAATTTCCCCCGTATGGGGCTCTTCACTCCGAACACGTACCCCTCGAATGCTGCCGCATTTATTTCGCGATTGTTCCCTTCGTAGAACGTCTTTTTCACTTCATGGGCGGTGTCATCCTGCTGGATGTACTCCATCGCCTTGGCCTCTGTTTGATCGAGGACCCCTCTTTCCCATAGCTGGCCGGACTCGGTCTTCGGTCGCTTGATCTGGTGTTCCCACCAGTGGTTGTGGACCTTCTCCTTGAAGGCAGGGGAAAACTTGTTCAGTTGTGCCTTTATGGCTTCAATCTCGGTGTACTGTCCCAGTGGGTGATCGCTCGCCTTCATGGAGAGCGAGAATCCATCCCCCTTCTTGGTCGCGGCGAAGCCTTTTATCCATGTGAATTGTTTCCGCAACGTGAGCAATTCTTTGCTCACGGCTTCTATCGGTGAGTCCTTCTCGTTGTGCTCGGATATGATGCCTTTTGCCCGACGGAGCGCCTCGGGTAGCTCCTTATGTTTCTTCTCTTGATTCTTCTTTTCGGCCTCCGGGTCTTTCTTTCTCTTTCCCTTGAATTTGTTCCAGAGTTTTTTCGCTGCTCTTACGATGAATCCGACAATCTTGTCGATGGCGCGGTTGACGGGTCGGGAGACCGCGTGGAAGACGCTCTTCACCTTGTTGGCGAGGCTGCCGATGCCGAGGAGGGAGGCGAGGAAGCCGATGAGGAGGGGGACGCTGGCCGCCAGCGCGGCCTCGACCATCTTGGGGACGCCTGCCGACCCGCCGTTGGCTATGGCGATGACGGCATCGAGGACGGCGTTGACGAATTCGACGATCTGGGAGCCCTGGTTCACGACGAACGTGACGATGTCGATGATTCCCTTGACCGCGCGGACGAAGGCTGAGGCGGGGTTGAGGAGGGAGATGATCCAGGTGATCCCGGCGATGAGGACGGTGGGGATCAGATAGCTGGTGAGTTTCTGGAGGATGGTGGCCTTGAGGTCGCCGGCCTCGGCCTGGATTTCCTTGACGGCGCCTGCCGGGCCCTCGGCGGCGAGTTTCTTCGCGACGGGGACGGAGGACTCGACGGTGCTGAGGGCCTGGTCGGGGACGCCCTTGCGGGTGATGCGGGCGCGGATGTTGGCCCAGGTCAGGCCCAGGAGCGAGCCGATGAGCTGGATGATGCCCTTGAGGTCGAAACGGGCGGGGAGTTCGAGGCCGGCCTTGACCGCGGTGCCCAGGAGCCAGGAGACGAGGCCGGTCTTGAGGTGGTCGGCGATGTTGGTGATGAAGAGCTGAAGACCGGCGCCGACCGCGCGTACGAGATTGCCGAGGAACCCGATGGGGTCCTTGATGATCTTCATGATCGCGGAGGCGGCCTTGGCCAGGATGCCGAGGAGGAGGTTCTTCAGCTCATTGATCGTCTTGAGGACGCCGACGATCGCGTCCTTCGCCTTGTCGATCAGGCCCTTGTTGGCTTCCTGGAGTTTCTTGATCTCCTCGTCGATCTTGTTCAGGGCGGCGGTGTACTTGTTCGCGAGATCCTGGACGAGCTGTTGGGACTTCTCGTTGACGGTTGATTCGAGATCGTCGAACTTGTCCGCGAAGTCCTTGGCCGCGTCCTGGCCGAACTGGCGGAGATCGGCGGGGAGTTTGTCGACCTCGGCCTTGAGTTCGGCGCGGCCCTTGGCGATGCGGGTCTTCGCGCGGCCGAGTTCGGTGCCGATGAGGTCGGCGACCGACGAGATGACCGCCTGCATCTTCGTGACGTAGAGCTTGCGGGCCTCCTGGTAGAGGTTGTTGGCCTCCTTCGGCAGACCCGCGAACTTGTCCTTGACCCAGCGGGCCTTGCCCGTCAGGCCCGAGTAGCGCTTGTCCTTGTACGCCTTCATACGGCGCTTGTGGTCGGCGGTGAACGCGTCCCGGGCGGCCTTCTCCCCGGCCGTGAACGCCGTGTCGACCTTCTTGTCCAGACCGGACAGGGTCTCCTCGACGTCCTTCTTCGTGGTGTCGTAGACCTTCTGGAGCTTCGCGGTGACCTCGGCGCGCCGCTTCTCGTCCCGCGTCTTCGTCTCGCCCTTGCCGCCGTCGACCTGCTTCCCGGCGGCGCTCCGGGTCGCGGTCAGAGTGGTCATGGCCTGTGTCCCGGCCGCCGCCGCGCCCGCCTTGGCCGTGGACAGCTGCTGGTTCTCGGCGCCGCGGGCCCGGGAGGGGGCCTTCGCGGAGTCCGCCTCGGCCGTCTTCTTCGCCGACAGGGCCTCGTCGAACGCCGGCTCGTTGCCCTTGGCCAGCTGTTCCTCGGTGACGTCGGCGTCCGCGAGGGCCTTGTCGTTGGCGGCGGGGCCCTGGGAGAAGTCCGTCACGGCCGCGGGCTGTCTGTCGGGGGTGGCGTCCGCGGCGGAGGGTGCGCCGGGGTTGGCGGGCGGCTGGTCCGGGGTCATCGGGGTGACCGGTTTGTCCTTGGCCGCCGCGGTGTCCGGCGGGGCCTTGGTCGCCGTTTCGATGTCCTTGGCGGAGGACTCCTTGCCGTCCGAGACCTTTCCGTCGACCTCCGACTTGATCTTGTCGGCCTTGCCCGACTCGGAGAACTTGTCCGCCTCGTCGAGGTTCTTGGGTGCCTGGGCGTCGATCGCCTTGTTCACCGCGTCGACGAACGCCTGCTTGTTGAACTCGCCCGGCTTCGCGGCGTTCATCTTCTCCGTGTTCGCCGCCTTGCCCTGGGCCTCCTTGTCGTCCGGGGGCGCGACGGCCGCGTCCTGCGCGGACTTCGACTCCGCGGCGGCCGGGGCGTGGCCGGCCAGACGGGTCTTCTTCGCCGCGACATCCGACCGCACCCGGCGGAAACCAGGCGCCTGCGCCGGAGACGGCTTGACCGGGGCCGTGTAGCGCTGGGCCACCAGATGCGAGACGGCGGCGTTCCCGGCCGTCCGCTGGAGGCGTTGCAGACTGCGCGCGGCACCGGAACCAGAACCGGCACCGGTGCCGACACCGACAACTGAGGTGGGAGCCGCGGTGGACGGGGACGGGGACGGACGGTCGCCCGGCGGGCGCTGCGGCGGGGGAGCCGTCGTACGGGACACCGCCGTACGCGCGGGAACGGGCTGGGCGCGGGCAGCGCCGGGGTCCCTCTCCGGAACCGCCTTCATCCGTCCTCCCGGCCCACCGCTTCCCGGACAGTCGGCACTCCACGGGCACGGGCCCCTGCCGCCGCCCCAGGGTGCGGGGGCGTGAATATGCGTACGGAGGCCACGGGGGCCGGTCACCGGGCAGGGCGCGGTGGCGCGACCGGGCGGGGACGTTGCCTGATCGGGCAGCGGCCCGTGCACGGGCGGGCGGCCGTGCGTCCGTTCCCGGTGATCGCGGCTGTTACGAGAATTGCGGGCGTTCCCCGGCCAAGGAGAAGCTCATATGCCGTCGTACCTGTCCCCGGGCGTCTACGTCGAGGAGATCGAGTCCGGGTCCCGGCCGATCGAAGGGGTGGGCACCTCGGTCGCCGCCTTCGTCGGCTTCGCGCGCAAGGGTCCGTTCGACGAGCCGACGCTGATCACGAACTGGAGCCAGTTCGTGGCCACGTTCGGCGACTTCGTCGACGGTACGTATCTCGCCTCCGCCGTCCACGGGTTCTTCTCCAACGGCGGCGGCGTCTGCTACGTGGTGCGCGTCGGCGACGGCACCGAACCTCCGGCGGAGGACGTGGACGACGGGTCGGCCGCCGGGAAGCTGCCACCGGGGTCGGAGACGCGGCTCGGGCCGTACGCGGTGAAGCCCCGGCCCGGCGCGGTCGGTGAGATCACCGTGGAGGTGGCCGCGGCGGAGGGGGACGATCCGCCCTCCGACGTGTTCCGGCTCGTCGTGAAGCGGGACGGGCAGGTGGTCGAGACGTACTCCGACGTCACGACCAAACGCAGCAAGGAGAACGTCGCCACCCGGGTCAACGCCGCCTCGGAACTGATCGAGATACGGGAGTCGGGGCGCGGTGCCGCCCCCGCCCGGCCCGAACCGCAGTCCGTCGTCCTGGCCCCCGCCGCGCCCGCGCCGGCCGACGCCGGGGCGCTGACCCCCGAGGTGTACGTCGGTGATCCCGACCGCCGCACCGGCCTGGGGGGCCTGGAGGCGGTCGAAGAGATCACCACGGTCGCCGTGCCGGACCTGATGAGCGCGTACGAGCGCGGACTGCTGGACCTGGAGTCCGTCATCGCCGTACAGCAGGGGATCATCACCCACTGCGAGCTGATGGGCGACCGCGTCGCCATCCTCGACCCGCCGCCCGGGCTCTCCCCGCAGCAGATCCGCGCCTGGCGCGCCGACCGGGCCAACTTCGACTCCAAGTACGCCACGCTCTACTACCCGTGGATCCGGGTCGCCGACGCCTCCTCGGGGCGTGCGCGACTCGTACCGCCGAGCGGTCACATCGCCGGGGTGTGGGCGCGCAACGACGAGTCGCGCGGGGTGCACAAGGCCCCCGCCAACGAGGTCGTGCGCGGGGCGGTCGCGCTCCAGACGCAGCTGACCAAGGGCGAGCACGACCAGCTCAACCCCATCGGGCTGAACTGCATCCGGTCCTTCCCGGGCCGTGGCATCCGCATCTGGGGCGCGCGCACGCTGGCCTCCGATCCGGCCTGGCGCTACCTGAACGTCCGGCGCCTCTTCAACTACCTGGAGGAGTCGATCCTCGCCGGTACGCAGTGGGTCGTCTTCGAGCCGAACGACGACGCCCTGTGGGCCCGTATCCGGCGCACGGTCTCGGCGTTCCTGGTCAACGAGTGGCGCAAGGGGGCGCTGTTCGGGCTCACTCCGGAAGAGGCGTTCTACGTCAAGTGCGACCGCGAGACCAACCCGCCGGAGAGCATCGACGCGGGCCAGGTCGTCTGCGAGATCGGGGTGGCGCCGGTCAAGCCCGCCGAGTTCGTCGTCTTCCGCCTGTCCCAGCTGAGCGAGGGCAGCGGCGGCGTCGACGAGTGACGGGGCGTGATGGATGTCCTGCCCCGCCGACGACATGCGCGGTACGGGCGGACTGAGCGGTTGAAACGGCAAGAGCGGAAAAGGAGCCTGTTGTGCCACTTCCCGATCTCGACAGTACCGTCGGCGCTTCCTTCGGCCTCGAATTCGACAGCGTCGTCATCAAGCAGATCACCGAGGTCAGTGGTCTGAAGATGGAGCAGGACGTCATCGAGCTGAAGCAGAACACCGCCGACGGCCGGTACGCCATCAAGAAGCTCCCCGGCCGGCCGAAGGCCGGTGAGGTGACCGTGACCCGGGGCCTCACCGAGGACAACAGTTTCGAGCGCTGGATCAAGGACTCGCGGTTCGGGCGGATGCCGATGGCCCGGCGGAACGGGGCGGTCATCGTCTACGACCACGAGGGCATCCCCATCAAGCGCTACAAGCTCATCAACGCCTGGCCGAAGTCCCTGGAAATCGGCACCCTCAAGGCCGGTGACACCTCGGTGCTGACGGAGAAGCTCGCCATCACGTACGAGAGCATGGAAGTCGACTGATGCGGCGTACGGCACCGGCTCCCGCACACGTCCACCCGCACGCCTCCGCGCCGGACGCGGGCGAGGGAGCCCCTCGGGGGAGGGACGGGCGCGACCCGGCCGAACGGGGCGGGGCGGCCGGCCAACGGGACACGCTGCGCACGGAGTTCTCCTTCCAGCTGCCGCGCGGGTACGTCGACGAGGCGGGCGTCGTGCACCGCACCGGAGTCATGCGGCTCGCCACGGCGCGCGACGAACTCGTGCCGTTGCGGGACGACCGGGTGCGCGAGAACTCCGCGTACCTCTCGGTCGTGCTCATCGCCCGGGTCGTCACCCGGATCGGCACGATCGACGACGTCCACCCCGGCATCATCGAGGACCTCTTCGCCTCCGACCTGGCCTTTCTCCAGGACTTCTACCGGCGGATCAACGCCGAGGGGCACACCCGCGCGGCCGTCACCTGTCCGGCCTGCCAGGAGGAGTTCGCGGTGAACCTCGCCGGTGGCCGCCTGGGGGAATCGTGACGTACGCGGCCGACCTGCTCTACGAGGAGGTCGCGTACCTCGCCTACCACTTCCACTGGCCGCTCGATGAGCTGCTGGATCTGGAGCATCCGGAACGTCTGAGGTTCGTCGCACAGGTCGCCCGCCTCAACGGGCAGTAGCGACGGGCAGGAGCGAGGAACGCGGGAAGCGCGGGGAGGGCGGAGGAGTTCATGGGGCTGATGTCCTGGCTGCGCGACGGCGGTTCCCGGCTGCGCGGCGGCGCGCGTGCGGAGGACGCCGGGGGTGCGGAGAAGGGCGGGGCGGGTACGGACCACGACGTACGGGCGGAGCACGGTCACGACGCACGGGCGGAGCACGGCGCGCCGCGCGAGCGGGCCGACCTGTCCGAACTCCCGCCGATCCAGCGGACCGTGGCCGCTCAGGGCCTGATCACGAATCCGTCCGGGTTCCAGGAGACGCTCTCCACCCGGCGCGATGTCGCGCTCGGTACGCCGCTCGGTCATCTGGTCAGTCCGGACGCGCCCACGGGGCTCGTGCACGGGGTCACCGCCCCGGCCCCGGCGGAACACGGTGGCGATTCCGTGCAGAGGTCGGCTCACGCGCCGGATGAGGTGCGGGGAGGGCTGTCGGTCCGGGGCAGGTCCCTGCCGGTGGCTCCGTCCGCTTCCGTCGGCGCCACGACGCCCGGCTCGGTCGGCGTGCAGCGGGCCACGGGCGCCGGGTCGGCGGCGATGACGTCGGCCGGGGAATCGGCCGCGGCGGAGCTGCCCGTACGTCGTCTGGTGGGCGAACGGGCCGTCGCCGCGATGCCGGACGGCCCCGGCGCCCCGCCCGTGTCCGCGTCCGACGGCGTACCGGCGCCGCCGCCCGTTCAGCGTGCGGCGACGCCTCCGGCCGGTGAACGGGCCCGGCGCGCGCCCGGCCTCGGGGCGCCGCTGCAGGCCCTGCCGCCCACCGCGCAGCGCCGGGCCGCCGCGACCGACACGGGGACGGAGCCGGGGACGGGTACAGGGCCGGGGGCGGGCGCGGATGGCGGGACCGTTCTGCCGGTGGTGCCCACCGGGCCTGTCGTGTCCGTGGCGCGGAGTGCGGAGAGCGGCGACGGTTCCGGTGCGACCGCGGGGGCGTCCGAACCGCCCGACGCCTCCGTGCACCGGGAGACGTCCGGCCCCGAGGCGCCCACCGCGCCGCTGCTCGGCGACGATCCTCTCCTGGCCGCCCCGGCGGAGTCCGCTTCCGCGACCGGTGCGGCGGTGCAGCGCCGCACCGGCCCGCTCGTTCCCGCACCTCTGTCGCCGCTCCCGGCCGCCGGGCCGGTCGCACCGCTGCTGGCCGACCGGCCGCTGACACCGCCGTCCGTCCACGGGAGCTCCATCGGCGGTGCTGCGCCCCCTGCCGCCGTACAGCGCCTCGGCCCGGTGGACGGCCTCGCGGGCACCGGCCACGGACCGGCATCCGGAACCGGATCCGGAACCACGCCCGGATCCTGGGCCGGGGGCGACCCCGATGCCGTTCCGGTGCGCTGGACGTCCCAGGGGACGGGATCCCCGGGAGCCCCGTGGGCGGCGACGGCGTCCTTGTCGGATGCGGTGCCGGTGCAGCGCGGGAGCACGCCGTCGGCGAGTGTTCCGGGGAGCGCCCCGGGCGCCCGCTCCCGGCCACTGCCCGGTCTGCAACGGCATCCGGTCGGCGGGCCGCCGGTGCCCCGTTCGGCGGGTACCGCCAGTAGCCGTGCCACCTCCGCCTCCTCGATGTCCGCCGACGGGTTCACGACTGCGGGGTCCGTCGCCGTCGCCGCGGGGGTGGCCCAGCGGATGGCGGACGGCAGCGTGGTGTTCGGGGCACCGGCGTCGACGTACACGCCCTCGACGCACACGTCCTCGACGTACACCCCACCGGCGTACTCGGCGCCGGTCGTCCAGCGCGAGACGGAGAGCGAGGAACCGCCCCCTCCGGAGCCGGAACCGGGGCCCGCGCCGGATCCGGAACCAGAACCGGAACCGGCGCCCGAGCCCGTCGGCACCACCGCCGGGGGCCCCGCCCCGCCGGGGTCCCACCCCCCGGCCCCCGTCGGGGCTCCGCCCGTCGTCACCGACGAACTGGTCCGCGCCCTGTATCCGCCGCTCAGCCGTCTTCTCAAGGCCGAGCTGCGCCTGGAACGCGAACGGGCCGGCTTCCTCATCAACACCAGGCACTGAAACGCCGGGCCCCGAGGCCCGGCCCCGAGCCACCCGGCACTGAAGCACCCGGCAGCGACGAACAGCGACAAACAGCGACGAACAGCGATGAGCAGGGACGAACAGCAGCCGCACCACAGGGAATTGAGAGGTACGTGCCATGGCCACCGCCCCGAACGAGGACCCCGCCGTCAGCGTCTGCTTCGTCGTGACGATCGACGACATCGAGCTCGGGTCGTTCAACACCTGCGACGGGCTGGGCTGTGAGGTGGTGCTCGAAACACGGGAGGAGGGCGGCAACAACGGGCACGTGTGGCAGCTGCCGACCCGCCTGAAGTACTCCAACGTGAAGCTCTCCCGACCGCTGACCAAGGAGACCGAGAAGGTCGCCCGCTGGTTCGCCACCATGACGACCGGGTTCAGCCGCAAGACCGCGCACATCGAGGCACGGACCGGGGACGGGCAGAAGGTGGCCCAGTGGGGGCTGCTGGAGGTGGTGCCGGTCCGCTGGACCGGACCCTCCTTCAACCCCGAGTCGCCCAAGGTCGCGATGGAGACCATCGAGATCGCCCACCACGGCTACGTGATGGAGGGCTGATCGTCGTGAGCGGTGCGGGTCCCATCGCGTTCAGCGCCGCCGGTACGTCCGGGGCGTCGGCCGCCGCGAAGGCCGGCGGGGGCGGTTTTGCCCGGCCCAAGCTGGAACACGCCTACCTGGAGCTGCGGACGCCGCCGACCGGAGGCGGGCTCACCCCCGGTGCGCCCTGCGGGCGGATCGACTTCCAGTTCAACCCGAAGGAGCTGAGCCTCACCAAGGCCGCGTCCTGGAAGCGGAGCCCTGCCAAGGGCGCCAAGAGTTCGGGCCCGCCCGAGTACCAGGGCTCGCAGCCCAGCAAGCTCACGGTCGAGATGTTCTTCGACGCGGGCGACACCCACGACACCCGGGTGGTGACAGCGGTGGAGCAGCTGTTCGCGTGCTGCGTGCCGACGAACGAGACCCGCCAGCAGCAGCGTTCGTCGCCGCCCTGGGTGGTGTTCCACTGGGGCGGGCTGACCGGGTTCCCCGGATACGTCAGCCAGGTGCAGGCGAAATACACCCTGTTCACCACGTCGGGCGTGCCGATCCGGGCCGTCTGCCAGGTGACGATGGAGGAGATCAGCGGCGAGACGCCGGGACAGAACCCGACCTCGGGCGCCCTCGCGGCCCGCCGGGTCCACCGGCTGGACGCGGGCGACTCGCTGCCGTCGCTGGCCCAGCGCGAGTACGGTGACCCGGCCGCCTGGCGGGTGATCGCGGAGGCGAACGGGATCGACGACCCGATGCGGCTGGCCCCGGGGCGGCAACTGCTGCTCCCCGCGCTGGACGAGCTGAAGCGCCTGGACGAGGAAGAACGGGCCCGGGACGGGGGTCGGTCCTGATGGCGCCGCCAGGTGTCGCGACCGCGCTGATGGTGGAGTTCGGAGGCCGTCCGCTGCCGCCGAAGTTCGTGAACACGCTGGTCGAGGGGTACGTCGACGACAGCCGTACGCTCCCCGACCTGTTTCTGCTGCGCTTCCGCGACCCGGACCGGGTGCTGCTGGAACAGGCCGGGCTGAAGATCGGCACCGAGGCCCGGCTGCTGGCCCGCGCGGGCGGCGACACGACCCCGAAGCCCCTGCTGAAGGGGGTGGTCACCGCCCTGGAGGTGGAACTCGACGAGACCGGCACCTTCACCGTCGTACGCGGGCTCGACGAATCGCACCGGCTGTTCCGCGGGCGCCGGGTGGCCAGCTACCAGAACATGACGCTCGCCGACATCTGCGCCCGGGTCGCCCAGCGCGCCGGACTGAAACCGGGGAACGTGGACGTGGCCGGGCCGGTACTCGAACACGTCGCCCAACCCAACGTGACCGACTGGGAGTTCGTCAGCACGCTCGCCGAGGAGGCGGGCGCCCAGGCGTACGTACTGGACGGGCGGCTGCACATCACCCGCCCGGTGGAGGCGAGCGGCGCGCCCGACGGATCCGCCCGGGCCGACCGCGACCCGCTGGTCCTGGAGATGGGCAGCAACCTGCTGCGCTGCCGGGCCGGGGTGTCGTCCGCCGAGCAGGTCTCCGAGGTCGAGGTGCGCGGCTGGGACGTGAGGACGAAGCAGCCGCTCGTGGGACGGGCACCGGCCGGGAAGTCGGCGACGCTGGAGCTGGGGGTGAGCGCCGCCGATGTGACCGCGCCGTTCGGCGAGGCGCGCTTCGTGGTGACGGACACGGCGTACGGGGCACAGGCGCGGGTGGACCAGGCGGCGAAGGCACTGGCGGAACGGATCGCCGGATCGTTCGCGGAGCTGGAGGCGGTGATCCGGGGCAACCCGGAGGTGCGGGCGGGCAGCGCGGTGGCGCTCAACGCGGTGGGCGCGCCGTTCGAGGGCCGGTACACGGTCACCACCTCCCGGCACGTCTTCGACCCGGTGCGCGGGTACGAGACCTGGCTCACGGTCTCCGGGCAGCAGGAGCGCTCGCTGTTCGGGCTGACCGGCGGAGGTCCGGGCTCCGGCACGTCCGGTGCGGTGGCCGGGGGCGGGGCACGCTGTGCGGGGCTGGTCAACGGGACGGTCACGGACACCCAGGACCCGGACGGCTCGGGCCGGGTGAAGGTGCGGTTCCCCTGGCTGTCGGACGAGTACGCGAGCGACTGGGCGCGTACGGCGCAGTCGGGCGGGACGAGCGGCGGCGAGGCGTTCATCCCGGAGGTGGGGGACGAGGTCCTGGTCGGGTTCGAGCACGGGCATCTGGACCGCCCGTACGTCCTCGCGGGTCTGTACAACGGGAAGGACCGGCCCTCGCAGGGCAGCGGAGCCGGGAGCGGGGGAGACGGCGCCGGCGGAAGCGGCGCAGTCGGCGGCGGCGGTGCGGGAGGCGGGCCGGGGGGCACGGCCGGCTCGGTGTCCGGCCCGCCGGACACGTCCGGCACCGGGGCGGGGTCCTCCGGGCCATCCGGGTCCTCCGGCGGCACCCCGCTGGTGGACCCGACCAGTGGAGCGGTCAACCGTCGCTCCATCGCCTCCAAGAGCGGCAACCAGCTGGAGATCCTGGACGGCGCGGACGGACCGCAGGGCGTACGCCTGCTCACCGGCGACGGCAAGCTGAAGATCGACCTCGACCGCAGGGGGACCGCCATCGTCATCAACAGCGACGGCAGCGTGACCATCGAGGCCAAGCAGCAGGTGTCCATCAGGGCGGCCCGCGGCGTCGCGCTGGACGGCGGGCAGGGAGCGCTCGAACTCAGCGGCGACAGCGTCACGTTGACGTCCCGCGGCGGGGTGCGGGTGGACGGTGGCAACGGGGAGGTCGAGCTCTCCACCGGCGGCACGGTGAAGGTCCGGGGCGCGCAGGTCGCCGTCGACGGAACGCAGCGCACCGACATCAAGGGCGGCGGCTCCCTGGCCATCAACGCGCCCCTGGTGAAGATCAATTGACGTTCCGTAGGGCGGCGCGCGCCCGCCGAGCGGGCGGCGCGGGCGGAGCGAACAGGGACGGCGAGCGAACAAGTACGGCGAGCAGGCGGATACGGCGAGCAGAAGGACTCGGCGAACGAGCGAGTACGGCGAACGAGCGGACACGGCGAGCAAATCGGATACGGCGAACGAGCCGAGCGAGAGGAGCGGAGTTCCATGTCAGCAAGCGCGGCGGCAGCCGCACGGGTCGGCGACCCCACCGGACACCCGGGCATCGTCGGACCGCCCGGTGTCCCGTCCGTGCTCATCGGCGGGCTGCCCGCCGCCACGGTCGGCACCCCGCACCAGTGCGCCGCGCCCCCGCCCGCCGTGCACCCGCCGTCCGTGATCATGCCGCCCGGCAGCACCACGGTGCTGATCGGCGGGCAGCCCGCCGCCCGGGTCGGGGACCTGGCGGGCTGCGGCTCGCCCGTCGTGTCCGGCTGCCCGACCGTGCTGATCGGGGGCTGAGCGGACATGGGCCAGCAGTTCATCGGCGCGGGCTGGGCGTTCCCGCCGCGCACGGACGCCACCGGGTCCATCGCCCTGGTGCGCGGAGAGCACGAGTTGGAGGAGTCGATCCGGCTGATCCTGGCGACCTCGCCGGGCGAACGGCCCATGCGGCCGGAGTTCGGCTGCGCCATCAACGACTACGTGTTCGCCCCGGCGGACGCGGGCACGGCCGGGCAGCTCGCGTACGAGGTGCGCCTCGCGCTGGACCGGTGGGAGCCCCGGATCGAGGTCACGGAGGTCGTCGTGCGCTTCGACGAGGCCGATGAAGGAGTGCTGTACATCGACATCGGCTACACCGTGCGCGGTGCCAACGACCCCCGGAACCTGGTCTTCCCGTTCTATGTGATCCCGGAGCACGAGGAGGTGGACGGCCGGTGACGCTGTCCGGTCCGCATCTGGAGGAGGTGGACGGCGCGTGACGCTGCCCAGTCCGCATCTGGACGACCGCCGCTTCCAGGGCCTGGTCGACGAGGCGAAACGGCTCGTCCAGCAACGCTGCCCCGAGTGGACCGACCACAATGTGTCCGATCCCGGCGTGACCCTCATCGAGGCGTTCGCGACCATGGTCGACCAGCTGGTCTACCGGGTGAACCGGGTGCCGGAGAAGAGCTACCTGACCTTCCTCGACCTGATCGGGGTCCGGCTGCACCCGCCCACCGCGGCCCGCACCGACGTGACGTTCCGGCTCTCCGCGCCCCGGCCGGAACCGGTGCGGGTACGGGCCGGTACGGAGGTGGCGACCGTCCGTACCGAGACCGAGGAAGCGGTCGTCTTCACGACCGGCGAAGAACTGTCCATCGTTCCCTGCGAGTTCGCGCACCTCGCGACCTGGCCGGCATCGGGCGACGCCGTCGACCGCACCGAGGAGCTCGCGCTCGGCCGGACCGTCCCGTGCTTCGGGACCACGCCCGCGCCCGGCGACGCCCTGTACGTGGGTCTGTCGGCGGCCGTCCCGTCGGGCGTCGTCGTGCTGCGGCTGGACTGCGCGGTCGAGGGCGTCGGCGTCGACCCGCTGCGCCCGCCGCTGCTCTGGGAGGCATGGGACGGCAGTGCCTGGACGGTCTGCGAGGTCGAGAAGGACGACACCGGCGGCTTCAACAGGTCCGGGGAGCTGATCCTGCACCTCCCGCAGGGGCACGCCCCGGCCGTCGTCGTGCGCCGGACCGGCGGCTGGCTGCGCTGTCGGCTGGTGGAGGCCGAGCCGGGGCAGCCCACCTACGTGGCGCCCCCGGTGGTGCGCGGCGTCACCGCGTTCACGATCGGCGCCACCGTCGGGGCGGTGCACGCCGAGACCGTGACCGACGAGGTGCTGGGCCAGGCCGAGGGCGTACCGGGGCAGAGCTTCACGGTGAGCCGTCCGCCCGTCGTCCCCGGCGACTTCGTCGTCGAGGTGGCCGATCCGGCGGGCGGCCCGCACGGCACGGAGTGGATCCGTGTCGACGACTTCGCGCACTCCGGTCCCGGCGACCGGCACATCACCCTCGACCCCAACTCGGGCCGGGTGGAGTTCGGCCCGGCGGTACGGGAACGGGACGGTTCCATCCGCTACTACGGGGCGGTCCCGCCGAAGGGCGCCACCGTGCGCGTGCGCGCGTACCGCACCGGCGGTGGCCTGCGCGGCAACGTCGCCCGCGGCACGCTCCGGGTACTGCGCAGCGCCATCGCGTACGTGGCCCGGGTGGAGAACCGGCGGCCCGCGCTCGGCGGGGTCGACGGCGAGACGGTGGACAGCGCCCGGGTGCGCGGCCCGATGACGCTGCGGACCCTGCACCGGGCCGTCGTCCCGCACGACTACGAGCTCCTGGCCCGCGAGGTCGCCCCGGACGCGTCCCGGGTGCAGTGCGTCCCGGCCGGCGGCGACACGGACGTGGAGGCGGGCGGGGTGCGGCTGCTCGTCGTACCGGCCGGGCGCAGCGACGAGCAGGGCCGCATCCAGTTCGACGAGCTGATCCCGCCGCAGCACACCCTCGCCCTGATCGCGGGCCATCTGGACGAACGGCGGCCCATCGGCGCCCGGCTGGTGGTCGAACCGCCCTACTACCAGGGGGTCACCGTGGTCGCCTCGGTCCAGGCCCGCAGGGGCGTGGTGCCGGAACGGGTACGGGACGAGGCCCTGGCGGCCCTCTACCGCTACTTCAACCCGCTCAGCGGCGGGCCGGGCGGCGACGGCTGGCCGTTCGGGCGGCCGATCCAGTCGGGCGAGGCGTTCGCCGTACTGCAGCAGGTCGCGGGGGTGGACCTGGTGGAGGACGTACGCCTCTTCCCCGCCGACCCCGTGACCGGACAACGCGGCGAACCCACCACCAAGATCGTGCTCGACCGGCACGCGCTGGTCTTCAGCTACGAGCACCAGCTCCGGGTACGGGAGGGCTGACCGCCATGCGCACAGGCGTGACCGGCCTGCCGACCCCGCACCCGCTGATCGAGCAACTCCCCGCGGTCTACCTGGACGAGGACTTCCTACGACGGTTCCTCACCGCGCTCGACGACGTGCTCGCCCCGGTCCTGCTGGCCATCGACAACCTGCCCGCCCACCTCGACCCGCGCAGCGCGCCGGAGGACTTCCTGTCCTGGCTGGCCCAGTGGGTGGCCGTCGACGCGCACGAGGGCCAGTCGGTCGAGCGGCGCCGCGCGGCGGTGCGCGGCGCGGTCGAACGCCACAGCAGGCGCGGCACCCGGCGCGGGCTGGCGGAGGCGGTGTTCCTGGAGACCGGGATCGAACCGGACATCGTCGAGAGTGGCGGCACGGCGTGGTCGCAGACCCCGCACACCCGGTTCCCCGGCGGGCCCCGGCCGTGGGTGACGGTACGGATCCGGGCCGAGCGGCCCGAACCGGTCGACCGGGTGCGGCTGGAGGAGACGATCCGTACGGAGATACCGGCGCATGTGGGCTTCGACCTGGAGGTGTCGTGATCTGCGAGACGTGCGGCCAGAACAACGCACCGGGCACGCAGTTCTGCATGTCGTGCCAGGCGTTCCTGGAGTGGGAGGGGGATTCGGGGAGGACGGGTGGGTCGGGTGGTCCGGGCCGTGCAGGCGGTTCCGGGGGTGCGGGAGGTTCGAGCGGTGCCGTTGGTGCGGGTGGTGCGGGGCCTTCCGCTGCCGGAACGGGGGCTGCGCCGCAGCCGACGCCGCAGCCGCGAACGCAACCACAGCCTCGACCTGATTCGCAGCCGCAGCCGCAGCCGCAGCCGAATCCGCAGCCACAGCCGAATCCGCAGCCGGGTCCTCGGCCTCAGTCGCAATCCGCACCCCAGTCGTCTCTGACACCACCACCACCGCCACCGCCACCGGCCTCACCGGCCTCACCGGCCTCACCGGCCTCACCGGCCTCACCGGCCTCACCGGCCTCACCGGCCTCACCGGCCTCACCGGCCTCACCGGCCTCACCGG
>NZ_JBEZVN010000008.1:0-84319 GCF_040636995.1 Streptomyces sp. NPDC032161 | reverse complement strand
GGCCTCACGGCCACCGTCCCCGCCCCCCGCCGCCACGGCCGCCCCGCGCCGCCCCGGCGACGAGAGGGACACGCACGAGCCGGGGCCCGAGGCGTTCCCCGACGTGCCGCCGACACCCGCGCCCGCGTCTCCGAACCGGCCGCCCGGGGCTCCGGTCCGCTGCCCCAACTGCCGTACGGAGAACGCCCCGGACCGCACCCTGTGCGTTCACTGCGCCCTGCTCCTTGACCCGGGCCCGCCGCCCGAGGTCCGGCCGCCCTGGTGGCGTCGGTTCCTGCGGAGGCGACCGCGTCGGGCTCCCGTCGCCGGTGCCCGGCCCAAGCGCCGGCTGTGGCGCCGTCCGGGCCTGGCGCTCCCGGTCGTGCTGATCCTGGTGGCGTGCGGGACATGGTTCGCCCTTCCGCACGTGCCGGGCTGGTTCGGCCTCGCCAAGGACGAGACGGGGACGCCGGAGGCGGTGCCGCCCACCCGGTTCCGGGCTTCCAGCCGGGCGGCCGGGCATCCGGCGGGTGCCGCGTTCGACGGTTTCAACAACCGCTACTGGGCCCCTGCGGCGGCGGGCCCCGACACCGGCGTGGGGGAGTACCTGGAGTGCGACTTCGAGCAGCCGGTCCGGGTGCTGAAGCTGGTCGTCTTCTCCGGCACGTCGACGAAACTGGACGAATTCCTCACCCAGGCACGTCCGGCCAGGATCACCGTCCGGCTCACCTCCGCCGACGGCGACCAGACCGACAAGGTGATCAGGGTCAAGGACCAGCCCGGTCAGCAGACCTTCGACCTGCGGGGTTCGAAGGTGGTACGGGCCCGGCTCACGATGGACGACGCGTACGGAGCGGGCGCCGGCAAGCACCTGGCCGTCGCCGAGGTCGAGTTCTTCGGACGGCGGTCCTGAGGGCCCGTTCCGGCCCGGTGCCGAGCAGCGTGGCGCGGCATCAGGCCCCGGCGCGGCGCTGTGTGGCGCGCAGCGCGACCAGGGCGTCCGCCTGGGAGAGCCCGCTCTCCTCGACCACGCCGCGCACGCTCTGTGCCTCGCGCACGAGCGCGAACCGCACCCGCCCGCCGGGGTCGGTCCGGTAGCCGTACACGGCGGGCCGGGGCAGCGAGTTGTACGAGAAGTGCGAGGAGAAGTAGTACGCCCCGGTGTCGTAGAGCGCCACCACGTCGCCCGGCTCGACGGCCGGGAGTTCGCGCGCGGTCGCGGTCAGGTCCCCGGCGAAGCAGCACGGCCCCGCGATGTCGACGACCTCGGCCGGGCCCCGCTTCGGACGGCCCCCGGCGTCGAACACCCCGACGCGCAGCGGCCAGGCATCGGGCAGGAAGACCGTACGGGTCGCCACCTGGGCCCCGGCGTGCGTGACCGCGATCCGCCGGCCCCCGGCCGACTTGGTGTACTCGACGACCGTGGCGATGGTGCCGCTCTTGGCGAGCAGGGACCGGCCGAACTCGGTGACCAGGGTGTAGCGGCCGTCGAACAACCCGGGTGCGGCGCGCCGGAGTTCGGTCACGTGATCCGCGTACGTCGGCCGGTCGTCCTCGTCGTCGAAGTTGACGGGCAGGCCGCCGCCGATGTCGAGTCCGGTGATCTGTGGGCGGCCGAGCTCCGCGTTGACGCGCTCGGCGAGTTCGTACGCGGCCCGCACGCCCTCGGCGATGAGCGGCAGCGGGCAGCCCTGGGAACCGACGTGGGCGTGCAGCCGGTCGAGCCACGGGCGGCGCGCGAAGGCGTCGATCACCGCGTCGACGGCCCCCGGGTCGCGCAGCGCGATCCCGAACTTGGAGGTCGCGGTCGCGGTGCTCATCGCGCCGATGGCGCCCGCGCCCACCTGGGGGTTCACCCGCAGCCCGATGGGCCCGGCGGCCTCCCGACCGGTCAACAGGCGGTCGACGCGGGCGAGTTCCTGGAAGTTGTCCAGGTTGATCGCGATGCCGTGGGCGAGGGCGAACTCCAGCTCCTCGACCGTCTTCGCGGGGCTGTCGAAGACCAGCCGGTCGTACGTGAACCCGGCGGCCAGGGCCTGCTCCAGCTCCCCCGGCGAGGCCACCTCGCAGCCCATCCCCGCGTCCGCGAGCAGCCGCAGCACCGGCACCAGGCCGCACGCCTTCGCCGCGAACGTGTGGTGCACCGGGGCCGGCCCCTCGAACGCCTCGTTCAGCGCCCCGACCGCGGCGAGTACGCCGTCCACGTCGAGCAGGCCGACCAGGGGCGACCGGGGGCCGAGCAGTCCGTCCTCGACGGCACGCGCCAGCGCGGCCTCGCGGGCGCGGGCCCGCCGACGGGAAGAACGTGAAGCGCCCGAGGAAGCGCCGGAAGAAGAACCGGTACTGGTAGAGGAACCGGGAGTCGACATGAACCACCCTCCAGACGTCGGTCGTGCGCGGCCTCGTCGAGCGGCCGGCCGTCGTGCACAGCTTCACCGTGCGGCATCCGGCACGTCTTCGTCCCGTACGACCACGGACGTGTGACGGCGATGTCCCGTGCGACAAGGAAACGATCAGAGGGCCGGGTGCTCACCGCGTGTGCCGGGCGAGTCGCAGCCCGATGTCCGCCAGGAGCCGCACGGTGGGGTCGTCGAGGTCGAGGCCGAACAGTTCGCGGGCCCGTCGCAGCCGGTACCGCAAGGTGTTCGCATGCACGTTCAGGCGCCGGGCGGCCACGCCCGTGTCCCCGAACGCGTCCAGGTAGGCGGCCACCGTCGCACCGTACGCGGAACCGTGCGCGCGGTCGTGCTCCGTCATCGCGTGCACGGGCCCCGACAGGGTCTCCCACAACGGCCCGACCCGGTCGAGCACCCGCAACAGCGCCGCCTCCGGAACCACCTCGTCGTACGCCGCCGCTGCCGAAACCGTCCACGGCCCCGAGCCCGGCCCCGCCGCCGTGCCCGGCCCGTCCCCCCTGGCAGGCCCCCGCGCGGCCCGTTCCCGCAGCACCCGCACCACCAGTTCCGCGGCCTCGCGCGACGCGGGCAGCTCCGAGAGGTCCGCGGCGACCGGCCCGACGCCCGTGAACACCACGCCGCGTGACACCGAGCGGGCCGCCGGCAGCAGTCCGCGCGCCGGATCGGTCTCGCCCCCGACCGCCGGGACCAGGACGTGGAGCCGCCGTCCGGTCCGCGCGGTCACGCACCCCGGCCGATAGGCCGTGGCCTGCAACGCGAGCACGTCCAGCACCCGCTGCTCGGAGGCGCTCCCGGAAATGAGAACGGGCGAAACGGGTGAAACAGGTGAAAGGGCAGGAAAGGAGGACGGTCCGTGGGCGGAAGACAGGCCGGGGACGGAGGCCGAGCCGGGGACGGAGGCCGAGCCGGGGAGGGAAGACGAGCCTGGGAGGGAAGACGAGCCTGGGGCGGCCCGGGCCGCCCGGCCGCCGTACACCTCCGCACCCACCACCGTGAAGGGGTTCGCGCCCACCGCCGCGGACGGGTGCACCTCCGCGACCATCACCGCGTACGGCCGTCCCGGGACGAGCCCGGCCTCGCGCGCGGCCCGCGCCGCGTACGCGCTGTCCTCCGCGTATGTGCGGTGCTCCAGAAGGGCATGCACCGCCTCCTCCCGCGCCCGCGCCGCCGCCCGGCCCCAGGTCCGGTGGTGCGACAGATGGGGCACGGCTGCCCGTGCCGCCGTACGCAGCGCCTCCGCCGCGCCCTCGGCGAGCGGCCTGCCGTCCGCGGCGGCCCAGAGCGAGCCGAGCACCTCGGAGCCGTCCCGCACCGCGATGACCAGCCGTTCGGCGTAACGGCCGTCGGCGGGCAGGCGCACCACGTCGTCGGTGTTCCACAGGGTCCGGAAGAAGCCGCTCTCCCGCAGCTCGTGGACGCGCCAACGGGGAACCTCCTGACCGAGGATCGTCAGCCGCCGCATCGGATCGGGTTCGTGCTCCAGCCGTGAGTACGCGAGGACACGGGACTGCGGGTCCTCGATCGTGATCGCTCCGCCGACCAGGTCCGCCACCGTGTTGGCCAGCCCCGGCAGATCGCCGAGCCACAACCCTCCCACCTCACCCACCTCACCCACCTCTCCCACCTGTCCCGCCTCCCCCAGCTCTCCCGCTTCCCCTGCTGCTCCCGCGTCTCCCACCCCGTCCGCCCCATTCGCTCCGCCGACGTCGGCCGGGCCACGCGTGGCCATGAACCCATCATGGTCGGCAGTACCGGGGGAGGCCCCGGTTCCGCGACCACTCCTGCCCCGCCACCACCCGATGGCCCGATCCCGACCCCGGTCCCCGGCGCCGGTCCCGGTTTCAGTCCCGGTCCCGGCTCCGGTCCCTGACCCCGTCGAAGGCGATGTTCAGATGCCGTGGCCCGCGCAGCACGGCGTTGCGCCGGTAGGGCGGCGGGTCCTCCACCAGACGCGGGTTGTCGAGCCTGCGGGCCAGCTCGGTGAGGGCGATCTGGGCCTCCAGACGGGCGAGGGGCGCGCCGAAACAGGCGTGGATACCGCTGCCGAAACCGAGGTGCTGGTTGTCCTCGCGGTCGGGGTCGAAAAGGTCCGGGTCGGCGAACCGTCGAGGGTCGCGGTTGCCGGAGGCCAGCACGAGCCAGAGGGCGGAGCCCTTGGTGATGGTGGTGCCGCACAGGTCGATGTCCGCGAGCACGGTGCGCTGCGGCAGTAGGTGCACGGGCGGTTCGAAGCGCAGGAGTTCCTCCACGACCGGACCGGCGAGCCGGGGGTCGGCGCGCAGCCGTTCCAGCACCTCGGGGTTGCGCAGCAGGGTGAGCATCCCGTTGGTGATCAGGTTGACCGTGGTCTCGTGACCGGCGATCAGCAGCAGGGAGGCGGTGCTGAGCACCTCCATGCGGCTCATCCGCCCGTCCGGGCCCTGCTGGTTGACCAGTGCGGAGAGCAGGTCGTCGCCGGGCGCGTCGCCGCGTTCGTCGATGAGCTGCGACAGGTACGCGCCCAGCTCGGTACGGGCCCGCTGGGTGACGCGGCGCCGCTCCTCGGGGTCCTGGCCCGGCACCGGGTCGAGCCCGGCGGCGATGGTGTCGGCCCAGGTGTGGAAGCGCGCCTCGTCCTCGCGCGGAACACCGAGCAGCCGGCAGATCACGGTGACCGGGAACGGGTACGAGAAGTCGTCGACGAGGTCGACCTGCTTCCGGTCCCCGAACGCGTCGACGAGCCCGGAGACGATGCCGGCCAGTTCGCCCCGCATGTCGTTGATGCGCCGGGGCGTCTCCGGCGGCCCGAACGGACGCGTGGTCATACGGCGCAGCCGGTCGTGCTCGGGAGGGTCGAGCCGGAGGAAGGAGGGCGGCAGCACGGACGTGTCCTCGTCCGGGAGCAGGACCCCGGCGGCGCCGGGGGAGAGGTTGCGGGCGTCCGAGCTGACCCGGGGGTCGTGCAGCAGGCCCTTGATCTCCCAGTACGTGCTGACGACGAACAGGCCGTCGCCGCCCTGGGCGACCGGTGTTCTGCGGAGTTCGGAGTACAGCGGATAGGGGTCGGCACGGTTGTCGTAGGAGAGGATCTGCCGCAGGAGTTCTTCGTGCGTCATGGTGGCGGTCCTTGGGAGGGGGCTGCGGGCCGGGCCCGGGGAACGTGTCCGTCCGTTCCTGTGGGGGACGTGCCCGTCCGGGAGACCGGGTCCGGGGCCGTCCGAGTCCGGGGCGACGGGCCCGTCCGGGGCCGGGTGCCCGGATTCAGGCACGGGCGGGGGTGAACGTGATCTGCTGGTCCGTCGGTGAGTAGCCGCTCACGGTGACGGACGGTCCGTGCGTGGGCAGGGAGGGGTCCGGGAATTCGGCCGGGACCGGTCGCAGACCCTCGGGACGGTGGTCCACCGTGGCGTACGGCGGCGGGAACGGCGCGGCCGACTCGATCTGCCGCTGATAGAACTCCAGCCACTTCGTCTGGTCGAACGTGACGGCGGCGATGACCCGGTCCTGGTACCCGTACACGCAGGTGAAGCGGCGATCGGCGAGCGATGCCTGGGCGACGACGACCTCCTCGCCCAGGGACGGGACGCCGACCGACTTGATGTTGACGCCGAACTGGGCGGACCAGAACGCCGGGACCCACAGGTGCGGGCGGCGCTGCGAACTGCTGCTGATCATGTTGTGTGCCGCGGTCCCGGCCTGCGCGACGGCATTGCCCCAGTGTTCGAGGGACAGGAACTGGTACCCGAACAGCGCGTGCGGGGACCGGGCGACGTCCCCGGCCACGAACACGTCGTCGGTGACGATGCCGCGTACGTCGAACGCCCGGCACCCGGCGTCGCAGGCGATCCCGCGCGGCCCGGCGCCCAGCCCGGAACCGGCCAGCCATTCGGTGTTGCGGGACGCGCCGAGCGAGACCACCGCGACATCGGCGTCGAGAGCGGTGCCGTCGGACAGATGGGCCCGCCGCAGCCGCCCCGCCGCGTCGCCCTCCAGGGCCGTGACCATGATCCCGCAGCGCAGGTCCACCCCGTGCGCACGCTGCAGCTCCGCGGCCACCCGGCCCACCACCCCGCCGAGCGCGCCCACGAGCGGGGCGGCACCTCGCTCGGCCACGGTCACCGGCAGCCCGCGTTCGCGACAGGCCGACGCGATCTCCGAACCGGTGAACCCGGCGCCGATGACGAGCACCCGGCGGGGCGACTCGGCCAGCCGCCGCCGCAGCCGGGCCGCGTCCTCGCGGGTGCGCAGGACGAAGACCCCGTCGAGCCGGGCCTCCGCCTCGTGCGGCCAGGGCCGGGCGTGCACCCCGGTGGCGATCAGCAACCGGTCGTACGGCACCTCGTCCCCGTCGGCCAGGCGCACCCGTTTGGCCGCCATGTCGAGGCCGGTTGCGGCGACCCCGAGCCGCCAGTGTGCGTCGAGCGCCACGCGCCGGGGCAGCGCGGTGTGCTCGGGGGCCGCCCGGCCCAGCAGCACCTGCTTGGAGAGCGGCGGCCGGTCGTACGGCTCGTGGGGCTCGTCACCGATCAGCGTGAGCGATCCGGCGAAGCCCTCCTCGCGCAGCGTCTCCGCGGCCCGGAGCCCGGCCAGCGAGGCGCCGACGATCACGATGCGCCCCTCGCGCCTCAGCCATTCCAGCGACATGTCACCGGACACCGGACCTCCCCTCTCCCGCGCCGCCCTGTTCGAGCGCCGCGTCGCCGAGGTCGTCCTCGATCAGGATCGCCTGCACCGGGCACGCGGTGGCGGCGCGCAGCACCTGGTCCCGCTGCGCCTCGTCGGCATGCGGGTTGTACAGCAGCGCCTCGTCGCCGTGCATGGCGAAGACGTCGGGTGCGAGAAAGGCGCACTGTGCGTAGCCCTGGCACCGGTTGAGATCGACGACAAGCCTCATCAAGGGGCCGCCTTTCCGAGTAGTACCCCCGCGCCTCAGCCTGGAAGGACCGCCGTGGTTCCGCGAGCAATGGCGGCCCGATGGAGTCAACGCCCCCACGGCCCCGCCGCCCGTGCCCCACGGCCTCGCCACGCGACCCCACCTCACCCCACCCCTTCGCCGCCATGCCGTGCCATGCCCCACCCACCCACCCGCCCGGCCGCCCGGCCGCGCTGCGCAGTCACGCGTGAGCGGACCGGATCCGTCGAACCCGTTTCCCCGGGAAATGCCGAAAGAGGCGGAAAGAGATGAGGGCGAGCCCTTGACGCGGACGAAAACGGGAGGAAAATAATCAATACACCAGAAAACCAGAGCGAGCCGCACCGTCGACGAAGACGTTCGCCGATCCGCGTGACCCACTCGTTGGCTCTGGCCAGGCCCCCGGCGGATCCACCCGATCCCGGAGTTCTCAACGACGGTTGAAACTCATGAGATCGAGAAGGACTACCGGGGACTGCTTATGCCCGGACCCGTTTCCCGTCCGTGGCCGAGGCTGTTTCCGGGCCCGTTCTTGAGGCCGCTCCCGTCCCGGGGCCAATGCGCGGACAGCATGCCTTCACGATCTTGCCCAACCACGTCAGGCTGGCGCGGTTCTGACCGGGACCCGCGGTCCTGGACCGGGAATGCCGACGCATCCCGTTCCGTGCTCTGCGCAGTACCCGCACCTGCCACAGGTTCCGCGGCATCGCCTTCGACCTGGCCTCGGGCGAGTCCGAGGGTTCCCGCGAGGCCGCCTGCGAACCGCTGGAATTCATGTGTACGGTCCCGCCCGCCACAAGACGCGAGCACGCGTGCGGGCTCGACCGGGGAGATTCCCAGGCCCACGCCAATCCGTCCCGTGCGAGCCCGGTCGGCGCTTCGGGGCCGACGGACGCAGGGTGCCGTCCGGCTTCGCCGACTCACCCCCGCCGCGCGAGCGTTCTGACCAGCAGCACCTGGACGCGCTCGAGGAGCAGCCAGAGTCCGAGAGCACCTGGGAGAGCCAACGCGAGCACGAACGCAACCGCCGGGCCTACCCCGGGCGCGACGTACTGCGGAGCCCAGGGAGCGCGGTCGTCTGGTGGATGGCACGCCACGAGGACCAGATCGAACGCGCGGTGGAGATGATCGCTCCCCTGACATGCCTGTCCGCCGCGGCCAACGACAGGGAGATCCCGAAGGAGTTCCGCCATCTGTTCACCACGTCCGAGGAACCCGTCATGTCCGAGGACCCCGTCCGCGACCCGTCCACGGGCGGATTCGACCACCCTGAGCCGGTGGGGGACGAAGCGGCGCCGGAAGAGGGGGCGTTCGAGACCACTCGACCCCAGCAGGCGACGTTCGGCGACCTCGTGTCCGCCATCCTGGACGAGGTGGGCCTGGAACCGAACGGGGCCGAATGGACCGCGTTCCTGCTGCGCCTGGCCAGCATGTGCGAGAAGGCGGGTGGCAAGGACGCCGCCGACCGGATCCGCCAGGACCTGCTCCGCACCGACGGTGACACCCGGGCCAGGTACGGCACCCTGGGCGACACCGAGGGCGACAGTTCGCATGCGGGAGCCGCGGAGGGCGCGTCGGCCACCGGGGCGCCGACGGCCGGGCCGGTACCGCGGGCACGCGCCGAGGACGCTCCGACGGCACACACGAACGGGTACGACGGAGCCGGCCCCGAGGAGACGGAACGAGCGGAACGAGTGGAGTCCGGCTGGTGGGACGGCCCGCAGGCACGCACCGCCCCCGGCGTGGAGCCCTTCGCGCCTCCCGCCCCCGACCCGCAGCCGCCCACGTACACCGGCCCGGACACCGCTCACCGGAACAGCCTCGACGAAGAAGAACGGTGCGCGCGCCGTCGCCCGGCGTACGGGGGCCGAGACGGCGGATGCGTGCTCCGCGATGCTGTCGGGAGCGCTCGAAGCGATGCGGACCGTCGGTACGGCGGAGCCTTCGAACGTCGAGGAGTACTGATGGACGCGGCGGTCGACGCCGTGTGGCGGACCGGTCGATGCGATCCGCGTGCGATACCGGTGGAGGAATGGGAAAAGGTCTCGGGCGATCCGTGCGATCCGTTCCTCAACCACGCCGACCACGCCGGGTGCGGCGGAGACGGTGACCTCGTGAGGGTCGGTGCGATGTCCCAGGCGCTCCTCCAACGCGCCCACGCGAGCGCCTGGGGGCCCTGGCGTACCGCCTGGGCCTCCTGCCACACGTTCGCGAGGTACGACGTCCGCGCCGGGCGAGGCCCCGCCCCGGGACGGACGGCGGGCAGGTATGGGCCGGGCAGTCGTTCCTGTTCGAAGTGTCGGATGCATCGGACACTTCCGCTGTCAGGGAGGCCGGGGATGACACGGCGGCGTGACGAGTCGGTGCCGTTCTCGGAGGTGTTCGGCCTGCCCGCGCACGTGGATCTGCGAACGGCGGCGAAGGCACTCGGCCTGAGCCGGACCACCGCGTACCGGCGTGCCCGGACGGGCGCTTTCCCGTGCCGGTTGCGCAAGGAAGGGCGCGTCTACGTCGTACGTCTCACCGACCTCATGCGGGGGCTCGGCATCCATGACGTACGCGTACGTCATGACGACATCGAGGCGGGAGCGCGGTTCGCGGCCGGAAGGGGCGAGATGTAGCGAGCCCCTCCTCACCGCCGGGCACGGCACACGGGCTCGGCGGTGAGGAGGAGAGGATCAGCGCTGAGGAGGCGAGGGCTGGCCGCCGGAAGGACACATCTGCAGGACGCGAGGCCCGCCCGTCCTCCTCCCGCATTCCCGGTCAGGCCTTCTTCTCGCCGTGCTCGCCCTTCTCGCCCAGCTTCTCGACGAAGTCCTGCGCCTTGTCGACGGCGGTGTCGATCTTGTCGCTGTGCTTGCCGCCGGTCCTGTCGTCGATGAAGTCGCCTGCCTTCTCGAGCCCGTCGGAGATCTTGTCGCCGTGCTCCTCGGCGATCTCCTCGGCCTTCTCCTTGAGATTCTTCAGAGCGTCAAACATGCGGAATACCGGTTCCTTTGGTGAAGTGCCTGGTCAGGGACATCGGAACCATGATTCCACGGAGGGCGCGGCACGGCGGCCCGATGTGTGTGCTGGCCCGCTCCGGCACCACGACGGGAGAGCGTCGGAGCAGCACCGCTTCCCCGGGACCGGCCACGGCTGCTGTTCTACCTGCCGTCGGCCGCGGAAAGCTGCCTGATCGACACGTCGATGCCCACAGCGCACCCGGAAGTGCTCTCGCCTACGAGGTGAAGCACCGGGTGGAATCCGCCGCGGTCCGCGACTCACCCGTCTACACGGCGGCCCGTGAACGCATCGCAGTCGATCTGCTCACCCTGTTCGACCAGGACCCGAGACCGGACTCCGTGATGCGTCTCGGCGAACGCGGCTGGCACACGGAGGTCCGTATCCCGTTCCGCTTCACCCACCGCCACGGCCCACGCCCCGAGACGCACGACGCCCTGGCCGCCAACCGCTGGACCTCCGCCACCCGCCCGAAACCCTGATCCCGCGAAGAAACGCCTGAGGGCCGGGCCGCCGAAGCGGTCCGGCCCTCAGGACCGGCGGAGGATGGCAGCACGGCCGACGCACCCTGTTCTTCCCATGAGGCGACACGGAAGTGGCAGACTGTGACGGTGACCATGTGCGACGAGGAACTGCTGGCCCGGGTCCGGGAGATGAGGGAGCGCGGCAGCGCGCCGAAGCAGATCGCGAAGGCGCTGGGGCTGCGTCCGGCCCAGGCCGCCGCGCTGGTCAGACGGGTCGCCGAGGCGGCACTGGCGAACGTCGCGCCGGATGAGCGGCCGGTGGTGGGCTGCTGGGTCAACGCGGGCTGGAGCACGGGACTGGACCTGGCCGAAGCCCCGGACTGGGCGGCGGCCGACCCTCTCGGCCAGGAGCCGGACCCGGACACAGGCGGCTTCGCCCAGATTCTCCTGGCCCGCCAGGAACGTGGCAGCAGGGTGACCGTCACCGGGTTCCTGGTGGACGTGTACTGCCTGGGAGTCAAGAACGTCACCGATCCCGAGGCGATGGGGTCCGGATCCCTGACCACTTACGCATCGATGTACTACTCGGCTTTCGATCACCGGCCTCTGTCGATCGGCGTGGAGCAGGCGCAGACGATCGTGCACGATGCGGTCGCCTACGCCCGCGGTCTTGGCTTCGAGCCAGTGGGCGGCTTCGCCGACGCCGCAGTGCACCTGGGTGCCCCGCCCGGCGACCGGCCCGTCATCGGCTTCGGCCGGGACGGCAAGCCGTTCTACTTCTCCGGCCCCTACGACAACCCGCGCAAGGTGGTCCAGATCCTCGAGCGCACCTGCGGTCCGGGCAACTACGACTACGTTGCCCATCTGTAGGAACGGGACGCGAGCGGCACGCAGCGGGGAACACGAACAGTGATACTGGTCGAACAGCAGCAGGAGCCCACCGGCGCTCCACGGGTCCGGCACACCGAGCACGAGGCGCAGGCCAACCTGCTGGCGGTGCTGCGCCTGTGCATGACGGAGAAGCTGCGGTGCAGCGAAAAGACCCACCGCCCCAGCACCGCCACCGTCTCGGCGGTCGCCGACGTCCTGGACTGCGGCGACTTCTATCCGCACGAGGCCATCGCCGCCTTCGCCTGGCCGATGCTGCTCCAGGCAGGCGGCCTCGCCCAGCTCACCGGCGGTCGGCTGGTGCCGACCACGCGCGGGCGCGCCGCGCTGACCCGGCCACCGCACCTGACCATTCCTCAGCTGTGGCAGCGCTGGCTGAACAACAGCCTCCTGGACGAGTTCTCCCGCTGTCGAGGAGATCAAGGGCCAGCGCTCGGCGAACGTCCTGACCGCCGCCAAACCGCGCCGCAAGCTCGTCGGCCAAGCGCTGGCCGGCCTCACCCCGGGTGAGTGGACGTCCATCGACGGCCTGTTCACTGACATGCGCGCGGCCGGTCTGGATCCAGTCGTCCACCGCAGTGAACGCGCCCTGTGGAAGCTGTACCTGGAGGATCCGCAATACGGCAGCCTCGGCTACGACGGCCACCACGGCTGGTCCCTCCTCCAGGGCCGGTACACCCTGGCGGTGCTCTTCGAGTACGCCGCCACGCTGGGTCTCATCGACCTCGAGTACGTCCCCCCGGCGGGCGCCCGCGATGACTACCGGGACAACTGGGGTGGCGACTACCTCGACCAGCTCAGCCGCTACGACGGCCTGTCCGCGCTCCGTCTCAATCCCCTGGGCGCCCACGCCGTCGGCCTCACGGACGACTACGCCCCCGCCCAGGTCGCTGCCTTGACCGTCCCGATGGGCAGGGTCACCGTCCTGGCGAACTTCGACATCGTCGCCCTCAACGTGCTGCCCTCCGCCGACACACTTCTCCTGGACGCGTTCTCCGACCGGAAAACCGACCGGGTCTGGACGCTCACCACCGCTTCTCTTCTGCACGCCCTCGACCGCGGGCACACCCTCGACGAGCTCCGTGGCTACCTGGACCAGGCCGCCTCGCACCCCGTGCCCCAGACCGTCACCACCCTGCTCGATGACACCGGCCGTCGCACCGGCCGACTCCGCGATGCAGGTCAGACCCATCTCATCGAATGCGCGGACGAGACACTGGCAGCCCTCATCGTCAGCGACCGCCGCCTGCGCGTGCTGTGTACCCGAATCGGCGAGCGCCACCTTGCGGTCTCCCCCGACCGTCTGCCGGCGTTCCGCAAGGCCGCCCTGGCTCTGGGCTACCCGCTGGCCTGATGGCACGAGGAGAGCCGCTTCGGGGCCCCTCTGACCGAGGCCGGGTCGCGCGTCGTTGAGTGACCACTGATTGTCGGCAGAGGGCGCGTTCGCCGTATGGGTAAAATGCCTTAAATGTCGGAAATGACCGAGATCAAGAGTGAGACCATCAACGTCGAAGGGCCCCACCGCAAGCGGTGGGGCCCTTCGACGTATTGCCCGGTGAGAGCAATGGCGGAGGATACGAGATTCGAACTCGTGAGGGGTTGCCCCCAACACGCTTTCCAAGCGTGCGCCCTAGGCCACTAGGCGAATCCTCCGCCGCAAACAATACAAGACGTTGAGGAGTGCTCGCGAACCCCTTCCCCCTCGAGATCCACTCGGGGGCGTTCGGAGCGGACCGAAGAGGCTTCGAACGGCTCGGGGAGGACCGGAGCGGACCGGAGGCGAGGGGCGTGGGTCGCGGCCGAGGCGGCGGGTGAAGTGGAACGGGGAACGGGCGAGGGAGACGGAGCAGCGGAAGGCGCGGGGGAGGCGGAACAGGGGAGGGGACGGGGAGGTGGACCGGGAGGGGTGGGGATCGGCTAAGGTGGGCGTCAGCCCCTCACGTGGCGCTATCTGACTGAACTCCCCCAGGGCCGGAAGGCAGCAAGGGTAGGTCGGCTCTGGCGGGTGCGTGGGGGGCCCTTGTGTTTTCCCCGGGGGCCAGTGCCGACCGCGTAAGGCCTCGTGGGGGTGTGGGCGCCGGGGCGGGGCCGGTTGTCGGTGCGCCCGGATAACCTCGTATGTGTGTCGTCCCTTGCGCTGTACCGCCGCTATCGCCCCGAGTCGTTCGCCGAGGTCATCGGGCAGGAGCATGTCACTGACCCGCTGCAGCAGGCCCTGCGGAACAACCGGGTCAATCACGCATACCTGTTCAGCGGTCCGCGCGGCTGCGGGAAGACGACCAGTGCGCGCATCCTGGCCCGCTGTCTGAACTGCGAGCAGGGGCCGACGCCCACGCCGTGCGGGGAGTGCCGGTCCTGCCGGGACCTCGCGCGCAACGGGCCGGGGTCGATCGACGTGATCGAGATCGACGCCGCGTCGCACGGTGGCGTGGACGACGCCCGTGATCTGCGGGAGAAGGCGTTCTTCGGGCCCGCGTCGAGTCGTTACAAGATCTACATCATCGACGAGGCGCACATGGTCACGTCGGCGGGGTTCAACGCCCTGCTGAAGGTGGTCGAGGAGCCGCCGGAGCACCTCAAGTTCATCTTCGCGACCACCGAGCCCGAGAAGGTCATCGGCACCATCCGGTCGCGTACGCACCACTACCCGTTCCGGCTGGTTCCGCCGGGCACCCTGCGCGACTACCTCGCGGAGGTCTGCGGCAGGGAGGACATCCCCGTCGAGGACGGCGTGCTGCCGCTCGTCGTGCGGGCCGGGGCCGGCTCGGTGCGTGACTCGATGTCGGTGATGGACCAGTTGCTGGCCGGTGCGGGCGAGGACGGTGTGACGTACGCCATGGCGACGTCGCTGCTCGGTTACACGGACGGCTCGCTGCTCGACTCCATCGTGGACGCCTTCGCGGCGGGCGACGGGGCCGCGGCGTTCGAGGCCGTGGACCGGGTGATCGAGGGCGGCAACGATCCGCGCCGCTTCGTCGCCGACCTCCTGGAGCGGCTGCGCGACCTGGTGATCCTCGCCGCGGTGCCGGACGCGGGGGAGAAGGGGCTGATCGACGCGCCCGCCGATGTCGTCGAGCGGATGCAGGCCCAGGCGTCCGTCTTCGGCGCGGCCGAGCTGAGCCGGGCCGCCGACCTGGTCAACGAGGGGCTGACAGAGATGCGCGGGGCGACCTCGCCGCGCCTCCAGGTCGAGCTGATCTGCGCCCGGGTGCTGCTGCCCGCCGCCTTCGACGACGAGCGTTCGCTGCAGGCCCGCCTGGACCGGCTGGAGCGCGGCGCGTCCTTCGCGACCGCCGGGCCGGGGCCCGCCATGGGGTACGTGCCGGGACCGGAAGCCCTGGCCCATGCCCCCGCTCCCGTCGCGCCGGCCGTCCAGCCGGGCGGCGGGCCCGCCGCCGCCCGTGCCGCCGTACGGGGGGAAGCGCCCCCGCCCGCGGCCCCCGTGCCCGCTGCCGCGCCCGCGGTGCCGTCCGTACCCGCCGAGACGCCTCCGGCGCCCGCGCAGCCCGCCGCCCCGCAGCAGCCTCCGGCCGCCCCGCCGACCGGGGCCGGGGCGGCCACGGGCGGTCAGCGTCCCGGGGCCTGGCCCACCGCCGCCGCGCCGGAATCCGGCCGCCGTCCCGGCGGCTGGCCGACCGCCGCGGCCCCCGGCCGGTCGCAGCCGCCGCAGGCCGCGCCCGCCCCGACCACCCCTGCCGCAGCGGCGCCCGCCGCCGAGCCGAGCCCGGGAATGGCGCAGGGCGCGGGCCAGGTGCGGAACATGTGGCCGGACATCCTGGAAGCGGTGAAGAACCGCCGCCGGTTCACCTGGATCCTGCTCAGCCAGAACGCCCAGGTCACAGGCTTCGACGGCGCCACTTTGCAACTCGGCTTCCTGAACGCGGGCGCGCGCGACAACTTCGCGAGCAGCGGCAGCGAGGACGTGCTGAAGCAGGCCCTCGCCGAGCGGTTCAACGCGCAGTGGAAGATCGAGGCGATCGTCGACCCCTCGGGCGGCGCGGCCGCGCCGCCGCAGTCCGGCGGCGGCCGGTCCTACGCCGCACCGCCCGCGTCCCAGCGCCCCGCCTCACCGCCCCCGCCTCAGCAGCAGTACGAGTCCCGGCCCGCTCCCGCCTCCGCCCCGGCCCCGCCGCCGAGCGCGCCCCCGGCGGCGGAACCCGCCCCGGCGTCCTACTTCTCGCAGCAGTCCTCCGCCGCGCCCGAGCCCCCGCAGCCGGTCGCTCCCGAGGACGACATCCCCGAGGCCGACGATCCCGACCTGGTCGACTCGGCGCTCTCCGGGCACGAGTTGATCGTCCGTGAGCTGGGTGCCACGGTCCTGGAGGAGTTCACGAACGAGTAGGAGACGAACGGAGAAACTCGCGGGCGAGCGCAGGGACAGCTCGCGGGCGAGCGCAGGGACAGCTCGCGGGCGAGCGCAGGAACAGGGCGTGTGCGAACGTAAGAACGGTTCGTGGGCGAGCGCAGGATCAGCGCGCGGGTGAACACAGGAGAAGCCCGCGGGCGAGCTGAGGAAGTTCGCGCGGGCGAGCAGGGGAGTGTGCGGGCGGCCCGCTTCACGCCGCGTCCCCGGTGTGTCCACGGAGCGGCGCCCGTCGAGGCCGCCGTGCCCCGGCGGCTAGGCTGCATTCCGTGAAGGTCCTCGTCATCGGCGGCGGCGCCCGCGAACACGCCCTGTGCCGCTCTCTCTCCCTCGACTCCGACGTCACCGCTCTGTACTGCGCTCCCGGCAACGCCGGTATCGCGGAGGTGGCCGAACTCCACCCGGTCGAGATCCTCGACGGTGACGCCGTCGCGCGTCTCGCCACCGACCTGGGCGCCGATCTGGTGGTCGTCGGCCCGGAGGCGCCGCTCGTCGCCGGTGTCGCCGACGCCGTGCGTGCTGCGGGCATCCCCTGCTTCGGCCCCTCCGGCGAGGCGGCCCGGCTGGAGGGCTCCAAGGCGTTCGCCAAGGACGTGATGGCCTCGGCGGGCGTGCCGACGGCCCGCAGCTACGTCTGCACCAACCCCGCCGAGATCGACGCCGCCCTCGACGCCTTCGGTGCTCCGTACGTCGTCAAGGACGACGGTCTCGCCGCCGGCAAGGGTGTCGTCGTCACCGAGGACATCGAGGCGGCCCGCGCCCACGCCGTGGCCTGTGGCCGCGTCGTCATCGAGGAGTTCCTCGACGGCCCCGAGGTCAGCCTGTTCGCGATCACGGACGGCACCACCGTGCTGCCGCTCCGTCCCGCGCAGGACTTCAAGCGCGCCCTGGACGGCGACGAGGGACCGAACACCGGAGGCATGGGCGCGTACTCCCCGCTCCCCTGGGCCGACCCCAAGCTGGTCGACGAGGTCGTGGAGTCGGTGCTCCAGCCGACCGTCGACGAGCTCCGCCGCCGCGGCACCCCGTTCTCCGGACTGCTGTACGCGGGCCTCGCGATCACCTCGCGCGGCGTGCGCGTGATCGAGTTCAACGCCCGGTTCGGCGACCCCGAGACCCAGGTGGTCCTGGCCCGCCTGAAGACTCCGCTGGCTGCCGTGCTGCTGGCCGCCGCCAACGGCACCCTCGACGAACTGCCGCCGCTCAACTGGCGCGACGACGCCGCCGTCACCGTCGTCATCGCCTCGCACAACTACCCGGGCACGCCGCGCACGGGAGACCCGATCGAAGGGCTCGACGACGTGGCGGCGCAGGATGCCCCGGACGCGTACGTCCTGCACGCCGGTACCCGGCGGGACGGCGACGCGATCGTCAGCGCGGGCGGCCGGGTGCTGTCCGTGACGGCGACCGGCAAGGACCTCGCGGCCGCCCGTGAGCGCGCTTACGCGGCGGTGGCCCGGATCCGGCTCGACGGCGCGCAGTTCCGTACGGACATCGCCCGGAAGGCCGCAGAGGCCTGAGCCGGGGCGCCCGGGGCCGACGGAGGCCCGGGGCGGCTGTGCCGGGGCCTACCGCAGGTCACCGGAGGCCCGGCAGGGCCCCCAGAGGCTCGGACGGCCACCGGGACCGCGCACGCGCCGCCGGTGCGCGGTCGGTACGGCCGCCGTGCGGCCCGTACAGGCCACCGCCTGCGCGTCGGTGCCCGTACCAGCACGCCGGCTCGCCCACACCCGATTCCCGGTCTCGGCCCCTCGGCCCTCGGCGGCCCCTCGGCCTCTCGCCCCTCGGCCTCTCGCCCCTCGGCCTCTCGCCCCTCGGCCTCTCGCCCCTCGGCCTCCGCCCGTGTTCTTCTCCCTCGGCCCCCGCCCTCTCCTCCTTCGGCTCCGGCCTCCCGTCCCCGTTCCCCCGTCTCCGTTCCCCTCGTCCCCGACCGTCGTCCCGTTCCGGCGTCTTCGACCGCCGCTCCGGTCCGACCGCGTCGCGGCCCTCTCTCTTCGGCCACTGGCGCATCACTGCCAAAGTTGGCAGCCCGCCAGCACCTTTGCCCAAAGCCATTCCATCGAGTGACGGCTGAGCCATACGGCTGACGCCCGACGACACCCCAACTAGGGTGCGGCGCAGGCGTTCCGGCACTTGGCCCACTGACATTGCGATGTCAGTGACGGGTGCCACAGTGGGGGAGTGACCAACACCGCTGCGGGGGCAGAGGGGGTGATGTCCGGCCGTGTCCGGTATCGGGGCAAGTGAGGAGCCGGGTGCGCAGAGTGCGCGGGCCCGGGCTCTCGCTCTGCTGCGCATCCGCAACAGAGCCACCGCGGCAGCCATCCTTCCGGCCGCCGTGGCCGTCGTGCTGCTCGTCGCGGGCGCGCAGGGCCATGCCGTCGGCAGGGGATGGGACGTGGCCCGCTGGACCGTCACCGCCTGCGCGGTCGTCGTGCTGCTGGTCGCCGCGGCGGTCGCCGTCGCGGTCGTACGGGCGAGGCCGGCGGTCAGCCCGACCGTGCCGCTCGCCGAGGAGGCCGCCCCCGACCTCTACCGCCTGGTCAGGGAACTCGCCGACCGGCTGGGGGTTCCCGCGCCCTCGGCGATAGCTCTCACCCCCGACTGCGACAGCTGGCTGGAGGACCGCACCCACCCCTCGGCACAGCCCCCGGCCCGCTTCGACGCGGACCGGGAGGGGCGTCCCGCGCCCGGGAAGAGGCAATCCGCGACCCCGAGGGGGCATTCCGGACAGCGGTCCGACGACGGCCGTGACCGGTCCGCGTCCCGGGCCCGCCGGGCCCGGACGGCCCCCGTGCTGGTCATCGGCTCGCCGTTCCTGTGGTGGATGAGGATCGCGGAGCTACGGGCGGTGCTCGCCCCGGTCGTCGCGGGCACGGGCCCCTCGGCGCACCCCGACATAGCGGCGGCGCGCCGGTTCGTCAGAGGGCTCGACGGGGTGGTCGCGGACGCCGCCGTACCGGTTCCCGGGCCGCTGTCCGCGGTGCGGAGGGCGCCCCGGGTCTTCGTCGGCTGGATCGCCCGGCTGCTGCTGCGCAGCTGTCGCGGCCACGCTGCGGAGATGGAACGGGGCGTCGCCGCCGCCGCGTCCGTCCGCGCACAGGGTGTGGACTACGGCCTGCGGATCGTCGCCCAGGAGCAGGTCGGCCTCGCGTACGCGGGCTGGGACCGGTTGCTCACCCGGGTCGCGCTGCCGGCGTGGGAGATGGGCCGCTGGCCCTCCAGGCTGGACGCCGGGGTGGTGTCCGCCCTCACCGAGCTGTCCCGGCGCGACCGGCTCGCCGACGACTTCGCCTCACGGCTCGGTGAGCGCCCCGCCTGCGACCTCCTGGAGGAGCCGGGCGCGGCCGACGAGGCCACGTCCCTGCTGGCGGCCCGGCTGTTCCACGGCGGCTCGGCGGAGTCCGGCTCCGGCTGGTCGCCGGTCGACTGGCAGCAGTACCCGGAAGAGGTGGTCGACCGGAAGTGGCGCATCGAAGCGGCCCGTCTGCACCGTGTCCTCGACGCCCTCGACTCGACGCGTACGGCGTCCGCGCCCGCCCACCAGCCCGAGAACGTCCCTGCCCCCGACTGTGCCCCGGTCGCGGTCCACATCCCCGGTTCCGCTCCCGACCGGGCCGCGTTCCCCGCCGACGCGGGGGTGCCGACGCTGGCTCGTGTCGTCGAGTTCCTGGCGGGCCGGGGCGACGACGGGGAGGCGCTCGCGGCGGGCATCAGCGCCGCGGTGGCCCGCGAGGCGGCAGCCGCCCGCCGCCGCTCTTCGCCCGAGGGCGCACCGACGGCGCAGGGCGCCCCCAGCGCCCTCGACGTGGGCGGGGACGTCCTGGGGTTCTGGGGGCCCGTACCCCTACCGATCTTCCCGCTCCTGCCGCACCGCACGGGTACGGAGCTGCTCGCCGACCATGTCGCGGCGATGGTCTGTTGCGCGGCTGTCGACACGGCCGGCGCGACCCCGGGCCTCGACTGGCTCGACGGCCCGGCCCTGCTGGTTGACGGGGAGCGCCGGGCGGATCTGGGCGGGCCGGTCCTCAGCCTGGTCGAGGACGGGGACGCGGGACCACTGCGTTCCTGGCTCGCCTCGGTCGGTGTGCGGACCGACAAGCCCGTCCGTCTCGTCTGAGCCGACTCTTCCCCGAGCCGATTCGTCGCCGAAGCCGAGCCGACTCCTCCCCGAGCCGCTTCGTCGCCGAAGCCGAGCATCCGAACTTTTGAGCGTCGAGTGACTGTCCGGTCGCCCGAGTCCGGTGGACCCGCGGCTTCGGCGGGACCGTGCGCCGGGGCCCCGCCCTTACCACGGGCCTCTGTACTGGGCGGTTTCACCGCATCACCACCCGGCACAGAGACATCGGCGGTATCGGAGGCATCGTGCCTGGGCGTGTCGATGGCTCGATATTCGGAAGGGAACGTTCCGTTCACGTCAATTCGCGACGAACGGTGACGGAGTGCATGCGTTATGTGATGTGCTGTGGATCGACGCTGACAGTCGGCGCGTCAGTGTTGGTGCGTCGATGACGCATGGCCGAAAGCGATCAAGGTTGACGATCACGGCGGACGGCGGACGGCGGACTGCGAACGGCGGTCGGTACGCGGGCCGACGGTCACGAGCCGACGATCGGCGCCCGTCGGCGACGCCCAGCGGCGGAGGCGTGCAGCAGCCGTCGGGCGGCGGCCATCGACGGAGACCGTCGGCGGCGGCCGCCGGACGGTACGGCGACGGCCGGCCATCGAAAGTCCCACTGTTGTCGCGGGGGACCGAGGGAGGGAAGCGGTATGGGGGCGGAGCAGATTCGTCGATGGGAGTCGGGTGCCCTGGCGCACGCCGTCTCCGATCCTTTCGGCCAGGGGCCCCTGCCCTGGTTGCGCGGCAGTGAGAACTACTTCGACGACACCGGGCACATGGTCCCCTGGTATGCGGACCCCACCCTGACCCACTCCTCCGACGGCGGCACGCGTACGGCCGACGACGTGCACCGCCAGATCAAGGGCTTCGTCTCCACGGGCGCCGCCGCCCCCGGCGAGGCGATCGACTTCCACATCACCGTGGACCCGCCCCAGCAGTTCTCCGTGGACATCTACCGCATCGGCCACTACGGCGGCGACGGCGCCGCCAAGATCACCACGAGCCCGCGGCTCTCCGGCATCGTCCAGCCCGCGCCGCTCATCGCCGATCGCACGGTCTCCTGCCACCACTGGTGGCAGTCGTGGCGGCTGCAGATCCCCACGTACTGGTCGATCGGCGCGTACGTCGCCGTGCTCACCACGGCCGACGGACACCGTTCCCACATCCCGATCACGATCCGCGACGACCGTCCGGCCGATCTGCTGCTGGTCCTCCCGGACGTCACCTGGCAGGCGTACAACCTCTATCCGGAGGACGGCCACACCGGCGCCAGCCTGTACCACGCCTGGGACGAGCAGGGCCGTCTCCTGGGCGAGGAGGACGCCGCCGTCACCGTCTCCTTCGACCGTCCCTACGCGGGTGCGGGCCTGCCGCTCCACGTCGGTCACGCCTACGACTTCATCCGCTGGGCCGAGCGGTACGGCTACGACGTCGCGTACGCCGACACCCGCGACCTGCACGCCGGCCGGGTCGACCCGAGCCGTTACCGGGGGCTGGTCTTCCCCGGCCACGACGAGTACTGGTCGGTGCCCATGCGCCGTACCGTCGAGGACGCCCGCGACGGCGGTACCTCGCTCGTCTTCCTCTCCGCCAACACCATGTACTGGCAGGTCTGCCTCTCCCCGTCCCCGTCCGGCGTCCCGGACCGGCTGCTCACCTGCCGCAAGCGTCAGGGGCCGGGAAGACCCGCGCTCTGGCGCGAGATCGACCGGCCCGAGCAGCATCTGCTCGGCATCCAGTACGCGGGCCGGGTGCCCGACCCGCACCCCCTCGTCGTACGGAACGCCGAGCACTGGCTGTGGGAGGCGACGGGCGCCCGGGAGGGGGACGAGGTCGACGGTCTGGTCGCGGGCGAGGCCGACCGCTACTTCCCGCGCACCGCGCTCCCCGACCACGACAACCGCATCCTGCTCGCCCACTCCCCGTACCAGGACAGCGAAGGGGCCACCCGGCACCAGGAGACCTCCCTGTACCTGGCCCCGTCCGGCGCGCTCGTCTTCGCCTCCGGCACGTTCGCCTGGTCCCCGGCACTGGACCGCCCCGGTCACGTGGATCCCCGTATCCAGCGCGCCACGGCCAATCTCCTGGACCGGATCTGCAAACGGGACTGAGCGAACGGATCGAGCGGACGGGACCGGACGGGCGGGACTCGGCGGACGGGCGGGACTCGGCGGACGGGACCGGACGGACGGGACCGGACGGGCGGGACTGGACGCGCGGGACTCGACGGACGGGGTGTCCCACCTGCCCCACCTGTCCTACGTGCCCCGCATGCCCCCGCTCCACCCCTCCGCCCCCGATACGGGAGAATCGGAACGACTCCTGGATCAACCTACGCGGAGGCAGCGTGTCCGGATTCGTAGAAAAGCCCGAGCCCGTGCAGGTCCCGGGGCTCACCCACCTCCACACCGGCAAGGTGCGCGAGCTGTACCGGAACGAGGCGGGTGACCTCGTCATGGTCGCCAGCGACCGCCTCTCCGCGTACGACTGGGTCCTGCCCACCGAGATCCCGGACAAGGGCCGCGTCCTCACCCGGCTCTCCCTCTGGTGGTTCGACCAGCTCGCCGACCTCGTCCCCAACCACGTGCTGTCCACCGAGCTGCCTGCCGGGGCCCCCGCCGACTGGGAGGGCCGCACGCTGATCTGCAAGTCGCTGCGGATGGTCCCGGTCGAGTGCGTCGCCCGGGGCTACCTCACCGGCTCCGGTCTCGTCGAGTACAACGAGTCCCGTACGGTCTGCGGCCTCGCCCTCCCCGAGGGCCTCGTCGACGGCTCCGAACTCCCCGCGCCGATCTTCACGCCCGCCACCAAGGCGGCCGTCGGCGAGCACGACGAGAACGTGAGCTACGAGGAGGTGGCCCGGCAGGTCGGCGCGGAGACCGCCGCCCAGCTGCGCCGCGCCACGCTGGACGTGTACGGCAGGGCCCGCGACATCGCGCGTGACCGCGGGATCATTCTCGCCGACACGAAGTTCGAGTTCGGCTTCGCCCCCACCGCCGACGGCGGCGAGGAACTGATCATCGCGGACGAGGTGCTGACTCCGGACTCCTCCCGCTTCTGGCCCGCCGCCGACTGGGAGCCGGGCAGGCCCCAGCCCAGTTACGACAAGCAGTTCGTCCGTGACTGGCTGACCTCGTCGGCCTCCGGCTGGGACCGCCGGAGCGAGCAGCCGCCCCCGGCGCTGCCCCAGGAGATCGTGGACGCGACCCGGGCGAAGTACCTGGAGGCGTACGAACTCCTCACCGGCACGTCCTGGAAGTGAGCGCCGGGTACCCGGTCACCGGCCGGGTACCCGCACCGGCGCACCGGGAACTCCGCTCCGTACGGTGGGCGGAGACCCGCACCCGAACGCCAAGAAGCCCCGGCCTCCCGGCCGGGGCTTCTTGTTCAACGGAGCGGACGACCAGGTTCGAACTGGCGACCTCAACCTTGGCAAGGTTGCGCTCTACCAACTGAGCTACGTCCGCAAGCGCCGAAGCGCGAGCACCACTATACCCATCCCCGCTCGCGTGCGAGACGCACGGCCGCATGACGGTTCTCCGCGCCGAGCTTCGAGACGGCCGCCGAGAGGTAGTTCCGTACCGTCCCCTGGGACAGCGAGGCCCGTTCGGCGATCTCCGCGACCGGTGCCCCGTCGGCCGCCAGCTCCAGCACCTCGGCCTCGCGCGTGCTGAGCGGCGAGTCCCCGGCGGAGATGGCGTCGGCCGCCAACTCCGGGTCCACGTAACGGTTTCCGGCATGTACGGTGCGGATGATGCCGGCCAGCTGCCGGGCGCTGACGGTCTTCGGCACGAAGGCCCGGACGCCCGCCGCGAGTGCTCGTTTCAGATGTCCCGGCCGCCCGTGACTCGTCACGATCATCGTGCGGCAGCCGGGCAGTTCGGCCCGCAGGGATGTGGCGACACTCACACCGTCGGCGCCCGGCATCTGAAGATCGAGGACCGCCACATCGGGGCGATGGGCCCGCGCCATGGCCAGGGCCTCCGGACCGGTGGCCGCCTCCGCGACCACCACGAGGTCGTCCTCCAGGGCGAGCAGCGCGGCCAGGGCGCCCCGGATCAGATGCTCGTCGTCCGCGAGCAGTACCCGTACGGCCGTCATCGTCGTTCCTTCACAAGGTCCGGTGCCGCGCTCATGCCCATGCCCACGCCCATGCCCATGCCTGTGCCCGGGTCCCGGGAAGGCGGAAGGGCGGACGAAGCCGGAGAGTCGGCGGGAGCGGAAAGGGCGGAGGGAGAGGCGGGAGCAGCCGGGGCGGAAGAGGCGGGAGCGGCGGGAGAGGAATGGGCGGAAGGAGAGGCGGGAGCGGCGGTACGTGACGGGAGCGGGATCCGCGCCGCCAGCCGGAACACTCCGCTCCCCGCCGGGCCCGCGTCCAGCGACCCGTCGAGTTCCCGGAGCCGTTCCCGCAGCCCGGCCAGCCCGGAGCCGCCTGCCCCGTCGGTGGGGCCGCCCGCCGTCCCGGCCGAGGGGGGCGCCCCGTCGTTCTCCACCTCCAGCAGCGCGGCGTCCGTCGCCGTCCGCAGCCGGATGGTGCAGTGCCGGGGGTCCCCGTGCCGCAGCACATTGGTCGCCGCCTCCCGTACGACCCAGCCCAGCGCCGACCGTACGGGCGCGGGCAGTTCGGCGCCCGCGTCCCCCGCGACCTCGCACTCGATCCCGGCGGCCCTCAACACCCCCTGGGCGCCGGCCAGTTCCGTGACCAGATCGGCCTCCCGGTATCCGCGCACGACATCCCGCACCTCCTGCTGGGAGCTGCGCGCGATGCGCATCACCTCGACCATCTGGTCCACGGCCGCAGGCTTGCCGCGCTGCGCCAGTTCCACCGCCAGCTCGCTCTTCAGGGCGATCACGGCGAGGTTCCGGCCCAGGACGTCGTGCATGTCCCGGCCGAACCGCAGCCGCTCCTCGGCGACCGCCAGCCGCGCCTGCAGGTCCCGGGCCTCCTCGGCCTGCCACATCACGCTCATGCTCCAGACGCTGGGTCGTACGCAGATCAGTACCAGCAGTGCCCCGAAGAGCGTCGCCGGAGCCATCCCGGCCAGCGTGCCGCCCCGCACGCCGACCGCGGCGAACACGCCGACGTTCAGCACGGAGAGGGCGAGCGACTGGAGCAGGAAGGTGCGGACCGGGACCAGCAGGACCTGCGTGATCACGAACGGCATCGGGACGTTCATGGCCGTCAGGACCAGCCCTCCCGTCCCGATCCCGTCCAGACCGACCAGCGTCGCCAGGATGCCCAGATTCAGCAGCATCAGCGCCAGGGGTGCCGACTGCCGCCGCAGGGGGAAGGGGGCGGTCCCGAGGTAGCTCAGGTACGAGGGCCGGACATTCCGGTTGCTCAGCAGGCACTGCACGAGACTCAGCAGCAGGAACGCGGCTCCGAGCGCGGTCGGCAGCGGCGTGCGGCGGAGATCCGCGCCGAAGGGCACGACCCCCCACGACAAGGTGAACAGCCAGGGGATCGCCGAGATGGTCACCCGCGAATACAGATCGATCCGTTCCAGTTTGCTGCGTTCCCGCCAGCTGCGTCGCCAGTCCCACATACCCGCCCCCACGGCCGTCCTCCGCCGGTGAATCCTCGGTCAGCGTCGGGGCTCCCAACGGAACCACCGCTGCACAGCAAACACGGCGAAAACGGTCCAGGCCAGTGCGACGAGCCCGGCCGTGAGCAGGTCGGACCCGTCGGAGGCGCCCAGCCAGCCCGCCCGCACGAGGGTCATCACGCCGGTCATCGGCAGCAGCTCGCACACGGACGCCACCCGCTCCGGCAGGACCTCCAGCGGTACGAAGAGCCCCGAGCCGATCATCGAGACGAGGAACAGCGGCAGGGTGGTGATCTGCGAGGTCTGCACCGTCCGGGTCGCGACGGAGGTGACGGCGGCCAGGGCGGCCAGCAGTTGCGACCCCGACAACAGGCCCACGAGGAACAGGTCCGGCCTTTCCGGCACTCCGGCATCGAAGGCCGCGGCACCGGCCAGCACCACCAGCACGGTCTGCGCCAGAGCCAGCGCGACCGACGGCAGCGCCGTCCCGGTGAGGATCTCCCAGTCGGCGACCTCGCCCGTGCGCAGCCGCTTCAGGACCAGGTCCTCGCGCCGTGCGACGTACGCGGAGACCAGGTTCATGTACACCACCTGCATCAGCACCGTGCCGATGCCGCCGGTGAGCGCCAGCCCGGTGACGGTCAGACCGGTCCCGCCCAGGTCGATCCGCTCCAGCGTCGTCTTCATCGCCAGGACCATCGCCAGGGGTACCAGCAGTGCGACGAAGACCGCCGTCCGGTTCCGGGCCAGCAGGACGAGCTCGGCGTGTCCGAGTGCCCGCAGCCGCCCCGCCGTCGTCGTGCGCCGCCCGGCCGCCGGGACGCGGTGCCCGGGTGCTGCCGTACGTCGTTCGTCCGTCGTCGCGCCGGTCATGCGGCAGCCGCCTTCCGCGTCTCGGGGGCCGACGTCCAGGGGTCCTCCGCCCCGGAGGCCGACACGCTGTGCGCGATGTCGAGGAACGCCTCTTCGAGCGAAGCCGACCGGGCGTCGAGCCCGTGCAGCAGCACGTCCGACTCCCGCGCCCAGAGCAGCAGTTCGGTGAGCGAGTCCTGCAAGGCGTGGGTGCGGATCTCGATCCTGCGCCCGTCGGCCGCCGCCCGCAGGGACAGCGGGAGCCGGGCCGCCGGTACGTCCTCGGGCAGCTCGAAACGGATGCGGGCGGGGCGGGAGGCCGTCACCTCGGCGGGCGTGCCGGCCGTCACGATCCGGCCCCGGTGCATGATCGCCAGCCGGTCGGCGAGGCTCTCCGCCTCCTCCAGATAGTGCGTGGTGAGCAGGACGGTGGTGCCGCCGTCGCGCAGTTCCCGTACCAACTCCCAGGTCTCGCGCCGCCCCTCGGCGTCGAGTCCCGTGGTCGGCTCGTCCAGGAACAGCACCTCGGGCCGGCCGAGCAGCGCCAGCGCGAGGTCCAGACGGCGCCGTTCGCCGCCGGAGAGCTGCTTGACCCGTACGCGCGCCCGGTGGGCGAGCCCGACGAGGTCCAGCGCCTCGCCGGTCGGCCGGGCGCCGCTGGTGCAGCCCGCCCACATCCGCAGGGTCTCGGTGACGGTCAGTTCGGACGGGAAGCCGCCCTCCTGGAGCATCACCCCGATCCGCGGCCGGACGGCGGCGCGCTCGCGGTACGGGTCGTGGCCGAGCACACGCACGGTGCCGCCGTCGGGAGCCGCCAGCCCCTCCAGGAGTTCGACGGTGGACGTCTTCCCGGCGCCGTTCGTGCCGAGCAGGGCGAAGAGCTCGCCGTGCCCGACCGAGAAGGAGACGCCGGCGACGGCCTCGAAGCCGTCGGCGTAGCGCCGCCGCACCCCGCTCGCCTCGATCGCGGAGCCGGGCGCCGCGGCACCGGCCGCGGACATCGCGCCGACACTGGTCGCGGCACCGCTCGCCGAAGCGGTCGCACCACCGGTCGTGGCCCCGGTGGCCGATGTGATGTCCGCCATGGCGCCGTCCGTCGCGGTGATGTCTGTTCCGGAGCCGCCCGCGTGGTCGCCGGCACCCGCGCGGGCGTCGGCCTTGTGGTCTCTCCTCGTACCTACAGGCTTCATGCCCACAGGCTTCCGCAGGTCCATCGCCGTGAGCGGTGCGAGCTGTCATCACTGGTCATGACAAACGTCATGGCGCTGCCGGGATCGGACGCCCGTACCGGAATCGGGTGCTTCTTGAAAGAGATCACGAAGAAGGCCCCGGTCGACTTCGACCGGGGCCTTCATTCCCATCAAGAGCGGACGACGAGATTCGAACTCGCGACCCTCACCTTGGCAAGGTGATGCTCTACCAACTGAGCCACGTCCGCATTGCTTCCGCCATTGTACTCCTTGCAGGAAGTACTTCCGGGCGGTGCGAGCACTACTCTACCTGATCCACTGCAATGGCTGGTAGGAGTGGTGCAGAGCGGGTGACAGGAATTGCACACTGCGCCTTCCCCCTGGAAGGGGGATGTTCTACTACTGAACTACACCCGCACGCTGCTTGGGGTTTGGCTTTTTGGCCTTGCCCTTCGGCGTGCTCCAGACTTTAGCCGACCTGCGGGGGTGCAGCGCAAGTCGGTGGCCGCGAGGGCTCGTCGGGACGGCCCCGCAGGTCGTCCCGACGGTCGCGCGGGGCGGGTCCGGCGGCCATCGGTCCGTCGCGCCCCGACGCCCGGCCGGGCCGTGCGACCGGGCCGTGAGGCACCCCCGCGGCCCGGCCGGCCGGTCGTCCGGATGTCCCGCCCGGGCCGCCCGGGTTTCTCAACCGGCCGCGCGGAACGCCTCGTAGACCTTCTTGGGGATCCGGCCGCGGGCCGGCACCTCCATCTGGTGCGAGCGGGCCCAGGCGCGGACGGCCGCCGGGTCGGGTTCGAGCGAGGTGTGCCGGTACGACACGGGCTTCCTGCCGCGCTTGCCGACATTTGTCTGCTTCCGGCCCGCCGACACGTACGGCGCCAGGGCCTTGCGCAGTTTCTTTGCGTTGGAAGCATTGAGGTCGATCTCGTACGACTTCCCGTCCAGGGCGAAGGTGACCGTTTCCGTCGCTGCGCCCCCGTCGATGTCGTCGAAGAGCGTGACCACTACGCGCTGAGCCACGGATATCGGTCCTTTCCTACGGCGTCGGCGCGTTTGGCGTGCGCCGATGTCGGCCTTCCGGCCGTCGGGCGGATGTGAGCCCTTCGGGCGGATACGTGTCGACCGGTATCGCCGGTATCGACCGTTCGGCCGACCGGTGTCGACTGTTCGGGAGGCAATGCTGCATTCCCCGGTAATCATTTGTACAGCGGTCGGCACCGCATTGTGAAGTCGGGCTAATTCTCTCCGCGTGTCACACTTCTATGTGTGTCTTCGGTGAGGAATCTTTTCGCAGATTTTTCCTCGGGTGTTGTCGTGACCGATATCCCGTCGTGATCTGACACGCAGACATCTACTCGCGTAGAATTTCGGGCCAGGTACGCTGAGGGAAGCTGCGGGGGTCAGGGGAGCCCTCCGTAGAACCAGTCGCACCACACCACACGGGAGTGCCAGTGGCACGCGTCGTAGTCGACGTCATGCTCAAGCCCGAGATCCTCGATCCGCAGGGACAGGCGGTGCAGCGCGCACTGCCCCGTCTCGGCTTCGAGGGAATCGCGGACGTTCGTCAGGGAAAGCGTTTCGAGCTGGAGGTCGAGGGGCCGGTCGACGACGCCGCCCTCGGTCGCATTCATGAGATGGCCGAGACTTTCCTCGCCAACACCGTCATCGAGGACTTCACCGTGAAGGTGGAGAAGACCGAGAAGGCCGAGAAGGCCGAGGAGTCCAAGTGACTGCTCGTATCGGAGTCGTCACCTTTCCCGGCACGCTCGACGACCAGGACGGCCTGAGGGCCGTACGTGTCGCGGGCGCCGAACCCGTGTCGCTGTGGCACCGCGACAAGGACCTGCACCAGGTCGACGCGGTCATCCTGGCCGGTGGTTTCTCCTACGGCGACTATCTGCGGGCCGGTGCGATCTCGCGCTTCTCGCCCGTCATGGAGACGATCATCGAGCAGGCCCGTGCGGGGATGCCGGTGCTCGGCATCTGCAACGGTTTCCAGATCCTGACCGAGGCGCACCTGCTGCCCGGCGCGATGCTGCGGAACAACCACCTGCACTTCATCTGCCGCGACCAGAAGCTCCGCGTCGAGAACGCGGAGACCGCCTGGACCTCGGACTACGAGGCGGGCCAGGAGATCTCCGTACCGCTCAAGAACATGGACGGCCGGTACGTCGCCGACGAGCGCGTGCTCGACGAGCTGGAGGCGGAGGGCCGGGTCGCCTTCCGCTACCTGGACACGAACCCGAACGGCTCGCTGCGCGACATCGCGGGCATCACCAACGCCGAGGGCAACGTCGTCGGCCTGATGCCGCACCCGGAGCACGCCGTCGAGCCGCTGATCGGAACCGGTCGCACCGACGGTCTCGGTTTCTTCACCTCGATCATCAAGAAGCTGGTCAACGCATGAGCCTGGATACGGTCAAGCACGCGGCCGGGACCCCGGACGTCGAGCAGCCCTGGCAGGAGCTCGGCCTCAAGGAGGACGAGTACGCCCGGATCCGCGAGATCCTGGGCCGCCGTCCCACCGGCGCGGAGCTCGCCATGTACTCCGTGATGTGGTCCGAGCACTGCTCGTACAAGAGCAGCAAGGTCCACCTCAAGCAGTTCGGCGAGAAGGCCCCCGCCAACGACGCGATGCTCGTCGGCATCGGCGAGAACGCCGGTGTGGTCGACGTCGGCCAGGGCTACGCGGTCACCTTCAAGGTCGAGTCGCACAACCACCCCTCGTACATCGAGCCCTACCAGGGCGCGGCGACCGGCGTCGGCGGCATCGTCCGCGACATCCTCGCCATGGGCGCCCGCCCGGTCGCGGTCGTCGACCCGCTGCGCTTCGGCGCCGCGGACCACCCCGACACCAAGCGCGTCCTGCCGGGCGTCGTCGCGGGCATCGGCGGCTACGGCAACTGCCTCGGCCTGCCGAACATCGGCGGCGAGGTCGTCTTCGACGCCTGCTACCAGGGCAATCCGCTGGTCAACGCCGGCTGCATCGGCGTGATGAAGCACGAGGACATCCACCTGGCCAAGGCGTCCGGCCCCGGCAACAAGGTGATCCTCTACGGCGCCCGCACCGGCGGCGACGGCATCGGCGGCGTCTCGGTGCTGGCCTCCGAGACCTTCGACGACACGAAGCCCGCCAAGCGCCCCGCCGTCCAGGTCGGCGATCCGTTCCAGGAGAAGCTCCTCATCGAGTGCACCCTGGAGGTCTTCCAGGAGAAGCTCGTCGCGGGCATCCAGGACCTCGGCGGCGCCGGGCTCTCCTGTGCCACGTCCGAGCTGGCCTCCGCCGGCTCCGGCGGCATGCGCGTCGAGCTGGACACCGTGCCGCTGCGCGACTCCTCGCTCTCGCCCGAGGAGATCCTCATGAGCGAGTCGCAGGAGCGCATGTGCGCGATCGTCGAGCCGCAGCACGTCGACCGCTTCCTGGAGATCTGCGAGAAGTGGGACGTCATCGCCACCGTCATCGGTGAGGTGACCGAGGGCGAGCGCCTGGAGATCTTCTGGCACGGCGAGCAGATCGTGGACGTCCCGCCGCGGTCCGTCGCCCACGAGGGCCCGACGTACCACCGCCCGTACGCCCGCCCGTCCTGGCAGGACGCGCTCCAGGCGGACGACGCGGGCGAGCTGGCCCGTCCGGCGGACGGCGCCGAGCTGCGCGAGCAGGTCCTCAAGCTGGTCGCGCACCCGAACCAGGCGTCGAAGTCCTGGATCACCGACCAGTACGACCGGTTCGTGCAGGGCAACACCGTGCTCGCGATGCCCGAGGACGCCGGCATCGTCCGGATCGACGAGAAGTCGAACCTGGGCGTGGCCATGGCGACCGATGGCAACGGCCGGTACGCCAAGCTCGACCCGTACACCGGCGCGCAGCTCGCGCTGGCGGAGGCGTACCGCAACGTCGCCGCCACCGGCGCCAAGCCGCTCGCCGTCTCGGACTGCCTGAACTTCGGCTCGCCGGAGGACCCGGACGTCATGTGGCAGTTCGCCGAGGCCACCCGTGGTCTCGCGGACGGCTGTCTGGCGCTGGGCACCCCGGTCACCGGCGGCAACGTGTCGCTGTACAACCAGACCGGCGAGACGGCGATCCACCCGACGCCGGTCGTCGCGGTGCTCGGTGTGATCGACGACGTCTCCCGGCGCACGCCGGTCGCGTTCGCGCAGGAGGGCCAGCTCCTCTACCTGCTGGGCGAGACGCGCGAGGAGTTCGGCGGCTCGGCGTGGTCCGAGGTCGTCCACGGCCACCTGGGCGGCCTGCCGCCCCAGGTGGACCTGGAGCGCGAGAAGCTGCTCGCCGAGATCCTGATCTCGGCCTCCCGCGACGGCATGATCGACGCGGCGCACGACCTCTCCGACGGCGGTCTGATCCAGGCGGTCACGGAGTCCTGCCTGCGCGGCGGTAACGGCGCCCGACTGGTCGTGCCGGACGGTCTGGACGCGTTCACGTTCCTCTTCTCCGAGTCGGCGGGGCGCGCGATCGTCTCCGTGCCGCGCAGCGAGGAGCTCCGCTTCAACGACATGTGCGGGGCGCGCGGTCTGCCCGTCGCCCGGATCGGTGTCGTGGACGGCGACGAGATCGAGGTCCAGGGCGAGTTCGGCATCCCGCTGAGCGAGCTGCGCACCGCGCACGAGGAGACCATTCCGGGTCTGCTCGCCTGACGGCGGTCCGTTTCCGAGGGCTGCGGCCCCGCCCCGTCACCGGGGGCGGGGCCGCAGCCCCGGTCCGTACGCGGGTGCGTACGAGTTCCGTACGTGCGGCGCGGACAAGTAGAGATTTACCTGGGCAATAATTACTCTCGGTTTAATATTCATCCTGGTACAGTGACGGCATGACCGAGGGGATGAGCCTGCGGGAGCGCAAGAAGCTCCAGACGCGCCACCGTCTGCTGGCCGCGGCCACCGAACTCTTCGCCGAGCGCGGCTTCGACAAGGTGTCGGTCGCCGAGATCGCCGAGGCGGCCGAGGTGTCGAAGATGACGGTCTTCAACTACTTCGCGGGCAAGGAGGACCTGGTCCTCGCGCCGATGGCGGAACACATCGGCGATGTCGCGGGGGTGGTGCGGGACCGGGCCCCCGGCGAATCCGCCCTGTCCGCCGTGCGCGCGCAGTTCCTGGCCGCCATCGAGTGCCGCGACCCCTCGGTCGGCATGAGCGACGTGCCGATGGTGCTCGACATGCGTCGGCTGATCCAGGAGACGCCGGCCCTCCTGATCCGCGCGCACGCGCTCTCCCTGCGCTCCCACGAGCTGCTCGCCCACGTCCTGACCGAGGAGGGGGAGGAGCCGCCCATCGCCCGGATCGCGGCGGCCCAGCTGATCAGCACGCGCAACTCCCTCATCCACGCGAACCAACTGCGGCTGCTGGCGGGCGAACCGGCGGACGCGATCGCCGCGGACGCCGTCGCGCTCGCGGAGCGGGGCTTCGACCTGCTCGCGCACGGTCTGGGCGCCTTCGCGATCCGGCGCTGAGACGGCCGCCGCTCCGGTCCGTCGCCCCGCCCCGGCCCGTCGTCACCCGCCGCCCCTCCGCCGTCGGCGCCCGGGCCCGCGGGCCGTGGCCCCCCCGTAGGCCGGTCGAGGGCCGTAGGCTCCCTGACATGCCGCCGTCCCAGAAACGTGCCCGCCGCTACGACCAGGCCCGGACCCGCGAAGCGGTCCTGGCGCAGTTCGGCCATGTCCGGGAAGCCGTCCGTACCCTGACGCCCGAGCAGCTCGCGCTGCCGACCCGGCTCGGCGACTGGACCGTGCGCGAACTCGCCGCCCACGTGGTCCTGGCGTTCTCGCAGGCCGCCCGGGAGCCGGAGCGGTCCGCACCCGCCGCCCCGAAACCCGCACCGACGCTCCTCGCCTGGCCGCTCACCACGGCCGATCACGCCGAGCGGATCGCCGCCGGTACCAGGGCGCTCGCCGCCGAGCATTCCGACCTGGACGCCCTGTTCGGCGAGGCCGCCGAGCGGTTCGAGGAACGGGTGCCGTGCACGGGCGACGAACGGCTGCTGCCCACACCGGCCGGGGCGATGCGGCTGACGGACTTCCTCGTCACCCGCGCCGTCGAGCTCGTCGTGCACACCGACGACCTGAACGCGGCGACCGGCCTCGACATCCCGTACGACCGGCAGGCGCTCGCCGCCTGCACGCGCCTGCTCGCCGACGCTCTCGCGGAGAAGGCACCGGGCGGCTCGGTCGAGGTGCGTGTCCCGCCCTTCGCCGTGGTCCAGTGCGTGCAGGGCCCCAAGCACACCCGCGGTACGCCGCCCAACGTCGTCGAGACCGATCCGCTCACCTGGATCAGGCTCGCCACCGGCCGTACGGAATGGGCGCACGCCCTTGACGAGGCGCGGGTGGCCGCGAGCGGCGAGCGGGCCGACCTCTCCGCCCTCCTGCCCCTGATGAGGTGAGGAGCCCGTTCACCGGGGCGAGGGCCCGCGCGTCGGCGCGCGAGGTCCGCTCCTCGCCGGGAACCGGCCCGCCGCCCCGCCCGTCACAGGGCCATGCGTACTCGACGTGCAGCCTCGGTGACCCTGGTCCTCCTCGCCGCCCTGGCCGCCTGCGGCACGCGGACGGCCGACCCCTCCGACGACCGTGACGGCCCCGGGGCGGCGGGTGAGGGCGGCGGCGCGACACGGACCGGCCCGCCCGTCACGGGTGTCCGCTGGGACGTGGACTCGGTGACGGTCGGGGGGAAACGGGCCGAGGTCCCGGACGGCGCCCACTTCACGATCGACACCAAGGGCGGCGCCACGGGGACTCTCGGCTGCAACCGGTTCCGCGCTGGCGCCACCGTCTCCGGTTCCACGATCACGTTCGACGCCGTCGAGACGACCAAGATGTCGTGCCCCACGCCCCGGGCGAAGCTGGAACGGACACTGCTGGCGATCCTGGACGGGCGGACGACGTACCGGGTCGACGAGCGCACCCTGACCCTCGCCTCGGAGAACGACGCGTCGCTCGGCGCCACGGCCCGGGAACCCGGCAGGTGATCCGCGCTCTCCGACGGACCGGGAGGCGCCGGCCCCGGACCCGTCCGGTGCGGTGAGCGCCGGTCCCGAGACCCCTCGGCCCGGGATGCACCCGCCCGGGAAACACCCGCCCCGGAACCGGCCGCCGCGCGGGCCGACGGCCGCGAAGCGGTCCCGGACGCGCCGGGATCCGACACGTCCGACCGCCTTGTGGTGTGAGCCTCGCCACGAAACGCGCGTTCGGCCGGATTCCGCGCCGGACCGTCGGCCGGTTCACCGAGCGCCACCATCCGGTCCCGGCGCACCCCCGGCCCGGGTGGCCGGAAATCGCTGCTATCGCCGCGCTGATCCGCGCTGCCGCCGCCCTGTGGCCGATCCGTACCTAGTCCCGCGTGCCCCTCACAAGGCCGGATGCTCACTCCGCGTAACCGGCCGGTAGGGGCTCCGGGCCACGCCCGGAAGCACTTCCGCTGTGGTCCGCCGCGGTATCCCGAATTCGGACCAGTGGTCGATCTCGCCTACACTCGGTGGCGTGCCTCGTGGTGATGGACGACTCAGCCACGACCTGCTCCCCGGAGAGAAGGGCCCCCAGGACGCATGCGGCGTCTTCGGTGTCTGGGCTCCCGGCGAAGAGGTCGCCAAGCTCACCTATTTCGGACTGTATGCCCTGCAGCACCGTGGACAGGAGTCCGCGGGCATCGCAGTGAGCAACGGGTCCCAGATCCTGGTCTTCAAGGACATGGGACTGGTCTCGCAGGTCTTCGACGAAACATCCCTGGGATCCCTCCAGGGCCATATCGCGGTCGGCCATGCCCGCTACTCCACGACCGGAGCCTCGGTCTGGGAGAACGCGCAGCCGACGTTCCGTGCCACCGCGCACGGCTCGATCGCCCTGGGACACAACGGCAACCTGGTCAACACGGCCCAGCTCGCCGAGATGGTCGCGGACCTTCCCCGCAAGGACGGCCGCGCCACCCAGGTCGCCGCGACGAACGACACCGACCTGGTGACCGCGCTGCTCGCCGGCCAGACCGACGACGACGGCAAGCCGCTCACCATCGAGCAGGCGGCCGCGAAAGTGCTCCCGGACGTCAAGGGCGCGTTCTCGCTCGTCTTCATGGACGAGCACACCCTCTACGCCGCCCGTGACCCGCAGGGCATCCGTCCGCTGGTCCTCGGCCGCCTGGAGCGCGGCTGGGTGGTGGCCTCCGAGACCGCCGCCCTCGACATCTGCGGCGCCAGCTTCGTCCGCGAGATCGAGCCGGGCGAACTCGTCGCCATCGACGAGAACGGACTGCGCACCTCGCGTTTCGCGGAAGCGAAGCCCAAGGGCTGCGTCTTCGAGTACGTCTACCTGGCCCGCCCCGACACCGACATCGCCGGGCGCAACGTCTACCTCTCCCGCGTGGAGATGGGCCGCAGGCTGGCCGCCGAGGCCCCGGTCGAGGCCGATCTGGTCATAGCGACCCCGGAGTCCGGCACCCCCGCCGCCATCGGCTACGCGGAGGCCAGCGGCATCCCCTTCGGCGCCGGTCTGGTGAAGAACGCCTACGTCGGCCGGACCTTCATCCAGCCGTCGCAGACCATCCGCCAGCTGGGCATCCGCCTCAAGCTGAACCCGCTCAAGGAAGTCATCAAGGGCAAGCGTCTCGTCGTCGTCGACGACTCGATCGTCCGCGGCAACACCCAGCGCGCCCTGGTCCGGATGCTCCGCGAGGCGGGCGCCGCCGAGATCCACATCCGGATCTCGTCCCCACCGGTCAAGTGGCCCTGCTTCTTCGGCATCGACTTCGCGACCCGCGCCGAGCTGATCGCCAACGGGATGACGGTCGAGGAGATCGGCGCGTCGATGGGCGCGGACTCGCTCGCGTACATCTCCCTCGACGCGATGGTGGAGGCGACGACGATCGCCAAGCCGAACCTGTGCCGCGCCTGCTTCGACGGTGAGTACCCGATGGAGCTGCCCGACCCGGAGCTGCTCGGCAAGCAACTGCTGGAGACCGAGCTGGCGGCAGGCCCTGCGGCGACCGCCGCGTCCGACGCCCTGCGTCGTCCGTGACGGCCGGTCGTACCCCCTGGCCCACCAGCCCCGTATCTCCACACGAAAGATCCCAGGCCATGTCTGAGACAACAGGTGCTTCCTACGCGGCAGCGGGCGTCGACATCGAGGCCGGCGACCGCGCCGTAGAGCTGATGAAGGAGTGGGTGAAGAAGACCCGCCGTCCCGAGGTCGAGGGTCTCGGCGGTCTCGGCGGATTCGCCGGCCTCTTCGACGCCTCCGCCCTCAAGCGCTACGAGCGTCCGCTGCTCGCCTCCGCCACCGACGGCGTCGGCACCAAGGTGGACCTCGCCCGCAAGACGGGCGTGTACGACACCATCGGCCGCGACCTCGTCGGCATGGTCGTCGACGACCTGGTCGTCTGCGGAGCCGAGCCGCTCTTCATGACCGACTACATCTGCGTCGGCAAGGTGTACCCCGAGCGGGTCGCGGCGATCGTGAAGGGCATCGCCGAGGGCTGTGTCCTCGCGGGCTGCACCCTGGTCGGCGGCGAGACCGCCGAGCACCCCGGACTGCTGGGCCCGGACGACTTCGACGTCGCGGGCGCCGGTACGGGCGTGGTCGAGGCCGACCGGCTGCTCGGCCCGGAACGCATCCGCAAGGGTGACGTGGTGATCGCCATGGCGTCGTCCGGTCTTCACTCCAACGGGTACTCGCTCGTCCGGCACGTGTTCTTCGACCGGGCCGGCTGGGCGCTGGACCGCGAGGTCGAGGAGTTCGGCCGCAGCCTCGGCGAGGAGCTTCTGGAGCCCACCCGGATCTACTCGCTGGACTGTCTGGCCCTCACCCGCACGACCGAGGTGCACGGCTTCAGCCACGTCACCGGCGGCGGCCTGGCCAACAACCTGGCCCGGGTCGTCCCCGACCACCTGCACGCCCGGGTGGACCGCTCCACCTGGACGCCCGGCGCGGTCTTCGACCTGGTCGGCACCCTCGGCCGGGTCGAGCGGCTGGAGCTGGAGAAGACGCTGAACATGGGCGTCGGCATGATCGCCGTCGTCCCCGCCGAATCCGTCGACGTGGCCCTGACCACACTGGCCGACCGCGGGGTCGACTCCTGGGTCGCGGGCGAGATCGTCGAACGCGGCGAGCACGCCTCCGGTGCGGAGCTGGTGGGTGACTACGCAGCGTAGTGCGGGAGCGGGCCGGTGACCGGGGCTACCTGGTCACCCGGTCGGCCGTCGTGCCCATGGCCGCCGGATCCCGGCAGCCACCGAACCAGCGGTCTCCGGATCGGGGTAGCACAGAACCCGGTCCGGGAAGCCCGGACCGGGTTGATGTGTCAGCGCGAGGTCAAGCGCCGCGGCGCTTTGACGCAGGACCGGACTTGTCGTCCTCGTCCTCGTCCTCGTCGTCGGTGTTGTACAGATCCGCGTACCGCGCGTACGGGTCGTCTTCCTCGTCCTCGAACGGCTCCGCGTTCGGTGGCTGACTTGAAGACGATGCGCCCAGCTCATTGGCCAGACGCGACAGGTCAGTCCCGCCGGTGCTGTACTTCAGCTGGCGGGCGACCTTTGTCTGCTTGGCCTTTGCCCGGCCGCGCCCCATGGCTCGACCCCCTCGGTGACGGGGCTCGACGGCCCCAGAGTCTTGACACGCGTTCATGTTTCAGGACGGACTCTCATCCGAGAGACCGTGCCCGTAGGGCTTTAACGGTACCTGCTTCCGCGGCCATACGGTACGCCGCCCGTATCGGGCGCCCCGGAAGAGGACCTGCGAGAAGCCCTGTCCTCGCTGGTCAACTGCGATTTTAACCTCTTCCTGGCATGCGACCCGCCGACCGGCGAGAGAAGTCTCACGCCGACCGACGGATCGCAGGCCGCGGAACGCAGTGTCACGCCCCCGTCACGCCTCGTCACCTCGTGTCGGGCTCTGTAGCCCCACGCCGTTCCCGGCCGTCAGGCGCGGCGCGCCTCGGCCATCCGCTGCTCGGCGATCCGGTCGGCCGCGGCAGCCGGCGGAATGCCGTCCGCCTTCGCACGTGCGAATATGGCGAGCGTGGTGTCGAAGATCTTCGACGCCTTGGCCTTGCACCGGTCGAAGTCGAAGCCGTGCAGCTCGTCCGCGACCTGGATCACGCCGCCCGCGTTCACCACGTAGTCGGGTGCGTACAGGATCGACCGGTCCGCGAGGTCCTTCTCCACGCCGGGGTGCGCGAGCTGGTTGTTGGCCGCGCCGCACACCACCTTGGCGGTGAGCACGGGTACGGAGTCGTCGTTCAGCGCGCCGCCGAGCGCGCACGGGGCGTAGATGTCCAGGCCCTCGGTGCGGATCAGCGCCTCGGTGTCCGCGGCGACGGCCACCTCGGGGTGCTTGTCGGTGACACGGCGCACGGATTCCTCGCGCACGTCCGTGATCACGACCTCGGCACCGTCCGACAGCAGGTGCTCGACCAGGTGGTGACCGACCTTGCCGACTCCGGCGACCGCTACTTTTCGGCCACGGAGGGTCGGGTCGCCCCAGAGATGCTGCGCGGAGGCCCGCATGCCCTGGAAAACACCGAACGCGGTGAGCACCGAGGAGTCGCCGGCGCCGCCGTTCTCGGGGGAGCGGCCGGTGGTCCAGCGGCACTCGCGGGCGACGACGTCCATGTCGGAGACGTAGGTGCCGACGTCGCAGGCGGTCACGTACCGGCCGCCGAGCGAGGCCACGAACCGGCCGTAGGCCAGCAGCAGTTCCTCGGACTTGATCCGTTCGGGATCGCCGATGATCACGGCCTTGCCGCCGCCGTGGTCGAGGCCGGCCATGGCGTTCTTGTAGGACATACCGCGCGACAGGTTCAGCGCGTCCGCGACGGCCTCCTCCTCGGAGGCGTACGGATAGAAGCGGGTACCGCCGAGGGCCGGGCCCAGGGCGGTGGAGTGGATGGCGATCACGGCCTTGAGGCCGCTGGCACGGTCCTGGCAGAGCACGACTTGCTCGTGGCCCCCCTGGTCCGAGTGGAACAGGGTGTGCAGTACATCGACAGGCGCGCCGGTCACATCGGTCACTGTGGTGACTCCCAAGTACGAAGCGGCGGAGGACCCTCCTGAAGGTGGGGAGGGCCGTGGACCGGCCGGCAGGCGGGTCCGACTGGGCAAGAGCGTAAGTCCTACGCGTAGGTAGATCAGGTCCGGTGCCGAGGATCACCCCCCGGAGGAGTACGGGCATGACACGATCTACGGCATGTCGGTGGTGTCCTCGGTGCTCGTCCCGTACGCGTCCTACCTCCGGGTGTACGAACCGCTCGCCGCCTTCCCGGAACCCGAGCGGAGCCACTGGGCCCGCTACGCCGGGCGCGCCCACATCCCCACGGCCCAGGACGAACTGCGCCGTTCGCTCGCGGACTTGGTGGCCACGCCGCCGGTCGGGGTGCCGGCGCACGAGAGCGCGGACGCGTTCGTCGCCGAGGCGGACGGCGTGGTGTGCGTCTGCCCGTGGCGGACCAGGCTGCGCGGCTGGCTGGCCCTGGGGGAGCTGGCGGACCTGTTCCCGGAGCCGGTGCTGGACGCGGTGCTGCCGCCGGTGGTGCGCGGACAGGCGGTCGCGGACCACGAGCGGTGGGCGGAGCGCAACCCGGACGCCAGGCCCTGGATCCTGACCTCGCTGTGGCAGGTGCCGGTGCGCTGGTTCGTGCTCTTCTCCGACGAGGAGCGGGAGTACGCGGCGGCGGGCAAGGGCGGGGAGCCGCCGGTGCTGCGCTACCGGACGCCGATGGTCCAGGCCCGCCGCCGGCTGGCCAGGGCGCTGCGGACCCTGCGAGAGACCGTGGACGAGGGGCCGCTGACCGAGGGGCTGGTGGAGGTGGGGCGCTGGCTGGAGGAGTTCCATCCGCGGGCACTGGTGGAGCTGGACTACGCGGGGCTGGTGCATGCCCTGCCGGCGGAACGGCTCGCCGCGGACCACTCGGCCGCCGACGTGGCCGAGGGGGTGGAGGCGCTGCGGGCCGGTGACACCGATCGGGCGAGCGAGGCGTACGGGAGGCTGGCGGAACGCTGGCGGGCCGTAAGAGATCGTCAATTCGCGAACTGAATGCGACCTTGCCGCGTCTGAACCTTTGTGGCGTGTGACACGTGGGGATGAAGAGGCGGAACAATACCTCAAAGGCTGATGGGACCTACGTCCTGAACCGGGCCTTTCTCTCAAGCGTGATGGATTGCACTAACTGGGCCCTTGCGCCCTTCCCTACCCCTCGTGCCAAAATAGGACAAGGAGTCCGGGGAGGGCTCCTTCCGCCCAACTGGGGGCGGATTGCTCTGCATTGCACGCTATGGGGGGTCTGGTGACTCCTGATCGCTCTGTGACTGATCGTCACGGTGGTGTGACTGTCCGCTATGGCATGGTCCATCGGCTTCCGTCGCTGATGAACACCTGGGAGGGCAATTCCATCGGTTTGGCCGACGTGGCTGGACGGATGGTGTAGTTGTAGTGCCGAGGACAAGCCGTTCGTCCTATAACCGACTCGGCCCGCGTCTGCCATTTCGGGCAACGCGGGTCAAGGTGCAGAATTTAGAGGAAAGAACCGAGATTGGTTCGGTTCTCCCGAGGAGGCCGCTCATGACCGCTCGCACCCCTGATGCCGAGCCGCTGCTGACCCCGGCTGAGGTCGCCACGATGTTCCGCGTGGACCCGAAGACGGTTACCCGCTGGGCGAAAGCGGGGAAGCTCACGTCCATCCGGACGCTCGGTGGACATCGCCGCTATCGCGAGGCAGAGGTCCGCGCACTGCTGGCGGGTATTCCGCAGCAGCGCAGCGAGGCCTGACACGCCCCCTGCCGTCGCGTCACAACCGGGTTCCCGGGTCCCCCAACCCGTACAGACCCGCCTATGGCTCCACATGACGGGCGCCCGCCCCAACGGGCGCCATACCTGTGCAATACGGGTACGTCGTTCGATCGCGCTGGACTCCGCCGGGTCTGGCGCGATCTCTTTTTGTGCTCCGCCGCCTCGGGAGAGGCCCCTTCGGGCTTCTTCTCCGGGGCGGCGTCGTGCGTTCCGCCCGTGCCGCTCCCGGGGTTCCCAGGTCTCGGAACTGCGCGGGCCGGGAGCTCTGGAGTCCCGTGATTCCTGAGGTGCCGGCCGTTGCGCCGGTGCCGGGTCGCCCGGGGATCGAGGCGCCTGTTCCGGGTTGTTGAAAACCGGGCGGCCGGTTGGCTACGGAGTGGGAACGCGGGTCGGCCCGTGTGCCTCGGTACGGGATTCCGGGGGCCGTTGCCGGGCTTTCCGGAGAAGTCGGGCCGGGGTGGTCGGGGGTATTCGGTGGCATCCCCCGGGCGGCTTTCGTGCCGCACCCGCCACTCTCCTTCGTCGCCGCCATCAGGCAGGTGCAATTGCACATATTAAATTCGGCAGTTGTAGGAAGGGTGTAAGGTCACCTCTTCGCGAAACTCATTTAGTGACTCCCGTCACACCATATGAGTCGCGTCACTTCGAGCCTGCCACCTTCGGGGTGTGGATTGCCCTGCTGTTGGTCACTCGGTCGGGGGACTTTCGTCCTGGATCCAGGAATCGCCGTTCTGGCGCCCCGCGGGGGCGGGGTGGAGGAATTCTGCCGCCCCGCCCTCAAAGGCCGTCACGGACCCCGTGGCGGCCTTCAGGTGGTCCTGACGGTGCGTCGGCTACTGCTGCGACCGCAGCCGGGGTCGTCGCCGTGGCCGTGACCGGTCGGCGTGGTGGCTCATGGCCGATGTGGTGGGGCGGGGAATGGCGGACGACGGGGCGGGTGGGGTGGATCCGTTGGCCGGGTGGTCGTCGGTGTGACCGTGCCGGAACGCGCGAAAGCCCGGATCCGAGGGATCCGGGCTTTCGTACTGCGGTCCTGACGGGATTTGAACCCGCGGCCTCCACCTTGACAGGGTGGCGAGCACTCCAAACTGCTCCACAGGACCAGGTTTTCGCTGCTGCCTTGCGGCTGGCTGCGAAGACAGACTGTACAGCAGGTCGGAGGGTCCGGTCGACTTCGCTCCTGGTGATCACTCCGTCACCGGTCCGGCCGCCCGCTCCGGCTGCCCGCTCCGGCTCAGGGGCCGCGGCTGCTCAGGGGGCCGCGGCGTCGATCGCCTTCACGATCCGCTTGTCGGAGACGGGGTAGGCCGTCCCCAGGGCGTGCGCGAAGTAGCTGACCCGGAGCTCCTCGATCATCCAGCGGATGTCCAGGACCTCCTGCGGAACGGGCCTGCCCTGCGGCAGCTGTTCGAGCAGCCAGGCGTACTCGTCCTGCATCTCGTGGACCTTCTCCATGCGCGTGGTGTCGCGCTGGACGGCCGTCGGCATCTGCTGGAGCCGACGGTCGGCGGCGACCAGGTACCGCATCAGGTCGGGCAGTCTGCGCAGCCCGTTCGCGGTGATGAAGCCCGCGGGCACGAGATCCGCGAGCTGCTTGCGCACGTCGGCGACGTTGGCGGCGAGGGCCGGGCTGTTCGTGGCCTTCAGCCGCCGTTCGCACGCCTGCCAGGCGGCCAGCACCTGCTGCACCTGCTTGACCGTGTGCTCGGTCAGCGCGACGAGGTCGGCGCGCACCTTGTCGTACAGCTTGCGGTACGACTCCTCGTCCCAGGCGGGGCCGCCGTGCGCGCCGATCAGCCGGTCGGCGGCAGCCGTCGCGCAGTCCTCGAACAGCGCCTGCACGGAACCGTGCGGATTGGCGGACAGTGCCAGCTTCTGCTGGTTCGAGAGCCTGTCCGAGGCGAACTTCGCCGGGTTCACCGGCACGTTCAGCATGATCAGCCTGCGGGTGCCGAGCCACATCGCTCGCTGCTGCTCGGCCTCGGTGTCGAAGAGACGCACGGCCACGGTCGCGCCCTGGTCCACCAGGGCCGGGTACGCCTTGACCGGCTGGCCGGCCCTCCGGGTCTCGAAGACCCGGTCCAGCGTGCCGATCGTCCAGTCCGTGAGGCCCGAACGCTCGACGGACTCGCCCGAGGGGCCCGCGGTGGCCGCCGCGGCCTTGGAGAGCGCCTGACGGGCCTTGGGGCGCAGCCGGAGCCTCAGCGCCTCCAGGTCCTTGTCCTCGGCCACCTTGCGGCGCCGCTCGTCGACGATCCGGAACGTGATCTTCAGGTGATCCGGGACGCGGCTCAGGTCGAAGTCGCCCGCCGCGACGGGGACGCCGACCATCCGCTGGAGCTCGCGCGCGAGCGTGACCGTCAGCGGCTCCTGCTGTGACATCGGGCCGTCAGAGGCGGACGGAACGGCCCGGCCCAGGAACTTCTCCGCGTAGTTCGGCGCCGGGACGTAGTGCCGGCGTATCGGCTTGGGCAGCGAGCGGATCAGCTCCGTGACCACTTCCTCGCGCAGGCCCGGGATCTGCCAGTCGAAGCCCTCGGCGGTGACCTGGTTGAGCACCTGGAGCGGGATGTGGACGGTCACGCCGTCGGCGTCCGCGCCGGGCTCGAACTGGTACGTCACCCGGAACTTGAGCTTCCCCTGCCGCCAGGAGTCCGGGTAGTCGTCCTTGGTGACGGCCCCGGCCTTCTCGTTGATGAGCATCGAGCGCTCGAAGTCCAGCGCGTCCGGCTCGTCGCGGCGCTTGTGCTTCCACCAGGAGTCGAAGTGCGCCCCGGAGACCACGTGCTCGGGGATGCGCTGGTCGTAGAAGTCGAAGAGCGTCTCGTCGTCCACGAGGATGTCGCGGCGGCGGGCGCGGTGCTCCAGTTCCTCGACCTCGCCGAGCAGCTTGCGGTTGTCGTGGAAGAACTGGTGGTGCGTCCGCCAGTCGCCCTCGACCAGGGCGTGGCGGATGAAGAGATCGCGGGAGGTCTCGGCGTCGATCCGGCCGAAATTGATCTTGCGCTGGGCGACGATCGGCACTCCGTACAGCGTGACGCGTTCGTACGCCATCACCGCCGCCCGGTCCTTCTCCCAGTGCGGCTCGCTGTAGGTGTGCTTCAGCAGGTGCTGGGCCAGCGGCTCGATCCACTCCGGCTCGACCTTGGCGTTGACCCGCGCCCACAGCCGGGACGTCTCGACCAGCTCGGCCGACATCACGAACCGCGGCTGCTTCTTGAAGAGCGCCGAACCGGGGAAGACCGCGAACTTGGCGTTGCGGGCGCCCAGGTACTCGTTCCTCTCCGTGTCCTTGAGCCCGATGTGCGAGAGCAGCCCGGCCAGCAGCGAGACGTGCACCGACTGCTCGGGCGCGTCCTCCGTGTTGGGCTGGACGCCCATCTGCTTCACGACCGTGCGCAGCTGCGCGTAGATGTCCTGCCATTCGCGAATGCGCAGGAAGTTCAGGTACTCCTGCTTGCACATCCGGCGGAAGCTGGACGAGCCGCGCTCCTTCTGCTGCTCGCGGATGTACCGCCACAGGTTCAGGAACGCGAGGAAGTCGGAGGTCTCGTCCTTGAAGCGGGCGTGCTGCTGATCGGCCTGCGTCTGCTTCTCCGCGGGCCGCTCGCGCGGGTCCTGGATGGAGAGCGCGGCGGCGATCACCATGACCTCGCGGACGCAGCCGTTGCGCTCGGCCTCGATGACCATGCGCGCCAGACGCGGGTCGACCGGCAGCTGCGAGAGCTTGCGGCCCAGCGGGGTGAGGCGCTGCCCCTTCTTCCCCTCGGGCCGTTCCTCCCGCTCGCCCGCGCGGGCTTCCCGGGCCGGCTTCTCGCCCTGCTCCAGCGCGCCGAGCTCCTGGAGGAGCTGGATGCCGTCGCGGATGTTGCGGTGGTCCGGCGGGTCGATGAAGGGGAACCGCTCGATGTCGCCGAGGCCGGCCGCGGTCATCTGGAGGATGACGGAGGCGAGGTTCGTGCGCAGGATCTCGGGATCGGTGAACTCCGGGCGGGTGAGGAAGTCGTCCTCGGAGTACAGCCGGATGCAGATGCCGTCCGACGTACGACCGCAGCGGCCCTTGCGCTGGTTGGCGCTGGCCTGCGAGATCCGCTCGATCGGGAGGCGCTGGACCTTGGTGCGGTGGCTGTAGCGGGAGATCCGGGCGGTGCCCGGGTCGATCACGTACTTGATGCCGGGGACGGTCAGCGAGGTCTCGGCGACGTTCGTCGCCAGCACGATCCGCCGGCCGGTGTGGCGCTGGAAGACCCGGTGCTGCTCGGCGTGCGAGAGGCGGGCGTAGAGCGGCAGCACCTCGGTGTGGCGGAGGTTCCGCTTGTTCAGGGCGTCCGCGGTGTCGCGGATCTCGCGCTCGCCGGAGAGGAAGACCAGGATGTCGCCGGGGCCCTCGGACTGGAGCTCGTCGACGGCGTCGCAGATCGCGGTGATCTGGTCCCGGTCGGCGTCGGCAGAGTCTTCGGTGGCTTCCTCCAGCAGCGGGCGGTAGCGCACCTCGACGGGGTAGGTACGCCCGCTGACCTCGATGATCGGGGCCTCGCCGAAGTGGCGCGCGAACCGCTCGGGGTCGATCGTCGCCGAGGTGATGACGACCTTCAGGTCCGGACGCCTGGGCAGCAGCCTGGCCAGATAGCCGAGCAGGAAGTCGATGTTGAGCGAGCGCTCGTGGGCCTCGTCGATGATGATCGTGTCGTACGCGCGCAGTTCGCGGTCCGTCTGGATCTCGGCGAGCAGAATGCCGTCCGTCATCAGCTTGACGAACGTCGCGTCGGGGTTCACCTGGTCGGTGAAGCGGACCTTCCAGCCGACCGCCTCGCCCAGCGGGGTCCGCAGTTCGTCGGCGACGCGCTCGGCGACCGTACGGGCCGCGATCCGGCGCGGCTGCGTGTGCCCGATCATGCCCCGGACACCGCGCCCCAGCTCCATGCAGATCTTCGGGATCTGCGTGGTCTTGCCGGAGCCCGTCTCACCGGCGACGATCACGACCTGGTGATCGCGTATCGCCTCCAGGATCTCGTCCTTCTTCTGGCTGACCGGGAGCTGTTCCGGGTACGAGACGGCGGGGACCCGCCCGGCGCGCAGCACGAGCCGTTCGGCCGCTTTTCCGGCCTCGGTGGCGATCTCGTCCAGCACCGCCTGCCGGGCCTCGGGCTTGCGGATGCGGCGCGCCCCATCGAGACGGCGGCCGAGCCGGTGGGCGTCGCGGAGCGAGAGCTCTTCGAGCCGGGACTGGAGATCGGCGAAGGAAGTAGACATACGGACCCCAGGATCTCATTCGGGCCCGAGGAACGGCGAACGTATTTCGTGCGGTCCGGGTCACGGTGTCGGCATCGGTACCGGCGTGGCGCGGCGGCATGCGAGCCGGACGGTCCGGCGGCGTGCGGCCCGGGCGCGAGCGGACGGTCCGGCGGTGCGGGAGCCGTACGGTTCGGCACGGGGGCGTGGGACCGCAGCACGTACCATTTCGGCAGCTGATCACCTGTTGCCGCGCGTCGTTTCCCGTCGCCCCCGTCGCCCCCGTCGCCCCCGTCCGGAAAGGCCGGTCGCCGTGTCCGTGTCCGTGTCCCGTGCGCAGTGGTGCTGCCTGACGGCGGTGCTCGCGGTCGTACTGGCGCTGTTCTGCGGCCAGGGAAGGACTGCCGCGGGTGACGGCCGCCCGGTCGCGCCGGCGGCCATGGGCGCGGAGACCGTCGCGGACGCAGGGGCTTCCGCGGGCGCGAGGCCTCCCGCGGACGCAGGGGCGGTGGGCGCGCCCGCGACTGCCACTGCCACTGCCACTGTCACCCCGACTGCCACCGACACTGACGTGGTCGTGGCCCCGGACTCGGATTCGCGCCCCGGCCCCGTCCCTGGATGCGGCAAGAGCAGGAACGCGGACGACGCGCCCGCCCTGCCGGGGCGGGCCCGCGCCGGGGCCGACCAGGCGCCCGGCCTCGCCGAATGGGGCCTGCCCGCCGCCACCGGCCCGGAGCCGGTCGGTCCGCGCATCCGGATACGACCGAGAGGTCCGGCAGCCGCCGCGCCCACCCCCGTGGAGCTCTCCGTACTGAGGGTGTAGACGGCGGCCCCGCCCGCCGCCCTCGTTCTCCTTCCATGCCATCCGTACGGAGTTCCGCATGTCCACGTCCAGTTCGAATTCCAAGCCCACGCCCGCGTCCAAGTCCAAGTCCGCTCCCCGCCCCGGAGCCAAGTCGTCACGCACGCCGTCGTCCAGGAAGCCGCTGCTCTACGGGGCCGCGGTCGTGATCGCCGCCGCGGCGCTCGGCTTCGTCTCCTACCGGGCCACCGCCCCCGACCACTCCAAGTCCTCTTCCGCCTCATCGGTCGCCGACGTCACCACGGACCCGGACGCCGAGGTCTACCCGGAGCTGGAGAAGCTCGCCCGGCGCGACGCCGACGACCGGCTCGCGCTGGGCCGGGCGGACGCGCCCGTCGTCCTCGTCGAGTACGCCGACTTCAAGTGCGGCTACTGCGGCAAGTTCGCCCGCGACACCGAGCCAGCCCTGGTGAAGAAGTACGTCGACAACGGCACGCTGCGCATCGAGTGGCGCAACTTCCCGATCTTCGGGGCCGAGTCCGAGGCCGCAGCCCGTGCGGCCTGGGCCGCCGGGCAACAGGGCCGCTTCTGGCAGTTCCACAGCGCCGCGTACGCCGAGGGGGCGAAGGAGAAGGGGTTCGGCAAGGCCCGGCTGAAGGCCCTCGCCGAGCAGGCCGGGGTTCCCGACCTCGAACGGTTCGCGCGCGACGCGGACAGCCCGGCCGCCTCCGAAGCGGTGAGCAAGGACCAGGAACAGGGGTACGGGATCGGCGCGACCTCCACTCCGTCGTTCCTGGTCAACGGCCGTCCGATCGCCGGGGCCCAGCCGATGGAGACCTTCGTCCAGGCGATCGAGGCGGCGGCCGAGAAGGCCCGCGCCGCCACGCCCCGGCCCCAGAGCACCGGGACCGACGGCACCGGAAGCGGCACGGAATGACGGCCGACATCGGTTACTTCGCGGCCTTCCTCGGCGGGCTGCTCGCCCTGGTCAGTCCGTGCAGCGCCCTGCTGCTGCCGGCCTTCTTCGCGTACTCCATCGACTCCGCCTCGCGGCTGCTGGCCCGCACCGGCATCTTCTACGCCGGTCTGGCCACCACCCTGGTCCCGCTCGGTGCCGCCGGCTCGTACGCCGGACGGCTCTTCTACGGCCACCGCGACGCGCTCGTCCTCGGCGCCGGATGGCTGATCATCGCGCTAGGCGCCGCGCAGATCGTCGGCCTGGGCTTCGCCTCGCGCCGGATCGCCGCGCTCAGCGGCCGGATCCGTCCGACCACCGCCGTCTCGGTGTACGCGCTGGGCGCCGTATACGGACTGGCCGGTTTCTGCGCGGGACCGATCCTCGGCAGCGTCCTCACCGTGGCGGCGGTCAGCGGCAGCCCGGTCTACGGCGGGCTGCTGCTCGCCGTCTACGCCCTCGGCATGGCGGTCCCGCTCTTCCTGCTCGCCCTGCTCTGGGAGCGGTTCGAGCTGGGCCGCCGGGCCTGGCTGCGTGGCCGCGCCTTCCGGCTCGGCCGTTTCGAGCTGCACACCACGACGCTGCTGTCCGGGCTCTTCTTCATCGGTCTCGGCGTGCTGTTCCTGGTGTACGACGGGACGACCGCGCTGCCCGGGCTGCTGGGCGTGGACCAGTCGTTCGCCGTCGAGCAGTGGGCCCAGCGCGTCGGGGAACGGGTGTCGGACGGCTCGGCCCTGGTGGCCGTGGTCGTGGTGGTGCTGCTGTTCCTGGCGGTACGGGCCTGGCGCGGCCGACGTACGGCCGACGCGAAGGGACCGGCCGAAGAGGCCGGACGGGGAAGCGAGACCGGACCGGGCGGCATGAACGCGGCCGACCACGAAGAGGCGTGACACGGCGAAGGCCCCGTCCATCGGACGGGGCCTTCGGGTGGTGGCTGGGGCCGGGATCGAACCGGCGACCTATCGCTTTTCAGGCGATCGCTCGTACCAACTGAGCTACCCAGCCACGCAGCTCACAGGAGCTGCAGCGGTCCTGACGGGATTTGAACCCGCGGCCTCCACCTTGACAGGGTGGCGAGCACTCCAAACTGCTCCACAGGACCAAGCTGTTGTGCGACTAAGTGTCGCACAAGGTTGTGCGTGCCCCCAACGGGATTCGAACCCGTGCTACCGCCTTGAAAGGGCGGCGTCCTGGGCCACTAGACGATGAGGGCCTAACTACTGGCACTGCTGCTTCACCCCAAGGGGTTCCGCTTCTTCTTCGATCTTCGGCAGATGATCTCCGGGACCTCAGAACGGTCAAGCCCTGACCGGCGCCCTTGGGCACGACGCAGACTGTACTACGGCGTTTCGGCGTCGGCCAAACCGAATAGGTGTGGCAGCGGTCCGGTGGCGGACGGCCGCTGACCTCGTCCGTCGCCCGCCGCCATCGCTCGCCGCCGCGTGTCGTCGTCGCGTGCCGTCGTCCGTCCGGGGCGCGGTGGGCGACCGTACGGGAGAACCGGGAGAATGGCGGCGTGCTGGAGATGACGCGCGAGGAGTTCGAGGAACTGGTCGCCGAGGCCCTGGACCGGATCCCACCGGAGCTGACGCGGCTGATGGACAACGTCGCGGTGTTCGTCGAGGACGAACCGGACCCGGCCGATCCGGAACTGCTCGGACTGTACGAGGGCACGCCGCTCACCGAGCGCGGCGAGTGGTACGCGGGAGTGCTGCCGGACCGGATCACGATCTATCGCGGGCCGACGCTGCGGATGTGCGAGTCGCGCGAGGACGTGGTCGCGGAGACGGAGATCACCGTCGTCCACGAGATCGCCCATCACTTCGGCATCGACGACGAGAGGCTGCACGCGCTCGGTTACGGGTGAGCTCGCGTCCACCGGGGGTGTGTCCGCCGAGGGAGTGTCCGCCGGGCGCGCGGAGGCGCACCACGTCGCGTATGCGGGCGTACGCGCGGTGTGTGCGGTGTGTGGCGTGTAGGGACGAGCGCGCGGTCGCGCGTCGAGGTTGGCCGGGGCGCGGCGGGCAGGCGGTGAGTCCGCGCGGGCGGCGGTGAAACACGCGTGCGGTGCGGGTGACGTGCAGGTGACGTGCGGGAGGCACGTGGGCGGGGTGAGAGGCGTGTCCCCGGCGGGGCAACGGGAGTTGAGCACGTTGGGCGCGGAGCCGCGGCTCCGCCGTGCCGCTCCGCCCGTGCCTCTTTGCCCCTTTCCTCCTCGCCCTTCTTCTCCCTCCCCGTCCCGCTTCCTCTTCCGTGTCTCCTCCTCGACTCTCCCCGCACCTCCGGAGGTACCGCCCGTGCGCCAGTTGTCCTCTTCCGCCCGTTGGGCGGCCGTCATCGCGGTGACGGTCGCCACGTCCGCCGGCTGCATGAGCATCGGCGACGACGGGGGCAAGCCGCCGTCGAAGCCCTCGTCCGACCCGAAGGGCAGCGCGGCCGAGCCGGACGGCGACACGGTGTCCGGCACGGGCGGCTCCCGTGCCGGGGGCGGGCGCGCCGAGGCGCACTCCGAGCGGGAGGCGGCCGAGTCCGCGCGGCCGAGCGGTTCCGCCGCTCCTTCGGGTTCGCCGGGCGCCCGGCCCAGGGCGGAGCGGAGCGAGCAGGCGGGCGTACCGGCCGAGCCGGGCGCTCCGGCGCCGGGGTGGGGCGGCGGACAGCCGGAGCCCGAGCCCTCGCAGCCGGGCTCCGAGGTGCCGCAGCGGCCCGAGCCCACGCCGTCGCCGTCCGAGCCGCCCGCCCCCGAACCGCCTGCCTCGCCCCGACCGGAGCCCTCGGAGCCGGCGCCGCAGCCGTCCGCCTCCTCGGCGGTCGAGCTCCGTGCCTACGCGATGAGCCTGCCGAGCGAGGCGGCGGAGCTGCGGACGCCGGAGGCCGCGGCCCAGGAGGAACCGGCATAGCCGGGTCGTTCCGGCGGAGGGACGGACGCCCCGGAGAAACCGCCGTTCCGGGGGAGCGGGCGGCCGGGAGCGAGGAGGCGCGGTGGGGGCGGATGGAGGGCGGTTTGCGTGATGTGGGGGTGAGTGCGTATGGTGGTAGATCGTTTGATCCCATTGCCCGGCGCCGAAACAGAAGCGCGCCGTGTGGCGCGTACTCTCCCTTGCCGTGGCTGGACCGCATTGAGGCGGTCGAAATTGCGAATCACGGAGTTACGGGCGCGTGCCGAGACTCCGGAAGGTTTCGCATTTCGCATGTCAATTTCCAGTTCTGACCGCGCCGTCATGCCCGAGAGCGTCGAGAACATCCAGGACGTCGAGAACGTCGCTGACGAGGAGTTCGCCGGTGCCGGCGAGTTCGTCGAGAGCGGCGAAGGGCTCGCCGAGGACGCCGCCGACTCCCGCACGCAGCGGGCCGACGACGACTCCGCCGACGAGGCCGGGCCGGCCGTCACCTTCGCCGACCTGGGCCTGCCCGAGGGCATCGTCCGCAAGCTCGCGCAGAACGGCGTGACCACGCCCTTCCCGATCCAGGCCGCGACCATCCCGGACGCCCTGGCCGGCAAGGACATCCTGGGCCGCGGCCGTACCGGTTCCGGCAAGACCCTCTCCTTCGGTCTGCCGACGCTGGCCGCGCTGGCCGACGGCCACACGGAGAAGAAGAAGCCCCGCGCGGTCATCCTCACCCCGACCCGTGAGCTCGCGATGCAGGTCGCGGACGCGCTCCAGCCGTACGGCGACGTGCTCGGCCTGCGGATGAAGGTCGTCTGCGGCGGTACGTCGATGGGCAACCAGATCTACGCCCTGGAGCGCGGCGTCGACATCCTCGTCGCCACCCCGGGCCGACTGCGCGACATCATCAACCGGGGTGCCTGCTCCCTGGAGAACGTCCAGGTCGCCGTCCTCGACGAGGCCGACCAGATGTCCGACCTGGGCTTCCTGCCCGAGGTCACCGAGCTGCTCGACCAGATCCCGGCCGGCGGTCAGCGCATGCTCTTCTCCGCGACGATGGAGAACGAGATCGGCACCCTGGTCCAGCGCTACCTGGACAACCCGGTGAGCCACGAGGTCGACAGTGCCCAGGGCAACGTCACGACCATGACGCACCACGTCCTCGTCGTGAAGCCGAAGGACAAGGCGCCGGTCACCTCCGCCATCGCCGCCCGCAAGGGCCGCACCATCATCTTCGTCCGCACCCAGCTGGGCGCCGACCGCATCGCCGAGCAGCTCCTCGCGGCGGGCGTCAAGGCGGACGCCCTCCACGGCGGCATGACGCAGGGCGCCCGCACCCGCGTGCTCGCCGACTTCAAGGACGGTTACGTCAACGCGCTCGTCGCGACCGACGTCGCCGCTCGCGGCATCCACGTCGACGGCATCGACCTGGTGCTGAACGTGGACCCGGCCGGTGACCACAAGGACTACCTGCACCGTTCGGGCCGTACGGCCCGGGCCGGCAAGTCCGGTGTGGTCGTCTCGCTGGCGCTGCCGCACCAGCGCCGCCAGATCTTCCGGCTCATGGAGGACGCGGGCGTCGAGGCCTCGCGCCACATCGTGGGCGGCGCGGGTGCCTTCGACCCGGAGGTCGCCGAGATCACCGGCGCCCGTTCGCTGACCGAGGTTCAGGCCGACTCCGCGACCAACGCCGCCAAGCAGGCCGAGCGCGAGGTCGTCGAGCTGACCAGGCAGCTGGAGCGTGTCCAGCGCCGCGCCGGCGAGCTGCGCGAGGAGGCGGACCGCCTGGTCGCGCGGGCCGCGCGCGAGCGCGGCGAGGACCCCGAGGCCGCGATCGCCGAGGCCGCCGCGGAGGCCGAGGCCGCGATCGAGGCTGTCGTCTCCGTACCGGAGCAGCCCACGGCGCGGGACGACCGTCGCGACGAGCGGGGCAACTTCGAGCGCCGGGACAACCGGGGCGGCGACCGCGGCGGGTACCGCGACCGGCGTGACGACCGTGGCGGTGACCGTGGTTTCCAGCGTCGTGACGACCGTTCGTCGGGTGGCTTCCGCCGTGACAACGACCGTCCGTCCTTCGGCCGCGACCGTCGCGACGACCGGCGTGACGACCGTGGCGGTGACCGTGGTTTCCAGCGTCGTGACGACCGTTCGTCGGGCGGTTTCCGCCGTGACAACGACCGTCCGTCCTTCGGCCGCGACCGTCGCGACGACCGTTCGTCGGGCGGCTACCGCTCCCACGACCGTCGCGACGACCGCGGTGGCCGCTCGTTCGAGCGTCGTGACAACGACCGTCCTTCCTTCGACCGCCGTGACAACGACCGCCCGTCGTTCGGCCGGGACCGTCGCGACGACCGTCCCTCCGGCGGCTTCCGCTCGGGCGGCAGCGACCGCCCGTTCAACCGCGACCGTCGCGACGACCGTCCGTCGGGCGGCTTCCGGTCCGGCGGCGACCGACCGTACGGCCGGCGTGACGACCACCGCGGCGCCGGTTCCTTCGGCCGCCGCGACGACAAGCCGCGCTGGAAGCGCAACGGCTGAACGCGCTGAACGATGAGGCGGACCGCTGAGGGTCCGCCGCGTCGGCCGGAGTTCTCCGGAAGGCGGGTCCGCTCTTCACGAGCGGGCCCGCTTTTCTTTTCGCTTCCCCCCGCATGTGCAACCGCCGTCAGGATCAGGCGACTTGGGCAGGAGGAGGGGTGCCGCCGGGGGACGAGGAGGGGGTCTCCGCGCGATCCCTCGGCGGCGGGACGACGCCGCCGACCACCGGGCGCGGGAGCGCCGCCCCGGCCGTACTCGTCGTGGCCGCGGCAGGCCTCGGCGCGACGCCGGCGGCCGGCGCCGCGGAGGCGTCGGCCCTCGTGCCGACGGACGGGGTCCGGGGCGTCGACTTCGCGGGCGGCACGCTGAACACGGTGGAACGCACCGCGAGCAGCGAGCGGTCCGTCTACGTCCGGCAGATCGCCCCGGAGGGCTCCACGGCGGGCGCCCGCTCCTTCATGGGGTACGTGGGCCCCTACGCGAACGGCGCGCAGGCCAAGCGGGGTCCCGTGCGATGCCGGTGACTGCATACCGCTGCGCGTCAGAAGATCGAGACGGTCGCCACCGGCGCGCCCCGCGTGATCGGGGTGGGGGAGGGACATCACCGGCGACGGGAAGGCCGGCCTCGCCGAGTGGGACTCCTCCGGCAACCCCTACCGCAACAACGGCAACGGCAAGGACTCCTTCGGCTCGCGCGCGAAGACCGCCACGGGCCGACAGCGGTACGAGGGCGTCTTCTGACCCGCCCCCTTCCCGCCCCGGTCCCACCCCCCTCGATTCCGCCATGACGGGGGCGATCCCGCCACGACGGGGCCCGGCTGCCGATACCCGATCGGCGGCCCGGCCGCGGCGGGCTATGCTCAGGGGTGGTTCGGCGAGGGCCGTTAGCTCAATTGGCAGAGCAGCGGACTTTTAATCCGTTGGTTGTGGGTTCGAGTCCCACACGGCCTACCGTCTCAGCCCCGGTCCGGTGTACATCCGGTCGGGGCTGAATCCGTTTCCGGACCTCCCGCCCACCGGGCCCCGGCCTCGCGGTCCGCGAGCTTCCCGGTTTCCCGACTTCCCGGGTTCTCCCGACTTCTCGGCTTCACGGTTCCGCGGTGGCCGGTTCGGGGTGGGTACCTCGGGTCAGGGGCACCTCGGCTCAGGCCAGGAGTTTCGTCTTCGCCCGCTGGTACTCCTCGTCCGTGAGGGCGTTCCGGTCCCTCAGCTCGGCGAGTCTCGCCAGGTCGTCCACATGGCTGCCCTGCTTCGGCTCGCCCCCGGCGGCTTCGCGTACGTACGCCTTGAAGGCCGCCTCGCGTTCCCGCACCGCCTCGATGTCCCGTCCGCCCATGGACCTGCCGCGCACGATCACGTACAGCAGCACGCCGATGTACGGCAGCAGCAGCGCCACGATCAGCCAGCCGGCCTTGCCCCAGCCGCCCAGGTCGTCGCTGCGGAAGATGTCCGTGATGACCTTGAACAGCAGGAAGAGCCACATGATCCAGAGAAAGAACCAGAGCATGGTCCAGAAGAGACTGAGCAAGGGGTAGTTGTCCACGGTCGCTCCCGGTCGCCGCTGTCCCGTCACATCGACCCATTGGCGGGTAAATCAGTCATATCACCGCATATTCGATCCCGCCCGTCGTCTCCGGGTGGTCACGAGCACGGCCGGACATGGCGTAGAGTTGTGTTCACCGACGCGGGGTGGAGCAGCTCGGTAGCTCGCTGGGCTCATAACCCAGAGGTCGCAGGTTCAAATCCTGTCCCCGCTACTGAAGACCCGGGTCCGGCGCGTACAGCGTGCCGGACCCGGGGTTTTTTCGTGCCGTCGCTGGATGGCGCGAGGTGCGTGGGCGGTGTGTGAGGTGTGCCACGCACGTACCTCTGTTGGGCGATGCGGACTCGCCGCGCGGCTGAGCTCCGGTGAGCCTGGGGGCGGGGCGCGGTACCGTCCGCAGCCGTGCGTGTACCGGGCAGGAGACCACAGGTGTGGAAGCGGCTGAAGCGGCGCGGCGGACATGCCGGGGGCGGACATGCCGGAGGGGTTGCCGGCGGCGCCGGTGCCCGTCGGTTCGTGCGCATGCTGCCGACCCTGATGATCGTCGGCGGGCTGCTGTTCGACCTGCTCACCCCGCCGGTCTTCACCGCCATCCCGCTGTTCGTCGCGGCGCCGCTGATCGCCGCGCCGTTCTTCTCGTTGTCCAACACCGTGCGCACCGGCATCGCCTCGATGCTGGCCGTCGTCGCGCTCCGGCTGGCCACCGACTCGCTGCCGGCGGCCGTGCCGCTGATCGAGCTGCTCACGCTGGCGACCGTCTCGGTGCTCGCGGTGGTGATCAACCGGGTCGTGCAGCGGAGCAACGAGCAGTTGGCCTCCGCGCGGGTCATCGCGGAGCGGGCCATGCGGGCGGTGCTGCCGAAGCCGTTCGACCGGATCGGTGGGCTGCATGTGGCGGCGCGGTACGAGGCCGCGCAGGCCGACGAGTTCGTTGGCGGTGACCTGTTCGCGGTGACGGACACCCCGTACGGGGTGCGGCTGGTGGTCGGTGACGTGCGGGGGAAGGGGCTCGACGCCGTGGAGACGGTCGCCGTGGTCATCGGGGCGTTCCGGGAGGCGGCCGAACAGGAGCGCTCGCTGGAGGGCGTGGCGCGTCGGCTGGAGCGGGCGCTGGTGCGGGAGAGGAGGGCGCGCCGGGGCGGGCCCGACGTCGTCGAGGGCTTCACCACCGCCGTGCTGGCCGAGATCCCGGCCGGCCTGTCCCGGGTCCGGATCGTCAACCGCGGCCACCCCGAGCCGATCCTGCTGCACCCGGACGGCGCGCTGGACGTGCTGGCGCCCTCGATGCCCGCGCTGCCGCTCGGGATGGACCTGGGCGCGTGGCCCGACCGGACGGACGAGTGGGATCTGCGGCCGGGGGCGACACTGCTCCTCTACACCGACGGCCTCTCCGAGGCGCGGAACGCCCAGGGGGACTTCTATGATCCGGCGGCCCGGCTGTGCGGGCGGATCTTTCCCGGGCCGGAGGAGCTGCTGTCCGCGCTGACCGACGACGTACGGCTGCACACGGGGGGCGAGTCGACCGACGACATGGCCCTGCTCGCGGTCGTACGCCCCGCGGAGGGGCAGCCGGAGCGGCGCAGGACCGTCCGGATCGTGGGGCCGGGCCCGGCATGACGGACGGTCCGGGGCGGCTGGGCGGGCGCAAGGGCGCCGGGTGCGCCCGAGCGGTTGGGCGGGTGCAAGGAGGCCGTGACGGGGTTCGGTCGGGTGCGCCCGTGAGGCCGCAGACGTCCGTCCGGGCGGCCGGGTGCGCCCGAGCGGACCGGGGTGCCACCGTACGTAATCGAAAGACGCCGCTCCGCATAACGTTTGACGCAACGTCAGTTACGGGGTATTGGCTGAGACCCGATCAAGTCGTCTGAATACGCCCCGAGATGTCCAGTAAAGTCCAGGCCAAAGACGTGAACGATCAGTGGGAGCGGCTTGGAATCAGGGCCCGGTGTCTATTAACGTTCGATAACGCAGCGCGGTCGTCCCAGCCGTCGTCAGAGGCGGCACCGTGCGCGAGCGCCGAATCCCGAAAGGGAACCGGGGAACCACCACCCTGGGGTGAATCGGGCATCCGGGTCTCGTGAGAGACGCGGTGTCCGTAGGAGACCTTCCTGCTCCGAACCCGTCAGCTAACCCGGTAGGCGAGAAGGAAGGAAAGGAGTGCGCCCCCGTGGCGTCCAACAAGCCTGCCCCCGAGGCCCCCGCCCGGCTCGATTCCGCGTACGGTTCCGAGTTCGGCACCGACTTCGGCCCCGGTTACGGTGCGGGCCCCGGCTACGGCTCCGACTACGGAACGGCCGGGATGACGACGGTGTCCGGCACTGCGGATCGCATGGACCACGGAATCGGATCGGACATGGCCGCCACCGCGACCCTGCCCGGCGCCGACTTCGGTGTCGACGACGAGCGCGGCTGGGGCGAGTGGAACCCCACCGAGGAGACCGTCCGCCCCGTACGCGGCAAGCACCGGGTCGCCAAGCAGCGCAACGGACTCGCCCGCAGTTCCGCGGTGCTCGGGGTCGGTGTCATCGCGGCGGTCGGCGCGGGCGGCATGGCCACCGCGCAGGGCAAGCCGCCGGTGTCCATCTCCCTTCCCGACTCCATCGCGGACAACCTGCCCGACGCCAAGTCCCTTCCCGGCGTGGGCGCCCTCCTCTCCGACAAGTCCGAGGACGACGGGGCCGCGCCCGCCACCGCCCCGCTCACCACCGCAGGCATCACCACCGCCGAGGCCGAGCAGGGCACGACCGACGCGGGCGAGGCGCTGCGTGCCCGCATCCTCCAGCAGGCCGAGCAGCAGCAGGCCGCCGCCGACGCGGAGGCCAGGGAGGCCCAGGAGAAGGCCGCGGCGGAGAAGGCCGCGGCCGAGGCCAAGAAGCAGCAGGACGCCGCCGAGGTCAAGGCCGCCGCCGAGAAGAAGAAGGCGGAGGAGGAGGCGAAGAAGAAGGCCGAGGCCCTGCGGCTCGCCAAGCTCGCCGCCAGCTACGCCGTCCCGACCACCTCGTACACGATCACCTCGACGTACGGCCAGGCCGGCACGATGTGGTCCTCCGGTCACCACACCGGCCTCGACTTCGCGGCGCCGACGGGCACCCCCGTCAAGGCCGTTCACGGCGGCACCATCAAGTCGGCGGGCTGGTCCGGCTCGTACGGCTACCGCACGGTGCTGGAGCTGGAGGACGGCACGGAGGTCTGGTACTGCCACCAGTCTTCGATCGGCGTCGGGGTCGGCCAGAAGGTCTCCACCGGGGACACCATCGGCCGGGTCGGCGCGACCGGCAATGTGACGGGTCCCCACCTCCACCTGGAGATCCACACCGCCGACGGCACGGGCGTGGACCCGATGGGCTGGCTGCGGAGCAAGGGCCTCAACATCTGAGGCACCCGCGTCGGCGATGCACGGGCGGACAACGATGCGCCGGCCGACCGCGCGGACCACACCGAACAGCCGTCCGCCGAACGGCGTATGCGCGGAATACCGTTCTGGCGGGAACACGTTGATCGATTCATGACTTCCCTTCGCCAACTGGGCTCTTCCGATCTTCAGGTGTTCCCGCTCGCCCTCGGCGGCAATGTCTTCGGCTGGACGGCCGACGAGGCGCAGTCGTTCGCCGTGCTGGACGCATACACGGAGGCGGGCGGCAACTTCGTCGACACCGCCGACGCCTACTCCGCCTGGGTGCCGGGGAACGAGGGCGGCGAGTCGGAGACCGTCATCGGCAAGTGGCTCGCGTCCCGGCCCGGCCGGTCCGATGTCGTCGTCGCCACCAAGGTCGGCGCCCACCCCTCGTACAAGGGTCTCTCCGCCGCCACCATCAAGGCGGCGGCGGAAGAGTCGCTGCGCAGGCTCGGCAGGGACCACATCGACCTCTACTACACGCACTTCGACGACGAGACCGTGCCGGTCGAGGAGATCATCACCACCCTCGACGAGCTGGTGAAGGCCGGCAAGGTGCGCGAGATCGCCGCGTCCAACATCAGCCCCGAGCGGCTCCGGGCGTCCCTGGACTTCTCCGAGCGCGAGGGGCTGGCCCGTTACGTCGCCCTGCAGCCGCACTACAACCTCGTCTCCCGCGACACCTACGAGGGCCCGCTCCAGGACACGGCCGCGCGGGCCGGGCTCGCCGCCGTCCCGTACTACGCCCTGGCCTCCGGATTCCTCACCGGCAAGTACCGCCCGGGCACCCCGGTGGAGAGCGCGCGTGCGCAGAGCGCGGGGAAGTACCTGGAGTCGGAGCGCGGGCGGAACGTCCTCGCCGCCCTGGACCGGGTCGCCCAGGCCCATGACGCACAGATCGCGACCGTGGCGCTGGCCTGGCTCGCGTCCCGGCCGACCGTCGCCGCGCCGATCGCCTCGGCCCGTACGGTCGAGCAGATGCCCGCCCTGACAGCGGTCGCCGACCTCCGGCTGACCGAGGGGGAGCTGGCCGACCTCACCGAGGCGTCCGCCTGACGGACGCCACCGGCGGGCACGGCAGCCCTCGGCAGGCCGACCGGCGGACCGAGGGGCGGACTGTTCCGTTACCGGCGGCGGATCGTGCTCGGGTCCGGCCGCGCTCCGGTCGCTCCGCCGAACTGCCCGTCTCCACGAACGCCCCGGAAGCATCGCGCTCCCGGGGCGTTCGCGCGTCCGCGGCGCGCGCCCGGAGCTACCGGGGCGGCGACTGGTACGGGTTGTAGCCGCCGTACACCTGGTGCGGCGGCGGGAACGCGGCCGGGGCCGACGTCGGCCAGTACGCGGCCGGGGCGGGTGGGAACGGGTAGGCGTAGGGGCGCAGGAGGCCCGCCGCCTGCGCGGCGTAGGCGAGGGCGGGAGCGGCCACGTCCCTGCGCTGCCAGAGGTGGTGCAACAGCTCCAGTTCACGTGCCGCGAAGTCGGGGCCCGCCGTCCCGAGGCGGGCCTGTCGGCGGAGCGAGGCCAGCGACATCGCGAACGACTCGTACTCGGCGACGGTACGGGCGGCGGCCTTGCCCCGGGCCTTGGCCCTGGCCTGCGCCTTGCGGCGCTCCTTGCGGGGCGCCCCGCCCTGCGCCTGTGCCACGGCCTGCACCGGGGGCAGGGCCTGGGCAGGCGTCTGGACGGGTGCGCCGACCGGGGGCACCGCTCCGTGGCCCGGACCGTGGACCGCTCCGGTGCCCGGTGCGTGGCCTGGGCCGTACGGGTTGCCCCAGCCGGCCCCGGTGCCGAAGGAGTGGTGTCGGCGGGCCGCGTCGCGGGCCAGGCCGCGGGCCCGCATGGAGGCGAGGGCGAGCGGTTCGGCGGGGGTCAGCCAGCCGGCCGCCGCGTAGCCGGGCAGCTCCGCGGCGAGTGCGCGCAGCTCGCGTCGGCGTGCCCAGATCACCAGCCAGGTCACCACCCCGAAGACCGGAACCATGAACACCGCGTACACGGCGTAGAAGGCGAGTGGTCCGAAGAAGGAGGCCGACCCGTTCCACAACGCGTGCATGCCCATGGCGAGGACGAGCCCCAGCAGCGGCAGCGCGATGCGGCGGAACCGCCGGTTGCGGGCACTGGCGGCGGCGAGACCGAAGCCCGTCCCCGTCAGGATCGTGAAGAGCGGGTGCGCGAACGGGGACATCACCGCCCGCACGAAGAACGTCGCGGCGGTCATCGAGGCGACGCCCGAGGCCCCGGCCTGCTGGTCCTCCCCGAAGGCGTTGCCCAGATAGAGGATGTTCTCGGTGAAGGCGAAACCGCTCGCGGTGAAACCGGCGATCACGACGCCGTCGACGATTCCGCTGAACTCACGTCTTCGGAACAGGAAGACCAGCAGGATCGCGGCGGCCTTGGCGCTCTCCTCGACGACCGGCGCTATGACCGTCGCACCGAGGTTGTCCGCGTTCGTCGGGTCGGCGGTGGTCGTGGCAATCCAACGGGTCGCGAACGAGTTCGCGAGAATCGCGATCAGGGCGGCCGCGAACGCGCCCCAGGCCAGGGCGAACAACAGGTTCCGCCAGGGCGCGGGGTCGACCCGGTCCAGCCAGCGGAACGCCGCCATCAGGAGCGGCACGGGCAGCACCGCGAGGCCGAGACCTACGAGGAAGCCCTCGGTGCCCGTCTGGTCGCGGACCAGGGCCAGGATCGCCAGAGCGCACACCGCGAGCACCGTGCACACGGCCGCGACGCGGAACGTCCTGCTGCGCCACACCATGCCGACGCGGCGCGGCCGGTACCTCCAGTGCCGTCGCTCCGGCACGGCGGCCAGGATCTCGCCGACCCGCTGCTCCTCGAGCACCGGGACGGCCGGATGCGGCTGCCGCTGCTGGACAGACCCTTCGTGTACCACCCCACGACCCTAACGAGCGGCACCGACACCGGCCACGGGGAATGGCCGGTGGCAGCCGGTCGCCGCACGTCGGCGGTGGCCGGGGAGGCGCCGTCTGCGGCGGGTTCGGCGACGGGTTCTCCGGCGGGCTCGGCGAGGGCTCCGGGCGGGTTCGGCGACGGATCAGTGGCGGGTGAAGAGCAGGTCGTGCACGACGTGGCCCTTGTCGAGTCCCTGGCCCTCGAACCGGGTCAGTGGCCGGAACGCGGGCCGTGGCGCGTAGCCGCCCTCCGGCAGAGTGTTCTCGAAGAGGGGGTGCGCGGTCAGCACCTCCAGCATCTGCTCCGCGTACGGCTCCCAGTCGGTCGCGCAGTGGACCAGGGCGCCCGGCTTCAGCCGCTGGGCCACCAGGTCGAGGAATTCCGGCTGGATCAGCCGACGCTTGTGATGACGCTTCTTGGGCCACGGGTCGGGGAAGTACACCCGCAGCCCGTCCAGCGAGTCCGGCTTCAGCATCTCGCGCAGCAGGATGATCGCGTCGCCGTTGGCGACACGGATGTTGGACAGGCCGTTCCGCTCCGCGAGGCCGAGCAGATTGCCCTGGCCGGGGGTGTGGACATCGACGGCGAGAATGCCCGTTCCCGGGTCGTCCGCGGCCATCTGCGCGGTGGCCTCGCCCATGCCGAACCCGATCTCCAGCACGACCGGGAGCCCGTCGAACAGCTCGGGCAGGTCGAGGACCCGCTGCCCGTCGATGTCCAGGCCCCACGTGGGCCAGAGCCGCATCAGGGCGTCCTCCTGACCGGGCGTGACCCGGCTCCGGCGCGGCTGGAAGCTGCGGATCCGGCGCTCGTGGTGCGATCCGGCCGGATCGACGGCGGGCCCGCCGGGGAAGCGCGGCTCCTGGCGCAGCCTGCGCTGCCGCTCGAAGGACGCGGCGCGCAGATCGTCCGGGATCCCGGAGCCGGTCCCGGAGGAGGTCTCGGACGGGGCGGCTCCGGCGGAGGTTTCGGCGGGGGCCTCGGAAACACGGGTCGCGGAGGCGGCCTCTGCGGGGGAGGTCCCGGAGGTGGCCTCGGCGGAGGTCCCGGCTGCGGGGGACGAGGGCGCCCCCGAGGGGCCCGCGGCGAGGTCTGCGGGAGGGTTCGCGGAGGGGTTCAAGGGCTCAGACACAATGACCCGATTCTACGGCGGGCGGCTTCCACCCCGTCTCCCGTGCCTGGAGCAGCGCCCTGCGTGCCACCTCCCGCCCGATGGGCAGGGAGGCCGTCGCGGCGGGCGACGGGGCGTTCAGCACGTGGACGGTGTGCGGGGCCTCGCGGATCAGGAAGTCGTCCACCAGGGTGCCGTCGCGCAGCACCGCCTGGGCCCTGACCCCGGCCGGGGCGGGCCGCAGATCGGCCTCCGTGACATCGGGCAGCAGTCGTCGCACCGCCGTCGTGAACGCGTGCTTCGACCACGAGCGGCGCACCTCGCCCGCCCCGTACCGCCAGTGTCTGCGCGCGATCCGCCAGGTGCCCGGCCAGGTCAGGGTGTCCGCCAGCTCGCGGGGGCGCACGACGGGCCACGCGTATCCCTCGCGGGCCAGCGCCGGCACCGCGTTCGGACCGACGTGCACACCGCCGTCGTGGCCGCGGGTGAGATGCACGCCGAGGAACGGGAACGCCGGGTCGGGCACCGGGTAGACCAGACCGCGCACCAGCTCCGGCCGCGTCAGCTCGTAGTACTCCCCCCGGAACGGCACGATCCGCATCCCCGGGTCGTCGCCCGCGAGCCGCGCCACCCGGTCGGAGTGCAGCCCGGCGCAGTTGACCAGCACCCGAGCCCGCACCACCGCGCCGTCCGCCGTGCGCACCGCCACGCCCCAGGGGCGCCGGTCGACCGAGACGACCTCCGAGCCGTGACGGATCACGCCGCCCGCGGCGACCACCTCGGTGGCGAACCGTGCCGCCACCGCCGGGAAGTCGCACACCCCGGTCGTCCGGACGCGGATGGCGGCGAGCCCGCGCACATCGGGTTCGTACGCGGCGATCTGGGCCGGCCCCAGCTCGCGCACCGGGAGCCCGTGCTGCCGTCCGCGCTGGACCAGCGCGTGCAGCCGGGGCAGCTCGGACCGCTCGGTCGCGACGATCAGCTTGCCGGTCACCGCGTGCGCGATGCCGTGCTCGGCGCAGAACTCGACCATCTCGGCGGCACCGCGCACCGCGTAGCGGGCCTTGAGCGAGCCGGGAGGGTAATAGATGCCGCTGTGGATCACGCCGCTGTTGCGCCCGGTCTGGTGACGGGCGGGACCGGACTCCTTCTCCAGCACCGTCACCCGGGTGCCGGGAGCGGTGCGCGTGAGGGCGTACGCCGTCGACAGGCCGACGATCCCGCCGCCGACCACCAGCACGTCGCAGTCGTACGCCGCGTGCGTCATCACCACGCCACCTCCCACCCCGATAGTGCACTGACCCACTGACACCGCACTCAAACCAGTGGAACCAGCGTGGCGCGTACTTTCGTCGCTCATTCTTTCGTCGATCACCTGTTCAAGCAGTGCCGACCAGCAACAAGCAGTGCCGACCAGCAACGTCGGCCGGGAACGTCGGTACGGGGGAGGCGGTACGCACGTTCACGCGCGTCCGGCCGCCACCCCCGTCATACGGAACGTGCGGAGCACGCGGGGCGACGGCCGGGACAGCGGGCCGGTCAGGCGGGTGCCACCAGCAGCGGCCGGGCCCGTTCGCGCAGCTCGGCCACGCGTGGCTCGTGCCCGTACGGTTCGAGCCGGTGCAGCAGGTCCCGTACGTACTCCGTGGTCCTGGCGGAGGAGATGCGGCCCGCCACCTCCACCGCGCGGGTCCCGGCCGCACAGGCAGCGTCGAGGTTCCCCGATTCCAGCTCGGCCACCGCCGAGACCACGAGCCGCAGCCCGTGCGAGCGGACGAACTCCTCGGTGGGCCGGGACAGCGCCTGCTCGGTGAAGCGCCGCACCTGCCGGGGCGCCTTCAGGTCGAGGTGGCACTCCGCGGCGTCGGCCGCGAACCTGTCGTACGAGTAGAAGCCCAGCCACGACGGGTCCGCGTCGCCGTCCCGGGAGCGCTCCAGCCAGCCCTCGGCGGCCTTCAGCGCGGCCCCTGCGGCCGGCGCGTCGTTCGCCTTCGCGTGGGCGCGGGCCTCCACCAGGCGGAAGAAGCTCATGGTGCGGGCCGTGGCGAGTCCCCGGTTGCGCTCGACGGCCGCCTGGGCCAGATCGACCCCCTCGTCGGCGAACCCGCGGTAGGTCGCCTGCAACGACATCGACGCGAGGACGTATCCCCCGAGGGGAACGTCGGCCGCGGCCCGCGCGAGTCTGAGCGCCTGGATGTAGTAGCGCTGCGCGGCCTCCTGCTGGCCGGTGTCGAAGGCCATCCAGCCGGCGAGCCGGGTCAGCTCGGCCGCCGCGCCGAAGAGGGCCCGGCCCACCTCGTCGCTGTACGAACCGAGGAGCAGGGGGGCCGCGTCGACCCGTAAGCACTCGGGAACCATGGAGGAACGCCAGTCCCCGCCCCCGTACTTGGAGTCCCAGCGGCGGGCGTCCTGGGCCGCCTCGCGCAGCTTGGCGACATCGCTGTGGCCGACCCGCAGGGGGGATATGTCACTGGTGACGGGGGGCGCGGCCGTGCCGGTGCCCGTGGTCGCGCTCGTGCCGACGCCGTTGGGCCGGGGCCCGGCCGACGGCGCCGGAGTGCCCTTCGCGGCCCGGTCGCTCCTGACGGCCCTGGCGGAGGCGGCGGGCGGCGCGGTCCGGGACGCGGACGCGTTCTGCGGGCCGGGCTGGGCGGGGATGGACGTCGCGCGCGGGGTTCCGGGAGCCAGGGTTCCCAGACCCGGGCGGCCCGCCGCCTGCGCCCCGGCTGCCGGACGCGTACTGGTCGCGGTCGGTGCCCCCGGCCGCCTCCGCGTCCCGGAAGCCCCCGCCGAACCCGCCGAACCCGCCGGATCCGCTGAACCGGTCGGACCGGCCGCATCGGTGGCCGGCCCGGTGGAGGACGTGGTGGCGGACTCGGCGGTCGCTTCCGCGTCGGTGCCCCCGGCCGCCGCGCCCGCAGCGTCGTGCGCCCCCGCACTGGTGTGTGCGCCCTCTGCGCCCTGGGGGCCGAGAACGGCCGCCCGGGCGGCGTTCGCATCGCGCTCCACCGACGGGTCGGCGGGGGATATCAGCCAGCGGGACGCGGGGGTCGCGTACGCGGTCACCGAGAACGAACCCGCGAGCGACTGCCAGATCCCGCCACTGCCCGCCCGGCGCCCGGCCAGATCCAGCCGGTACAGCTCGGTCGCGGAACGGACCGCTTCGGCCACGTCGCGAGGGAAGGCCAGCCCGACCTCCGGAGCCGGATCGGCGTCCGCGAGTCCGATCTCGTGCAGCGGGACCGGACGGCCGAGCTTGGCGCCGATCGCCGCCGCGATGAGATGGGGCGCGGCCCCCTGCGGCACCATGCCCTTGGAGACCCACCGGGCCACCGAGGTCTTGTCGTACCGGAGCGTCAGACCGCGCTGCGCCCCCAGGTCGTTGACCCGCCGGGCGAGTCCGGCGTTGCTGATTCCCGCGAGGGCGAGAACGGTTCCGAGCTTCTCGTTCGGTCCTCGTTGCTCCCTGGACATGCGTCACCCCTCGACACACAGACGGCCGCCGCGTCACCGTTGCGGCGCGCGGCATTCGTACCGTGTCCTCCCCAGGGACGACTCCCGGCACTCCGGCCGCACACGCATGTGGCGGAGCCCCGAGGAATATGCCTCCTGCCGAGAACCTCAGTGAACCCAGCGTAGTTCGCCGCATCCCTACCGTTAAGGGGCAGACGTCCGTATGGCGGGATTGTTGTCCGTGCGGACGGAGGCGCGGACAGGAGTGCCGCCGGCCGCCCCGGCGGGTGCCCGTGGGGGCGGCACCGGGCGCCGGCGCGGAGCCTGTGCGGAGGTCTGAGCCGGGGCGCGCGGAACGGGTGCCGGGCCGTCGTGCGCGGCGGTACGGGGGCGTCGCGCGACGCGGTGGGCGGGCTGTGGAGGACGTGTGCTCCCGGGCTCGTGCGGCGCCGCGCGAAGGTCGGTCCCGTGTCCGCCGATGCCCCGTCCGTGCGCTCCCGCGAGCGGCGTCCGCGCAGCGTGGGCGTGGTGTTCGCACAGCGTGGAGGCGGTGTCCGACGGGTTTCACGCGTGCTCCTGGTGTGTGGCCATGCGCCCGGCCGTGCGCTCTCGTCCGGCTGTTTCGGAAGGGCTTCCATGGGTGCTGCGTGGGTCGGCCCACTGCGATGGAACCAGTGGGCTGGGGGACACTGCCGCCTCATTCCCCGCAGGCGGTGGACCGGTCCGGGAGGCGTCGGAACGCCTCCCGGACCGTGCGTGGAAGCCGGTCCCCGGGCCGTCGGCCGGGAGAGGTGCGGGGAGCGGTGCGGCGGCGGTACGGGGCGGTGCGTGCCCGGTGCCGGCCGCGCGGCGCGGGGCGTGGGCACGGGCCCGGCGACGGGTGTGGAGCCGGGTCCGGAAACGGGCCCCGAGCAGGTGTCGGGCCGTCGGCGGCCTCTCCGGAGGCATGTGCCGAAGGCATGCCGCCGCGAAGGGAGATTTCGGGAGACAGGCCGGGGAGAGAAGCCCGGGAAGGGCCCGGGAGCGAACCGGGGTGAAACAGGGCGTCCAGGGCGGCGGGTACCCCGTTGCCAGGCTCCGTCATGCCCTGAGAATGGCCGAAAATCATCGATCGACCGAGGTTGGCCCGATCGATTCGCGGACATCCCCGCCGACGCGTCCGTGACTGCCCGTCGCGGATCCGCGCACGCCACGGAAAGTGGCCGGATATCGGCCGCGTGATCCGGCTCGCGCATGGTAGGCAACACGCCCGGGACGTAAGGCTGTTGGCGCCCCGGGGCGCCGCGCGCGGACCGCGCGCCGCCCGTACCGCCGAGCCCCCGGTCCCGGGCCGTCGGCCGCTGGATGTCCGCCCGGACCCGGTCGTCGCCCGCCCCGGTCCGGCCCCCGGCCGGGGCGCATGCCCCTACGACGTGCGCCCTCCGCAGCCCCTCCGGCACGTGTCCGTCGTGGCAGCATGTTCGCAACGACGGCGCGCACCACCGGAGTTCTCCCGCTGTGTTTCCGCTGCGCCGTTTCGTCCACAGTCCGTGGAGGCGGCGATGCGTTGGTTGGTGGGGTGGAGCAGTGTCGCCGCGCGCTCCGGTGCCGTCGGTACCGCCGGTGCGGTCGGTGGCATCGACGCGGGGCGAACCGTACAGCCGGTCGGCTCCCAACTCCTGTGGGGCGACCCGGATCCGCTGTGGGCCGTCGGCGACTGGCGCCCGGACGAGATCCGCGTCAGCACCGTCGAGACGGCCGAGGGCACGCCCACCGCGCGGCTCGCCGTCCTCGGCTGCTGCGGCGCCACGGACGAACAACTGCGGGTCGGCCTCCTCGCCGCGCGCGGCGGGGCCCTGCGCCATCTCACCTCCTGGCCCGGCAGTTACACGGCCGTCGTCCAGGTCGGACGCAGGATCGGCGTCATCGGAGACCTGGCGGGAGCCCGCCCGGTCTTCCACACCCCCTGGCTGGGCGGCACCGCGTACGCCACCGCCGCGCTCCCGCTCGCCGACCTCGTCGAGGCCCAGCTGGACATCGGCCACCTGGCCGCGCTGCTCGCCTGCCCCGAAACCCCGGAGGCGCTGCGCGACGGCACCCCGTACGAGGGGGTGAAGCGCATCCCGCCGGGGCACGCGCTCATCCTCCGCGAGGGTTCGCGCGAGATCACCGGCTACGAGGCGGTGGCCTCACTGGCCGTCGCCGCGCCCGAACTCGACCCGGTGAGTGCCGTCGACGGGGTGCGGGACGCGCTGGTCGACGCCGTGCGCGCCAGACTCGCCGCGCCGCGTCACGCCCCCGGAACCCTGCCGTCCGATCCGGGGCCGGTCCCCGGAATGGGACCCGCCGACCGGCGCGCCGCGCGGGGCGCGCCCGTTCCCGGCATCGGCGCCGACCTCTCCGGGGGCAGCGCCTCCGCAACGCTCGCCCTGCTCGCCGCCGGACTGCCGGGGCTGCCCGGTCTGCCCGGAAGCCTCCTCGGCCATGGTGCGGGCGCGGGGGAACGGCTGCTCGCCGTCACCTTCAACGACCTCACCGCGCACGGGCACGAGGACGAACTCGAACGCGCCCGCGTCATCGCCGCCGACCCGCGCCTGCACCACGTCGTCGTCACCGGAGGTGAGGAGGCCCTGCCCTACGCCGACCTGGGCGGCCCGCTCACCGACGAACCCGCGCCCTGTCTCGTCGTCGCCGAGCGACACCGCCGCCGCCTCGCCTCGGGCAGCGCCGACCACTTCGTCGGCGGCGGGGCCCGGCAGGTCCTCGACGCCCATCCCGCGCGCCTCGCCGACCTGCTCATGGACCGGCGCAGACGACACCTGCTGCGTCCGGTCGCGGCACTCGCCAAGGCCGAGGGCCCGAGCGCGCACTCGTTCTTCGTCCCGTTCACCGTGTACCGCGCGGCCCGGCGCCTGTCCCGTACCTCGTACCGCACGGGACTGGAAGCGGCGGCCGACCGGCTGCCGGGCGCCAACCGCCACGCCCCCGACCTCGACACTCCCGCCGACGCCTCGCTCGCTGCCCTCGCCTGGTCACGGCCCGGACCGGCCGCGCACTGGCTGACGGGGGAGGCGCTCGCCGAAGTATCGGTTCGTCTCCAGGAGGCGGCGGTCCGGCCGGTCTCCGTCCAACGGCCGGGCGAGGCCCGGGCACGGGCGGCGCTCGCCCGGTACGCCGCCGACCACCGGATCCTGGAGCAGGCCGCCGAGAACCGCAGCCAGCGCCTGCACGCCCCCTTCCTCGACAACCAGGTCGTACGCGCCGCCCGCGCGCTCCCCGAATCGCTCCGGGTGCAGCCGGGCGCCCGTGGCGCGATCCTGCGCCGGGTGCTCGCGGGCGCGGGCATCCACGACCTGCCGCCCGGCTGGGGCACCCCCTCGCACGCCACCTCCCAGGCGACCGCCCGCACCGGTCTGCGCGCCGCGCTCCCCGAACTGATGGCCCTCTTCGACGCCCCGCTGCTCGCCGACGCCGGTCTGGTCGAGGCCCGCGTCGTGCACAAGGCCCTGCGCGCCGCCGCCGACGGCGAACCGCTCCCGCTGGACGGCCTGGCCCATCTGGCGTCCATGGAACTCTGGCTGCGCCGCCTCGTGTCGCGGCGCGGCACCTGCTGGACGGGTACGGAGGCGCCTCGCCGTCGCGCGGTCGCGCACGGTGTCGTCCCGGCGCGGCGGAGCCTGCGGCCGTAGCGGGGCGGCGGGGGCTCCGGTCCGCCGTGAAGCTCGGGGCGGCCGGGGCCGGTCCGCCCCGAAGGCCGGGGTTGCGGCCTCCGGATCGCCTCGGGGCGCGGTGGGGATTCTGCCGTCCGGCGTGTCCGGTGCCTCTTCGGTGCCGGTCCTCGGCCGGCCCGGGGCCAGAATGGCCCGGTGCGGTACTCGATCCTGGGCGTCACCGAAGCGCGAGACACGAACGGCGACGTGCTGCCCGTGGGCGGTGCGCGGCTGCGCGCGCTCCTCGCCGCCCTCGCCCTGCGCGCCGGGCGGCCCGTACCCGTGGACGTCCTCGTCGACGACATCTGGGGCGGTGAGCCCCCGTCCGACGCCCCCGCCGCGCTCCAGGCGCTCGTGGGCCGGCTGCGCCGGGCGCTGGGCAGGGACACGATCACCCGTACCCGGGGCGGCTACCGCTTGGAGGCGGCGTCCGACGAGGTCGACCTGCACAGGTTCGAGCGGCTGTCCCGTCAGGGTGCCGAGGAGCTCGACGCGGGGGACCCCGTCGCGGCCGCCCGGACGCTGCGCACCGCCCTCGCGCTGTGGCGCGGCCCCGTCCTGGCCGACCTGCCGGAGGGGGGCCACGGGTACGGACTGCGCCCGGAGGCCCACCGCCTGACCGCGCTGGAACGCCGTATCGAGGCCGACCTGCGGTGCGCCACCGGGGACGGTGGCGCGGCCGCGACCGGGGCCGGGACAGTTGGCGTGGCCGGGGACGGCGACGCGGCTTTCGACGACGGGTCCGCTTCAGGCCCGGGCCAGGACCTCGGCCCGGGTCCCGGATCCGGGCCGGGGCAGGGACCCGGCGCTCTCGTACCGGAGCTGAGGGAGCTGAGCGTCGCCCACCCGTACGACGAGCGCTTCCGGGGGCAGCTGATCCGTGCCCTGTGTGCCGAGGGTCGCAGGGCCGACGCGCTGGCCGCGTACGAGGAGACCCGCCGCGCTCTCGCCGAGGGGCTCGGTGCCGAACCCGGTCCGGAACTCCGCTCCCTGCACCGGGAGTTGCTCCGACCTCCGGACGTCTCGCCGGACCCGGTACGAACTCCCGCCGCTTCCGGTCCCGCGCCGGTCCCGGGCAACATCCGTCCGCGGCTCACCTCGTTCGTCGGTCGTGAGCCGGAACTGCGATCCATACGCGAGGAGTTGAACCGGTCCCGGCTGGTGACCCTGACCGGCCCCGGAGGCTCCGGGAAGACCCGTCTCGCCGAGGAGGCCGCGATCCGGTCGAGCCTGTCGGGGCCCGATCGGCGGCTCCCCGGCCGCTCGCTCCCGGGCCCCCCGCCCCCGGAGGCATGGATCGCCGAGCTGGCTCCCGTGGACGACCCGGCCGATGTCCCCGGAGCCGTGCTCTCCGCCCTCGGGCTGCGCGGCACGACACTTCTGCTGGACAACGCCCGCGACGGGCAGCCGCCGCGCAGGGACCCGGCCGAGATCCTCGTCGACCATCTGGCGCACCGCTCCCGCGTCGGTCCCGTCCTGCTGATCCTGGACAACTGCGAGCACGTCGTCGACGCGGCCGCCACGCTCGCCGAAACGCTGCTCACCCGCTGTCCGCGGCTGCGTGTCCTCGCCACCAGCCGCGAACCCCTCGGCGTCCCCGGAGAATCGATACGCCCGGTCGGGCCGCTCCCGGCCGACCCCGCCCACCGGCTGTTCGCCGAGCGCGCCCGAGCCGTACGCCCCGACTTCGACCTCGTACGGGAGTCCGCGCGCGACCCCGACGCGGTGGCGGAGATCTGCCGACGGCTCGACGGCCAGCCGCTCGCCATCGAACTCGCCGCCGCCCGGCTGAGGATGCTCGGCCCGCGCCAGATCGCGGACCGCCTCGACGACCGGTTCCGTCTGCTCACCGGCGGAGCCAGGACCGCCCTGCCGCGTCAGCAGACGCTGCGTGCCGTCGTCGACTGGTCCTGGGACCTGCTCGACGAGGACGAACGCACCCTGCTGCGGCAGATCTCGGTCTTCGCGGGCGGCTGGGACCTGGCCGCGGCGGAAGCCGTCGCCGAGAGCCCGGCCGCGACGGCAGGCGTCGTCGAGCGCCCGGACGTGGCGGCGGACGCCGCGGAACCGATCGGTTCGACCGCTTCGTCGGTCGGCTCGGCCGGTCCTTCGGCCGGTTCGACCGCCGCGTCGGCCGGTTCGACCGCTGCGTTGATCGGCTCGCTCGTCGACAAGTCCCTCGTCGTCGCCGCGCCGACCGCCACCGGTGGGATGCGCTACCGCCTCCTGGAGACCATCCACGAGTACGCCGACGAGCGTGCGGCCGAGACCCCCGCTCTGCGGGCCGCCGCGGCGAACGCGCACACCGCCTACTTCGCCGCGCTCGTCGAGGAGGCCGATCCCCGCCTGCGTTCCGGCGAGCAACTGCACTGGATCGCACGCCTGGAGACCGACCTGGACAACATCCGGGCCGCCCTCACCCGCAGCGTCGTCACCGAGCCGTCGGAGGCGGACGCGGTGCGACTGGTCCTCGGCATGGGGTGGTTCTGGTGGCTGCGCAACCATCGCACCGAGGGCCTGAGCTGGTGCGAGCGGGCCATGACGCTCGGACCGGAGCCGCGGCACGACGGCGATCCCCGCTTCTGGCCGCGCATGCGGCTGCAGATGCTGAGGTTCTTCCTCACGGTGGAGAACGGTCCGGCCGACGACTTCGACCATGCCGACGGGTGGTGGGAGCTGACGGAGCGGGTGGCCGACGTCTTCATGTCCTCCGGCCCGCAGGGCGCCCGCTTCCCGGGGCTGCTCTGGCCGATGACCGCGTTCGTGACCCGCACCACCGCCGAAACGCGTGCCAGGGTCGAGGCGGCGGTCGCCAACGCCCGGGTCCATGGGGGCGCCTGGGAGTACGGCGTCATGCTGATGTTCCGCACCCACATGACCGTGGACATGCCGGGCGGCATGCCCGGGGTCGACGACGATCTCGCCGAGCTGCGCGAGCTGGCCCATCGGGTCGGCGACCGCTGGCTGCGCGCCCAGGTCGCGAGCGCCACCGCCGAGGCGGGCGTCATGCGCGGTCGGTACGAGGAGGCGGCCGCGGCGTACGAGGAGGCGCTGACGCTCGCCCGCGAGGTCGGGGCGCACGCCGAGGTGCCGTTCCTGCTCGCCCGGCTCGCCGAACTCGCCCACCGGACCGGTGACATGGCCGGCTTCGAACGGCTGCTCGCCGAGGCCGAGACCGGGGCGGAGCGCCTCCAGGTGCACGACGCCCGCGCCTACGCCCGCTTCCTGCGCGCCACCCTGGCCCTGGACCGCGGTGAGATCGCGGAGGCGCGACGGCTGATCACGGAGGTGGAGGCGGCGGCCGGACGGGGCAGCCCGCCGTCGCACTTCACGGCGGTGATCAAGGGACTGGACTCGCGGATCTCGGTGCACGAGGACGGGCCGGGGCGCGGTCCGGAGGCCGGGATACGCGGCCTGACACAGGCACTGCGCGAGGCGCGGGACGCCCAGTGCGCCGAACTCGTCACCGGACACCTGGTGGACGGAGTGGCGGCGGTGCTGCCGAAGCTGGGCCGCCACGGCGAAGCCGTACGGATACGGGCGGCGGCCGACAGCTGGCGGCCCACCGACACCCGGACCGGTGCGCAACGGGCAGAGGCGGACGAGGCCGAGCGGTCGGCCCGCGCGGAACTGGGAGTTGAGGCGTACGAGTCGGAGCACGACGGCGGCCGGACGCTGACGGTCGACGACGTCATCGACCTGCTGACCCGTGTCTGCGCGGAGCTCCCGGACACCTCGACGAAGCTCCGGGGCGACCGTCTCAGCGGCAGTTGAGGCCCGAATCCGCCCAGTCGGCGAGTGCCGCGCCGCTGCCGTGCTGCATCCGCTCGACGACGAGCCGGATCCTGGTCTGACCGGCGATGCCGACATCGACGGGTACGGCCGGGTCGCCGCCGTGCAGCACCGGTGACCGCCACAGCAGCGACCCGTCACCGCCGAGGACGGAGAAGCGCACCGCGCCCAGCCCCAGTGACATGTCGTCGAGCCCGACCACGGCCTCGTACCGCGAGCACTGCCGGTTCAACTGGATCGTGACCGAGGACTTGCTGTGAACGGTCACGCCGTGGGCGTACTGCCTGCCGCCGATCCACAGGCCGGAACGCTGCCAGAGCCAGTTGCTCTCGTTCACCACCACTTCGGGCTCGGTGTGGTCGCCGGTCGTCGAGTAGCGCAGCTCGCTGAGCCGGTAGACGGTGGGCGGGGTGGGGGTGGGGGTCGGGTCGGGGGGCGACCCGGGGTCGGTCGGCTTGGGCTTCCCGGTCGTGGTCGCTGTCGCCGTCGGTCCGGGCGCGGGAGGCGGCGCGGTCGGCGGACGCGTGGGGTCCGGAGCCGTCGTCGTGGTCGGCTCGGACGTGGGCTTGGACGTGGGCTTCGGCGGGGGATTCGGCGCCGGGGCCGAGGGCGCCGCCGCCGACGGGGTCGCGTCGGACGACGCGGCGGCGGGCGGCACCGGTGCGGGGGGCGCCGGCGGCTTGGAACGCGAGGACGATGTCGGATTCGGCGGGGCGGGCGGCGGCACCGCGGGTGCCGCGACGGCGGGCTGGTTGGCGTGCCCGGTGTCGGGCCCCGGCTGGTCGCTGCCGACCATGGCCCAGGCCAGCCCGGCCGCCGCGGCCACGACGACCGCCGTCACGATGCCGGCCTTCACCGGTGTGCCGAGCCCTTCCGAGAACGCGCCACCGCCGCCCGCGCCCCCGGAGGAGCTCCCGCCGGTCGCCGCCGCGGCGGCTCCCGCGCCGGCCGCACCGGCAGCGCCACCGGCGGCGATCCCGGCGGCCTTGAGCGAGTACCCGGCAGCGATCCAGCCGATGACCGCGACGGGCAGCAGCGCCGGAATCCCGGCATTGACATGGGCCAGTTCGCCCGCCGCGAGCCTGCACTTCGCGCACTCTTCGAGATGTCCGCGCAGTCCGCGCTCGGCCCGCATCCGGAGCCCGCCCCTGGCATACGCCCCGAGCCGGTCGGCGTAGCGTGCGCAGTCGCCGCCGGAGGTGAGCGCCTGGCTGACATGGGCCTGGAGGTACGCCTGCTTGAGCCCCTCGCGGGCCCGACTGGCCAGGACCGCGGTGGCGTTGGCGGTCAGCCCGAACAACGGGGCGATCTCGCTGGGCGACTCCTCCTCGACGGTGGTGTGCCACAGCACCGCCTGCCAGCGCTCCGGCAGGCTGCGGAAGGCCCGCATCGCCATCGAACGCTCGGCCTCGTGCATCGCGTGCACATCCGCGCCGAGGTCGAGCGTCTCCATGTCCGACACCTGCGAGGACTCGGCGGCCTGCGTGGCGAACACGGCGAAGTCCTCGACCAGTTGCTCCCGCTTCGCGGTCTTGGTCCAGGCGGCCGCGACATGCCGGACGGCCGTCATGAGGTAGGCCCGCACCGCCTCCTCGGGACCCTTGCCCCTCCGTACCGCCTGCAGCGTGCGCGCGAAGACCTCGGCCGTCAGGTCGTCGGCGGTGTGCGCGTCCCGGCAGCAACTGCGCGCGTAGCGGCGCACCGCGTCCGAGTGCCGTCGGAACAGCTCCGCGTACGCGTGGTTGTCGCCGTTCCGCATCTGCCTGATCAGATCGGCGTCGGAACCGGCACCGTCGGTGGCGCTGCCGCCCTCCCGCTGCATCGGCACCGCGGCCTCGACGCCCGCGTGGACGCCGGTGTCTCGCGCCCCCGGCCACGGGCCCGGCAGGACGGTGCCGGCATCGGCGCCGCCCCCCGATCGTCCCGGGCCGCCCTGATGCGGCACCTGGCGGGAGAACGGACCATCGGCCTCCGCCACACCGCCCGCGGCGGCGACGTCGTCGAAGGGCTCTTCCTGCTGCCCGTCACCGCTCATCGCGATAGCCCCCGTATGCGCTGTCGGACCCGAACACCGGGCAAGCGTGCCACATGGCGCAATCACGCCGGACCCTCAGCCCCGGCAACCACTCATCCGGGGTGTTCTCTCGAATATGAGCTCTGATCGCCGCTCATGCGGGGAAGAGTATCCGAGCGCCATTTCACCTGGGCAGGGCGGGCATCGGGCAAAGGCCCCGTCGACGAGGGCCGTTCGGGCCCGTACGGCGATGCGGAACCACCGGGGAACGCCAGGATTCGATCGAGATTCGGCCAGGATTCGGCCGTGAAATGGTCGCGGCCCAAACGGAATTCGGCCACGGACGAGCCGTCGGTCAGCCGTGGACCGACCGTGCGACGGGCTCCGGAAAAGCCGTGCGACGAGCCGGGAACGGCCGTGCGACGACCGCGGATCGGCTGCGGAAGCACCGCGGATCGGCGGCGGAGCCATCGTGGAACGTCGGCGGAACTGCCGTGGACGGGTGGCGCATCCGTAGTGGACCGGTAGTGGAGCGCTGGTGGATCGGTAGTGGATCGGCCGCGGCTGGGCCACGGACCGGCGGTGGGTCCGTTGTGGAAGGACTGGGAACGGCAGGGCGGCGCCTCATCGCTCCCGATCCCCGGAGCGCGAGCCGACCTCGGACGGCTGCCCGGACCTCCGGCCGCCCCCGCCCTCCGACGGACCGGGGCGGCCCCGGCTCAGGCGGCAGGCCGGGAGCGCAGCCCCTCCAGCAGGATGTCCAGCAGCCGGCTCGAAGCCGCCGCCTGCTGAGCCGCGTCGGGCAGCGAAGGCGCCGCCGTCGCGATGACCAGCAGCACATCCGCCACCGTCACGTCGCGGCGCAGCTCACCGGCCGCACGCGCCCGGTCCACGAGTCGGCCGACGACCTCCAGCAGCTCACCGGCCCCGGTGTCGTCCATGCCGCCGTGCCCGGCCTCCGGAACGGCACGCGCCTCGGCCGGCCGGAGGTCGTCCGGACCCGTGCCCTGCCGCTGCTGGGGCACTCGCGTGGTGCCCGAGCCCGGCAGGATCGCCGCGACGGCCCCCGTCTCCCCGATCGGCGCCGAGCCGTCCGCGCCCGCGTTCCCGGCCCCGGAACCGGCCTCCGCCCCGGCAGCCGCGGACTCGGCCCCCGAACCGGCGTCGGTGCCGACGACCGCGTCCGCGTCGACGCCGACCCGGAGCACCTGCGGCGGCAGCAGCCGGCCCGCGCCCGAGGCGACGGACGTGCGCAGGAAGCGCGACAGCGCCGACCACGGCTCCTCCTCCTGCCCCAGAGCGGTCCGCGCCTGGTCCGTCAGCCGGGCGGTCTCCTCCTCGGCTATCCGCCGGACCAGCACGTCCTTGCTCGGGAACCGTCGGTACACCGTGCCGACGCCGACCCTGGCGCGACGCGCCACGTCCTCCATCGGGGCCCCGTACCCCAGCTCGCCGAACACCTCGCGCGCGGCGCGCAGCACGTGTTCCAGATTGCGCTGGGCGTCCACACGGAGAGGGGTCGACCGGCCGTTCGTCCCGTTCGCCCCGATCCCCCCGTTCGTCACGCCCGTCGTGGTCGTCCCCGTCGTGCCGACCGGCGTCACCTCGTCGACCGTCCCCACGGTTCCGACGGCGCCGCCTCGGCCGTTTCCAACGGACGAATGAGGCGTAACCGCCGCAGCGGTCTGCCAATGAGGATCCTGAATATGCATGATGTTCCCCCGGTAATGACGTCTCCCCCCGGAGACTTCCCGCAGTCTGAGCCAGAGAGTGGATCTTGGTCCCGACCCGGCACTCCGACGACATACGAACATAGTTGAGCCTGCGTCAATTCAGAAGAGGGTAGTTCCGCACGGAGCGTCTCCGATCGGTGCGAGGACCGGCCGACCGTCCGGGCGACCCCGGCCCGCCGCCCCACCCCGGCCCCTGACCTGCGCGGCTGACTCGACATCGCGGCCACCGGCGGCGCCGCCCCGCCCGAGATCTCCGGTCACACAATTTGCCGGGGCTGTGGACAAACCCTTGAGCCCGTTGCGTCATGGGGTGGTGATGGCTTCAGATTCCGGGGGAACACCCCCCGGCCCCCCGGCGTGCGTACGCATTCTCGTCGTCGGCGGCGGCTACGTCGGGATGTACACGTCGCTGCGTCTCCAGCGGAAGCTGAAACAGCGGCTCAGGGAAGGCCGGGCCGAGATCGTCGTCGTCACCCCCGAGCCCTATATGACGTACCAGCCGTTTCTGCCCGAGGCGGCCGCCGGCTCGATCTCGCCGCGCCATGTCGTCGTGCCGCTCCGCCGGGTCCTGGCGCACTGCCGGATCGTGATCGGCGAGGCGCGGCACATCGACCACTCCAGGCGCACGGCCACCGTGGCCACGCTCGCCACCATGGAGGACGGCACGGGCGCCGTCGAGATCCCGTACGACGAACTCGTCCTCGCGCCCGGTTCAGTCTCGCGCACCCTCCCGGTCCCCGGCCTCGCCGACCACGGCATCGGCTTCAGGACCGTCGAAGAGGCCATCGGGCTGCGCAACCACGTCATCGAGCAGATGGACATCGCCTCGACCACCCGCGACCCGGCCCTTCGCGCCGCCGCCCTCACCTTCGTCTTCGTCGGCGGCGGCTACGCGGGCGTCGAGGCGCTGGCCGAGCTGGAGGACATGGCCCGTCACGCCTCGCGGTACTACCGCAACATCAAGGCGGAGGACATGAAGTGGATCCTCGTCGAGGCGTCCGGCCGCATCCTTCCCGAGGTCGGCGAGGTGCTCGGGCTGTACGTGATCCGCGAGCTGCGCGGCCGCAACATCGACGTGCGCCTCGACACCCGGCTGGAGTCCTGCGAGCACCGCGTCGCCGTGCTGAGCGACGGTTCCCGCATCCCGACCCGCACCCTCGTGTGGACCGCGGGCGTCAAACCGGCACGGGTCCTCGCCGCCACCGATCTGCCGCTCGACGAGCGCGGCCGGCTCAGATGCACGGCGGAACTCGCCGTCGAGGGCGTCGAGCACGCCTGGGCGGCCGGGGACGCCGCGGCCGTACCCGACCTGACGGCCTCCGAGAAGGGCGTCAGCACCGCCCCCAACGCCCAGCACGCCGTGCGCCAGGCCAAGGTCCTCGCCGGGAACGTCCTCGCGTCGCTCGACGGCGGCCCCCTCGAGGAGTACCGCCACGCCTCCATGGGCTCCGTCGCCTCGCTGGGCCTCCACAAGGGCGTGGCCCAGGTCCGCGGTCGCGCGCTCAAGGGGTGTCCGGCGTGGCTGCTGCACCGCACATACCACCTCAGCCGCGTCCCGACGCTGAACCGGAAGGCCCGGGTCCTGGCGGAATGGACGCTCGCCGGTCTTTTCAGACGCGAGGTCGTCTCCCTCGGCTCACTGGAACATCCGCGGGCCGAATTCGAACGTGCCGCGGGAGGCGGACGGCCCGGACCGGGCGGCCCGCCGACCACCGGAGGCCCGCCGGGGCCTGGTCGGCCCACGGGGCCGGGCGGTCCACCGGGCCCCCGCCGCCCCGCCGGACCCGACGGCCCACCGGGGCACGGACGCTGACCGGCCGTCGACCCGCAGCCTCACCCGACCGCGGCATCGCCGTACCGACAACTGTCAGTACGGTCCGCCACACTGGACGTGTGACCATAGGTGGGCCCACACCTGCGCAGAGTGACCCCGGCCGGCAGCGACGAGACAGTGAACAGCAGCGACATCCCCGATGTCCGAGACGCATCAGAGACGTCAGAGGTATCAGAAGCACCAGAGGCATCACACGCGTGTGATGCGCCGGGGGAACCGGGCGCGTCACGGGCGCCGGACACCTCTGACGCCGCGAAGGCACGATCAGCGCGATGAGGCCCGGCTGCGCTCTCCCGGGTCCGGCCCCCGACAGAACCGCCGGCACCACCGGAACCACCCGATCCGCCCGAACCGACGGAACCACCGGATCCCACGGATCCGGCCGGGACGGCCGGATCCGGCAGGGGGAACCGGGACCGGCAGAGGAATCAGCCCGCCCGAGCGGACCACACCGACACACGAGGCCAGAAATTCCGTGAACTTCACGCGTTGGAGCGCCCGCCTACCCGGAACGCAGCGCCGCGCCGCCGCTCGGGACGACCGCAGCTCCGTACCCCCGGCGCGCGCCGAGTACGGGCGCCCCGAGTCCGGACCCCGCCCGCCGGACGACGACCCGGGCACGGTCACGCCCGACGGCCCGTCCGGCGTCCTGCCCGACGGCGGACAGGACGGGACGTGCGACGGTGTGGGCGACGAGACGCGGGACGACGCGCACGACGGCCGTCCCGCCGGGACCGGCGGCCCCGCCCTGGAGGACCTCTCCGCGCGGGACCTGCTGGGCAGGCTGCCCGCTCTCGTGGCCCTGGTGCACGGCCCCGACCACCGGATCGAGTACGTCAACGACGCCTACGTCGCCGCCTTCGGCCCGCGCCCGATCGGCGCCACCGCCGCCGAGGCCATGCCCGAACTCGCCGAACTCAGCCTGCTGCCCCTCATGGACCAGGTCCTGCGCAGCGGCACGCCCCGCACGGTCAAGTCCCGCAAGGTCCGCAACGGCAATTCGTACACCGTGACCTGTACTCCCGTGCACCGGGACGGCGACTCCGGAACGGCCGACGACGCGAGCAGGACCCCGGGCAGGAACCGGAGGAAGGACAAGGACAGGGGCACGAACCGAGGCAGGGCCGGAAGCAGGAACGGGAGCGCGGGCGACGACGCCGGGCGCGGAGTGCTCGTGTACGCCGCCGACGTCACCGACCACGCCGAAGCGGCCGAACGGCTCCGCGCCAGCGAGCGCCGCCACCGCGAAACGGCCGTCACCCTCCAGCGCTCGCTGCTCCCGCAGGAACTGGAGCAGCCCGACGACCTGCGGATCGCCGCCACCTACCAGCCCGGCGGCACGGACGCGGCGGTCGGCGGCGACTGGTACGACGTCATCACGCTCGGCGCCGGTCGCACCGCCCTGGTCATCGGCGACGTGATGGGCCGCGGGGTGCGCGCCGCCGCCGTCATGGGACAGCTCCGCACGGCCGTACGCGCCTATGCCCGGCTCGACCTCCCGCCGCACGAGGTGCTCCAGCTCCTCGACGGTCTAGCCGCCGAGATCGACGCCAGCCAGATCGCCACCTGCGCCTACGCGGTCCACGATCCGAACGAGGGCCGGCTCGTCTACGCCTCCGCCGGGCACCTGCCGATCCTGGTGTGCCACGAGGACGGCACGGTCCACCGTGCCGAGGACCCGACCGGACCGCCGCTCGGCACCGGCGGCTGGATCCACACGTCGGGCACGATCGAGCTGCCGCCCGGTTCCACCGCGGTCTTCTACACGGACGGCCTGGTCGAGCGCCGCAGCGAGGACATCGACGAGGGTGTCGCCGCGCTGGAGCGTGCCCTCTCGGGCGCCAAGGGCTCGCCCCAGGTCGTCTGCGACCGGCTGATCCGTTCCCTCGGCGTCACCGCGGAGCACGACGACGACGTGGCGGTGCTGGTGGTCCAGCACCCCGCCCGGACCGGGGCCGACGCGGAGCTGTTCCACAACGCCTCGCTCGACCTCCTCGGCGGCATCGAGGCCGCCCCGCGCGCCCGCGCCTTCGCGACCGGCGTGCTGACGTCGTGGCGGTTCCCGGCCGAACTCCGCGACCTGGGCGTCCTGGCCGCGGGCGAACTCGTCGCGAACTCCCTCAAGCACGGCACGCCGCCGATGCGCCTGGGACTGCGCCGCACCGACCGCCGCCTGATCATCGAGGTGACCGACGGCGACGACCACCTGCCCCGCCGCCGTCGCGCCGATCCGGCGGACGAATCGGGGCGCGGCATCTCCATCGTCGCGACGATCGCCACGTCCTGGGGCTGCCGTCGCAGGCCGGGCGGAGGCAAGGCGGTCTGGTGCGAATTCACCCTGCCGCGGGAGCGGTGAGCACAGACCTGCCGCAGGAGAGGTGAGCACGAACAGAGGGGCCCTGTGCGCAACAGGGCCCCTCCGTTCCAGTCCAGCGCGTCCGGTCCGCTCCCGATGGGCCGGCCCGGTGAATCAGTGGCAGCTGGGCGCGGGCTCGGGCTCCGGTCGCGAGACGGCCACCACCCGGGACGGCGTGACCTCGGCCGACGGCTGGTCCTGCGCCGGGGTGAGCCGTCGGCCCAGCCGCAGCGCCAGCACCGTGATGCCCAGTGAGAACAGCACGAACGTCACGATGTACGGGCCGTGCAGCGTGGCCCCCATCGGCCCGCCCACGGCCGGACCGACCGCCAGCGCGAGCTGCTTGCACAGGGCGAACGCGGAGTTGTACTGCCCGACCATCGACTCCGGAGCGAGATCGGCGACCAGCGGCGCGACGGTCGGCGACAGCATCGACTCACCGAGCCCGAAGAGGGCGTACGTGGAGATCATCGCGGCAGTCGCCATGGTCTGGCTGCCGTGCCCGAGGCCCGCGAAGCCCGCCACGACCCAGGCGAACGCCCAGATCAGGCCGACCAGCGCGATGACCCGGCTGCGGCGGCGACGCTCCACCATGCGCAGCACGACGAACTGCGCCACGACGATGACGGCGGTGTTGGCGGCCAGCGCGACACCGAGGGTCGAGGGCTGGATCCCGGCGGCCTCGGTGCCGTACGCCGCGAGACCCGACTCGAACTGCCCGTAGCAGGCGAAGAACAGCACGAAGCCCAGCACGCACAGCTGCACCATGGCCCGGTGCGACAGCAGCGCCCGCAGCCCGCCCGTCGACCCGGACCCGTCGGTGGGCCGGGCGTCCGAGAAGGACGGCGTACGGGGCAGCCGCACGGTGCAGGTGATGACACCCAGCACCACGAACATCGCGGCCTCGATGAGGAACAGCAGGGTGAAGGTCCCCGGCCGGGACGTGTCCACGATCTGCCCGCCGACCAGCCCGCCGATGCCGAGCCCGAGGTTCTGCAGGAAGAACTGCATGGCGAAGGCACGCGTGCGGGAGGCGGTGCTGGAGCACCACACGAGCATCGTGGCGAGCGCCGGCTGCATGACCGCCGTACCCGCGCCCAGGACCGCGGCCGACAGCACGGACGCGGTCACACCGGACGACAGACCGAGCGCCACCGCGCCCAGAGAGGCGACGGCCGAGGCGACGACCAGTACCGGCAACGGCCCGCGCCGGTCGATGGCACGGCCCGTGAACGGCAGAACGGCCAGCGCCGCCATGGCGAAGACCGCCAGCACGACTCCCGCCGTACCCGCACCCAGATCCCGCACCTGCGCCACGTAGACGTACAGGTACGGAACGGTGAACCCCAGCCCGAACGCGCTCAACGCGCTTCCCAGCTGGATCCGCCGCAGCGCTGCCCCCATCTCCCTGGTCACACTCACCTGCCTCAAGCTCTCGAACCGGCATGCCGACATGCCGGGCCATACCAACGACTCGAACCCGAAGACTTTAGCACTAAAGTTAGAAGGTCAACAATTCAGGCCGAAGGACTTCGATGGCTTTGGCGGGCGTGCCATACTGCCCGCCATGTCTGACACCACCGAGCAGCCCGGCCCGCAGGAGCCGAGCCTCGACGAGCAGATCGCCGCGTATCAGCGGGAGTTCCGCGACCTCGACCCACAGGTCGAACAGGTCGTCTCGGCCCTCGGCCGACTGAACCGCCGGATGAACGTGGCGTACGGACGCCAGCTGGCCGCCCTCGGCATCAGCAACGCCGAGTGGGAGGTCCTCAAGACCCTGGTGCTGGCCGGCTCTCCCTACCGTCTGGGCCCGGGCGAGCTCGCGAAGCGCCTCGGCCTCACCCCGGCCGCGATGACCCACCGGATCGACCGCATGGCGGCCGAGGGCCTGGTCACCCGCGACCGTGACGAGAGCAACCGGGTGCGCGTGATCGTCGAGGTGACCGACGAGGGCCGTACGAAATGGCTGGAGGCGATGCGCATGGCCACCGCCTTCGAGGAGGACCTGCTCCAGGACTTCACGGCGGAGGAGCGGGGCGCCCTCGGCGACATGCTGATCCGCGTCCTGCGCCGGGTGGAGCACGCCCAGCCGGACGCCGGCGGCCGCCTCACCGATCTGGACTGACCCGGCGGCCGGTCCGACGACCGTCGGCCCGGCCGGCCGCCCGGAAACCGCTTGACCTGGTGGGGTTGACACGCTCCACCTCGGTCCGTAAGGTTCTTCGAGTTGTCACGGGGCCGGAACGGTTCTGCGACAACCGATCCCGCCGCGGACGCGGCAATCAAAACCCAGCACGATCTCCCACTCGGGGCAATTTCGGCATGCCGAAATTAATTTCGAGGACTCGATTATGAGTCGCCGGGAAAATCCGCTAGAGTTTCGGCGTCGGAACGGCCCAACGGCCGGGAAGGCGAATCCCGCTGACTGGGAATCAGGCCCGAAAGGATCTGATAGAGTCGGAACCGCCGAAAGGGAAAAGCGCGAAAGCGTGGGACCCGGAAGGCGAACCCGCTTCGACCGGGAATCGGACACGAAAGAGTCTGATAGAGTCGGAAACGCAAGACCGAAGGGAAAAGCCCGGAGGAAAGCCTG